>DATKOP010000061.1:0-13704 GCA_035524595.1 Steroidobacteraceae bacterium | reverse complement strand
TACTTCTTCGTCGCCGACTGGCACGCGCTCACGACCGGCTACGACGACACCTCGCAGCTCGAGGAGAACACCTGGCAGATGGTCATCGACTGGCTGGGCGCGGGACTCAACCCCTCGGCCTGCACGCTCTTCGTCCAGTCGCAGGTGCCCGAGCACGCGGAGCTGCACCTGCTCCTGTCGATGATCACGCCGCTCGGCTGGCTCGAGCGCGTGCCGAGCTACAAGGACCAGCAGGAGCAGCTCAAGGAGAAGGACCTCGCGACCTACGGCTTCCTCGGCTACCCGCTGCTGCAGAGCGCCGACATCCTGGTGTACCGGCCGAAGTACGTGCCGGTCGGCGAGGACCAGGTGGCGCACGTCGAGATCACGCGCGAGGTCGCGCGGCGCTTCAACCACGTCTACGGCCGCGAGAAGGACTTCGAGGCCAAGGCCGAGAAGGCCGTCAAGCGCCTCGGCGCCAAGAACGCGCAGCTCTACCAGGAGCTGCGCAAGGCCTACCAGACCGCCGGCGACGAGAGCGCGCTCGCGCGCGCGGCGGCGCTGCTGGCCGGCAACGCGCGCCTCACGGTCGCCGACCGCGAGCGGCTGCAGGGCTACCTCGAGGGCACCGGCCGGGTGATCCTGACGGAGCCGGAGGTGCTGCTGACCACGACGCCGAAGGTGCCGGGGCTCGACGGGCGCAAGATGTCGAAGTCCTACGGCAACACCATCGGGCTGCGCGAGGACCCGGCCGAGGTCGCGAAGAAGCTCAAGACGATGCAGACCGACCCGGCGCGGGTGCGCCGCTCGGACCCGGGCGACCCGGAGAAGTGCCCGGTGTTCGACCTGCACCGGATCTACTCCAAGCCCGACGTCCAGGCCTGGGCCGCCGCCGGCTGCAGGAGCGCCGGCATCGGCTGCCTCGAGTGCAAGAAGCCGCTGATCGACGCCGTGGTCGCCGAGATCGAGGTGATCCGCGCGCGCGCCAAGGAGTACGAGGAGAACCGCGACGCGGTGCGCGGCATCATCGCCGAGGGCTGCGACAAGGCCCGCGAGGCCGCGCGCGAGACCATGCAGCAGGTGCGCGCCGCGATGGGGCTCGAGTACCGATGAGCACGCCGCTGCCGCCTGCGGAGCTTCGGCCCGAGCAGGCCGAGATGCCGTTCGCGATCGTCGACGGCGAGCCGGTGACCGAGCCGCCGAAGGACCTGTACATCCCGCCGCAGGCGCTCAAGGTGTTCCTCGAGGCCTTCGAGGGGCCGCTCGACCTGCTGCTCTACCTGATCCGGCGCCAGAACCTCGACGTCCTCGACATCCCGATCGCCGAGATCACCCGCCAGTACCTCGAGTACATCGACCTGATGCGCGAGCTCGAGCTCGAGCTCGCCGGCGAGTACCTGCTGATGGCGGCGATGCTGGCCGAGATCAAGTCGCGGATGCTGCTGCCGCGGCCGCAGAGCGAGGGTGGCGAGGAGGAGGACCCGCGCGCGGAGCTGGTGCGCCGGCTGCAGGAGTACGAGCGCTTCAAGCGCGCCGCCGAGGACATCGACCGGCTGCCGCGGCTCGAGCGCGACGTGCACGTGGCGCACGCCGAGCTCGTCGAGCGCGCGGTCGCGCCGCTGCTGCCCGACGTGACGCTCAGGGAGATGCTGCTCGCGTTCACGGACGTCATCCAGCGGGCGGCGATGTTCGCGCACCACCACGTGCAGCGCGAGCGGCTCTCGGTGCGCCAGCGCATGAGCGAGATCATCGAGCGGCTGCAGGGCGGCGAGCTCGTCGGCTTCGCGCAGCTGTTCAGCGTCGAGGAGGGGCGCATGGGGGTCACGGTGACCTTCGTCGCGCTGCTCGAGCTGCTGCGCGAGGGCCTCTTGGACATCGTGCAGGCCGAGACCTACGCGCCGCTGCACGTGCGCGCGGCGCTGCCGCGCGCCGAGCTGGTGGCGGCCAACGACGACGCGGCCGGCGCCGCGTCCTGAGCCTTCTGGGAGTTGCGATGACCGAGAGCTACCTCAGGAACGTGGTCGAAGCGGCGCTCTTGGCCGCCGGCCGGCCGGTGAGCGCGGCGGAGCTGCGCGACCTGTTCGACGAGTTCGCGCGCCCCGAGCTCGCCGCCGTCGAGCGCGCGCTCGCGGCGCTCGCCGGGGATTACGCGGGCCGCGGCATCGCGCTCGCCGAGGTCGCGAGCGGCTGGCGCATCCAGGTGCGCGGCGAGGTCGCGGCGCCGGTGTCGCGGCTGTTCCTCGAGCGGCCGGCGAAGTACTCGCGCGCGCTCCTCGAGACGCTGGCGCTGATCGCCTACCGCCAGCCGATCACGCGCGGCGAGATCGAGGACATCCGCGGCGTCGCGGTCAACCCGAACATCATCCGCACCGTGCTCGAGCGCGGCTGGGTGCGGGTCATCGGCCACCGCGACGTGCCGGGACGGCCGGAGCTGCTCGCGACCACGCGCGAGTTCCTCGACTACTTCGGCCTCAAGACGCTCGACGACCT
Source organism: Steroidobacteraceae bacterium (assembly GCA_035524595.1). Taxonomy (GTDB): domain Bacteria; phylum Pseudomonadota; class Gammaproteobacteria; order Steroidobacterales; family Steroidobacteraceae; genus CAIKZZ01. The sequence continues at coordinate 11,235 of DATKOP010000061.1, read as the reverse complement.
GCCGACGCTGGCGCAGCTCAAGGACGTCGAGACGCTCGGCGTGCAGCTCGAGTTCGAGGCGCCGACGCTGGCCGCGGTCGGGGCCGAGGCGAGCGAGGTGCAGGCCGCCCCGGACGACGCGGGCGCGCGCAACGCCGCGGGCGACTGAGCGTGGCGGAGCGGCTGCAGAAGGTGCTGGCCGGCGCCGGCCTCGCCTCGCGCCGCGACGCCGAGGCCTGGATCCGGGCCGGCCGCGTCACGGTCAACGGCCAGCCGGCGGTCATCGGCCAGCGCGTCGCCGCCACCGACCGGATCGCGGTCGACGGCCGGCGGCTCAGGCTCGAGCGCGCGGCGCCCGACAACCTGGTGCTCATCTACCACCGCCCGCCCGGCGAGGCCTTGAAGCCCGCGACGGCCGCCGGCGGCGCCGCGGCCGAGGCCACGACCTACGACCGGCTGCCGAAGCTGCGCGGCCGGCGCTGGCTGCCGCTCGCGCCGCTCGCGCCGACCGACGGCGGGCTCGAGGTGTTCACGACCGACGGCGGGCTCAGGGCCGCGGCCAGCCGCGCGGCCGGGCGGCTCGGCTCCGCCTACGCGGTGCGCGTCTCGGGCGAGCCGACCGAGGCGCTGATGGCGGGGCTGCCGGCGGCGGCGCTCGCGGCCGAGCCGCCGTTCGAGATCGCGCGGCTCGGCGCGGCGGGCGGCGAGGGCCGCAACCGTTGGTTCGAGTTCGAGCTCAAGCGCGGCCACGGCCGCGACCTCAGGAACCTGCTCTCGGCCGCCGGCCTCGAGGTCAGCCGCATCCTGCGCACGCGCCTCGGGCCCGTGACCATGGACCGGGCGATCTCGCGCGGCCGGCACCGCGAGCTCGAGGCCCCGGAGCGCGACGCGCTTTACGCCGCGGTCGAGCTCGCGATGCCCGCGGCGCGCGCGCGGCGCCTCAAGCCTGGCAGTCGAAGCGCCGGCCCGACACGCCGCGGGCGTCCGGGCCCAGCAGGTAGAGGTAGGTCGGGATGACCTCCTCCGGCGCCGCGAGCCGCGCGGCGTCCTCGGCCGGGTAGGCGAGCGCCCGCAGCTCGGTGCGGGTCGGTCCCGGGTTCACGAGGTTGATGCGCAGCCGCGGGTTGTCCTCGTACTCGTGCGCGAGCACCTGCGCGAGGCCCTCGACGCCGAACTTCGAGACCGCGTAGGCGCCCCAGTAGGCGCGGCCGCGGTTGCCGACGCCGCTCGTCGTGAACACGACCGAGGCGTCGGCGCTCTTTTCGAGGAGCGGCAGGCACACCTGCGTCAGCGCGAACTCCGCGGTCAGGTTCACCTGCAGCACCCGGCACCAGGTCGGCACGTCGAAGTGCGCGACCGGCGCGCGGGTGCCCAGCATCGCGGCGTTGTGCACCAGCCCGTCGAGGCGCCCGAACTCGGTCTCGAGCGCGCCCGCGAGCGCGTCGTAGTGCTGCGCGAGCGCGTTCTCGAGGTCGAAGGGCAGCAGCGCAGGCGTCGGGCCGCCGGCCGCGACGATCTCGTCGTAGACCCGCTCGAGCTTGCGTTGCGTGCGGCCGAGCAGCCCGACGGTCGCGCCGCCTGCGGCGAGCGCGAGCGCGAGCGCACGGCCGATGCCTGAGCCTGCGCCGGTGACGAGGATCACGCGGCCGGCGTAGAGCTCGGCGTGCGCGCGGTAGTGGCGGGGATCGGGCGTGGTCACGGCGTCACTCCCGGCGCGCGCGGCGCGCGGTGCGCCAGGCGAGCCACAGTTGCGGGAACGGGTGCGGCGGGGCGGTCGCGCCCCGGGCGAGCGCGGCGAGGCGCGCCGCGGCGAGCGCGCCGCGCACGAGGCCGTGCGCCTGCGCCGGCCGCAGCGGCGCCGCGAGCTCGCGCGTCGCCGCCGCGAGCGCCTCGCGCGCGGCGCCGATCAGGGGCGCGCGCTCGAGCGCGGCGAGCAGCGGAGCCCCCGGCGCCGCGAGCGCCTCGACGAGGCCGAGGCCGCGGCCGAGCGCGGCGCCGAAGGCCGCGAGCGCGGGCGCGGCGCCGCCGGCCAGCAGCTCCGCGGCCAGCACCTGCAGCGCGCCGTGCGAGCGCGCCAGCAGCGCCTCGAGTTCCAGAGGGGTCGCCGGCGCGAAGCCCGCGAGCGCGAGCTCGGCCGCGGCCAGGCGCTCGTTGAGGCGCGCGTAGCCGGGGGCCGCGCCCGCGCGGGCGTGGAGCGCGCGCGCGAGCGGGTGCTCGGGCCGCCCGGCCGCGAGCCGCTCGACCTCGCCGTGCCACCAGCCGAGCTTGGCGTGCGCGACCGCGTGCTCGACGCCGGGACGCGCGGCGGCGGCGATCTCGGCGTCGATCGCGTAGAGCGGCTCGAGCCGCGCGCGCGCCGCGGCGCCCGCGAACCTTAGCGCGAGCTCGAGCTCGAGCGGTGCCGGCACGGCGCTCAGGCGTCCGCCGGCGCGAGCAGGCCGAGCAGCTCGCCAGGCTCCGCGACGATCGCGTCCGGCCGCCAGGCGCCGGGATCCTCGCCGGCGGCGAGGTAGCCGTAGCGCACCGCGACGGTGTGCATGCCGGCGGCGCGGCCGGCGACGATGTCGCGCTCGGCGTCGCCCGCGTAGACGCAGTCGGCGGGCGCGCGGCCGATCAGCGCCGCGGCGTGCAGCAGCGGCAGCGGGTGGGGCTTGCGCTCGGCGACCGTGTCGCCGGCGACGACGCACGCGGCGCGCGCGTCGAGGCCGAGCGTCGCGAGCAGGGGCGCCGTCAGGAAGCCCGGCTTGTTGGTGACGATGCCCCACGGGATGCCGCGCCGCTCGAGCGCCGCGAGCAGCGCCTCGCAGCCCGGGAACAGCCGCGTGCCCGCGCTCAGGGCCCCGGCGTAGAGCGCGAGGAAGCGCCGCCTCAGCCGCTCGAACTCCTCGGGCGCGGGGCTGCCGAAGCCGAGCCGCACGAGCGCCGCGGCGCCGTGCGAGACGTGCGGCCGCAGGCTCTCGAAAGGCAGCGCCCCGAGGCCCTCCTCGAGGCGCAGCCGGTTGAGGGCGCCGGTCATGTCCGGGGCGGTGTCGAGCAGCGTGCCGTCGAGGTCTAGGAGCAGCGCGCCAAAGCGCGCGCCGCCGCTCACGGCGGCGCGGCGGCCGGCCGCTTGAAGTGCGCGAGGTAGTTGACCCGGACCCCCGCCTCGAGCCGGAAGGCGCGCGCGAGCGGGTCGTAGCCGAGGCCCGCGAGGTGCACGAGCTCGAGGCCCGCGGCGCGCGCCGCGCGCGCGAGCTCGGACGGGCGGATGAAGCGCGCGTACTCGTGCGTGCCGCGCGGCAAGAGCCGCGCCAGGTACTCGGCACCGACGATCGCGAGCAGGAAGGCGGCCGGCGTGCGGTTCAGCGTCGAGACGAACACCGAGCCGCCGGGCCGCACCAGCGAGGCGAGCGCGCCGACGACGCTCGCCGGGTCCGGCACGTGCTCGAGCATCTCCATGCAGGTGACGACGTCGTAGCGCGCGCCCTCGTCGGCCGCCAGCGCCTCCGCGCTCGCGAGCCGGTAGCGCACGGCGACGCCGCTCTCGAGCGCGTGCAGCTCGGCGGTCGCGAGCGCCGCGGCGCTCAGGTCGATGCCGGTGACGCGCGCGCCCGCGCGCGCGAGCGCCTCGGCGAGGATGCCGCCGCCGCAGCCGACGTCGAGCAGCTCCGCGGCCGCGAGCGGCACGCGCTCGGCGACGTAGCCGAGGCGCACCGGGTTCAGGCGGTGCAGCGCGCCGAACTCGCCCGCGGGGTCCCAGAAGCGGCCGGCGAGCGCGTCGAACTTGTGGATCTCGGCGGCGTCGACGCTCGCGCGCGGGCGGCTCTGGGACGGCTCGGGATTCACGGGGACCTCGCGCTCGACGGGCACGGCAACGGCCTCGGATTATAGCCGCGCGGCGCGGCCAAATCGCCGTGAAACCGCGGGAACGGACCCCCTGCTGTGGTAGAATTTCCGTTTGCAATCGGACCCGAGCACCGCCCCCCGCATGGCCGACATCGCGCGCGAAATCCTGCACGTCAACCTCGAAGACGAGATGCGCCAGTCCTACCTCGATTACGCGATGAGCGTGATCGTGGGGCGCGCGCTGCCGGACGTCCGCGACGGCCTGAAGCCCGTCCACCGCCGCGTGCTGTACGCGATGCACGAGCTCGGCGTCGAGTGGAACAAGGCCTACAAGAAGTCGGCGCGCGTCGTCGGCGACGTCATCGGCAAGTACCACCCGCACGGCGACACCGCGGTCTACGACGCGATGGTGCGCATGGCGCAGCCGTTCTCGATGCGCTACCTGCTGGTCGACGGCCAGGGCAACTTCGGCTCGGTGGACGGCGACATGCCGGCGGCGATGCGCTACACCGAAGTGCGCATGTCGCGGCTCGCGCACGAGCTCCTCGCCGACATCGACAGGGAGACGGTCGACTTCGTCCCCAACTACGACGAGTCCGAGAAGGAGCCGGCGGTGCTGCCGGCGCGGGTGCCGAACCTGCTGATCAACGGCTCCTCCGGCATCGCGGTCGGCATGGCGACCAACATCCCGCCGCACAACCTCGGCGAGATCATCGACGCCTGCATCGCGCTGATCGACGACCCGGGGCTCACGCTCGCGGCGCTGATGCAGCTGGTGCCCGGCCCCGACTTCCCGACCGCCGGCATCATCAACGGCGCCGCCGAGATCGTCTCCGCCTACAAGATGGGCCGCGGCCGCATCTACGTGCGCGCCCGCACCCAGGTCGAGGAGCTCGAGCGCGGCCGCCAGCAGATCGTGGTCACCGAGCTCCCCTACCAGGTCAACAAGGCGCGCCTGCTCGAGCGCATCGCCGACCTCGTGCGCGAGAAGGTCATCGAGGGCATCGCCGGCGACGGGCTCCGGGACGAGTCGGACAAGGACGGGCTCAGGGTCGTCATCGAACTCAGGCGCGGCGAGGTCCCGGACGTCGTCCTCAACAACCTCTACAAGCACACGCCGCTCGAGACCGTGTTCGGCATCAACATGGTGGGCCTGGTCGACGGCCAGCCGCGGCTGCTCGGCCTCAAGGACCTGCTCGAGGCGTTCCTCCGGCACCGCCGCGAGGTGGTCACGCGGCGCACGGTGTTCGAGTTGAGGAAGGCGCGCGAGCGCGGCCACGTGCTCGAGGGCCAGGCGGTCGCGCTCGCCGCCATCGACGAGGTGATCGCCGCGATCAAGGCGGCGCCGACCCCGGCCGAGGCCAAGGTCGCGCTGATGGCGCGCGCCTGGCCGGGCGGCGCGGTGCCCGAGATGCTGGCCGCGGCCGCGGACGTGCGCGTGCGCCCGGACGGGCTCGCGGCCGAGTTCGGCCTCGGGCCGGACGGCTATCGCCTCTCGGAGGTGCAGGCGCAGGCGATCCTCGACCTGCGGCTGCACCGCCTGACCGGGCTCGAACGCGGCAAGATCCTGGCCGAGTACGGCGAGATCCTGGCGCGGATCCGCGACCTCGCCGACATCCTCGCCCGCCCGGCGCGCCTGCTCGAGGTGATCCGCGGCGAGCTCTTGGAGATCCGCGCCGAGTTCGCGGACCCTAGGCGCACCGAGATCAACGTCGATCACTCCGACCTCACGATCGAGGACCTGATCGAGGACCAGCCGGTCGTGGTGACGCTGTCGCGCGACGGCTACGCCAAGAGCCAGCCGGTCACCGAGTACCGCCGCCAGAACCGCGGCGGGCGCGGTCGCATCGCGACCGACATGAAGGAGGAGGACCTGATCGACCGGCTGTTCGTCGCCAACACGCACGACACGCTGCTCTGCTTCTCGAACCGCGGCCGGGTCTACTGGCTCAAGGTCTACCAGCTGCCGCTCGCCGGCCGCGGCGGCCGCGGCAAGCCGATCGTCAACCTGCTGTCGCTCGAGGACGGCGAGCGCATCAACGCGATGCTGCCGATCCGCGAGTTCCCGGAGGACCGCTTCGTGTTCATGGCGACCAGCCAGGGCACCGTCAAGAAGACGCCGCTCGAGGCGTTCTCGCGGCCGCGCGCCGCCGGCATCATCGCCGTCAACCTCGAGGACGGCGACCGCCTGGTCGGCGTCGACATCACCGACGGCAACAACGAGATCATGCTGGTCACGAGCGCCGGCAAGGCGATCCGCTTCCCGGAGGACGACGTGCGGCCGATGGGCCGCGAGGCCGCCGGGGTCCGTGGCATCACCGTCGGCGACGGCCACGAGGTCAACTCGCTGATCGTGATCCGCGAGGGCGCGATCCTGACCGCCTCGGAGAACGGCTACGGCAAGCTCACCGAGGTCGCCGAGTTCCCGCTGCACGGCCGCGGCGGGCAGGGCGTGATCGCGCTGCAGCTCTCGGAAAGGAACGGCCGCATGGTCGGCGCGCTGCAGGTGCTGCCGTCGGACGACGTGCTGCTGATCAGCCAGGGCGGGACGCTGGTGCGCACCGCGGTCGCGCAGGTGTCGGTGCTCGGGCGCAACACCCAGGGCGTCAGGCTCATGCGCATCGACGACGAGGACCGCCTGGTCGGGCTCGCGCGCGTGCAGCACTTCAACGGCGAGGACGAGGACGCGGGCCTGGAACCCGCCGGCCTCCCGGGCGCGGAGGGCGAAGGCGGCGCCCCGGGGCCGTCGGCGGCGACGCCGGAGACCCTTCCGGACGCGTAATGCCGCAGTGCACAATGGCTCCTTAAGCCGGTACCATCGGGCCTGCGGCGGCCCCCGCCGCGGCAGGAACTGAGCATGCGCGTCTACAACTTTGCGGCCGGCCCCGCGATGCTGCCGCTGCCGGTGCTCGAGCAGGCCCGGGAGGAGCTCTGCGACTGGAAGGGCTCGGGCATGTCGGTCATGGAGGTCAGCCACCGCAGCAAGGCGTTCGTCGCGGTCGCCGCCGAAGCCGAGGCGAACCTCAGGGACCTGCTCGCGGTCCCGGCCAACTACAAGGTGCTGTTCCTGCAGGGCGGGGCGACGCTGCAGTTCTCGGCGATCCCGATGAACCTCGCCCCGGAAGGCGCCCGTGCCGACTACGTCCACACGGGCGCCTGGTCGAAGAAGGCGCTCACGGAGGCCGGGCGCTACCTCGCCGTGAACGTCGCCGCCGACGCCAAGGCGTCCGGCTACTTCGCGGTGCCGCCCGAGGCCGAGTGGCGCCGCGACCCGCAGGCGTCCTACCTGCACTACACGCCGAACGAGACCATCGGCGGCGTCGAGTTCCCCTTCGTTCCGGACACGGGCGGCGTGCCGCTGGTCGCCGACATGTCCTCGACGATCCTGTCGCGCCCGATCGACGTCAGCCGCTTTGCGCTCATCTACGCCGGCGCGCAGAAGAACATCGGCCCCTCGGGGCTCACCGTCGTGATCGTGCGCGAGGACCTGCTCGGCCGCGCGAGGCCAGGGACCCCCTCGGTGCTCGACTACCGGGCGCAGGCGGCGGAGGGCTCGATGCTGAACACCCCGCCGACCTTTGGCTGGTACCTCGCCGGCCTCGTCTTCCGGTGGCTCAAGGCCGAGGGCGGCCTCGCGGCGATGGCGGCGAGGAACCGCGCCAAGGCGCAGGCGCTCTACGGCTACATCGACGGCTCGGGCTTCTACTCGAACCCGGTGCCGAGCGCCTGCCGCTCGTGGATGAACGTGCCCTTCAGGCTGCCGCGGCCCGAGCTCGAGGCCGCCTTCGCGGCCGAGGCGGCCAGGGCCGGCCTCACCAACCTCGAGGGCCACCGCTCGGTCGGCGGCATGCGCGCGAGCCTCTACAACGCGATGCCGCTCGCAGGCGTCGAGGCGCTCGTCGAGTTCATGCGCGGCTTCGCCGCCCGCCACGGGTAGCGCGATGTTTCGCATCCAGACGCTCAACAACATCTCGGTGCGCGGCCTCGAGCGCCTGCCGCGCGAGCTCTACGAGGTCGCCTCCGAGATCGGCCACCCGCACGCGGTGCTGCTGCGCTCGGCGGACATGCACGGCCTCGCGCTCGCCGACTCCGTGCTCGCGGTGGCGCGCGCCGGCGCCGGCACCAACAACATCCCGGTGGCGGCGCTGACGAAGCGCGGCATCCCGGTGTTCAACGCCCCCGGCGCGAACGCGAACGCGGTCAAGGAGCTCGTGATCGCGGCGCTCTTTCTCGCCGCGCGCAACGTCTGCCAGGCCTGGGGCTTCGTGCGCGGCCTCGAGGGCGACGCCGAGGCCCTCGAGCACGCGGTCGAGGGCGGCAAGAAGAGGTTCGTCGGCTACGAGCTGCCGGGCCGCACGCTCGGCGTCATTGGCCTCGGCGCGATCGGCGTCGAGGTCGCCAACGCCGCGCACGGCCTCGGCATGAAGGTGCTGGGCTACGACCCGCAGATCACCGTGCAGCGCGCCTGGCAGCTCTCGGCCGGTGTCGAGCAGGCGCTCTCGGTCGACGACCTGTTCGCGCGCTCGGACCTCGTGACGCTGCACGTGCCGCTCGGCGACGCGACCCGCGGCCTCGTCAACGCGGCGCGCATCCGCCTCATGAAGAAGGGCGCCGCGGTGCTCAACTTCGCGCGCGCCGGCATCGTCGCCGAGGCCGACGTGCTCGCCGCGCTCGACGCGGGGCAGCTGTCGGCCTACGTCTGCGACTTCCCGAGCCCGGCCTCCAAGGACCACCCGCGGGTCGTGGCGCTGCCCCACCTCGGCGCCTCGACCGGCGAGGCCGAGGAGAACTGCGCGGTGATGGTGGTCGAGACGCTGAAGGACTTCCTCGAGAACGGCAACCTCAGGCACTCGGTCAACTTCCCCGAGGCGGTGCTGCCGCGCATCGCCGGCACCTGGCGGCTCGCGATCGCGAACGCCAACGTGCCGAACATGGTCGGCCAGATCTCGACCGCGCTCGCGAGCGCCGGGCTCAACATCGCCGACCTCCTGAACAAGTCGCGCGGCGAGGTGGCGTACACGATCATCGACACCGACGCGCCGATCCCGGCCGCGATCGTCGAGCAGGTGCGGCGCATCCACGGCGTGCTCGGCGCGCGGGACCTCGAGGCATGAAGGGCGGGGCGGGCCGCGGCGGACGCCGGCGCCGGCCGGCAGCGGCGCCGGCCGCCCCGGCCGGCCGGGCGCTCGACGGGGTGCGCGCCGAGATCGACGCCATCGACGCCGAGCTGCAGCGGCTCATCAGCGCGCGCGCGCGCATCGCGCAGACCGTCGGCGCGACCAAGCGCGCCGCCGGCACCGCCGAGTTCTACCGCCCGGAGCGCGAGGCGGAGGTGCTGCGGCGCGTGGTCGCGAGGAACGACGGGCCGCTCTCCAACGAGGAGATGGTGCGCCTCTACCGCGAGATCATGTCGGCCTGCCTCGCGCAGCAGGAGCCGCTCAAGATCGCCTTCCTCGGGCCCGAGGGCACCTTCACGCAGCAGGCCGTGCTCAAGCACTTCGGCCACTCGGTGCGGGCGCTGCCGCTGCCGGCGATCGACGAGGTGTTCCGCGAGGTCGAGGCGGGCGTCGCCGACTTCGGCGTCGTGCCGATCGAGAACTCGAGCGAGGGCACCGTCAGCCACACCGCCGACATGTTCCTGACCTCGCCGCTCAAGATCTGCGGCGAGGTCGAGCTGCGGGTCCACCAGCACCTGCTCGGCCGGGTCGCGGGATTGCGGCGCGTCGAGCGGATCTGCGCCCACCAGCAGGCGCTCGCGCAGTGCCGCGGCTGGCTCGCCGAGCACCTGCCGGAGGCCGAGCGCATCGCGGTGTCGTCGAACGCCGAGGGCGCGCGTCGCGCGCGCGACGAGGCCGGCACCGCGGCGATCGCGGGCGAGGCGGCCGCCGAGGTCTACGGCCTCAAGATCCTGGTGCCCGAGATCGAGGACCACCCGGACAACACCACCCGCTTCCTGGTGGTCGGGCGCAAGCTGCTCGCGCCCTCGGGGAGCGACCGCACGACGCTGTTGCTGTCGGCGCCGGACACCGCCGGTCCCGGCGCGCTCTTGCGGCTGCTGGAGCCCTTCGCGAGCTCCGGCATCACGCTGACGCGGCTCGAGTCGCGGCCCTCGCGCCGCAGGAAGTGGGACTACGTGTTCTTCATCGACATCGAGGGCCACGCCGAGGACGCGCGCGTGCGCGAGGCGCTCGCCAAGGTCAGGAAGGTGGCGTCGCTCATGAAGCTGCTCGGCTCCTATCCCAGGGCGGTGCTGTGATGGACCGCGAGACCCGTGGCGCGCCTGCCTACCAGGTCGCCGCCGGCGGCTGCGTGCGCGGCGAGGTCGAGCTGCCCGGCGACAAGTCGATCTCGCACCGCGCGGTGCTGCTCGGCGGCATCGCCGAGGGCACCACCGAGGTCGAGGGCTTCCTCGAGAGCGAGGACTGCCTCGCGACGCTCGGCGCGATGCGCGCGATGGGCGTCAACGTCGAGCGGCCGGCCCCCGGGCGGGTGGTCATCGACGGCGTGGGCCTTCACGGCCTCGCGCCGCCCGCGCACGCGCTCGACATGGGCAACGCCGGCACCGCGATGCGGCTCTCGATGGGGCTGCTGGCCGGGCAGGCCTTCGATGCGACGCTGACGGGCGACGAGTCGCTGTCGCGGCGGCCGATGGAGCGCGCCGCGGCGCCGCTGCGGCTCATGGGCGCGCGCGTCGAGACCACCGACGGCCACCCGCCGGTGCGGGTGCGCGGCGGCGCGCGCCTGAGGGGCATCGACTACGCGCTCACGGTCGCGAGCGCGCAGGTCAAGTCCGCGATCCTGCTCGCGGGCCTGTACGCCGAGGGCGAGACCACGGTGCGCGAGCCCGCGGTCACGCGCGACCACACCGAGCGCATGCTGCGCGCCTTCGGCGTGCCCCTCAAGAGCGCACCCGGCCGGGTGACGCTGAAGGGCGGCGCCGCGCTCAAGGCCACCTACCTGCGCGTGCCCGGCGACATCTCCTCGGCGGCCTTCTTCCTGGTCGCGGGCGCGCTCGCCGCCGAGGGCACGTTCCTGCTGCGCGACGTCGGCATGAACCCGACCCGCACCGGCGTCATCGAGATCCTGCGGCTGATGGGCGCCGACCTCAGGGTCGTCAACCCGCGGCTCGCCGGCGACGAGCCGGTGGCCGACGTCGAGGTGCGCGCCTCGACGCTCACCGGCATCGAGGTGCCGCGCGCGCTCGTGCCGCTCGCGATCGACGAGTTCCCGGTGCTCTTTGTGGCCGCCGCCTGCGCGCGCGGCACGACGCTCGTGACCGGCGCCGAGGAGCTCAGGGTCAAGGAGAGCGACCGCATCCAGGCGATGGCGCAGGGGCTGCACGCGCTCGGCATCCGCGCCGAGCCCCTGCCGGACGGCATGCGCATCGAGGGCGGCACGCTCTCGGGCGGCACCGTCAAGAGCCACGGCGAC
>DATKOP010000060.1:0-3279 GCA_035524595.1 Steroidobacteraceae bacterium | reverse complement strand
GCTGGCGACCGTGATCCCGCTGACCGGCTGGGCGGCCGAGCGCTTCGGCCCCAAGCGCGTGTGGATGAGCGTGGTGACGGGCTTCGTCGCCTCCAGCGCGCTGTGCGGCCTGGCCTGGAACGCCGAGTCGCTGATCGGCTTCCGCGTGCTGCAGGGGCTGGCGGGCGGCATGGTGATGCCGGTCGGGATGATCACGCTCGCCCAGGCCGCGGGGCCCAAGCACATGGGGCGCGTGATGAGCGTCGTCGGCGTGCCGATGCTGCTCGCGCCGGTGTTCGGCCCGGTGATCGGCGGCCTGTTGATCACGAACCTCTCGTGGCGCTGGATCTTCTTCGTGAACCTGCCGGTGGGGATCGCGGGGCTCCTGCTCGCCGCGCGGCTGCTGCCCTCCGAGCGCGCGCCCGGCCGCAGCGGCGCGCGCCTGGACCTCGTCGGCCTGGCGCTGCTCTCCCCCGGCATCGCCGCGGTCGTCTACGGCCTCAGCGAGGTCGCCTCGACCGGCTCGGTGACCGGGGTGAACGTGTGGCTGCCGATCCTCGCCGGCTGCGGCCTGGTGGTCGCGTTCGCGCGGCGCTCGTGGTTCCACGAGTTCCCGATCGTCGACGTGCGGCTGCTGCGCAGCACCGGCTTCAGCGCCGCCGCGCTGACCGTGATGCTCGTCGGCGCGGCGCTGTTCGGCGGGATGCTGCTGCTGCCGCTGTACTACCAGCTCGACCGCGGCCTCTCACCGCTGGACGCCGGGCTGCTGCTCGCCCCGCAGGGGATCGGCGCGGCGTTCGCGATGCACTGGTCCGGGCGCCTGACCGACCGCATCGGCGGCGGGCCCGTCGTCGTCGCCGGCCTGCTGACGCTGATCGTCGGCACGCTGCCGTTCACGCAGGTCAGCGGCTCGACGCCGTACGCGCTGCTGATCGCCGGGCTCGTGATCCGCGGGGTCGGCCTGGGCTTCACGATGATGCCGGCGATGGCGAGCGCCTACGCGCTGCTCGAGACCAACCAGGTGCCGCGCGCCACGCCGATGCTCAACGTGCTGCAACGCATCGGTGGCTCGATCGGCACCGCGACGCTCGCCGTCGTGCTGCAGCGTCAGATCGCCCAGGCGGTGCCGGTCGCGGCGGCCGCGGGCGCGGGCGCCGGCGAGGCGGCCGCGCAGGCGCTGCCCGCGCCGCTGCGCGAGCGCCTGGCCGACCCGATCGCGCAGGCGTTCGGCACGACCTACTGGTGGTCGGTCACCCTGATCGTCGCCGCGATCGTGCCGGCGCTCATCATGTGGCGCGAGCAGCGCCGCACACGCGCGCGCGCGGAGTTCGGGCCGGCCACGGAGGACGCGGTCGAGCGCGACGAGGCCGAGGCGGCGCGCGAGCGCCGGCACGAGCCCGTGGGCATCGGCTGACTGGCATCATCGCGCTCGTGAACGTCGTCGGGGACGACCGCGCAGGCGGGGACTGGCGCTCGGCGCTGTGGGACGCGGCGGTCTCGCAGTTCGAGGGCGCGGCGGAGCTGCTCGCGCTCGAGGACCCGATCCGCGAGCGCCTCGGCGCGCCGGCGCGCGCGCTGACCGTGACGTTCCCCGTGCGCCGCGACGACGGGACGGTCGACCTGATGACCGGCTACCGCGTGCAGCACACGCTCGCCGTGGGCCCGACGAAGGGCGGGATCCGCTTCGCGCCGGAGCTGACCCTCGGCGAGAGCGCGGCGCTGGCGATGCTCATGACCTGGAAGTGCGCGCTGCTGGCGCTTCCCTACGGCGGCGCGAAGGGCGGCGTGCGCTGCGACCCCTACGCGCTCTCCGGCCGCGAGCGCGAGCGCGTCACGCGCCGCTTCGCCAGCGAGCTCGTGCCGATCATCGGCCCCAGCAGCGACATCCCCGCGCCCGACCTGGGCACCGGCGAGCCGGAGATGGCGTGGTTCATGGACACCTTCTCGATGCAGCACGGCCACCCGGTGCCGCAGATCGTCACCGGCAAGCCCGACGTGCTGGGCGGCACCGCGGTGCGCCGCGAGGCGACCGGCGTCGGCGTCGTCGAGGTCGCCGAGCGCGTGCTCGAGCGCCAGGGCCGCGCGCTCGCCGGCCTGAGCGTCGCGATCCAGGGCTACGGCGCGGTCGCCTCCGCGCTCGCGCGCGAGCTCGACCGCCGCGGCGCGCGCGTGATCGCCGTCAGCGACCGGCGCAGCGGCCTCGTGCGCGAGCAGGGCCTGGACCTCGCCGCCGTCGACGCCTGGCGCGAGGAGGAGCGCTTCTTCGCCGGCGCCCCGTGCGGCGAGACGGTCAGCCTCGACGACCTCCTGCAGCTCCCATGCGACCTGCTGATCCCCGCGGCCGTCGAGGGCCAGATCACCGAGGCCAACGCGCCGGGGATCCGCGCCGGCCTGGTGATCGAGGCGGCCAACGGCCCGACGACGCCGGGCGGCGAGGCGGTGCTGCGCGAGCGCGGCATCCCGATCGTCCCGGACCTGCTCGCGAACGCCGGCGGCGTGACCGTGAGCTACTTCGAGTGGGTGCAGGACGTCGAGTGGTACTCGTGGGACGCGGCGGCGATCCGCGCCGAGCTGCGGCGCAAGCTGCGCGACGCGACCGACAGCGTGCTCGACCGCGCGCAGATCGGCGAGCTGGACTGGCGCACCGCCGCGCTGGCGATCGGCGTCGAGCGCGTCGCCGCCGCGGTGCGCCTGCGCGGGATCTATCCCTAGACAGCGCGCGCCGGCATCAGCGCGTCGAGCACGAGCGCCGCGGCGGGCTCGATCGCCGCGGCGACCTGCGGGGAGAGCGCGCCGCCGGGCTCGTCGCCGGCCGCCTCGATCCCGACGACGAGGGCGCTCGCCGGCAGGCGCCCGAGCGCGCGTGCCAGCTCGAGCCCGTCGGCCAGGCCGAGCCCGTGCGTCGAGGCGCCGGCGCTGCGCGCGGGCAGCGGTCCGGCGGCCGCATCGAGGCGGTGCAGCGCGCCGGGCGGCGCGCCGGTGCGCACCGCGTCGACGATGACGACGCGCTCGGCGCCGTCGAGGAGGTCGAGCAGCTCCGCCGGGTCCCCGCCGCAGCGCGCCAGGCGCACGCCGTCCGGCACGCGGCCCTCGAGCGCGTGCAGCACCGCAGGGCCGGCGCCGTCGTCGCCGCGCAGCGGGTTGCCCAGGGCGATCACGCGGGCCTCAGCCACGGTCGATCTGCAGGTCGAGGAAGTGCGTCGCGCAGGAGATGCACGGGTCGTGGTTGCGGATCGCCTGCTCGCAGACGTGGCGCAGCCGCTCGTCGGGCAGGGTCAGGCGGTCCTTGACGACGAGCGT
>DATKOP010000059.1:0-23953 GCA_035524595.1 Steroidobacteraceae bacterium | reverse complement strand
GTCCGGCTGCGACACCAGCAGGTCGTCGACCTTGACGCCGAGCTTCTCGGCGTAGGTCGGGTCGAGCGCGTGCTCGGCGTCGACGAAGGCCGCCGTGCCGCCCATCTTCTGGCACTGCGCGATGACCTCGAGCGTCAGCGTGGTCTTGCCGGAGGACTCCGGGCCGTAGATCTCGACGACGCGGCCGCGCGGCAGGCCGCCGACGCCGAGCGCGATGTCGAGGCCGAGCGAGCCCGTGGGGATGACGTCGAAATCCATCGCCTGGGAGGCGTCGCCGAGGCGCATCACCGAGCCCTTGCCGAACTGCTTCTCGATCTGGGTGAGCGCGGCAGCAAGCGCCTTCTTGCGGTTGTCGTCCATCGCGGGGATACCTCCTGGGTGAGCCGGAATTATCGCACAGCGGACCGGCGCCGGAAGCGGCAAATCCGCCTCAAAGCGCGCCGATATCGGCCGCGACGACGCCGCCTCGCCAGCGCGCGAGCGGCGTGTAGCGCGAGCCGGTCGGCGTCGGCACGGACTCGACGAGCGCGAGCTCGCGCACCGGCCACGCGACCGCGATCGGCGCCGCCGCCGGCGGCGGCGCGGTGAGCTTGCGGGCCAGCGTCACGTGCGGCCGGAACGCCCGCGAATCAACGCGAAAGCCACGGGCCTTGAGCACCTGCCTGAGGTCCGCCTGCGCGGCGAGCAGCGCCTGGCCGGGCGCGCTCGGTGCGGCGACCAGCATCGCGGCGCGGCGCCACCAGTCGAGCCGGTCGAGCAGCAGGCTTTCTTCGGGCAGCGCGAGCGAGGCGCCGACCGCGCGCAGCGAGTCGAGCTGCGCATCGGGCACCTGGCCCAGGAACTCGAGCGTCAGGTGCAGGTTCGCCGCCGCCACCGCGCGTCCGCCGGCCGCGGCCGCCGCCCCGGCGGCGGCGGCACCGAGCGCGGCGCGCGTCGCCTCATCCGGCCAGAGCGCGAAGAACAGCCGCCGCCGCCGCGGCCGGCCGCCGGTCACAGCTCGAGCACGCCCGTCAGGGCGCTCGCGACGGTCTTGCGGCGCACCGCCTCGCGGTCGCCCTTGAAGAGCTTGAGGCGCGACTGCACGTGCTGCGACCGGCCGCGGCGCCAGGCCCACGCGAACCAGACCGTGCCCACGGGCTTCCCCGGCGAGCCGCCGTCGGGACCGGCGATGCCGGAGACCGCGACCGCGAC
Organism: Steroidobacteraceae bacterium; assembly: GCA_035524595.1. Taxonomy (GTDB): domain Bacteria; phylum Pseudomonadota; class Gammaproteobacteria; order Steroidobacterales; family Steroidobacteraceae; genus CAIKZZ01. The sequence continues at coordinate 22,762 of DATKOP010000059.1, read as the reverse complement.
GTCGGCGCCCGCCCGCTCGAGCGCGCCGAGCGCCATCGCCTTGACGACCGGCTCGCTGACCGCGCCGTGCTCGGCGATCTCGGCCGGCAGCACGCCGAGCAGCGTCGTCTTGGCGCCGTTGCCGTAGCAGATGTAGCCGGTCTCGAACCACTGCGAGCTGCCGGGGACGTCGGTCAGCGCCTTGCCGATCCAGCCGCCGGTGCAGGACTCGGCGGTCGCGATCCGCCGCCCCCCGGCGAGCAGCAGCGCGCCGACCCGTCCCGCGAGCCGCGCGAGGTCGGCGTCGCCGACGTTGGCGGGCGAGCTCATGCGCGCCCGGGCCCGGTGCGCGCAGCCGCCGGCGCCCCGCCCTCGCCGCCCGGCAGCTCGCCGGCGGGCGTCAGCTCATCGACGACGCGCGGCAGGAGCTCGGCGAGCCCGGCGGCGACGCGCGCGGGCGAAGCGCCGGCCGCGCGCGCGAGGCCGGCGATCGCCTCGGCGCCGAGCGCCCGCTCGAGCTCGGCGGCGCTGAGCGGCCGGTTGGCGCCGGGCCCGACCCAGGACGCGAACGCGGCGCCGAGCCCCGCGTCCTCGAAAGCCCTTCGCAGCCGGCCGAGGCCGCCGAGCCCGGCGCCGGGCGCCCCGTAGAGCAGGGCGACCGCCGTGCGCGCGAGGCCCGCGGCGTCGACGCCGGCCGGCGGCCGGCGGCCGGACGCGTCGCTCGCCTCACCCTCGGCTCCCATCATCGACCTCGTGGCACCGCAACGGCCGCGAGAGAGCGTACCCGGGCGCGCCGCGGGAAGCACGTCGGCCGATGAAGCGCCCATGAACGGCCGGTGAAGCCGCTGTCACTGCCCGCGGCGCGCGGAATGGCGTACCGTTCGCCTCAGCCCCGCGGGTCACGCGCACCGCAGGGACCGGCTGCACCGTCGATCGCATGCGCGACAACTACGAGGGGACTCAGGCGATGAAGAAACTGACTGTGGCGCTCGCGGCCTTCGCGCTGGCGGCGATCTGTGCCCTGCCGGTTCAGGCCGCGGACACGAGCGGGCCGGTGACCTGCACCGACGGCACGACCTCGCCGCACGGCGGCAAGGGCGCATGCTCCAAGCACGGCGGCATCAAGAAGGACGGCGCCGCGGCGACGACCGAAGCGGCCGCTCCGGCAGCGGCGGCGGCTCCCGCCGCCGCGGACAAGGGCGGGCCGGTGACCTGCACCGACGGCACGACCTCGCCGCACGGCGGCAAGGGCGCGTGCTCCAAGCACGGCGGCATCAAGAAGGATGGGGCCGCGACGAAGGCCGAGGCGGCGGCTCCGGCAGCGGCTGCGGCTCCCGCCGCCAAGGCGGCAGCACCGGCCGCCGCGAAGCCGGCCGCCGCGCCGGCGGCGGCTGCTGCGCCTGCGGCTGCGGCCGCGCCCGCCAAGACCGCGGCCGCGGCCCCGGCGGCGAGCGCCTCGAGCGAGCACTCGGTCGACAACGACGCCACGGGCGCCACCGCGAAGTGCAAGGACGGCAGCTACTCGCACTCCAAGACGCACAGCGGCACGTGCTCCAAGCATGGCGGCGTGGCGGAGTGGCTGGACGGCTCGAAGAAGTAGCTCGTCACGCCGGGCGGTGCGGCGCCGGCGGCGCCGCCCGCCCGCTCAGCGGGCCGGCTCCCGCCCGGGTGCCGGCTCGCGCACGCCGGCCGCCGGCGGCGCCTCGCACAGCAGCACGAGCGGCGGCTGACCGCGCACGCGCGTGCAGGCGGGCCCGGCGGCCGCCGAACGCGGCCGCGCGCCGCAGGCGCTGAAGCCGGTGGTCCACTCGTCGCACACCAGCAGGAACGCGGTCGGCCGGCGGCCGGCCGCGGCGCGCGTCAGCGCGCCGAGTTCGACGACGAAGTCGTCGTCGCCGCCGCCGAGCTCGAGCTCGCGCACCGGGCGCGGCACGCCAAGGCGAAACAGCACCGCCGCGTTCGAGGCGATCAGCGCGTTCGCCGGCAGCTCGCGCGCGGCGCTCATCACCGCGCGATCCTCCGAGAGCGCCAGCCAGGTCTCCTGGTGGTAGCCCCGCGCGGCGTGCACGTCGCGCACCGCCGCGGCCAGCAGCGACACGAGCAGCAGCGCCCCGGCGAGCGCCGCGTAGCGGCGCCCGCGCGGCCCGCAGAGCGCCCCCGCCGCGACCGCGAGCCCGAGCCCGTAGGCGAAGGTGTATTGCAGTACGTTGCGGCTGTCGATGAAGTTGCCCCACTCGTAGCGGCTGCGCGAGGCGACGAGCAGCAGCGCGCCCGCGCCGCAGTAGCCGCCGAGCAGCACCACGAGCCCCTGCCGCGCAGGCTCGCGCCGCAGGCGCCAGAACGCCGCGGCGAACAGCGCCGCGACCGCCGCGATCGAGAGCACCGCGAGCCACGGCGGCAGCAGCGCGAGCAGGCGGTCGGGCAGGCCGAGATCGTCGAGCTGCGCGACCGCGTAGTCGCCGAGGTTGAGCGGCCAGCGGCGCGTCGACTGCGGCATATCGTAGGGCTGCAGCCGGCCGAAGGTCGCGAGGTTGTAGGCGATCAGCGCCGCGAGCGGCGCGCTCGCGCCGGCCAGCCAGTAGAGCGGCGCACGCCGCGGCCCGAGGCCGCGCAGGCGCGCGTAGCCGAGCGTCGCCAGCGAGGCGGCGAGCACGGCGAGCCCGGCGTTGCGCACCGTGTAGCCGATGCCGGCCGCGAGCCCCGCGAGCGCGAGCGCGCCGGCCGCGCGTGGGCCCGCGCCGCCGGCGAGGCCGAGGCCGCGCGCCAAGAGGCCGAGCGCGAGCACCGCGAGCGCGAGCGCCGGGACGTCGGAATAGGCGAGGAAGTGCCAGTCGCGCACGCCCTGCGACAGCAGCGCGAGCGCCGCGACCGCCGCGAGCGCGCCGTCGGCGACCGCGCCGCGAAACAGCACCACGATCAGGAACGGCAGCAGCGCGGCGGCGACCCGGCCCGGCACGAGCGCGGCGGTGCGCACGTCGCCGGTGAGCGGCGTCAGCGCCGCGATCAGCGCCGGGAAGCCGGGCGGGAACAACGGCTGCGGCACCGCGTCCCGGTCGCCGGGGTCGACGTCCCACGGCGTCACCAGCGGTCGGCCCTCGCGCAGCAGCGCGCCGGCCATGTCGATGTAGGAGGCGCTGTCGCCCGAGTACGGGTAGCGGTAGCTCGACAGCACCGCGTCGTAGGCGAGCACCGCGAGCGTCGCGCCGAGGAGCGCGGCGAGCGCGAGTCCCCGCCCCGGCCGCCGCCGCGCCGCCATGCTCAGACCGGCGCGAGCGCCGCCGCCCACGCCACGGCGACGGCTGCGAGCGCGGCCCAGCTGGCGCGGTCGCGCAGGCTGAAGACCACCGGATCGTGGTGCATCGCCCCGCGGGCGGTCTCGAGCCAGATGCGCCCCAGCCAGAACCAGATCGCGGGACAGGCGAGCCACAGCCGCTCGTGGTGCGGGTAGCGCAGCTGCGCCGCGGTCGAGTCGACGAACATCGCCAGCACCAGCACCGACACGACGCCGGTCGCGACGCCGAAGGCCTGCAGCGCCGCGAGGTCGCGGCGCTCGTAGCCGCGCCCGGGCAGGCGCCGCGACGGCTCCCCGCCCGCGGCCGCGAGCTCGGCGCAGCGCTTGACCAGCGACAGGCTGAGGAACAGGGCCGCGCCGAAGCTGAGCAGCCAGACCGACAGCTGCACGTGGATCGCGGCGGCGCCGGCCGCGAGCCGCAGCGTCCACAGCGCCGCGAGCGCCAGCACGTCGAGCAGCGCGACGCGCTTCAGACGCCGCGTGTAGAGCGTCGTCAGCGCCGCGTACACGAGCAGCGTCGCGAGGAACGCGGCGCCGACGCGCCAGGCGGCGGCGAGGCCGGCCACCGCGCACAGCGCAGCCGCCGCGAGCGCCGCCGCGCTGCCGATCTCGCCGGCCGCCAGCGGCCGGTGGCGCTTGGCGGCGTGCTCGCGGTCGTGCGCGACGTCGGCGAGGTCGTTGAGCACGTAGCTCGCCGAGGCCACCAGCGAGAACGCGAGGAAGCCGAGCGCGAGACCGGCCAGCGCGCCGGGCCGCGACCACGCCTGGGCGGTGACGAACGGCACCGCGAGCAGCAGGTTCTTGAGCCAGTGGTGCAGGCGCAGCAGGCGCAGCCAGGCGAAGGCGCGCGGGCCGCGGCGCTCGGCGGCCCCCGGCGGCGCGCTCGGGGAGACGGTCATCGGCATGCGACTCGCGGGCGGCGGGGCCCGGGCCTCGTGGATAATGCGCCGGGAGTATTCCACGAAGCCGCCCCCGCCGCATGACCGAGCTGCCCGACCTGCCCGCCGCGCCGGCGCCGCACACGCCGATGATGCAGCAGTACCTCGCCCTCAAGGCGGAGTGCCCGGACGTGCTGCTGTTCTACCGGATGGGCGACTTCTACGAGCTGTTCTACGACGACGCGCGCCGCGCGGCGCGGCTCCTGGACATCGCGCTGACGAGCCGCGGCAGCTCCGCCGGCCAGCCGATCCCGATGGCGGGCGTGCCGGTCGTGACGCTCGAGACCTACCTCGCGCGCCTGGTGCGCGCCGGCGAGTCGGTCGCGATCTGCGAGCAGATCGGCGAGCCCGGCCGCAGCCGCGGACCGGTCGAGCGGCGCATCGTGCGGGTCGTGACTCCGGGCACGGTCACCGACGAGGGACTGCTCGAGGAGCGCCGCGCCACGCTCCTGGCCGCGGTGGCGGCGGCCGGCGGGCGCTTCGGGCTCGCCTGGCTCGAGCTCGCGAGCGGCCGGTTCACGGTCACGGAGCTCGCCGGCCGCGCGGCGCTCGAGGCCGAGCTCGCGCGCCTCAAGCCCGCCGAGCTGCTGGCGGCCGAGGGCAGCGAGGCGGCGACGCTCGCGGGCGCGCGGCCGCGCGCGCCGTGGCACTTCGAGCTCGGCGTCGCGACCCGGCTGCTGACGCGGCAGTTCCAGGTCCACGACCTAGACGGCTTCGGCTGCGGCGGCAAGCCGCTCGCGGTGACCGCCGCCGGCGCGCTGCTGCAGTACGTGCAGGAGACGCAGCGCGCGGCGCTGCCGCACCTCGCGGGCCTGGTCACCGAGGAGCGCGACGAGGCGGTGCTGCTCGATGCCGCGACGCGCCGCAACCTCGAGCTCGAGGCGAGCCTCGCCGGACGCGAGGAGGCGACGCTGGTCGGGCTCATGGACCGCACCGCGACGCCGATGGGCGCGCGCGAGCTCAGGCGCTGGCTCGGCCGGCCGCTGCGGGACGCGACGCCGCTCAGGCTGCGGCTGCACGCCGTGCGCAGTCTCCTGGACGGCGGCCGCGGCGCCGAGCTCGCTGCGCGCCTGGCCGCCATCGGCGACGTCGAGCGGATCCTGGCGCGCGTCGCGCTGAAGAGCGCCAGGCCGCGCGACCTCGCTCAGCTGCGGGCCGCGCTCGGCGCGGTGCCCTCGGTCGGCGCGCTCGCCGCGGCGCACGACTCCCCGCTGCTCGGCACGGCCGGCGCCGCGCTCGGCGGTCATCCCGAACTCGCGGCGCTGCTCGAGGCGGCGCTGGTGCCGAGCCCGCCGCACTTCCTGCGGGACGGCGGCGTGATCGCGCCCGGTTTCGACGCCGAGCTCGACGAGCTGAGGCGCATCGCCACCGACACCGACGCCTACCTGCTCGAGCTCGAGGCGCGCGAGCGCGCCCGCACCGGCCTCGCGAGCCTCAAGCTCGCCTACAACCGCGTCTCCGGCTTCTACATCGAGCTCAGCCGGCGCGACGCCGAGAACGTCCCGGCCGACTACGTCCGCCGCCAGACGGTCAAGAACGCCGAGCGCTTCCTGACGCCGGAGCTCAAGGCGTTCGAGGACAAGGTGCTCGGCGCGCGCGAGCGCGCGCTCGGCCGGGAGCGGCTGCTGTACGAGGGCCTGCTCGAGCGGCTGACGGCGGCGCTCGCCGGGCTGCAGGCGACGGCGCGCGCGCTGGCGCTCGTCGACGTGCTCGGCTGCCTCGCCGCGCGCGCGCTCGAGCTCAGGCTCACCGAGCCGGAGTTCGTCGACGAGCCGCGCCTGTCGATCGTCGGCGGCCGCCACCCGGTGGTCGAGCGCCTGCTCGACGGGCCGTTCGTGCCGAACGACCTCGAGCTCGACGCGCGCCGCCGGATGCTGGTGATCACCGGCCCCAACATGGGCGGCAAGTCGACCTACATGCGCCAGGCGGCGCTGATCGTGATCCTGGCGCGCATCGGCAGCTTCGTGCCGGCCGAGCGCGCGGTGCTCGGCCCGACCGACCGGATCTTCACGCGCATCGGCGCCGCCGACGACCTCGCCGGCGGGCGCTCGACCTTCATGGTCGAGATGACCGAAACGGCGAACATCCTCAACAACGCGACCGAGGCGAGCCTGGTGCTGATGGACGAGATCGGCCGCGGCACGAGCACCTTCGATGGCCTGTCGCTCGCCTGGGCCGCGGCCGAGCACATGGCCCGCTCGGTGCGGGCCTTCACGCTGTTCGCGACCCACTACTTCGAGCTGACCGCGCTCGCCGAGGAGGCCGCCGGCGTCGGCAACGTGCACCTCGACGCCACCGAGCACGGCGACGCGCTCGTGTTCCTGCACGCCGTGAAGCCGGGTCCCGCGAGCCGCAGTTACGGGCTGCAGGTGGCGCGCCTCGCCGGCGTGCCGCGCGAGGTGATCGCGGCGGCGCGCCGCTATCTCGGCGCGCTCGAGCAGCGCGGCGAGGAGCTGAAGCCGCCGTCGCCGCAGGCGGAGCTCGCGTTCGCGGCGCCGGCCGCGGCGCCCGAGGCCGCGCCCGCCGCGGCCGCGCGGCTGCTCGACGAGCTCGGCCAGATGGATCCCGACACGCTGACGCCGCGCGAGGCGCTCGAGGCGCTGTACCGGCTCAGGGCGCTGGCGCGGCGAAGCGACCCGAGCTGAGGAAGCGCACCGTCGCCTCGACCACTTCCTCGGAGACCAGCAGGCCGGTGTGGCTCACCGGCAGCACCAGGTGGTCGGCGGCGCCGTCGAGCTCGGTCTCGTCGACCGACACCGTGCCGTCGTTCGGCTCCGGCAGGTGGCCGATGAAGCGGCCGAAGCCGAGCGAGTGGTTGCCGGCGATCACGCCGACCGCGGTCGTGCCCTGCCAGCGCGCCCGCCCGGTGGCGAGCAGCGCCGAGCCCGCGAGGTGGCCGAAGAACAGCGAGGCGCCCGGCAGCGCCGCGAAGGCGCGCGCGGCGCGGCTGCCGTTGACCGGCGAGCCGAGCAGCACCATGCGCCCGAGCGGCAGCTCCGGGTGGGCCGCCCCGAAGCGCAGCAGCAGGAGGCCGCCGAGGCTGTGGCCGACGAGGTGCACCGGCGGCGGCAGCGCCAGCACCTCGGCGCGCAGCTCCGCGAGCACGTCCTCGGGCATCGCGGTCATCGAGCGGTAGTGGAACTGGCGCACCGCGTAGCCGCGGTCAGCGAGGCGGCGGCGGAGCAGCGTCGCCTCGAGGCCTGTCATCCACAGGCCGTGGGCGACGACGACCGATCCGCCGTCAGGCACTGGGCGCGCGCAGCCTGATGTGCAGGTCGCGCAGCTGCTGCTCGGTGACGCCGGTCGGCGCCTCGGTCAGCGGGCAGAACGCGGTCTGCGTCTTCGGGAACGCGATCACCTCGCGGATGCTGTCGGCGCCCGACATCAGCATCGCGAGGCGGTCGAGGCCGAAGGCGATGCCGCCGTGCGGCGGCGCGCCGTACTTGAGCGCCTCGAGCAGGAAGCCGAACTTGGCGCGCGCCTCCTCGGGCCCGATGCCGAGCAGGCCGAACACGGTCGACTGCAGCTCCTCGCGGTGGATGCGCACCGACCCGCCGCCGACCTCCGAGCCGTTCAGCACGCAGTCGTAGGCCTTGGCGATCGCCTCGCCGGGGTGCGCGGCGAGCGCCGCCGGATCCTCGTTCACCGGCGAGGTGAAGGGGTGGTGCATCGCGGCCCAGCGCCCGGCCTGCTCGTCGCGCTCGAACATCGGGAAGTCGACCACCCACAGCGGCCGCCAGGCGTTGGCCACCAGGCCACGGTCGGCGCCGACCTTGAGGCGCAGCGCACCCATGCTGTCGGCGACCACCCTGCCGCTGTCGGCGCCGAAGAAGATCAGGTCGCCGCTCGCGGCGCCGGTGCGCGACAGGATGCCGGCGATCGCGGCGTCGGACAGGAACTTGAGGATCGGCGACTGCAGCCCGGCGCGGCCGGCGGCGGCGTCGTTGACCTTGACGTAAGCGAGGCCCTTGGCGCCGAAGCGCGCGACGTGGGCCGTGTACTCGTCGATCTGGCTGCGGCTGAGCTCGTTGCCGGCCGGCACCCTGAGCGCGGCGACGCGCCCGTCCGCGGCGCGCGCGGGTCCCGCGAACACCTTGAACTCCGAGTCGCGCACCAGGTCCGCGACGTCGACGAGCTCGAGCGGGATGCGCAGGTCCGGCTTGTCCGAGCCGTAGCGGCGCATCGCCTCGGCATAGCCCATGCGCGGGAACGGGTCCGGCAGCTCCACGGCGAGCACCGCCCGGAACACGGCCCGCACCAGCCCCTCCATCAGCCGCATGATGTCGTCCTGGCCGAGGAACGAGGTCTCGATGTCGACCTGCGTGAAGTCCGGCTGGCGGTCGGCGCGCAGGTCCTCGTCGCGAAAGCAGCGCGCGATCTGGTAGTAGCGGTCGAAGCCGCTGATCATCAGCAGCTGCTTGAAGATCTGCGGCGACTGCGGCAGCGCGAAGAACTTGCCCGGATGGGTCCGCGAGGGCACCAGGTAGTCGCGCGCGCCCTCCGGCGTCGCCTTGGTCAGCATCGGCGTCTCGATGTCGACGAAGCGGTGCGCGTCGAGGTAGCTGCGCACGGCGCGCGTCAGCTCGTGGCGCAGCAGCAGGCGCTTCTGCATCACCTCGCGCCTGAGGTCGAGGTAGCGGTACTTGAGCCGCACCTCCTCGCGCACCTCCTCGTCGAGCTGGAACGGCAGCGGCTCGGAGCGGTTCAGGACCGAGAGCGTGCGCGCCAGCAGCTCGACCTGGCCGGAGGCGAGGTGGGCGTTGGCGGTGCCCGGCGGGCGGGCGCGCACGAGGCCGCTGACCGAGAGCACGTACTCGCTGCGCACGCGCTCGGCCTCGGCGAACACCGCCGCGGCGTCCGGGTCGAACACGATCTGCAGCAGCCCGTCGCGGTCCCTGAGGTCGACGAAGATCACCCCGCCGTGGTCGCGGCGGCGGTGCACCCAGCCGGCCACGGTGACCGTCTGGCCGATGAGCTGCTCGTTGACCTGGCCGCAGTAGTGGGAACGCATGGCTCGCCTCGAAGCCCCCGGCGCGGGGAACCGGTGATCTTACGGACGGGCCCTTGTGCGATGCAAGATGCGCCCGCCGCGAGGCCCCGGCCGCTCAGCGGCGCCGTGGCGCCTTGCGGGCGGGCTTTCGGCCCCGGGTCCGGCGCGGCGGCGACTTCGCCGCCGACCCGGACGCGGCCTTGGCATCGGGCTTGGCCGGCGCGTCCGCCTTGGACTCGGCCTTGGCTTCGGTCTTGGGCTCGCCCTTGGCGTCGGCCTGCTGGCCGGCGGCCTCGGCCTTGTCGGCCTTGTCCGCCTTGTCCGCCTTGGCCTCCTCGCCGTGCAGGTTGCGCTTCGACTCCTGGTCGGACTTGAAGTCGGTCTCGTACCAGCCGCTGCCCTTGAGGCGAAACACCGGCGCCGAGATGAGCCGCTTCAGGCGCGGCTTGCCGCAGCTCGGGCAGGTCTTGAGCGGCGCCTCGCTCATCTTCTGCATGGCCTCGTGGTGGTGGCCACAGGCCTCGCACTGGTACTCGTAGAACGGCATCAACGGACTCCCAGGTCAGCGGCCGCGGCCGCGGCCGGCGCGCCACGCCCGGGCGTCGCGCCCGGGCGGCGGCGGATCATAGCAGCGGCTGCCCTCAGGCCGCCGCCCGCCGCGCCTTGGCGAAGGCCAGCGCCCCGTCCGCCGCCGACACCCGGATCAGGTCGCCCGGCGCGAACTCGCCCTTCAGGATCCGCTGCGCGAGCGGGTTCTCGAGCTGCTGCTGGATCGCGCGCTTCAGCGGCCGCGCGCCGTAGACCGGGTCGAAGCCGGCCTCGCCGAGGCGGTCGCGCGCCGCGTCGTCGAGCTCGAGGCCGAGCTCGCGCTCGGCGAGCCGCGTCCGCAGGTAAGCCACCTGGATGTCGACGATGCGGCGGATCTCGCCGCGGCCGAGCGGGTGGAACACGACGATCTCGTCGATGCGGTTGACGAACTCGGGCCGGAAGTGGCCGCCGACGATCTCGAGCACGGCGCTCTTCATGCGCTCGTAGTTGCGCTCGCCGGCCATCTCCTGGATCACCTGCGAGCCGAGGTTCGAGGTCATGATCACGACCGTGTTGCGAAAGTCCACGGTCCGCCCCTGGCCGTCGGTCAGGCGGCCGTCGTCGAGCACCTGCAGCAGCACGTTGAACACGTCCGGGTGCGCCTTCTCGATCTCGTCGAGCAGGATCACCGAGTACGGCCGGCGGCGCACCGCCTCGGTGAGGTAGCCGCCCTCCTCGTAGCCGACGTAGCCGGGCGGCGCGCCGATCATGCGCGCCACGGAGTGCTTCTCCATGAACTCGCTCATGTCGATGCGCACCATCGCCTCTTCGGTGTCGAACAGGAAGGCCGCGAGCGCCTTGGTGAGCTCGGTCTTGCCGACGCCGGTGGGGCCGAGGAACAGGAACGAGCCGTTCGGCCGGTTCGGGTCCGAGAGCCCGGCGCGCGCGCGGCGGATCGCGTCGGCGACCGCGCGCACCGCCTCGTCCTGGCCGACCACGCGCTCGCCGATCGCCGCCTCCATCTTCAGCAGCTTGTCCTTCTCGCCCTCGAGCATCTTCGACACCGGGATGCCGGTCCACTTCGAGACGACCTCGGCGATCTCCTCGTCGGTGACCTTGTTGCGCACCAGCGTCGGCGCCTTGGCGTCGGCGTCCTGCGCCGACTTCAAGCGCTTCTCGAGCTCGGGGATCTTGCCGTACTGCAGCTCCGACATGCGGCCGAGGTCGGAGGCGCGGCGCGCGGCCTCGAAGTCGAGGCGGGCGCGCTCGAGCTGCTTCTTGATCTCGGCCTCGCCCTGCGAGGCGGCCTTCTCGCGCTTCCAGATCTCGTCGAGGTCGGCGTACTCGCGCTCGAGGCCCTTGAGGGTGTCCTCGATCTGCTCGCGGCGCTTCTTCGAGGCCTCGTCCTTCTCCTTGCGCAGCGCCTCGCGCTCCATCTTCAGCTGCACGATGCGCCGGTCGAGGCGGTCCATGGCCTCGGGCTTGGAGTCCATCTCCATGCGGATGCGCGAGGCGGCCTCGTCGATCAGGTCGATCGCCTTGTCCGGCAGCTGCCGGTCGGTGATGTAGCGGTGCGACAGCGTCGCGGCAGCGACGATCGCGGGGTCGGTGATCTGCACCTTGTGGTGCACCGCGTAGCGCTCCTTGAGCCCGCGCAGGATCGCGATGGTGTCCTCGACCGAGGGCTCGTCGACCAGCACCTTCTGGAAGCGCCGCTCGAGCGCCGCGTCCTTCTCGATGTACTTGCGGTACTCGTCGAGCGTCGTGGCGCCGACGCAGTGCAGCTCGCCGCGGGCGAGCGCGGGCTTGAGCATGTTGCCGGCGTCCATCGCGCCCTCGGCCTTGCCGGCGCCGACCATCGTGTGCAGCTCGTCGATGAACAGGATGATCTGGCCTTCCTGCTTGGCGAGGTCCTTGAGCACGCCCTTGAGGCGCTCCTCGAACTCGCCGCGGTACTTGGCGCCGGCGATCAGCGCGCCCATGTCGAGCGCCAGGATCTTCTTGCTCTTGAGGCCTTCCGGCACCTCGCCGTTGACGATGCGCTGCGCGAGGCCCTCGACGATCGCGGTCTTGCCGACGCCCGGCTCGCCGATCAGCACCGGGTTGTTCTTGGTGCGTCGCTGCAGCACCTGCACGGTGCGTCGGATCTCGTCGTCGCGGCCGATCACCGGGTCGAGCTTGCCGCTCTTGGCGCGCTCGGTGAGGTCGATCGTGTACTTGTCGAGCGCGCCGCGCGCCTCCTCGGCGTTCGCGTCCTCGACCTTCTGGCCGCCGCGCACCTCCTCGACGGCCTTCTCGAGCGCGCCCTTGACGGCGCCGGCCTCGCGCAGCAGCCGGCCGGGCTCGCCCTTGTCCTCGAGGGCCGCCAGCACGAAGAGCTCGGAGGAGATGAACTGGTCGCCGCGCTGCTGGGCGAGCTTGTCGGTGACGTTGAGGAGCCGCCCGAGGTCGTTGGAGACGTGCACCTCGCCGGGCGCGCCCTCGACCTTCGGCAGCCGCTCGAGCGCCTGCGCGAGGCGCGAGCGCAGCAGGTTCAGGTTGACCCCCGCCCGGTCGAGCAGCGGGCGCACCGTGCCGCCCTGCTGGTCGAGCATCGCCGACAGCAGGTGCACCGGCTCGATGAACTGGTGGTCCTGCCCGACCGCGAGCGACTGGGCGTCGGCGAGCGCCAGCTGGAAGTTGGAGGTCAGCTTGTCCTGGCGCATGGGCCGGCTCCTAATTGCTTGAATCGCCTAGAGGATGGGGCCCGGCTCCGGAATTTCAACGGCACCGCTACGGCAGGCCGCGACCGCCCTCGCCGCCCGGGTGGTGCTGGGTCAGCCAGATAACGCCGACCCCGGCCAGAATCAATACGAACTGTTCCACCGAGCGCCTGAGCCCCGCGTGCCGGTGCAGCCCGGGGATCAGGTCGGCGACCGCGACGTACAGGAGCGACGCGCCCGCGAAGGCGAGCGCGTACGGCAGCGCCGCGAGCGCCGCGCCGAGCGCGTACACGGCGACGATGCCGCCGACCACGGCCGAGGCGCTGACCAGCAGGTTGAGCGCCAGCGCGCGCAGGCGTCCCATGCCGCTGTGCAGCAGGATGCCGATGTCGCCGATCTCCTGCGGCAGCTCGTGCGTGAACACCGCGAGCGCGGTCGCGAGCCCGAGGCCCGGGCTCGTCAGGTAGGCGGCGGCGATCACGACGCCGTCGACGACGTTGTGGAAGGCGTCGCCCCACAGGATCATCGGCCCAAGCGCGTGCACGCGGCGCGGCCCGTCGTGCTCGTCGCCGTCGAAGGGGTCGTCGTGCGAGTGGCGCCACAGCACGAGCTTCTCGAGCACGAAGAACACCAAGAGCCCGCCGAGCACCACCAGGCCGACGCGCGCCGCGTTCGCGATCCCGGCGCCGGCGATCGCCGCCGGCAGGAAGCCGATCAGCGCCGCGCCCAGGAGCGCCCCGGTCGCGAAGCTGACGAGGTGCGGCACGAGCGCGCGGCGGGCCGCCGCCGGCAGCGCGATGAACAGCGACGCCGCCAGCGCCGAGGCGAGCCCGACGCCGCCGGTGAGCCCGATCACGGCGATCAGCGGCGCGCTCGAGGATCCGGTCTGCATGCCCGCCGCGCTCCCGACGCTCAGGCGCCGCGCCAGAGCAGCGTCGCCATGCGCCCGCCGCGCGGATCGCGGCGGTGCGAATAGAAGCGGCCGGCGTCCGTGAAGGTGCACTCGCCGCCGCCCGCCACCCGCGTGACGCCGAGCCGCGCGAGCCGCGCGCGCGCGAGCGCGTACAGGTCCGCCTGCCAGCGGCCGCGCTCGTTGGGCCTGAAGGCCACGGCGTCGGCGGGCTCGGCGGCGACGAAGGCGGCGCGCACCTCGCCGCCGACCTCGAAGGCCGCCGCGCCGATCGCGGGCCCGAGCCAGGCGACGAGCTCGGCGCCCGGCACGCCGAGCGCCGCGACCGTGCGCTCGAGGACGCCGGCGACGAGCCCGCGCCAGCCGGCGTGCGCGAGCCCGAGCCGCGTGCCGTCGCCGCTCGCGAGCGCCACCGGCAGGCAGTCGGCGGTCAGCACCGCGAGTACGCGCCCCGGCTCGAAGCTGACCGCGGCGTCGGCCTCGGGCTCGAGCGCCCGACCGTCGTGGACCGCGACCCCGGCACCGTGCACCTGCCTGAGCCACAGCGGCTCGGACGGGAGCTCAAGCGCCGCGCGCAGCCGGCTGCGGTTGCCGGCCACCGCGAGCGGCTCGTCGGCGACGTGCGCCGCGAGGTTGAAGCTCGAGAGCGAGCCGCGGCTCAGGCCGCCGACGCGCGTCGTCGTGCCGGCCTCGACGCCGGCCGGCGCGCCGAACTCGGCCGCCAGCCAGCCGATGGTCGCGGGGGCCGCGGGCACCGTCATGGCCTGAGGCGCGGGTCGGACGCGGCGGCGCGCGCGTCCTCGCGCAGCGCCGCCAGCAGCTCCGCGAAGTCGGCCGGCGCGGGCGTCGCGAACTCGACGCGCGCGCCGCTCGCGGGGTGCACGAAGGCGAGCCGCGCCGCGTGCAGCGCCTGGCGGCGAAAGCCGCGCAGCGTCGTCGCGAGCCGCGCGGTCGCGCCCTTCGGGATCACCAGCCGCCGGCCGTAGAGCGGGTCGCCGACCAGCGGGAAGCCGGCGTGCGTCAGGTGCACGCGGATCTGGTGGGTGCGGCCGGTCTCGAGCTGCACGCGCACGTGGGTGTGGGCGCGAAAGCGCTCGACGACGCGGTAGTGGGTCACGGCCTCGCGGCCGGAGCCGCGCACCGCCATGCGCAGCCGGTCGACCGGGTGGCGGTCGATCGGCGCATCGACGGTGCCGCCCGCGGTCATGACGCCGATCGTGACCGCCTCGTACTCGCGCTCCACCTGGTGGCGCGCCAGCGCCTTGGTGAGCCGCGCGTGCGCCTCGGGCGTGCGCGCGACCACCAGGAGCCCGCTGGTGTCCTTGTCGAGCCGGTGCACGATGCCGGCGCGCGGCAAGAGCGCGAGCGAGGGATCGCGGGCGAGCAGCGCGTTCTGCAGCGTCGAGCGCGGGTTGCCGGCGCCGGGGTGCACGACGAGGCCAGCGGGCTTGGCGAGCACGAGCAGCGCGGCGTCCTCGTAGACGACCTCGAGCGCGATCGCCTCCGGCGCCACCTCGACCCGCGCCTCGTGCACGGGCTCGACGCGCACCAGCTCGCCGCCGCTGACGAGGTCGCGGGGCCTGGAGCGCGCGCCGTCGACCAGCACCCGGCCGGCCTCGATCCAGGCCTTGAGGCGGGTTCTGGAGAAATCGGGGAACAGAGCCGCGAGCGCCTGGTCCAACCGTTGGCCACGCTGCGCATCCGGGATGCGCTGCTCGAGGAATCCGGTCATCCGAACAAGATACGCTATACTTGCCGGTCCTGCATTTCCCGGTGCCCCGCCAGTGACCTCGCCACGCCCCACGCTCCGCGGCTGCCGTGCCCCGAACCGGCCCCGCGGCCCAGCCCTGCGCGCCGCGCTCGCGACGCTCGCGCTCGCGGCCTGCGCCCTCGCCGGCTGCGGCGCCTTCGGCAAGAAGGACGACCAGAACATGAGCCCGGAGGCGCTCTACGACCGCGCCGCGAAGCTCATCAACGACGGCAGCTACGAGCCCGGCATCAAGACGCTCGAGGCGCTGACGGCGCGCTACCCGTTCAGCGACTCGGCCCGCCAGGCGCGCCTCGACCTGATCTACGCCTACTACAAGGCGCACGAGAAGGAGTCGGCGATCGACGCCGCCGACACCTTCATCCGCGAGAATCCGACCCACGCGCGCATCGACTACGCCTACTACATGAAGGGTCTCGTGTACTTCGAGCGCGCGCCGAACTTCCTGGAGCGCTGGTTCAACGTCGACCTCTCGGAGCGGCCGCCGCAGGACGCGCGCAAGTCCTTCGACGCCTTCCTGCGCGTGGTGACGCAGTATCCGAACAGCGAGTACAGCGCCGACGCGCGCCAGCGCATGGTCTACCTGCGCAACCGCCTCGCCGAGTACGAGCTGCACGTCGCCGACTACTACCTGCGCCGCGGCGCCTTCGTCGCCGCCCTCGACCGCTCCCGCTACGTGATCGAGACCTACGACGGCGCGCCCGCGACGCGCCACGCGCTCGAGCTGATGGTGCGCTGCTACCACGAGCTCGACATGCCGGAGCTCGCGGCCGACTCGCAGAAGGTGCTGGCGGCGAACTTCCCGGCGTCGGCCGAGCAGCACGCCAAGAAGAAGCACTGGTGGCAGTTCAGCAGCTAACCACCGACCGCGGCCTCAGCGGCTGCGGTAGCCCGAGGTGATCGGGTAGCGCCAGTCGCGGCCGAAGGCGCGGCCGCTGATGCGGATGCCGGGCGGCGCCTGGCGGCGCTTGTACTCGTTGCGCTTGACCATCTCGAGCACCCGGCCGACGGTCGCGCGGTCGAAGCCGCGCGCCGCGATCTCGTCCACCGACAGGTCTTCCTCGATGAACGCCTCGAGGATCGGGTCGAGGACCTCGTAGGGCGGCAGCGAGTCGGTGTCCTTCTGGTCGGGCCTGAGCTCGGCGCTCGGCGCGCGCTCGATGACGCGCGCCGGGATCACCGGCCCGAGCGCGTTGCGGTAGCGCGCCAGCCGGTAGACCATCAGCTTCGAGCAGTCCTTGATCGGCGCGAAGCCGCCGGCCATGTCGCCGTACAGCGTCGCATAGCCGACCGCCATCTCGCTCTTGTTGCCGGTGGTCAGCAGCATCGCTCCGGTCTTGTTCGAGATCGCCATCAGCAGCACGCCGCGGCAGCGCGACTGGATGTTCTCCTCGGTCGTGTCCGGCTCGCGGCCGGCGAACTCGCCGGCGAGCGCCGCGAGCGTCGCCGCGAACATGCCCTCGATCGAGATCTCGCTGTACCTGACGCCGAGCGCGCGCGCCTGGCCGGCGGCGTCGTCGCGGCTCATCTGCGAGGTGTAGCGCGACGGCATCATCACCGCGTGCACGCGCGACGGCCCGAGCGCGTCGACGGCGATCGCGAGCGTCAGCGCCGAGTCGACCCCGCCCGAGAGGCCCATGACGACGCCGGGGAAGCGGTGCCGGTCGACGTAGTCGCGCACGCCGAGCACCAGCGCCTCGTAGACGCTCTGCTCCTCGCTGAGCTCGGGCGCGACCGGGCCGGGCAGCGGCGTCAGGCGGCCGTCGCGGTGCTCGAGCTCGACCACGGCGGTGGCCTCGCGCCACGCCGGCAGCCGCTGCGTGACCGTGCCGTCGGCCGCCATCACGAAGCTGTTGCCGTCGAACACCAGCTCGTCCTGGCCGCCGACCATGTGCAGGTAGACGAGCGGCACGCCGACGTCGGTGACGCGCTGCCGCGCCACCGACTCGCGCTCGCGCTGCTTGTTGAGCTCGAACGGCGAGGCGTTGATGACGATCAGCGCCTCGGCGCCGTCGGCCTGCGCGGCGCGCGCCGGACCCGCCTCCCAGATGTCCTCGCAGATCAAGAGCGCGACGCGCGCGCCCTTGACGTCGACCAGCGTCGGCGTCTGGCCCGGCGCGAAGTAGCGCTTCTCGTCGAACACCTTGTAGTTCGGCAGTTCCTGCTTGCGGTGGTTGGCGTAGACGCGCCCGCCGCGCACCAGGGCGGCGGAGTTGTAGATCCGGCGGCCGTGGTACTCGGGGTAGCCGAACACGAGGTCGACCGGCGGCGCGGCGCGGCACAGCCGCTCGACCGCCGTCTGCACGTTGCGGCGAAAGCCCGAGTGGAACAGCAGGTCCTCGGGCGGATAGCCGGCGAGCGCGAGTTCGGGCAGCAGCACGAGGTCGACGCCGGCCGCGGCGCCGGCCGCGGCCGCCTCGAGCACGCGCGCCGCGTTGCCGTCGACGTCGCCGACGAACAGGTCGTACTGCGCGAGCAGCAGGCGTAGCGGGGCGCTCATCGGCTCAGGACCCTCCGCGCGCGCCGGCCGGCCGACGGGTCGCCGCCGGCCCGCGCGCCGCTCAGCGGCGCTTGCCGCGCCGCGCCGGCCGCCGCGCGGCCTTGGGCGCGGGCTTGCGCTTCGCGGCCGGCCGCGCCGCGGCCTTGGCCGCCGGCCGCCGCGCGGCCGCGCGGCCGCCGCGGGCGGCCTTCAGCGCCGCCGCCATGGCGCTGCCGAGTTCGGCCGGCGAGCGCACCGTGCGCACGCCGGCGCGCTCGAGCGCCGCGTACTTGTCGGCGGCCGTGCCCTTGCCGCCGTCGATGACGGCGCCGGCGTGGCCCATGCGCTTGCCGGGCGGCGCCGTGACGCCGGCGATGTAGGCGACCACCGGCTTGCGCACGTGCCGGCGGATGAACTCGGCGCCCGCCTCCTCGTCGCTGCCGCCGATCTCGCCGACCATGATGATGCCCTGCGTCTTCGGGTCGGCCTCGAAGAGGCGCAGCACGTCGACGAAGTTCATGCCGCGCACCGGGTCGCCGCCGATGCCGACACAGCTGCTCTGGCCGAGCCCGAGCCGCGTCGTCTGGAACACGGCCTCGTAGGTCAGCGTGCCCGAGCGCGAGACGATGCCGATCTTGCCGGGCTTGTGGATGAAGCCCGGCATGATGCCGACCTTGGCCTCGCCCGGGGTGATGACGCCGGGGCAGTTCGGGCCGACGAGGCGCGCGCCGTAGCCCTTCAGCGCCTCCTTGACCCGCACCATGTCGTTGACCGGGATGCCCTCGGTGATGCAGACGATCAGCTCGATGCCGGCGTCGGCGGCCTCGAGGATCGCGTCGGCGGCGCCGGCGGCCGGCACGTAGATCATGCTGACGTCGGCGCCGGTGGCGGCCACCGCGTCGTGGGCGGTGTTGAACACCGGCAGCCCGAGGTGCTGCTGCCCGCCGCGGCCCGGCGTCACGCCGCCGACGACGCGCGTGCCGTAGGCGATGCACTGCTCGGTATGGAACGTGCCCTGCTTGCCGGTGAAGCCCTGGCAGATCACGCGGCTCTTCTTGCTGAGGAGGATGCTCATGAGGCGTGGGTCCTAGCGGCCGGCGGCGAGGCGCACGGCCTTGGTCGCGGCGTCCGTGAGGTCGCTCGCGGCGGTGATCGCGAGCCCGCTCGCGGCGAGCTGCGCGCGGGCGACGTCGGCGTTGGTGCCCTCGAGCCGGACGATGACCGGCACGCTGACGCCGACGGTGCGCACCGCGGTGACGATGCCCTCGGCGATGATGTCGCAGCGGACGATGCCGCCGAAGATGTTGACCAGGATCGCGCGCACCTTCGGGTTCGACAGGATCAGCGTGAACGCCGCGGTGACCCGCTCGGGGGTCGCGCCGCCGCCGACGTCGAGGAAGTTGGCCGGCGCGCCGCCGTGCAGCTTGATCAGGTCCATGGTCGCCATCGCGAGCCCGGCGCCGTTGACCATGCAGGCGATGTCGCCGTCGAGCGAGACGTAGTTGAGGTCGTGCTCGGCGGCCTTGCGCTCCATCAGGTCTTCCTGCGAGGCATCGCGCTGCGCGGCGAGCGGCTGCTGGCGGAACAGCGCGTTGTCGTCGATGTTGATCTTGGCGTCGAGCGCCAGCACCGCGCCGTCGGCGGTGACGATCAGCGGGTTGACCTCGACCAGGCTCGCGTCGTGCTCGAGGTACAGCCGGTAGATGCCGCGCAGGATCTTCTCGAAGGCCGCGACCTGCGCGCCCGCGAGCCCGAGGCCGAAGGCAAGCTGGCGGCACTGGTAGCCGGACAGGCCGACCGCCGGGTGCAGCTCGATGCGCAGGATCTTCTCCGGCGTCTTGGCCGCGACCTCCTCGATGTCCATGCCGCCGGCGGCCGAGGCGATGAAGGCGAGGCGGCCGCGGTCGCGGTTCAAGAGCAGGCTGACGTACAGCTCGCGGGCGATCTTGGAGCCGGTCTCGACGTAGACCTGGTGGATCGGCAGGCCGTCGGCGCCGGTCTGCTTGGTGACGAGGCGCTGGCCGAGCAGCGCGTGCGCCGCGTTCTTGACCTCGGCGACGCTGCGGCAGACCTTGACGCCGCCGGCCTTGCCGCGCCCGCCGGCGTGTACCTGCGCCTTGACGACCCAGAGCGCGCCACCGAGGCGCTCGGCGGCGTGCCCGGCCTCCTCGGCGGTCGCGGCCACGTGCCCGGCCGGCACCGCGACGCCGTAGCGCGTGAACAGCTCCTTGGCCTGGTATTCGTGCAGATTCATCGTCACTGCGCGCGGCGTGCCGCGCCTCCGGGCGCTCGATAAGGGCCGCTATTCTGCGCGAAGCGCGCGCCCCGAGGCAAAAAAACCGGCTGCGGCAGACCGCAGCGGCCCGCGGCGCGCGAACGATGCTACATTGCCGGCGCCCGCGCCCGTTGCGCGGGGATCGGTGCCCGAGGTCGACTCATGATGAAGAGCCAGCGCGCGCTGCGCGACACGCCGGAGCTGTCCTGGCGCGTGCTCGGCCTGCTGAACGTGTTCCGGCTGCTGGCGCCGGTGGTGTTCGGGCTCGTGTTCCTGGCCGGCGGCCAGCCGCGCCTCGTCGGCGAGTCGCACCCGGACCTCTTTCGCGGCGCGTGCCTCGGCTACTTCGTCGCCGCGCTCGCGCTGATCGCGGTGCTGAAGCGCCGCCAGCGCACCACCGTCTGGCACGCCTACATCCCCGGCATCATCGACATCGGCGTGCTGTCCTTGATCGTCTACGCGAGCGGCGGCGCGGAGAGCGGCCTCGCGATCGCGCTGCTGGTGCCGGTCGGAGCGGTGTCGGTGCTGGTCGACACGCGCGGCGCGCTGGTGCTCGCCGCCGGCGCCGCGCTGACGCTGCTCGGGCTGCAGCTCTTGTCCTGGGTGCAGGGCACCGCCGGCCCGGTCGGCTTCGCGCAGGCGGGCTACTACGGCGCAATGCTGTTCCTGGCCGCCGGCGGCGGCACCTCGATGGCGCGGCGGCTGCGCGAGACCGAGGAGGTCGTGCGCCAGCGCGACATCGACGTCGCCAACCTCGCCGAGCTCAGCGAGTACATCGTCCAGCACCTCAGGGAGAGCATCGTCGTCGTCGACGCCGCCGACCGCGTGCGCCTGATCAACGAGTCGGCACGCCTGCTGCTCGGCCCGGATGCGCGGCCCGGGGCGCTGCTCGGCGAGATCTCGCCGCGGCTCCTGTACCACGTCGAGAGCTGGCGGCGCTCGGGCGGCGCGGCGGTGACCGACGCGACGCTGCTCGCCGCCGACGGCGGGCGGGAGTTCGAGGCGCACTTCGCGGCGCTCGGCAGCGACCGCCCGGGGCCGGTGATCGCGTTCCTCGACGACACCAGCGAGCTCGCCGAGCGCGTGCAGCAGACCAAGCTCGCCGCGCTCGGCCGGCTGTCGGCGAGCATCGCCCACGAGATCAGGAACCCGGTCGGCGCGATGAGCCACGCCGCGCAGCTGCTCGCCGAGACCGCCGAGCTCGGGCCGCAGGAGCGGCGCCTGACCGAGATCATCACGCAGAACGGCGAGCGGGTCAGCACCATCATCGCCAACGTCATGCAGCTGTCGCGGCGCGAGTCGACGCGGCCGGAGCGGGTCGCGATCGGCGAGTGGCTGCGGCAGTTCCACGCCGAGTTCTGCGAGACGCTGCAGCTGCCGGCGACGCAGCTCAGGGCGCGGCTGCCGGAGCCGGACTTCGAGGTGCGCATCGACCCGACGCACCTCAGGCAGGTGGTCTGGAACCTGTGCGAGAACGCCACCCGCCACAGCGCCGACGTGCCCGGCAACCCGCCGGTGGACCTGATGGTCGCCCGGCTGCAGGCCAGCGGCCGGCCGTTCCTCGAGGTCGCCGACCGCGGCCCCGGCATCCCCGAGGCCGCGACCGAGCGGATCTTCGAGCCGTTCTTCACCGGCCGGCGCGGCGGCACCGGGCTCGGCCTGTTCATCGCGCGCGAGCTCGCGCAGTGCAACGGCGCGCTGCTGCTGTACGAGCCGCGGGCGGGCGGCGGCAGCATCTTCCGGGTGGTGTTCGCCGATCCGCACCGCTGGGAGGGACGCACCGATGCCTAATCCGATGGTGCTGATCGTCGACGACGAGCCGGACCTGTGCGAGCTGCTGTCGATCACGCTCGGGCGCATGGGGCTCGAGTCGCGCGCCGTGCACGACGTCGCGGGCGCCAAGGCCGCGGTGCGCGAGACGCGCTTCGGGCTGTGCCTGACGGACATGCAGCTGCCGGACGGCAACGGGCTCGACCTCGTCGACTGGCTGCAGACCCACCTGCCGGACCTGCCGGTGGCGGTGATCACCGCGCACGGCAACGTCGAGACCGCGGTGCGCGCCCTGAAGCTCGGCGCCTTCGACTTCGTCTCCAAGCCGCTCGACCTCGCCGACCTGCGCAAGCTGGTCGCGCAGGCGATCAAGCTCGCCGGCCACGACGTCGGCACCGACACCGGCGTGATCGTCGCGCCGCGCCTGCTCGGCCAGTCGGCGGCGATCGAGGAGCTGCGCGAGCTGATCGGCCGCGTCGCCCGCAGCCAGGCGCCGGTGCACATCTCCGGCGAGAGCGGCACGGGCAAGGAGCTGGTCGCGCAGCTGATCCACGACTCCGGGCCGCGGCGCGACGGGCCCTTCGTGCCGGTCAACTGCGGCGCGATCCCGACCGAGCTCATGGAGAGCGAGCTGTTCGGCCACAAGCGCGGCAGCTTCACCGGCGCGGTGGCCGACAAGAAGGGCCTGGTGCAGGTGGCCGAGGGCGGCACGCTGTTCCTCGACGAGGTCGCGGACCTGCCGCTGCACATGCAGGTCAAGCTGCTGCGCCTGATCCAGGAGCGCACCGTGCGCCCGATCGGCGAGGCGCGCGAGGTCGCGGTCGACGCGCGCATCCTGTCGGCCACCCACAAGGACCTGGCGGCGCTGGTGGCGGACGGGCGCTTCCGCGAGGACCTCTACTACCGGATCAACGTCATCGAGATCAAGGTGCCGCCGCTCAGGAGCCGGCTCGAGGACGTGCCGGACCTCGCGCACGCGATCCTGAACCGGCTCGCCAGGCGCTCGAAGCTGTCGGTGCCGGAGATCGGCCCCGACGCGATGAAGGTGCTGGTCGGCTACTACTACCCGGGCAACGTGCGCGAGCTCGAGAACATCCTCGAGCGCGCGCTGACCCTGTGCGCGGACGGGCG
>DATKOP010000058.1:0-23410 GCA_035524595.1 Steroidobacteraceae bacterium | reverse complement strand
ACTGGGCGATGAAGTACGCACTCCAGCCGAGCGCCTGCAGCGCCCAGAACGACGCCTCGCGATGCCGCAACAGCTGACCGAAAGGCTTGAGCGCAGCGGCGCCGCGGACCGGGTGGATCGCAGTCGCGGAGAGGGCCATCCTCGAAGCCTAAGCCAGATGGGCGCCGACCGGTCCACGCTTGGACGCGTGGAAGCTGCGGTTCGTCGCTGCCGGGCGCCGGTCCGGACGGGCAGCCACCGGCGCTGCACTCGGGCGAAAGTGGTGGCGACAGGGCGGGTCGCCCGGCGACCGGGGCAGGCCCGCACCCCAAACAGATGGTCTTTGTCCACCAGTTGCCTAGATATGGAAGTTTATGATGGCTAACAAGCCACAAAGTGTCATTTTACTGCTTCTATCCATGGTATTTATTCCACATTGTCATTATTTGTAGAGAAGTGGGAGTACATGCAGTCCTTCAGCATGCTAAGTACGACAAAGTGGATCCCATCGTCACGTCTGGGACGGTTCCCTGACGCCCGTGCCCAGGTTTCCCCTGCGAATGCCGCATGCGGTAAAAGGAACGGGGCTCGCGGCGACCCGCAGGAGCTGGATAGCCGGATGATCGGACTGCTGCAACGCGTCACCGACGCTTCGGTCAGCGTGGGCGGGGAGGTCGTCGGCCGGATCGGGCCCGGCATCCTGCTGCTGCTCGGCGTGCAGCGCGGGGATTCCGAGCGCGAGGCGGACCGGCTGCTCGAGCGCGTCGCGACCTACCGGATCTTCGATGACGCCGACGGGCGGATGAACGTCAGCCTGCTCGACTCGGGCGGCGCGCTGCTGGTGGTGTCTCAGTTCACGCTCGCCGCGGAGACGCGCACCGGCACGCGGCCGGGCTTCAGCACGGCGGCGGCGCCGTCGGACGGCGAGCGCCTCTGCGAGCACTTCGTCGTCGCCGCACGGCGACGCATCCGCACGGTGGCCACCGGCCGCTTCGGCGCGCGGATGCAGGTGACGCTGACCAACGACGGTCCCGTGACGTTCTGGCTGGAGGTGGCCCCGGCTGCGGGCGGCGGTGCGCCGCGATCGTCCGCAGCAGAATGAGAACGGCCCCGATTTGGGGCCTTGGGCTTTGCGGTATCATCCCTCGCCCTTCACCGGGCGGCGCTGGAGAACTCCATGGGTATCGGTTTTCGCGAGCTGCTGGTCATCCTGTTGATCGCGCTCCTGATTTTCGGCGGCAAGAAGCTGCGCACCATCGGCTCGGACCTCGGCGCGGCCGTCCGCGACTTCAAGAAGTCGATGGATGCCGGCGAGAAGGAAGCCGACGAGCAGAAGCCCCTCAAGCAGTTGACGGGCAACGACGCGGACTTCGCGGCCTCCGAGAAGCAGGGTACGAAGCCCGAGCAGAAGTCGAACGTCTGACGGGCGTTCGCCCGCGTTCCCCGCACCCGACCATGTTCGACGTGGGTTTCAGCGAGATCCTGTTGATCATGGTCATCTCCCTCGTGGTCCTCGGACCCGAGAAGCTGCCCAAGCTCGCCGCCGACATCGGCCGCTGGATCGGCCGGGCCCGGGCAATGGCACGCCAGCTGAGCACGCAGCTCGAGCAGGAGGTGCGCCTCGAGGAGATGCTGCGCGAGCAGAAGCGCGCGACTCCGATCGCGGCCCCGACGGAGCCGGCCGCACCGGCCGCACCGACCGAGACGGCCCCGCCGACCGGGACCGCGCCACCGAGCGAGGCAACCGCGCCGACCGATACGGCCGGGACGTCCGGGGCACCGGTCGCGCCGACGCCCGCCAACCCTGCGGCTGTAGGCCCCGGCGCACCGAGCGCCGGTGCGCCGAGCGACGAGCCGCACCAGCACGGTCCGGCCGCCGAGGCCGGCGCCCCCGCCGCGCCCAGCCCGCCTGCCGGCGTACGCACCGATGGCCAGCCCTGAGCCCGAGCGCGAGAGCCTCGCCGAGGGCACGCTGATCTCGCACCTGCTCGAGCTGCGCACGCGGCTGCTGCGCGCGCTCGTGGTCGTGATCATCGTCTCGATCCCCTGCATGATCTACGCGAACGACCTGTTCGGGTTCATCGCCAAGCCGCTGATCAAGGTGATGCCGAAGGGCGCGACGATGATCTCGACCAGCGTCATCGCGCCGCTGATCACGCCGTTCAAGCTCGCGTTCTACATCGCACTCGTGTTCTCGATGCCCTACGTGCTCTACCAGGTGTGGGCCTTCATCGCGCCGGGCCTGTACCGCCACGAGAAGCGCTTCGCGCTGCCGCTGCTCGTGTCGAGCGTGCTGCTGTTCTACGCCGGCGTCGCGTTCTCGTACTTCATCGTCTTCCCGCTGATGTTCGCCTTCTTCACGGCGACCGCGCCGGCGGGCGTGCAGATGATGACCGACATGACCCAGTACCTCGACTTCGTGCTGGTACTGTTCCTCGCCTTCGGCCTCGCCTTCGAGATCCCGGTCGCGATCGTGCTGCTGGTGTGGACCGGACTCGTCAAGCTCGAGACGCTGCGGCGCAACCGGGGCTACGTGCTGATCGCGGTATTCATCCAGGCCGCCGTGATCGTGCCGCCGGACGTCATCTCGCAGACCGCGATGGCGCTGCCGATGTACGCGCTCTACGAGATCGGCATCGTGATGGCCAAGATCCTCGCCAAGAGCAAGCTCGAGCAGCGCGCCCGCGAGGAGCGCGAGGCCGGCGCGGCCTGAGGCCGGCCGCGCCCCCGGGTCGGACCGGCGCGGCCCGGGTCCGGCGGCCGCGGACATTGCGGCTGCGGCACGGCATCCGTCACACTGCGGCAACTGCCGCCTGCCCGCCCCAGGGCTCAGGGACCGTCCTCGATGAACAACAATAATCCGGCGACCGGCGCCACCTTCGTCGGCCACCCGCTCGGCCTGGCGACGCTGTTCTTCACGGAGTTCTTCGAGCGCTACAGCTACTACGGCATGCGCGCGCTGCTGGTGCTGTTCCTGACGGCGTCGGCGGCCCACGGCGGCTTCGGGGTCGACAACGTCACGGCCGGCTCGGTGTACGGGCTGTACACGAGCGCGGCGTACCTCGCCTGCCTGCCGGGCGGCTGGCTGGCCGACCGGCTGCTCGGCCAGCGCAAGGGCGTGCTCTACGGCGGCGTGCTGATCTCGGCCGGCAACTTCATGCTGGCGCTCGGCTCGCCGCTGGTGTTCTACCTCGGCCTGGTCGTCACCGCGCTCGGCACGGGCCTGCTCAAGCCGAACGTCAGCGCCATCGTCGGCGAGCTCTACCACGGCCAGCCGGGCGAGCGGCGCGACGCGGCGTTCTCGATCTTCTACGTCGGCATCAACCTCGGCGCCTTCGTCGCGCCGCTGATCTCGGGCACGATCGGCGAGACCATCGGCTACCGCTGGGGCTTCCTCACCGCCGGCATCGCGATGCTGCTCGGCGTCGCCCAGTACCGCATGACCAGCCGCCTGCTCGGCAGCGCCGGGCTCGAGCCGCGCGGCACGAGCGCCGCCGAGCAGCAGCAGAGCGTGCGCTGGCTGCTCGGCGGGCTCGCCGTGCTGGCGGTCGCCGTCGGCGCCGTCGCCACCGGCGTCATCGACGTGCGCGCAGCGCAGCTGGCGCAGTGGTTCAAGTGGGCGATGCAGGGCATCGCGGTGGTGTTCTTCGGCGCGGTGCTGCTGTTCGGCAAGCTCGACGGCACCGAGAAGAAGCGCGTCCTGGTGATCGCCGTGTTCTTCCTGTGCGCGTACCTGTTCTGGACCGGCTTCGAGCAGGCCGGCACGACGCTGAACCTGTTCGCGCGCGACCTGACCGACCGCTCGTTCCTCGGCAGCTTCTTCGCGGCCCACGAACACCCGACCACCTGGTACCAGTCCGTGAACTCGGTGTTCATCATCCTGCTGTCGCCGTTCTTCGCGTGGCTGTGGATCACGCTCGGCGCGCGCCGCCTCGACCCGTCCGCGCCGCTCAAGTTCGGCCTCGGGCTGGTGCTGCTCGGGCTCGGCTTCGCGGTGCTGATCGTCGCCGCGCAGCTGATCATCGCGCGCGGCGGCAAGGTCGGGCCGCAGTGGCTGCTGCTGACCTACTTCCTGCACACCTGCGGCGAGCTGTGCCTGAGCCCGATCGGGCTCTCGAACGTCACCAAGCTCGCGCCACCGCGCTTCGTCAGCCAGATGATGGGCATCTGGTTCCTCGGCGCCGCGCTCGGCAACCTGACCGCCGGCGAGATCGGCGGCCGGATCGGCAGCGAGGTCGCGACCATGCCGAGCGAGTTCCTGCACATGACGCTGTTCGGCGTCGGCACCGGCGCGGCGATGCTGCTGCTGTCGCCGGTCTTCAGGCGCTGGATGGGCGGCATCCGCTGACCGCGACGCCCCGGGAGGGCCTGCGATGAACGACACGCCCCAACTGTCGCTGCGCGCGATCGTGCTGTCGGTGCTGCTGACCGTGGTGCTCGCGGCGGCGAACGCCTACCTCGGCCTGTTCGCGGGGCTCACGGTCGCGACCGCGATCCCGGCCGCGGTGGTCTCGATGGGCGTGCTGCGCCTGCTCGGCCGCTCGAGCGTGCTCGAGAACAACATCGTCGCCACCGGCGCCTCGGCCGGCTCGTCGATCGCGGCCGGCACCGTGTTCACGATGCCGGCGCTGGTGATCCTCGGCCACTGGGCGCGCTTCGACTACTGGTGGGTGCTCGCGATCATCGGCCTCGGCGGCCTGCTCGGCGTGCTGTTCTCGGTGCCGCTGCGGCGCACGCTGATCATCGACCAGAAGCTGCAGTTCCCGGAGGGCGTCGCCACCGCCGAGCTGCTGCGCGCCGGCAGCGGCGCCGCCGGCGGCGCGCGACTGCTCGGCTTCGCGGCGCTCGCCGGCGCGCTGTTCAAGTTCGTGATGTCGGGCCTGCGGTTCGTGCCGGAGTCGTTCACGCTGGCGCGCTTTCTCGGCGAGCGCACGATCGCCTACGTCGGCGTCAACCTGTCGCCGGCGCTGCTCGGGGTCGGCTACATCGTCGGCCTCAACATCGGCCTCGTCATGGTTGCCGGCGGCCTGATCGCCTGGTGGCTGTTCATCCCGATCTACAACACCTTCCTGTTCGATCACGACCCGGTGCTCGCGGCGCGGCTCGTCGGCCTCGACGCCGAGGCGGCCGCGAGCCTGATCTGGACCACGAAGGTGCGCTACATCGGCGTCGGCGCGATGCTGGTCGGCGGCCTGTGGGCGCTGTGGACGCTGCGCTCGTCGCTGCTGTCCGGCGTCAAGAGCGGCCTCAGCGTCGGCGCCGCCCACAGCGAGGTGGCCGACACCGAGCGCGACGTGCCGATGAGCCTGATCCTGGCCGGCATCGCGCTCTTTGTGCTGCCGCTGTTCGCGCTCTACCACGCGGTGGTCGGCAGCTTCGGCATCGCCGCCGCGATGGCGGTCATCATGATCGTGGCCGGGTTCGTGTTCTCGTCGGTCAGCGGCTACATGGCCGGCCTCGTCGGCTCGTCGAACAACCCGGTCTCCGGCATCACCATCTCGACGATCCTGTTCGCCTCGCTGGTGCTGCTCGGTTTCCTCGGCTCCGGCAGCAAGGTCGGGCCGGTGGCCGCGATCCTGATCGGCGCGGTCACCTGCAGCGCCGCGGCGGTCGCCGGCGACAACCTGCAGGACCTCAAGGCCGGGCGGCTGCTCGGCGCGACGCCGTGGCGCCAGCAGGTGATGCTCGCGATCGGCGCGCTCGCCGGTGCCGCGATCATGGCGCCGGTGCTGAACGTGCTGCTGCAGGCCTACGGCATCGGCACGCCGGCGCACGCCGGGGTCAAGGCGCTGAACGCGCCGCAGGCGACGCTGATGGCCGCGGTCGCCAAGGGCATCTTCGCCCGCGACCTGCCGTGGAGCATGATCGGCCTCGGCGCCGCGGTCGGGGCGACGGTGATCGCGCTCGACCTGTGGCTCGCGCGGCTGCGCGTGCGCTGGCGCGCGCCGGTGCTCGCGGTCGCGGTCGGCATCTACCTGCCGCTCGAGTACACGAGCCCGATCTTCCTCGGCGGGCTGCTGTCGGAGTTCGTCGACCGCTGGCACGCGCGCCACGGCACGGGCGGCGACCCGGAGCTGCAGCGGCGCGACGGCCTGCTGTTCGCCTCGGGCCTGATCGCCGGCGAAGCGATTCTCGGTGTGCTGATCGCGATCCCCATCGTGGTCTTCGCCAACGCCGACGTGCTCGCGCTGCCGGAGCCGCTGCGCTTCGGTCCCTGGCTCGGGCACCTGCTCTCGCTGCCCGCGAATCTCGACCTCGGGCAGTGGCTCGGACTCGCCGGGCTGGCCGCGATCGGCGGCTGGCTTTACATAAGCGCAGCCAAGCCCTCGTCGTAAACGGCCGCAACGAGCATTCAGGCGGCCGCCCGCTGCGCCCTGTCGCCATCGGGCGACGCTCGTGACGTAAACGTCACTTCCAATCTGGCGTTACCGTAGCCGTCCCAGGAGGAGGAGGCGTGTCATGGTGACCAAGATTCTGTCAAGTCTGCCGCGCTGGCTCGCACCCGCGCTCATCGCGCTCGGCCTCGTGGCCTGCGGCGGTGGCTCGTCGGGCGGCTCGATGTCGGGCGCGCAGGGCTGCAGCGCATCGACCTGCGGCAACGCGATGCTGACGCTGACCGATGCCGCCGGCGACTTCGCCAGCTACACCGTCGACGTCGTCTCGCTGAAGCTGACCAAGGCCGATGGCACCGTGGTCGAGACGCTGCCGACCAAGACGCGCGTCGACTTCACGCAGCTCGTGAACGTCACCGAACTGCTGACCTCGGCGACCGTACCGCAGGGCGAGTACGTGTCGGCGACCATGACGCTCGACTACTCGAACGCCGCGATCTTCGTCTACACCGACGCCAACGACACGCAGACCGTGCAGGTGGCGCAGGTCGTGGACGGCAGCGGCAACACGCTCTGGTCCGCGACGCCGCCGGCGCCGACCACGACGACCATCGAGCTCACCGTGCAGCTCGACAACAAGAACCACCTGTTCATCTCGCCGGGCAAGCTCTCGCGCCTCGCGCTCGACTTCAACCTGGCGGCCTCGAACGGCGTCGACATGACCAACCCCGCTTCGCCGGTCGTCACCGTGCAGGCGTTCATCGTCGCGAGCGTCGTGCCGAGTGACACCAAGGACATCCGCGTCCGCGGCAAGCTGGTCAGCGTCGACCTGACCGGCGGCACCTACACGGTCAACGTCGAGCCGTTCGACGACCAGGACTCCGACCGCGGCCAGGTGGTCGTGCACACCACCGACCAGACTGCCTGGGAGATCGACGGCACGCCGTACGCCGGCAGCGCCGGACTCAACGCCCTGAACGCGGAGCCGGCCGGGACGCTGACGGTCGCCTTCGGCACGCTGTCGAAGACCGATCACACGTTCACCGCGGCGCGCGTGCTCGGCGGCACCAGCGTGCAGACCAGCGCGCTCGACCGGCTGCAGGGCGTCGTGATCTCGCGCACCGGCGACACGCTGGTCGTGCGCGGCGCGACCGAGTGGATGCACTCGGATGACGACGACCACTTCTGTTCCAGGGACGTGACGCTGTCGATCGGCGACGCGACGATGTTCACGGTGGCCGGTGATCCGACCGCGACGCCGACCAAGCTGTGGGTCTCGGTCGGCAGCCGCATCACGGCCTTCGGCAAGGCCGCCAAGGACGCGAGCGGCAACCGCACCTTCGACGCGACGGCCGGGCGCGTGCGGCTCGAGCTGACGTCGCTGTGGGGCACCGTGACCGGGACGGGCGCGAACTCGGTGACGCTGAGCCTGCAGGCCATCGAGGGCCGGCCGGCGAGCGTGTTCAACTTCGCCGGCACCGGCACGACCTCGGCGCAGGACTCGAATCCGGCGAGCTATGTCGTGACCACCGGGGTGCTGCCGCTCTCGTCGGTCGGGGCGAGCGCACCGCTGCGGTTCTTCGGCTTCGTGCAGCCGTTCGGTTCGGCGCCGCCGGACTTCAACGCCCGCACGCTGGTCGACTTCGCCGACACCTCGGCGCTGCTGGACGCGAGCTTCGGCTCCGGCGGCTCGACGGCGGCCCTGACCGCGAGCGCGACCGCGCTCACGCTCAACGTCAGCGACCCGCTGCTCGGCTGGGCGCACTTCATCAAGGTCGGCCCGCACCTGATCGACCTGAAGACGCTGAGCTCGAACGTGAGCATCGTGCCGGACTCGGCCGCCACCGGTCCGTACGCGATCCGCACCGAGGCGCCGATGGGCATGGGCGAGATGGACACCATCGAGACCTTCAACGCCTGGGCGGACTTCGAGACCGCGCTTGCGACCAAGCTCGGCGCCGGCGCCAAGGTCCAGAAGGTCGTGGCCATCGGTCACTTCGACTCGACGACCAATACCTTCACCGCGGCCCAGATCGCGCTCGACCTCAACTGAGCGCGGCCGTTGCTGAAGGCCGGGGTGCCTCAGGGCGCCCCGGCCTTTTCTATGCCCGGGTCGGCGGGACCGGCGGGCGGGGGATGGCAGGCGGCCCGGGAACGGCGTATCTGTCGGTCGGGGAACCCCCGGGAGCGCGTCGGTCATGAAGCGGCGGCCGTTCGCAGTGGTGGTCGCCACCGCATGGCTCGCGGCCTGCGGCGGCGGCGGCGCGTCGCCGGACTCGCCGCCGGCGCGCTGGGCGTCGCTCGGCGAACTGCCCGCGCCGGAGGCGCTGCCGGTCAACCACACGCCGCTGGTCGTCAGCGGCGACGCGCTCTACGTCGGCACCGCCGACGGCGTCTGGCGCCGTGCGCTCGCCGACGGCGATGTCTGGAGCCGGGCCGGCCTCGCGGGATTTCGCGTCTACGCGCTGCGCGCGAGCCCGGCCGGCGGCACGACGCTGCTCGCCGGCGGCGCGCCGGCGCTGCCGAGCGGACCGACGTTCTACCGCTCCGACGACCTCGGCCAGCACTGGACCGCCGCGCAGAGCTGGTACCGGCCACCGACCTCCGGCGGCGTCGCGCCGATCTACGACCTCGCGATCCTGCCCGCCGATCCGCGCGTGCTGTTCGCCGCGATCGACGGCTCGCTCGCGGCGTCGTCGGACGGCGGCATGACCTGGGCGCTGACGAACGGCCAGACCGAGGCCAGCATCGGCTCGCCCTGCGTGCTCGCCTTCAGCACGGGGCAGCCGGCCTACCTCGTGGTCGGCTGCGAACAGCCGCTCGACTTCGCGTACCTCGGCAGCGCCACGGTCGACCCGGCCGATCCGCTCGCGCCCGGGCAGCCCGGCCCGTGGTACCTCGGCACGGACGTGCTCAGCAACCGCCGGCCGAACGCCCTGGAGCTCCCGCCGGCCGAACCGGGCACGGTCTACGCGGGCGTCGAGGGCGCGTTGCTCGCGGTCACGGCCGCCGGCGGCGAGTGGATCTTCAGCGGCGGCGAGCCGCAGTCCCCCTGGCCCTACGCGTACGTGACCGCGATCTGGGTGGATCCGGCCGATCGCGACCACCTGATCTTCGGCGGCAAGCCGAACGCGGTGGACAGCCGCCTGTCGCTGTTCGAGACCCGCGATCGCGGGGCTACCCTGGAGCGGGTCGCGCCGCCGCGCCCGTTCACGGATCCGGCCGTGGTGCAGCTCGCTGCGGACGGTGCGAACGGGCTCGTGGTCCTCATCAGCGACGGCGACGGCAGCGGGACGACTGCGCGCCGGCTGTACGCCTATCGCCTCGCGACCGGCTGAGACGGCGGGCGGCGCGCGAGCGCCGCGCCGTCCGTTACCAGTGCGCCGCGGGGCCGCTCACGACCCGCAGGCTCGGGCCGGGACGCTCGAGCGACAGCTTTGCGATCAGGTCGGCTTCGCTCAGGCACTCGTGCACGCTGAGGTGCGAGCCGACCGGCACGTAGGTGCGGCAGTAGATCGCCTTGCCGTCGTGCGATTCGGGCCTGAAGCCCAGCTCGCGGGCCTTGGCGAGCCAGAGGCTCGCGCTCGGATCGGTCGCGAGCGCCGCGGCCGCGGCGAGCGCAAGGGCGGCGGAGCAGAGCGCGCGCAGCAGGATGCTTGCCATGGGGCCACTCCCAGGGCGGGCCATCGACTATAGGCCCGGCGCCGGCGGGCAGCCAGCGGCGGCGGCCCGACCGGATGTTGCACCGCGGCCGCCGCGTGGCATGCTGGCGCGCCCCCGATCCCCGCCCCGACCTCCCGGATGCCTGCCGACCGTCGCTCGAAGCCACTCCTGATCGCGTCCTTTGCGAGCGTCTACCTCGTCTGGGGCTCGAGCTTCGCCGCGACCAAGTTCATGGTCCACGGGCTGCCGCCCTTTCTCGCCGGCGCCGCGCGCTTCACGGTCGCCGGGCTGCTGCTGCTGTTGATCGCGATGCTGCTCGGCCAGCGCGCGCCGCGCGCCATGCGCGAGTGGCGGCACGTCGCGGTGATGGGGCTCGCCCAGGTGGTGCTGTCCTCCGGCCTCAACGTGCTCGCGATGCGCCACGTCGCCTCGAACCAGTCGGCGCTCCTGAACGCGAGCTCGGCGCTGTGGATACCGCTCCTGGGCGCCATCGGCACGCGCGGCCACCCGCTGACGACGCGCGTCGCGACCGGCATCGCGATCGGCTGCGGCGGCCTCGCGCTCCTGCTGTGGCCGCCGGGCGGCTTCGCGCCCGGTGCCTTCGGCTGGCAGCTGGTCGTGGTCTGCGCCTGCTTCGCCTGGGCGCTCGGCACCCTCTACTATCGCGCGGTCCACACCACGACGCCGATGCTGATGTTCATCGCGCTGACGATGCTGGTGGGCGGCGCGATGCTGGCGCTGCTCGGGTTCGGCCTCGGCGAGGGACCGCAGTGGCGCTACGACGGACCGGCGCTGCTGGCGCTCGGCTTCCTGATGCTGTTCAGCTCGGGCTTCGCCTACACGGCCTTCGGCTACCTGATGGTGCACACGACGCCGGCGCAGCTGTCGACCTACGCCTACGTCAACCCGGTCATCGCCGCCGCGATCGGCTGGTGGCTGCTCGGCGAGCGGATGGGCGCGACGCAGCTCGCGGGGACCGCCGTGATCCTGCTCGGCGTCGTGATCGTGTCGCTGCCGGACGGCGGCCCGGTGCGCAGCGCACCGCCTGCCGAGCCGACCGGCTAGCAGGCCACGCTCAGCGGCCGCGCGCCAGCGCCGCGCCGACCCAGCCGACGAGGCTGACGATAATCGCGGTGCCGAGCGCCGGCCCGAAGCCGTCGACCCGCATGCCCGGCATCAGCCAGGCCACCAGGGCGACCATCGCCGCGTTGATCACCAGCAGGAACAGGCCGAACGTCACCAGCGTGATCGGCAGGGTCAGCACGACGAGCAGCGGCCGCAGCAGGGCGTTGACGAGGCCGAGCACGAGGCCCGCGAGCAGCAGCGTCGCCGGCCGGTCGAAGTGCAGCCCGGCGACGAAGAACGTCGCGACCCACAGGCCGATCGCGGCGAACGCGCCGCGCAAGAGGATTCCCTGCATGTTCCGCTCCTCGGTGCTACCGGTGCCGGCGTCCGTGGCGGATCACGATCACCACGTCCTCCAGCCGGTCGATGTGGCGCAGCAGATCGCCGTGCACGGCGATGATATCCGCGTACTTGCCCGGCGTGACGCTGCCGGTGTCGTGCTCGATGCCGAGGCTCGCGGCGGCGTCGAGCGTGGCGGCGCGCACCGCCTCGGCCGGCGTCAGGCCCGCCTCGAGCACCAGCTCCTCGATCTCCTGCCAGGTCGCGCGCGCGCTGAGGTGCGCGGGCTCGCCGGCGTCCGAGCCGACCAGCAGCCGGGCGCCCGCGGCCCGGGCGCCGCGCAGCCGCGCGCCGAGCGCGGCGCGGCGCAGCGCCGGCGTCTCGTAGGCGTTGAGCGCCGCGACGTCGGCGAGCGAGGCGCGGACGTCGTCGGCCACGACCTTCGGCAGCGCCTCGCGCCAGCCCGGATCGTCGAGCGGCTCGGGGTTGACGCGCAGCCACTCGTAGTCGGTGAGCGCCGAGGCGCCCGCGGTCCAGGGCACGGGCTGGCCGCGGGCGGCGCGGGCCTGGAGCTCCGCGACCGCCGCCTCCGGCCAGGCCGCGTCGAGGCCGGACCCGAGGCCGATCAGGCCGGCGGCTCCGGCCGCGAGCGCGCGGGCGACGTCGGCGTCGCTCCTGACCTCGGCCTGCCAGGGGACGCCCGTGTCGCGCGACACCTGGACGATCGCGGCGAGCTCGGCGTCGCTCAGTTCGCTCGCGCCCGACACCAGCAGGAAGTCGACCCCGGCATGCGCCAGGCGCTCGGCCTTCTGGCGCGCGTCGGCGGCGCCCGCGACCAGCCAGCGCCGCGCCTGCTCGGCCGCCGGCGGGTGGTGCTCGAGCGACGGCCCGGACACGGTCAGCGT
Organism: Steroidobacteraceae bacterium; assembly: GCA_035524595.1. Classification (GTDB taxonomy): domain Bacteria; phylum Pseudomonadota; class Gammaproteobacteria; order Steroidobacterales; family Steroidobacteraceae; genus CAIKZZ01. Next base: position 11,127 of record DATKOP010000058.1, on the reverse strand, counting down.
CGGGCCGACGATCCGCTGCGCCCGGATCCGCTCGCGCACCGACAGCGCCGCCTCGAGCGGCGAGCCGACGTCGCGAGCGGTGGTGACGCCGGCCAGCAACAGCGCCTGCGCCGCCGCCGGCATCACGACCCGCTCGGCGATCGGCAGGTAGACCTCGTCCCAGCGCGCCCGGTCGCCGTGGCCGAGCTCGGCGAGCCGGACCTGCAGGTCGATCAGCCCCGGCAGCACCGTCATGCCCTCGGTGGAGATCACGGTGGCGTCGGCGGGGATCTCGAGCGTGCCGACCTGGCCGACCGCCGCGATCCGCTCGCCGTCGATCAGGATCACGCTGTTGGCGAGCGGCGGACCGCCGGCGCCGTCGAGCAGCGTGCCGCCGACCAGCGCCCGCAGGTCTGCCGGCTGCGCCGCGGCAGCGAACAGGCCGGCGGCGCACAGGGCGAGGCCGGCGGCGACGCGCCTCAAGCGCCGCGCTCCGGCGCCGGGGTGCCCTCGAGGTACTTCTTCAGCGAGTGCAGCCAGAAGGCCCAGCCGCGACGCAGCGCCAGGAAGTGGGTATCCCACTCGCGCTCGCCCGGCACGCCGTTGCCGAGCACCCGCACGACCGTGAGGCCCGGTTTGACGTCGAACAGCACGTCCTCGACGATCGGCCCGGTGGCCGAGGCGGGCAGCGTCGGGTCCGGCATGTAGATCAGCCGCAGCCGCCGGCCGGGCTCCCAGACGTCGATGGTCGCATCGCGCACCCGGCCGTTGCCCAGCTTCACGCGCAGGCGGCCGCCGCGCCTGGGCTCGACGCTGGCCTCGGTCGCGTACCAGCCCTGCAGCTCGCGCGCGTCCGCGAACGCCGCGAACACTCGCTCCGGCGGCTGGCGGATCTCGACGAACTGCGCGTAACCGCGCGCCGGCTGGCTCATGCGACTTCTGCTCCCACGGCGGTGTATTCTGCCCGCCGCGCGCTCCGCCCGGTAGGGCGCAGTGCAATCGCGCGCTCCGCGAAGGGGAAGCTGCCATGAGTCTGGTTTACATCGTGATGGGCCTGGCGATGCTGCAGTACCTGTACTTCGGCTTCGCGGTCGGCGGCGCCCGCGGCCGCTACGGCATCAAGGCGCCCGCGACCGCCGGCCACGAGGTGTTCGAGCGCTATTTCCGGGTGCACATGAACACGCTCGAGCTGCTGGTGGTGCTGATCCCGGCGCTGCCCCTGTTCGCCTGGTACGTGAGCCCGCGCTGGGCCGCCGGCCTCGGCGCGGTCTACCTGGTCGGGCGCTTCCTGTACTTCTTCGAGTACGTCAAGGATCCGGCCAAGCGCAGCCCCGGCTTCGGCCTGTCGTTCCTGCCGATCGTCGTGCTGCTGCTCGGCGGAATCGGCGGCGCGATCGCCGCGCTCGTCAAGAGCTGACGGTTCAGCCGGCCGCGCTCGCGCTCAGCGCGCCGCCGCTGGCCGCGCGCCTGAGCTCGCGGTCGCGCTCGAGGCGGCGCTCGGCGTTCGCGATCAGCGTCGCCGCATCCTGGCCGTCGCGCGGCGCCACGGCGGTGCCGATGCTGACCGCGCAGCGCACGTGGCGTGCGCCGGTGTCGAGCGTGGTCGCGTACACGGCGTGCCGGATCCGGTGCGCCACGGACTGTGCCGCGGCGGCGTCCGCGCCCGGCAGCACGACCGCGAACTCGTCGCCGCCCCAGCGCGCCCCCAGGTCGGTCTCGCGCAGCGTGCGACGCAGCGCATCGGCCACGAGACGCAGCGCGGCGTCGCCGGCCTCCTGGCCGTAGAGCTCGTTGAGGCGCCGCAGCCCCTCGAGGTCGATCGCGATCACCGCGGTCGGCAGGCCGCGCGCTGCACCGTCGGCGAGTTCGCGCTTGACCGCCTCGATCAGCATGCCGCGCGCCGCGAGGCCGGTCAGCGCATCGCCCTCGACGAGCGCCACCGCGCGCCGCCGCGCCATCAGCACCGCGCTGCCGAGCTGCGAGGTCAGCCAGGCGACGATCAGCAGCGGCCCGAGCGCCGCCAGCATGCGGCCGGCGAAGGCGCCGCTCAGCACCGGCACGCCGGCGTCTAGCGCCGCGACCGCGGCGTAGGCCGCGGCGATCGCGGCCAGCAGGCACGCGAGGCGCAGCATCGGCAGCACCAGCGCCGCGAGCACGATCGGCATCAGGTACAGGCTCTGGAGCGGGCTGTCGGCGCCGCCGGTCCGCCAGATCACGAAGCTGAGGAAGGCCGCCATCGCCCAGGTCTCGAGCTCGAGCCGACGGGTGGCGTCGGTCAGCGGCAGCCACGGCGTGCGCAGCAGCACGCTGAACGCGGCGAACACGCCGATCGCGGCCGCGACCGGCACGCTCAGGCCGCCGCGCGCCGCGACGATCTGGTGCAGCAGCACCACGGCCAGCACCAGCCAGTCGGCGAGCGCCACGTGGCGGACCAGCCCGTCGAGGTCGTGCTCGGGGGACGCGGGATGTGCGCGGCGTTCTGACACTCGGTGGCCCCGCGGCGGTTCGGCCCGCTCAGCCGGTCAGGCGCGACGAGTCGGAGTCGAGGTCGATGTCCGTGCCGATCGTGCCGTCACCGGCGGCGACCAGCTCGTACAGCGACAGGTCCTGCAGCACGTCGGCGAGCGGCACCGGCTTGCCGATCGCGAAGCCCTGGCCGTAGTCGACGCCGAGGTTCGCCATGCGGATGCGGATGTCGTCGGTCTCGACGTACTCCGCCACCGTCGCGATGCCCATCGCGCGCGCCAGCTGCGAGACCGCCTTGACCATCGAGTCGGAGCGGCCGTTCAGCAGCGCGTCGCGCACGAAGCTGCCGTCGATCTTCAGCACCGAGACCGGCAGGCTCTTGAGGTAGGCCAGCGACGAGGCGCCGGTGCCGAAGTCGTCGAGCGCGAACTCGCAGCCCAGGTTGCGCAGCCGCTGCATGAACGCCTCGGCGCGCTCCAGGTGCGTGACCGCGGCGGTCTCGGTCAGCTCGAAGCAGATGATGTCGGGCGGGATGCCGGCGCCGGCGAGCTGCGTTTCGATGAACTGGGCGCAGTCCGCGTCGCCGACCGACTGGCCGGAGAGGTTGATCGCGAAGCGCGCGATCCGGCCCTTGAGCGCCGCCGAGTGCAGCGCGAGCTCCTTGAGCGAGTTCTCGACCACCCAGCGGTCGATCGCCGGCATCAGCTGGTAGCTCTCGGCGGCCGGCAGGAACTTGGCCGGCGGCAGCAGCTCGCCCTCCTCGGTCAGCATGCGGATCAGGATCTCGAAGCGCGGTGCGGACGGCCCCGCCGACAGCGGCAGGATCGGCTGCGCGTACAGGCGGAAGCGGTTGGTGGCGATCGCCTCGCGCAGCGTCGCGACGATCTGCACCTCGCCGTGGCGCCGCACCATGCTCATGTCGGCGTTGTCGAAGGTCTCGACGCGGTCGCGGCCGTGGTCCTTGGCCGCCTTGCTCGCGATCTCGGCGATTGCGAGCGCGTGCGACAGCGGATGCTTGGAGTCGGCGGGCAGGAGCGCGACGCCGGCGCTCAGGCTGACGCGCAGCATGCCCTCGGCGCGCTGCTGGGTCAGCTCGCCGACGCTGGTGCGGATGTCCTCGGCGGCCGTGGCTGCGGCGTCGGCGTCGGCGCCGGCCAGGAACAGCGCGAAGCGATCGCCCGAGATGCGCGCGCACAGCGCGCCGACCGGCGCCCGGCGGCGCACGATCTCGGCCACGCGCGCGATCGTCTCGTCGCCGATGTGCATGCCGAAGTTCTCGTTGATCACGTGCATCTGGTCGATGTCCAGGTACACGACCGAGTCGGTGCCGTGCTCGGTGCGGCTCGCGAGCAGCGTGTCGACCTGCTGCTCGAAGGAGCCGCGCGCCAGCAGCCCGGTGGCGGCGTCGTAGCTGGTAAGCAGGATCGACGTGACCTTGCGCGCCAGCAGCTCGGCGAGCCGCGTCTGGCGCAGCTCGAAGTCCGCGGCCTCGGCCTGGTTGAACAGCGCGAGGAAGCCGATCACGCGGTTCGACAGGTGACGCACCGGCACCGACAGGATCTTGAACGGCGGCACCTTGTCCGAGCCGGTCGCGACCTTGTTGACGATCATCGTGCGCCGCTGCAGCTGCGCCCAGGTCAGCAGGTGGCGGTGCGTGCGGGTCACGATGCCGGCCTCGTCGCCGCGCGGCTGGTCGCGCTGCGTGCGCACGATCGCGACCGAGCGCTCCGGGATGATCAGCGTGCCGATCGTGCAGCCGAGGTGGTCGACGGCCGCCTGCACCAGGCGGCTGAGCTCGTCGGCGTCGCGCGGGGTGTCGGCGCGCTCGACCGAGGCGTCCAGCAGCAGCTCGAGGTCGCGGTCGCGCGAGGACAGGTCGCGCGTCAGCGCGCCGAGCGAGGCCCTGAGCGCGAGGTCGCGCTGCAGGCACTCGAGCGCCGGCCGCAGCAGCCCGAGCACCAGCGACATCGGCCGCGCGTCGCCGGCCTCGCGGGCCAGCAGCGTCACGACCGCGAGCGGCAGTCCCTGCTCGTCGCGCATCAGGAAGGCGTAGGCGTTGGCGCCGTCGAAGGCGCGGGTCGTGCCGTCGATGTCGTTCGGCAGGCGCGCGGTGCGGTCGGCGAGCAGTTCCTCGGCGAGGCGGTGCAGGTCCGGGTCGTCCTGGCCGCTCGCGACCCACAGCGGCAGTCCGCCCATGCCGTACACCGCGATCGCCTGCGCGCGCGGGAACAGCATCTTGATGAGCTGGCCGTACGGGTCGAGGCTCGGCAGCGCGGCGTTGGGCTTCTGGGCGACGGCAACCATCTTCCACCTGTGCAGGTGCGCGTAGTACCGGCGGTTTACGCCGAGTTCAGGAATAGCAACTTGACCTAATGAGGCGCCCGAATCCTTGCGCCATTCCGCAGTTCCGGCGTGCCGGCCGCGCCCCGTGTGCGCGCCGTCACGCTACGTCCGCGGGCGCCTTCAGGGGCGCGGCGCACCCTTCAGCCAGGCCCGCGGGTCGAGCGGCCGGGAGCCCTGGCGGATCTCGAAATACAGCTCCGGCCGCGCCCCGCCGTCGCCGAAGCTGGCGGCGATGACCTCGCCCGGCCGCACCCGCTCGCCCACCGCCCGGTAGAGCTTCTCGTTGTAGCCGTAGAGGCTCAGGTAGCCACCGCCGTGGTCGAGGATCATCAGCAGCCCGAGGCCCGGCAGCCAGTCCGCATAGACCACCCGGCCGAAGTACGGCGCGCGGATCTCGGCCGCGGTGCGGGTCTCGAGCAGGAGCCCCTGCCACTTGAGGCCGGCCGCGCGCGGCTCGCCGAACTGGGCCAGCAGCCGGCCGTGCGCCGGCCACGGCAGCCGGCCGTGGACGTCGGCGAACGGCCGGGCGCGGCCGCCGGGGCCCGCGAACTCCGGGCTGTCGAAGTCCTCGAGCGCCGCCCTGAGGCGCGCGAGCAGGTCCTCGAGCGAGGCGGCATTGGCCTTCAGGTCCTTGAGCTCCGCCGAGCGGCTCGCGATGCGGGCCTGCAGGGCGCCGAGCGCCCGCTGCCTCTCGGCGCGCGCCGCGTCGTAGGCCGCGGCCTCCTTGCGCCGCTCGTCCTCGAGCGCGGCGAGGTGCGCGGTCTCGGTGGCGAGCGCCTCGTCGAGGGCCTCGAGCCGCGCCGCGCGCTCGTCGATCGCGCGGATGCGGTCGGCGCGCGCCCGGCCGAGGTAGCCGTAGTAGGCGAGCATCCGGCCGAGCATCGCCGGGTCGCCCGCGTTCAGCAGCACCCTGAGCTCCTCGTCGCGGCCGCCGGCGTAGGCGCTCCTGAGCTGCGCGGCGAGCGCCGCCCGCTCGGCGTCGAGCTCGCGCGCCGCGCGCTCCTTCTGCTCCTTGAGTTCGGCGTGGCGCGCGTCGCTCGCGGAGCGGCGCGTGCGCACGTCCTCGAGGCGCTGCCGGGCGAGCGCGAGGGCCTCGTCCGCGGCCTTGAGCTCGTGGGCGAGGCTGTCGCGGCGCGCGACGTCGCCCTGCACCGCCTCGGTGACCTCCTTGATCCGGGTCCGGACCCGGCCGAGGGCGGCCTCGGTGTCCGCCGGGCTCGTGGCGCCCGAGCCGGCCGCGCCGGCGAGCGCGAAAAGGGCGAAGAGCACGGCGAGCCGGGTCGGGGCGGGGCGTTTCACGGCGGCTACTCTAGCCGAGCCTAGCGGCCCGCGGCCGGCTGCTATAATGGCGGGCCCGCTGCCGCCCAGGGTGGCAGAAGTATCTGAACATGCAGCAGTTTCTCCAATACCTCGCCAACCACCCGTGGCTGGTCGCCGCCGCGGTCGTGATGGCCGGGCTCGTGATCGTGCACGAGTTCCGGGCACGCACCGCCGCCTTCGGCTCGATCTCGCCGACCGAGGCCGTGCGCCTCGTGAACTCGGGTGCGGTGCTGGTGGACATCCGGCCGCGCGAGGCCTTCGACGCCGGCCACATCGCCGGCGCGAAGCACGTGCCGGGCGCGGCGATCGCCGACGGCGCGAAGCCGCTCGAGCGCTTCAAGGACAAGCCCGTGATCGCCTACTGCGACAGCGGCATGACCGCGGGCGCCGCGGCGCGCCATCTCGGCCGCCTCGGCTTCACGAAGGCGTACAACCTGCGCGGCGGACTCGCGGCCTGGCGGCAGGACAATCTGCCGGTGGTGAAGGACTGAGGTCCGCCGTGGCGATGCAGCCGATCACGATGTACACGACGGGCTGGTGCCCCTACTGCGCGCGCGCGCGCGCGCTGCTCGAGCGCAAGGGCGCGGCCTGGACCGAGATCGACGTCGAGGCCGAGCCCGCGCGCCGCGCCGAGATGGTCGCGCGCAGCGGCCGGCGCACGGTGCCGCAGATCTTCATCGGCGACCGCCCGGTCGGCGGCTCGGACGACCTCTACGAGCTCGAAGGGCGCGGCGAGCTCGACGCGCTGCTTCGGCCGAACGGCGGCTGACGGGCACTCGCGCCGGTCGCGCCGGCCTCATTCAATCGCAAGACGCTCACCACAGGATTCCAACATGGCAGACCCGATTGCTACCGGCACCGCACCGGCTCCCGAGCAGAACGCGCAGGAGCTCGTGATGCAGAACATCTACGTCAAGGATGCCTCCTTCGAGGCCCCGACCGGCCCGAACATCCAGGTGGCGGAGTGGAACCCGCAGTTCAACCTCAACATGAACACCTCGGCCTCGACGCTTGCCGACACCGTGCACGAGGTGGTGCTGACGATCACGCTCGAGGCCAAGATCGCCGACAAGGTGGCCTACCTCGTCGAGGTCAAACAGGGCGGCCTGTTCATGATCCGCGGCTACACCGAGGACGAGACCCGGCGCGTGGTCGGCGCGTTCTGCCCGGGCGTGCTGTTCCCCTATGCGCGCCAGGCGGTGTCCGACCTGATCCTGCGCGGCGGCTTCCCGCCGTTCCTGCTGCCGCCGGTCAACTTCGACGGACTGTTCCAGCAGTCGCTCGAGCAGGCCGCGCGCCAGGCGGCCCAGCCCGCGGTCAACTGACGACCGCCGCGGCGACCCGCGATGTCGGTCGAGCTCGGCGCGGCCCCGACTCCGGCGCCGATCGCCGTGCTCGGCGCCGGCTCGTGGGGCACGGCGCTCGCGATCCAGTTCGCGCGCACCGGCCGGCCGACGGTGCTGTGGGGTCGCGACCCGGCCGTGCTCGCACAGCTCGCCGCCGAGCGCAGGAACGTGCGCTACCTGCCGGGCGCCGACTTCCCGGCCGGCCTCAGCGTCGAGCCTGACCTCGAGCGCGCCGTCGGCGCCGCGCTCGACATCCTGATCGCCGTCCCGAGCCACGCGTTCCGCGAGACGCTGGTGCGGCTCGCGCCGTGGCTCAGGCCCGGCCAGCGGGTCGCGTGGGCCACCAAGGGCTTCGAGCTCGCGACCGGCCTGTTGCCGCACCAGGTGGCGCGCGCGGTGCTCGGGCCCGGCGTGCCGATCGCGGTGCTCTCGGGCCCGACCTTCGCGCGCGAGGTCGGCCAGGGGCTGCCGACCGCGATGACGGTGGCCTCGCCCGACGAGCGCTTCGCGGCCGAGCTCGCGCAGAGCCTGTCGGGGCAGAACTTCCGCGCCTACACCTCGCCGGACATCGTCGGCGTCGAGGTCGGCGGCGCCGTCAAGAACGTGCTCGCGATCGGCACCGGCATCGCCGACGGCATGGGTTATGGTGCCAACACACGCATCGCGCTGATCACGCGCGGGCTTGCGGAGATGACCCGGCTCGGAGTCGCGCTCGGCGCCCGCCAGGAGACCTTCATGGGGCTCGCCGCGCTCGGCGACCTGGTGCTGACCTGCACCGACGACCAGTCGCGCAACCGCCGCTTCGGGCTCGCGATCGCCTCCGGGCGCTCGCCCGCCGACGCGCAGCGCGACATCGGCCAGGTCGTCGAGGGCGTGCCGGCGGCGCGCGCGGTGCGCGCGGTCGCGGCCCGCGCCGGGGTCGAGATGCCGATCGCCGAGCAGGTGTACCGCGTGCTGCACGAGGGCGGCGACGTGCGCGCCGCGGTCAAGGCGCTGATGGGCCGCGAGCTCAAGCGCGAGTAGCAGGTTCCGCAGCCGGGAGACGGCGATGCCAGCGAATCCGTACGCGCAGGGTCTCGAGCGCCGGCCCGCCAACTTCGTGGCGCTGACGCCGCTGTCGTTCCTCGAGCGCAGCGCGCGCGTCTACCCCGGGCGCACGGCGATCGTGCACGGTGCGCGGCGCCAGAGCTGGGCCGAGACCTACGCACGCTGCCGCCGGCTCGCCTCGGCACTGGCGCGCCGCGGCATCGGCCGCGGCGACACGGTCGCGGTGATGCTCGCCAACACCCCGGAGATGATCGAGGCGCACTTCGGCGTGCCGATGGCCGGCGCGGTGCTCAACACCCTCAACACGCGCCTCGACGCCGAGTCGCTGGCGTTCATGCTCGAGTACGGCGAGGCGCGGCTGCTGATCACCGACCGCGAGTTCGCGCCGGTGATCGGCCGGGCGCTCAAGCTCCTGGCCCGGCCGCCGGCGGTGGTCGACGTCGACGACCCCGAGTACGGCGGCGCCGGCGAGCGGCTCGGTGCCCACGACTACGAGGCGCTGCTCGCCTCCGGCGACCCGGAGTTCGAGTGGCTGCGACCGGCGGACGAGTGGGACGCGATCTCGCTCAACTACACCTCGGGCACGACCGGCAACCCCAAGGGCGTGGTCTACCACCATCGCGGCGCGTACCTGAACGCGATCTGCAACCTGACGACCTGGGGCGTGCCGCCGCACGCCGTGTACCTCTGGACGCTGCCGCTGTTCCACTGCAACGGCTGGTGCTTCGCCTGGAGCATGGCCGCGAACGCCGGCACCAACGTCTGTCTGCGCAAGGTCGACGCCGAGGCGATCTTCCGGCTGATCCGCGCCGAGCGCGTCAGCCACTACTGCGGCGCGCCGATCGTGCACATGCTGCTCGCCAGCGCGCCGGCCGAGTGGCGCGCGGGCATCGCGCACCGCGTGCACGCGATGGTCGCGGGCGCCGCGCCGCCGGAGGCGATGATCGAGGGCATGGAGCGGCTCGGCTTCGAGCTGACCCACGTCTACGGCCTGACCGAGACCTACGGCCCGGCGGCGGTCTGCGCCAAGCAGCCGGAGTGGGACGCGCTCGGGCTCGCGGCGCGCGCCGAGCGCAACGGCCGCCAGGGCGTCGCCTACCTGCTGCAGGAGGCGATGGCGGTGCTCGATCCCGACACGCTCGCGCCGGTGCCCCCCGACGGCGTCACCGTCGGCGAGATCATGTTCCGCGGCAACATCACGATGAAGGGCTACCTGAAGAACGAGCGCGCCACCGACGACGCCTTCGCCGGCGGCTGGTTCAGGAGCGGCGACCTCGCGGTCGTGCACAGCGACGGCTACGCCAAGATCCGCGACCGCTCCAAGGACATCATCATCTCCGGCGGCGAGAACATCTCCTCGCTCGAGGTCGAAGAGATCATGTCCCGCCACCCCGCCATCCGCGAAGTCGCCGTCGTCGCCAAGCCCGACGCACATTGGGGCGAAACGCCGTGCGCCTTCGTCGCGCTGCGCGAAGGCGTCGCAGCGCCGACCGCGGAGGAGTTGATGGCGTGGTGCAAGCAACACATGGCCCATTTCAAGAGACCGCACTACGTGATCTTCGGCGACCTCCCGAAGACCGTCACCGGCAAGGTGCAAAAATACGTGCTGCGGGAGCGGGCGAAGGAGATGTAGAGACGACTTCGAGAGAACAGTGGAGGAGGAGAGAGGATGTCGAACCATCTCTACGCCGCTTATGTCCTCGCCTGCCTTGTCATCATTCCGCTCCCCGGTCCGACCGTCACCCTGATCGTCGGCAACAGCATGCAGCATGGCGCCCGGGCCGGCCTGCTCAATGTGGCGGGCACCCAGCTCGGCGTCGCCGTCCTGCTGACGACCGTCCTCGTCGGCCTGGGGGCGCTGATCGGCACGCTGGGCTGGATGTTCGACTGGTTGCGCCTGGCGGGCGCCGCCTATCTGATCTGGCTCGGCTGGAAGCTGCTCCGCGCTTCCGGCGATCGCAACCGAGGCAGCGGTTCCTCGACGCCACGCGGCGGTTTCATGCTGCAGGGACTTCTGGTGATGCTGGCCAACCCCAAAGGCCTGCTGTTCTTCGGCGCGTTCCTTCCGCAGTTCATCGATCCCCACGGAGACTTCCGCGCACAGGCTTTGCTGCTCGGCGCCACCGCGATGCTCATGGGCGCGGTGACCGACAGCGCCTATGCCTTGCTGGCGGGCCGCGCGCAGAGCCTGCTCTCCCGCCGGCGCGCTCTGCTCATCAACCGCGCCGGCGGCGCCTGCCTGATCGGCGGCGGCATCTGGCTCGCGTTCACAAGGGCACGGTAGGGTCGCGCCGTTTCCCTCCCCCGAGATTGGGGGAGGGTAAGGGAGGAGGTTGACGCAGCCGTCTTCCTATCCAGGAGTATACCGGCAACAGAGCCATGCCATCGACCACTGCTCTCTTGTCGATGCACATTCATTCAAGACGGCGCCGGTGCCTTCCAGCATGATGCTGCGTTCAAATGGACGCACTTCTCGCTTTCATCCTCGCCGGTTTCGTCCTCGCCGGCTCGCCGGGGCCGAACACGATGAGTCTCGCCGCGGCCGGTGCCGCCTTCGGCGCCCAACGGTCGCTCGCCTTCATGCTCGGTCTGGCGCTCGGCATGCTGATCGTGATGATCGTCGTGG
>DATKOP010000057.1:0-17044 GCA_035524595.1 Steroidobacteraceae bacterium | reverse complement strand
CGGGCTTCAGAGGCTCGCTTTCGCAGGGTCGCGATCCGCGGATCCCATCGGGCCTGCCGGTGGTGCCCCGCGGCACCGGTCGTCGAAACCCGGCCGCCCGGCCCGCCCTGTCTGCGCTCGCCCTAGAATGCCGCATGGTCCCGCTCGCCACCTCCGTCGGTGTCCGGATGCCCGCGATCCTGTACGGCACCGCCTGGAAGGAGCTGCAGACGGAGTCGCTGGTCACGACCGCGATCCGGCAGGGATTTCGCGGCATCGACACCGCCTGCCAGCCGAAGCACTACGACGAGGCCGGCGTCGGCCGAGCGGTGGCGGCAGCGGCCAACGGCGGGCTCGCGCGCGGCGACCTGTACCTCCAGACGAAGTTCACGCCCGTGTCCGGGCACGATCCGGCGCGGATTCCCTATGACGCGACGGCGCCGCTGGCGGAGCAGGTGGCCCAGTCGTGCGCGACCTCACGCCGGAACCTGCAGACCGACTACCTCGACTGCCTGCTGCTGCACTCGCCGCTGCCGACCCGAAGTCAGACCGAGGTCGTCTGGCAGGCGATCGAGGCGCTGGTCGACACCGGGCACGTGCTGCAGCCCGGCCTCAGCAACTGCTATTCGCTCGACGAGCTCGAGGCGCTGTACCGCTTCGCCCGCATCAAGCCGGCCGTGCTCCAGAACCGGTTCCACGCCGCGACGCGCTACGACCGCGAGCTGCGCGCGTTCTGCAGCGATCACCGGATCGTCTACCAGAGCTTCTGGACCCTGACGGCGAACCCGCAGCTTCTCGCAAGTCCCACGATCGCGAGCCTGGCCGCGAAGTATCAGCGGACCGCCGCGCAGATCCTGTTCCGCTACCTGACGCACGCCGGCGTCGTGCCGCTGACGGGGACCCGCTCTGCCCTGCACCTGCGGGAGGACCTCGCGATCTTCGAGTTCGAGCTCGCGGCTGCCGAGCGCCGGGCGATCGACGGACTGATCGGCGCCTAGGGTCCGCGCTTGTCGGGCTTGTCGGCGCGCTCGGCCTTCTCGGCGCGCTCGCGCACCGGCACCGGCACGTTGCAGACGTCGACCCGGCCGGCCGGCACCTTGTACCAGGCGTCCTTGCGGTTGCGCCGCAGCTCGATCAGCTTCTGGAAGATCGGCGCGTCGGTGCGCAGCGTCTCGTAGAGCTTCCTCTCGGCGGCCGGCAGCTCCGCCGCGACGCGCACCGACTGGATCGGCACGCGCTGCTCCGGCTGCTCGTAGAAGCCGAGCTCGCCGGTGCCGCGCGGCAGCGACGACAGCAGGTCGATGCCGGCCACCACCCGCCCGACCAGCGCCACGTTGCGGTCGAGCTGGCGCGGCGCGTGGCCGATCACGACGTACAGCTCGGTGCCGATCGCGGTCGCCGGGTCGTTGTCGCGGCCGACGCCGACCATGCCGTAGCAGTGCACCGGCCAGGCCTCGCCGTCGGCGGAACTGCGCGCCGCCGGGAAGCCGTCGACGAAGCCGACCTCCGGCGCGTAGGTGTCCGGGTCCTTGAGGCGCGTGAACGGCAGCGCCGCGGCGCTGCGCGTGAACTCGGCGGGCAGGCGCTTCTCGCCGACCTCGGGCGTCGAGTTGAGCGGATCGCCCCACTGGGCGACGAAGTTGTCCTGCAGCCGCACGATCGCGAGCCCGTCGTACCAGTGGCCGCGCGCCAGCTTCTCGATGTTGGCGACGTGCCGCGGCGCGAACACGGGCGCGAGCTCGATGACCACGCGCCCGGTCGCGAGCTCGAGGTAGAGCGTGTGCTCGGGATCGAGCGGGCGCCAGTCGGAGGGCTGCGAGCTCGCGAGCAGCTCGCGCACGGTCGCGGGCTGCGCGAACTTCTTGGGCGGGGTCTGCGCCTGGGCGGTGGCCGCACAGAGCGCGGCGAGCACGACGAGCGGGCGAAGCATCTGCATGGCGCGGGACCTTTTACGCAAGCGTGTGGAAGACCTTCTGGACGTCGTCATCCTGCTCGAGCGCGTCGATGAGCTCGAGCACCTCCTTGGCCTGCTCCTCGGGCAGCTCGGTCGGCGTCAGGCAGACGAACTCGCGCTCGGCCGACAGCGGCGCGATGCCGCGGTCCTCGAGCGCCTTCTGCAGCGCGCCGAAGTCGTTGAGCGCGCAGCGGATCACGAGCTGCGGCTCGCCCTTCTCGCCGGTGCTCTCGCCCATCTCCTCGAGGCCGTGGTCGATCAGGTAGAGCTCGAGGTCGTCCTGGTCGATGCCCTCCGGGCTCAGGCGAAAGACGCCCATCTCCTTGAACTGGAAGCTGACGCTGCCGCTGGTCGCGAGGTTGCCGCCGTACTTGGCGAAGTTGTGGCGCACGCTCGCGACCGTGCGGGTCGGGTTGTCGGTCGCCGCCTCGACCAGGATCGCGACCCCGTGCGGCCCGTAGCCCTCGTAGATGACGACCGTGAAGCTGGCCGCGTCCTTGCCGGCGGCGCGCTTGATCGCGGCCTCGACCTTGTCCTTCGGCATGTTGACGGCGCGCGCGTTCTGGATGCAGCGCCGAAGCGCCGGGTTCGAGTTCGGGTCGCTGCCGCCGGCCTTGACGGCGATGTTGATGTCCTTGGCGACGCGGTGGAACTGCTTCGCCATCCGGTTCCAGCGCGCGAACATGGCGTGCTTGCGGACTTCGAATATGCGGCCCATGTCTCTCGGCGGTCCTGCATCCGGCGGCCCGGTGCCCGGGCGGGTAGCCGCATAGTCTAGTGCCTCGCGGGGCCCGGCGTCGCGCCGGGCGGCCGGCGGGGCGGGCGCCCGCCCCGGCGCGCTACTCCTCAGGGAAACCCTGATCCCCGGGCGCCCGCCCGAGCAGGTGCCTGACGCGCGGCGGCTCCGGCCCCTGGTGCAGGCGCAGCACCGCCTCGCGCACCCCCTGGTCGGCGAGCGTCGCCCGCTGCCACTGGCGCAGGTGGTCGAGCCAGGTGACCGCCTGGTAGCGCTCGATGAAGCGGCCGGGCTCGTCGAGGTCCTGCATCAGCGACCAGCGCCGCGCGCCGTCGCGGCGGCGCGTGCGGCCGAGCGCGTAGGCGGCGCGCACGAACTCGGCCGCGTCCGCCGCCGCGACGCGGTACTCGATCGAGATCACGACCGGGCCCGCCTCCGGGTCGATGCCGCGGCTGCCGTGCTCCTCCGGCAGCACGCGCAGCGGCCCGAGGTCGACGGCGCCGGCGGCGTGCAGCGGCCAGCGCCGCGCCAGGGCCACCGAGGCGACGAGCAGCAGCCCCGCGGTCAGCAGGCTGGCGCGCAGCGAGCCGTACTCGGCGTAGGTGCCCCACAGCCAGCTGCCGAAGGCCATGCCGCCGAAGGCCGCGGTCTGGTAGAAGGCGAGCGTGCGCCCGACCACCCAGCGCGGCGAGGAGATCTGCGTCGTCACGTTGAAGGTCGAGAACGACAGCACCCAGGCGGCGCCGGCCGCGACGATCACGAGCGCCGACAGGCTGCTCCAGGGCGAGACCGCGATCACGACGGTGACCACGCCGAACACGGCCGAGGCGACGGTCACGATCGCGTCCGCGCTGTAGTGGCGCCGCAGGCTCGTGATCGCGAGCGCCGCCAGCACCGCGCCGCCGCCGAAGGCGCCGAGCAGGAAGCCGTAGGTCAGCGCGCCGCCGTGCAGGAGGTCGCGCGCGACCAGGGGCAGCGTCGCCCAGAGCGCGCTCGAGAGGAGCGCGAACAGCGCGCTCCGCACCAGCACCATGCGCATCGAGGGCGAGAGCCGCGCGTAGCGCAGCCCGGCGCCGATCGCCGCGCCGATGCTCTCCGGCGGCAGCGCCGCCGGCGGCGCCGGCCGCCGCCAGCGCGCCAGCACCACGATCAGGCCGCAGTACGAGAGCGTGTTGCACAGGAACGTGACCGCGGCGCCGGCGACCGCGACGATCGCGCCGCCGAGCGCCGGGCCGACGGTGCGCGCGATGTTGTAGCCGAGGCTGTTGAGCGCGACCGCCGCCGGCACCTGCGCCGCCGGCACCTGCTCGCCGACCGAGGACTGCCAGGCCGGGCCGTAGACGGCGCTGCCGCAGCCCAGCAGGAACGTGAAGCCGAGCAGCGACCAGGGCGTCAGGCCGCCGCGGTAGGCGAGCAGCGTCAGCAGCGCCGCCGCCGCCAGCATGCCGAGCTGCGCGAGCAGCATCAGCGCGCGCCGGTCCCAGATGTCGGCGATCGCGCCGGCCGGCACCGACAGGAACATGATCGGCAGCGCCGTCGCCGCCTGCACGAAGGCGACGAGGTCCGAGGAGCGCGCCAGCGTCGTCATCAGCCACGCGGCGCCGACGGTCTGGAACATCGTGCCGAAGTTCGAGGCCAGGCTCGCGACCCAGAGCTCGACGAAGAGCGCGGTGCGAAACGGCACGAGCGCCCCGTGCAGCCACGGGGCGGAGGCGCTGGCGGCGGCCCGGGTCATGCGCCCTGCGTCGCCCCGGGCGCGGCGGCGCTCAGGACTGCCGCCACAGCTCGACGCCGAGCAGGAGCCACATCGCGAACACGCACAGCGTGCTCGCGACGTAGGCGAGGAAGCGGTGCATGACGCGGTTGTAGCCGACGTGGATCAGGCTGTGCAGCGCACGCAGGCCGACGAAGGCCCAGGCGAGCGCGAGCTCGGCGCCGGTCGCGGCGTGGGCGAGCACGAGGAGCGGCACCACCGCGTAGAACAGCACCGGCACCTCGAAGAGGTTTCGGAAGTTGTCGGCCGCGGCGACGTCCTCGAGCACGCCCGCCGCGAGCCGGCTGGTCGCGACCCGCTGCGGGTCGATCCGCCGGCGCGTCATCTCGCCGAGCCGGGCGACGTAGAGCAGCACCCAGACGAGCGCCGTCAGCGCCACCTGCGCGAGCACCGGCCAGAGGAGCGCGCGCACCGCGGGGTCGGTCACGGCCGCTCCCCGCCCTCGGGCCCGTAGAACATCACCCAGAGCGCGAGGTCGGCGCTGAAGTCGACGAAGCGGTGCTCGACGTGCGCCGGCACGAACAGCAGGTCACCGGGACCGAAGCGCTGGCGGCGATCGCCGCAGTGGAACTCGCCGGCGCCGCTCGCGACCACGTAGACCTCGTCGCGCGTGTGCGGCTGCTGCTCATCGACGCCGCGCGGCGCGTAGATCTCGATGCTGAGCGTGCCGTGGCTGAGGAGCTCGGTGTAGAGCGCGCCCGGGAGCCCGGCGAGGCGCGCGCGCGCCGCGGCGAGCGGCAGTACGCCGCCGGCGGCGAGCGGGTCCGGCGGCGCCACCGGCACGGGCTAGCCCGCCTTGCGCAGCTCCTCGCGGAGCACGCGTCGCAGGGTGCGCTCGAGCGGCTCGCCGGAGCGGCCCATGTAGTCCCGGAGCACCGAGTTGATCAGCGCCTCGGGGTCGGTGCCGCCGCGCAGCGCGAGCTCGCCGAACCAGCGCAGCACCTCGGGGTCGAGCGCCACGAGGCGCGGCGGCTCGGCGGCGGGCGGGCGGGTCGCCGTGCGTTGACCGGAGGAGATATCCGCGGGCTCTCGCATGGCATGTCCTCGGCGTCCGACCTGGCGCGCGCCACAGTATCGGCGCGCGCCGCGGCGCGTCAAGGGGCGGCGCGCCGGTCGCGCGGCCGCGCGCGGCCGAGGTCGTGGGCGGCGAGCTCGCCCCAGACGGCGAGCGCGACGACGAGGCCGGCGAAGGTGAGGAACGCGCGCCAGCCGAGCCGGCTGACGCGCAGCGCGACCCAGACGAGCGCGAGCGCGGCGGCCCACTGCAGCCAGCGCGGCCGGCGCCGAAACGCCAGCCAGCGCTCGCCCCATGCGCGCGAGGCGAGCCGCACGACGAGGTACAGGCCGCCCGCCGCCGCGAGCACGACGAGCGCGTGCGGCAGCCAGTCCCAGCGCCTCATCGCGCGGCGCCGGCGCGCGCGGGCGCCGCGGGCGGGCGCGGCCCGGGGCGCGCGCTCACGCGCGCCGGCGCGGCGCGGCGGGCAGCCAGGCGCGGACCTGGGCGTGGTGCGGCGCCCAGGCCTGCCAGGCGCACTCGGCCCATTCGCGCACGCGCGCCTGGTGCTCGGCGGGGGTGGCCGCCGCGCGCGCGTAGGCCACCGTCAGCGTGCCGCGGCTCGCCGGCGGCTCGAGCCAGTGGTAGTCCGCCTTGCGCGCGGCGGCCGCCACGATCGCGGCGACCGCGACGGTCGCCGAGATGCCCTCCTCGAGCATGAGGCAGAGGCGGATGAGGTGCACCGCCGCCGACTGGATGGTCTGCGGCGAGCGCCGGCCGGGATGCTGCACGGCGTAGGCGTCCACCGTGTAGCGGTGCACGCCGCCGTAGGCGCGGTCCGAGTACTCGCGCTCGAGCACCGCGCCGTACGCCGCCCAGCAGGCCGGCGAGGACTCGAGGTAGCGGTGCACCGGGCCCTCGATGGCCTCGAGCTCGACCCCGCACCCGATGCAGCTCGAGAGCACGGGCGCCTCGTCCCGCTAGTGCGCCACCGGCTCCTCGCCGGTGCTGACGTCGAGCGTGAAGGCGATGTTGAGCTCGGCGAGCGAGCGCAGCAGCCCCGGCGGCAGCTCGACGCTGAAGCGCTCGCGCGCGCTCAGGGTCACCGCGAGCTCGCAGCTGCCGCCCTCGGTGGACAGGCGCGCGAAGAAGCCGCGGTGCGGCGCGAGCAGGCGGATCTGCGACAGCAGGAAGGCCTCGAGCGGCGGCGCCCAGGCGCGCCCCAGGGGCCCGGAGTCGGCGTGCCCGGCCATGGCGCGCTGCCACACCGACTCGCCGAGCGGCGCGAACCAGTACGACTGCACGTGCGCACCGCGCGCGGCGGCGCTCTCGCCGCGCGGCGAGCCGGCCGCCCAGGCGTGCGCGGGCTCGAGGCCGAGCTCGCGCGTGATCTCGCCCGGGTCTATCGACGGGTGGCGGACGCGCAGGTAGGCGGTGTAGCTGTGCATGGCGGGACTCCCGGGGCGCAGAACTTAGCGCGGCGCGCGCCCGCCGGGAAGGGCGGGCGCAGGGGGCGCGAGCCGCCACTCCCAGAGCGGGCCGTCCTCGAGGTGGTCGATGAGGCCCGCGCAGGCGAAGCCGAGGCGCGCGAGGATCCGCGCCGAGGCGCCCGGCGCCGGCCGGGTGTGGGCGTAGACCGCGACCGGGGGCGATGCGCCGTGCGCGAGCGCGACCAGCCGGCGCGCCATCTCGGTCGCGATGCCGCGCCCCTCGCCGCCCGGGAAGGTGTAGTAGGCGATCTCGACGCGCCCGCCCGCGGGCGGCGCCGGGAAGGCGCAGGTCCCGACCGCGCGGCCGCCCGCGACCGCGAGGTAGCCGATGAACGGCGGCGCGAAGCCGTGCGCGCGGTACACCGCGAGCGTCGAGGCGAGCACGTCCCCGGGCACCGCGCCGAGGTCGACGGCCGGGTCCGCGGGCCGCCCGTCGGCGAGGATCGGGACGAGCTCGAGCGGGAGCGGCGCGCGCACCGCGGCCTCAGCCCGACGGTCCGGCCTCGGCGCCCTCCGGGTACCTCGGCAGCGCATCGCCGAGCTCGACCCAGGCGATGCGGCTCGTGCACCAGATGTGGCGCGCCGGCGGATAGCGGTCGGGCTCGTCCATCGCGCCCGAGTTGACGTCGACGGTGACGGCGCCCGAGTTGCGCCGGAACGCGATCTGCGTGCCGCAGTGGCCGCAGAACTCGCGCCGCCCGATCGCCGAGGAGACGTACTCGGCCGGGGTGCCGGCGGTGTAGGCGAAGGCGCCGGCCGGGAAGGAGACGTAGGCGAGGAGCGGCGCGCCGGTCGTGCGCTGGCAGAGCCGGCAGTGGCAGTAGCCGGTGTCGAGGGGCGCGGCGAGCGAGCGAAAGCGCAGCCGCCCGCAGGCGCAGCCGCCCTCGTGGACCCTGGCCGTGCCCGCGGGCGCGGCCTCGAGGCGCTCGGTCACGGCCGGTCTCCGGCGGCGCTCGCGCCGCGGTCGGGATGGGGAGGATTCCACGGCGCGCCGCGCGGCCGCAAGCGGGGCGCCTCAGCCGCCACGGCGCGCGCGCAGCTCGCCGATCCGGGAGTCGCCGAGCCAGATCGCGTCGACGAGGCGATAGACGCTCGCGGCGATCGGGGTGGTCACCACCTCCTCGCGCCCGAGCGCCCGCGAGAACAGCCGCTGCGCCTCGGCGAAGGGGCGCTCGGCCGCGTCGATCACCGTGAACGCGCCGACGTCGCGCCGGTAGACGAGCGAGACGCCGATCCGGTCGGCGGGACCGGTGCCCGCGCCCCACGGGCCGACGATCAGGTCGAAGTGCGCGCCGTGGTCGGCGCGGCCGAGGGTCCAGTGCACGTAGTAGACGCACACCGGGCCCGAGCCCGCGTCGTTGACGAAGCCCCAGACGAGCTCGCCCGGGCCCGCACAGCAGGCACAGGGGCTGCCCGGCAGCCGCTCGCCCTCGGCCACCTCGAGCGCGCCGGCGCGGGACGGATCATCCATGGCGGTCCACCAGAGCTGCCGACATCCGCGCCCGAAGCCTAGCAGGGATCCGCGCCGGCCCGCCGCGGCGGGCGCGGCGCGGCCGCTCAGGACCCGGCGCCGCCCTGCTCCACGAGCCCGAGCCGGTTGCCGGCGGGGTCGAGGAAGAGCGCGTAGGCGCGGACCCCGGGCACGACGGTGCGCGGCAGCACGACCACGCCGCCCGCGGCCTCGATCCGGCCGAGCGCCGCGTCGATGTCGGCGACGCCGAGGTAGAGGACCTTCTCGGCCGGGTCCTCGCGAAGCGCCCCGCAGAGCCCGCCGGTCGCCGACGCCGGGACGGAGCCCGCGTCGGCGGGCCAGCCGAACACCTCGCCGTAGAACCCGGGCAGCCCGGCGGCCCTGGGCCCGGCGATCTCGAAATAGACGATGGGCGCAGGCACGATCACGTCTCCCCGGGGCTCCCGTCCGTGCCGCGGAGCGCCCGCGGCGGCGGCTCACTCTAGCGGGGGCGACGCGCGCTGTCCCGGGCCGGCGCCTTCGCGCGCGCGGACCCGCTTGCCGCGCCCCGGACGCTCGGGCACGCTCGGCCTGCCTGTGCCCACCCGGAGCGAGCCATGATCAAGGTCAGCGTCCTCTATCCGAACGCGCCCGACGCCCGTTTCGATCACGATTACTACCGCGACCGGCACATGCCGCTCGTCAAGGCGCGCATGGGGGCGGCCTGCCGCTTCTACACCGTGGACCGGGGCCTCGCCGGCGGCGCGCCGGGCACGGCCGCGCCCTACGTCGGCATGTGCCACATCTACTGCGAGTCGGTGGAGGCCTTCCAGGCCGGCTTCGGCCCGCACGCCAAGGAGATCATGGCGGACATCCCGAACTACACCAACCTGACGCCGCTCGTGCAGATCAGCGAGGTGGTCGTCGGCTGAGCCGCGACGAGAGGCGCCTCAACGCCGGCGGTCGCGCCACCACCCGATCGCGGGCGGCAGCGCGACCAAGAGGAGGCAGGGCCAGTAGCTCGCGCCGAGCAGCAAGAGGAGCGCCGGCAGGTCGCCCGCGAGGTACTCGCCGAGCGAGCACGGACGCGGCGCCGAGAGCCCCGGGAAGTAGCCGCCGCAGCGCCCGTCGTAGGCGCCGGCCACCGCCGCCACCGCGACCGCCACCAGCGCGAGCGCGAGCGCGGCCGCGATCCAAAGGCCGCGGCGCAGGTGGCCCGGCGGCGGCGCGGCCACGCGGCGCCCCGGCCTAGAGCTCGGCCGCGATCGCGCTCGCGGCCTCGGCGGAGCTGCGCACCGCGATCACCTCGAAGCCCACGAGGTCGCTCCAGGCGTGGATCCAGGCGTCGATCAGCGCGCGATCCTCGGTGCGCATCAGCTGAAAGCACCGCGCGTACTCGAAGTCGACCCAGCTGTCGACGTACTCGAGGCCGGGCGGCAGCAGGCGCCCGCGGCTGCGGGCGCGGCGATAGATCTCTACCGCGGCGCCGGGCTTGAAGGTCTCGACGATCATGTACAGCATCGGCCACCCCGCGGCGATCGCTCGCCAAGCGCCCTCTGGCGCACTCAGTCGTCGGGCTCCGCGCGCGGCACGCCGAGCGCGAGCGCGGTGAGCTCGGCGTCCGAGACGAGGCCCTCGCCGATCAGCGCCCGGGCGCGCGCGACGCAGGCCTGCGGCACCCGGATCGAGAACACCGAGCCGAGGCCCGGGACGTGCGCGTCGGAGGCGATGTAGCACGGCAGGCCGTCGCGGGCCAGGATGCCGAGCACGGCCTCCGCCGCGACGCGCTCGGGGAAGTCGGCGACGCTGCTCCAGCCGTCGTCCGTCATCGGCCAAGCGCCGCTAGCATCCGAGCATCCGGATGGCCGGGTTCGTGCGCCTAAGCTCCGAGAGGAGCACGTGCTGGTCGGTGAACTGGCCGATGAACTGCACCTCGCCGCGCCGGTGCGTGAGCGCGAGCACGCCCGCCGGCCACTGCAGCCAGCGCAGCCGGCCGGGCGCGACCGACTCCACCTCGGCGACCGGCACGCTCTCGGTGCCGCGCAGCGAGCGAAACTCCAGGAGACCGCCCGCGGTCACGGTCAGCTGGTACGGGATCGACGCCACCGCCCACGCCGCGAGCGCCGCGAGCGCCCAGAGGATCACCGCCGGGACGAGCGGCAGGCCCGGCGGCAGCCGCCCGCCCGCGGGCGCGGGCAGGACGCCGCCGCTCGCGAGCACGAGCGGCACGACGGGCAGCAGCGCGAGCAGCACGATCGGCAGCCCGAGCATCACCTTCTGGCGCGTGAGCAGGTAGAGGTCGTAGCGACGCGGCGTCATGCGGCTCCGCGGCCCGGGAAGCGCCCGCCGGCCGCAGCGCCGATCGTACCCGCGCGGGCGCGGCCGCCGGTAGTGGGCCGGCGGCCGCGGGCCCGTCAAGGCCCGCCGAAGTTGAGCGCGAGCAGCATCGCGAGCAGGACGACCGCCAGCACCCCGGCCCAGACGAGCCAGCGCGGCGGCGCGGCCCGCGCCGGCCGCGGCGGCGCGGCGCCGAGGTGCGACAGGATCCGGGTCGCGCGCCTGGTGTCGGCGGCGGAGCGCACGAAGATGCTGAACTCCGCGGGCCCGGTGTCGGCGGCGCCACGCGCGCCGCCGCCCGTGCCGGTCGCGTAGGCGTCGATGCCGCGCTTCAGCAGCGCATCCACCGCCGCCTGCGCGAACGCGGCGTCCGATGTGCGGTAGAGGAGTGGCACGCTCGTCCTCCGGTCGCGGCGCGCTCAGGGGTGCTGCGGCTCGAGCGGCAGCAGCCGCGAGTCGGCGAGCGCCGCGGTGCGGTGTCCGAGGCCGGCGAGGTAGGCCGCATCGGCGGCGAAGGCCAGGAACGCCGCGGGGCTCGCCTGCTCGACGAGCAGCGCCGCGTCCCAGCGCTCGCCCTCGGGACCGATCAGGAACGGCCCGCCGCGGCCGAAGAACAGCACGCGCCCGCCCGAGCGCTCGAGGTACGGCAGCGTGTGCGCCATGTAGAGCCGGTAGGCCGCCTCGCCGCTCAGCGGCTTGCCCGGGTCGAGCTCGGGCGAGCGCGAGTAGTCCGCGCGCTCGCGGTAGCGCAGCAGGTTCAGCATCACGACCCGGCCGGCGAGGCCGCGGGCGACGAACGCGCGGCCGGATTGCTGGGTCGGCTCGAGGTAGGCGGTCATGGCGGCGGCACTCCTCACTCAGGCGGTCGCGGGGCGGCGGTCGCGGCGACTGCGTCGGCTAGACGCCCGCGTGCGCGGTGATCGCGGCATGGGTCGTCGCAAGGAGCGGCGCGAGCTCGGGTCGCCGGTCGCGGTAGTCGTGCTCCTCGACGAGCTGCCAGCTGCGCGCGTGCGATCCGCTCGCGAGCTCCGCCGTCTCGACGACGAGCTGCCGGTCCTTCCCCTGCCAGCGGACCCGGACGCGCGTGCGGCGCCGGCCGGCCTCCACCTCCCAGCCGCCGAAGCCATGCGACTGGTAGCTCACCGCGTGGACCACGACGCCGTCCGCCGCGAGGCGGGTCGCGAGCGCGGCCAGCGCGGTCAGGAAGGCGAGCGATGCGTCGGCGTCGGCCATGGCTCTTCGGTCTTGCATCGGCGGCGGCGCGGTCCACGCCGGGCGTCGAGGCTACCCGATCGCGCCCGCCGCGGCGATCCGCCGCGGGCGACCAACGGCCAGCGCGCCTCAGGCGGGCGCCGCCGGCGGCCCCTTGAGCTCGACCGTGTTGCCCTCGGGGTCGGCGAGATAGATCGAGGGACCCTCGCCCTCCGCCCCGTAGCGCGGGGCGACCTCGCCCGCGACCAGGCCGTGCGTCGCGAGGAAGCTGCGGATCGCCGCCGCGTCGAACGGCTCCACCCGCACGCAGAAGTGGTCCATGTTGCGACCGCCCGCGCCCGGCCCGGCGCCGCCGGCGGCGCCGAGCACGCCCGTCACCGTGACGAGGTCGATCAGCGAGCGGCCGGCGCGCAGCTGCACGAGCCCGAGCTCGTCCTGGCGCCGCTCGATGCGGCAGCCGAGCACGCCGCAGTAGAAGCCGAGCATCGCCTCGAGATCCGCGACGCGCAGCACCACGTGGTCGATCTCGCGGATCCGGATCACGGGCGCGACCGGCGATGGCTCAGGCCGCAGGCCGCGCGCGGCGCGGGCCCGGGTGCAGGGCACGGGATGGACGGCATCGGCGCCTCCCGGTCCGAGGCGGGGCGGCGAGCAGGCCGCACGTGCGGGGACCGACCCGCATCAACGTAGCGGCGTTGCCGTCCGGCGGCAAGCCGCCGCGCGCCGCCGGCGCTTCAGCCGGAGCCGCCGAGGCGGGCCGCGATCTGCCGGCCCTCCTCCGCGTCGTAGCGCCAGGCGGTGTCGCGGGTCGCGGAGGTCACCACCACCGCCCAGAACTCGACCGCCGAGACGTCGGTGTCGGGGTCCGGGCGCCGCACCCAGCCGCTCGCGGCGAGGCTCGCGAACGCCTTCGCGAGCGGCCCGCTCGAGGCGAGCGGGCGCAGGCCCGCGGGGATGCCCTCGCCGGTGCGGTAGATGTGCATGCAGAGCTGCACCGCGTCGGCGAGCGCGAGCCCCTCGGGACAGCGGGTTCGAATGTAGGTGGCGAGCGCTTCCATCGCAGGTCCGTCGGCGGCCGGCAGGTCCGCACCGGGGCGAAGAGTAGCGCGACCGGCGCCATCGCGACGAGCGGCGAGGCGCGGGCGTCGCGATGCTGCGACGTCACGCGTCGGCGTGCTGCCGGATCGCGGTGTAGGCGGCCGCGAAGATCTCCGCGTGCTCCGAGCGGCGCTTCGCGAAGTCGGTCTCCGACACCGGCCGCCAGTCGGGCGCCCCGGCCGGGCCGGCGAGGCGCGCCGCCGACACCCGCAGCACCGCGTCCTTGCCGTCCCAGACGACGCGCACGCGGCTGCGGCGCCGGCCGGCGACGAACTCCCAGCTGCCGAAGGCCGGGTAGTCGTAGCGCACGCTGTAGATCGCGACCCCGTCGACCGAGAGGCGCGTCGCGAGCCCGGCGGCGGCGTTCAGGAACATCGACGTGTAGGCGGCGTCCGACATCGTGGCGTGTCATCCGTCAGGCGACCGAGCGCGGCTGCGGTCACGGCCGCGCCGTGGCCAGGCGTCGCGGCGCACGGGCGGCAGGCTACCCGATCCCCCGGTGCCGCTCCAGACGCCGCGCAGGGCGGGCGGCGCGTGCCGCTCAAGGTGGCCTGAGGCTCCACAGCACCGCGGTGAGCACGACGGCGCCCGCGTACAGCCCGCCGAACAGGCGCTGGTTGTGGCGCGCGAGCCATTGCGGCAGGTAGATGTCGAAGTTGTCGCGCCGGTCCTCGGTGTAGCGCGCCGCCACCGCGGTCAGCGGGCAGCGGCCGCGGTTGAGCCCGATGACGAGCACCTCGGCGAACACGACCGCGATCAGGACGCCCGCGGCGCGGAATTCGCCGCGCCAGGCGAGCGGCGCGATCGCGACGATGGAGCCCGCGAAGAACGCCCAGACGAGCGTGTGGAACGCCCTGATCAGCACCAGCCGCCGCGCGCCGGTGTTCACCGCGCGGCTCGCCGCCCCGCGAGCCCGCCGTCGCGCTGCGCGATCAGCGACCGCGGCGCGACGAGGCGCCAGGCGCGCTCGAGCAGGTCCGGCAGCGCGCGGGCGTCGACGGTCGCGAAGCGCACCAGGATCCACGGATGGTCCCGGTAGTGGTCGGTGATGAAGAACACCTGCGGCGCGGACTCGAGGAGGATCTGCCGGTCCAGGAACCCGGTGCGCAGCACGAGGCAGCCGCCGTCCTGGTGCACGCGCGCGAGCAGCTTGCCGCGGACCTTGAGCGCCGGCGTGCCGTAGGAGGTGCCGTCCGTAACCCCGGGCAACACGAGCGCGAGCGCGCGCATCGTCGCGAAGGTCACGCCGCCACGCCCCGCCGCCCGCTGCGGTGCGCTGCGGCCTCGACTCGGGGATTTGCGCGCGCGCGGCACGGGCGCTACCGGCGGGGCGGCGCGGCCGCCGGCCGCACGGGCGTGGGTGTTCGGTGATCGTGCATCGCCCGCCCCTCGCGCCTCAGGCGCGACCCGCCGCGATCGCCGCGGCGACGCTCGCGAGCAGGCACACGATCAGCCAGTCGAGCAGGATCCCGAGCACGAAGCCGCGGTGCCAGTTGACGAACAGCGCGAGCTCGAGCAGGAGCGGCAGCAGGGTCGCGGCCCACAGCATCGCGCCGAAGGCCGCGCCGTGCGCGATCGCACCGTCGACCGAGGGGGCGGCGCCGCCGAGCGCCGCGTACAGGAATGCGATCGCGACGCAGGCGCCGAGCCGCACCAGCGTCGCGTCGCGGTACTGCGCAAAGGACTCGCTCGCCCGCCAGGTGTGCGGCGTCAGCGACTGGTAGCGGTGGAAGAGGCGCCCGGTGATCGCGTAGCCGGTCGCGTTGGCGGCGAGCCCGGCAACCACTCCCGCCGCCAGCACCCTCAGGATCTGCACGGAGCGCTCCCCGCCGGCGGACGACCCGGCTCGCGGGCCGGCGCCGATCGCCCGGCAGTATACCGCCCGCGACCGCGAGCGGACGGCCGCGGCCGGCGCCTCGAGCGGGAGCCGGCAGCGGCCGGCGACGTCGGGCGCGCCCCGGGACCCGGCGATCCGGCCGTCGCGGAAGCGGCGGATCACGAGGGTCGTCATGACGGCGCCGCGACCGGCCGCGGCGATGTCGTCGAACTCGTCCGGGGGTCGCGCGCATCACCGACGCGAGGCGCCGGGCCCTGCGTCCGCCGAGCTTGCGAGCGACTGCAGCTTGAGCACGGTCGCCCAGTTGCGGGTCGTGACGACGCTGCGCGACCGGCCGAGGAGCGCCTCCCACGCCGGGCTCTCGAGGATGCCGGCGGGGCACGAGAGGTACGCGGCGCGCGGGCCGAGGAAGAAACGCTCCCGCGCGGCGACGAGCGGGGCGATCGCGGCCAGGTCCAGGAGCGTGCGGCGGTCGCGCGCGAACGCGACCAGCAGGCGCGAGGGATCGACGCCCGCGCCGCAGAGCGGATTCCCGGCGACGATCGCGGCGAGCTCGCGCGCCGACTTGACGACCACCGGCACCTCGATCCCGAGCCCGTCGCCGATCGCTGCCGCGACGGTCGCGGCGTGGCTCGCGGCCGTGCCCCCGGCGGCGTCGAACACCGCGTTGCCGCTGTTGAGCACGGTTGCGATGCGCGTGTAGCCGCGCGCGGCGAGCAGCCGGCGCAGCTCCTCCATCGGCACGCGCTTCGCGGCGCCGACGTTGACACCGCGCAGCAGGGCGACGAACGTGGGCATCGGCGCCGATCAGCGACGACCGGTGGCCGAGGCGCGCCGCCCGGTCGCCGGCCGACGGGGTGTCGCCTCGGCCGGGAGTGGCGGGCCGCGCCTCACGCTAGCCCAGCCACGGCTCGGGCGCGTGCCGCACCCAGTGCGCGAACGGCACCGGAAAGAGCGGGCTCTGCGTGCCCCAGCGCAGTGTCGAGTCGCCGCCCACGATCAGCGAGGCCCGGCGCGCGAGCGTGAGCCCGCCGAGCTGCCAGCGCTCCTCGAGGAACCCGCCGCACGCGACCGAGGCGCACATCTTGCCAACGCCCTCGACCGAGAGCGGCAGCTCCTCGAAGCGCGCAAAGCGCCCGACCTCGAGCGTGAAGTACTCGGGGGCGCCGGCGACCCGCAGGCAGATCGGTGCGGCTCCGCTTCGGGACGGTACGACCTCGTAGCCCGCGCCCCCGCCCTTCGCCGGCGCGATCCGGGACAGGATCGCGGTTCCGTCGGGCAGCGACGCGACCCAGTCTCGAAGCGCAGCGGCCAGCAGCGTGTCGGGATCCTGCACCGAGCACACCCCCGATCAGGGCCGGCCGGCGCCTCTGCGCCGGGTTGCGGCGGGCATCGGGCGCGACACTTCGCCTGGCGATGGGTCGTTCACGGTCCTTCCAGCCGGTGGTCAGATGGCCCAGTTCACGAGCAGCGGCAACAGGAATCCCGCGATGAAGCAGATGCCGAAGAGCGCGATCGCGCCCGGGATCCACAGCAGGCCCCGCCGCCCACGCGTCCTGAAGAGGTAGTACGGCGCATAGGGGAGCGCAAAGCAGAACGCCAGGAAGCCGAAGCAGAACGGCGCCGGGACGCCCGCGCGGCCGCGGCTGTCCGCAACGATCCAGCCGGCCAGCAGCACGGTCACGACGAAGCTCCAGAGCCGAAGCGCCGCGTCGGCCGCCGCCCCGTCCCGCAGCGCCGCGGCACCGGCATAGACGCCGAGCAGCACCGACGCGAGCAACGCGGCGCCGAGATAGAAGCGAGGGGCAGGATCCGTGCGCGTCATGCTCGCCCTGCGGTGCAACGGGCGCGGCCACCGGCCGCGGACGGTCGCGGCGCGTCCGGCCGCCCCCGGCCGTCGCAACCGCATGTCAGAACGGCGGCCGCGCGGCGATACCGGCCGGCCGGCGCGGCGCCCGGCACGCCCGGCCCGGGCCGCCGACGAGAAAGCGTGCGCGGTTCAAAGGCGACGATCCGCGCCCGGCGATCGTCAGGTGTTCGCGGGCGCCGCGCAGATCTCCACGCGGTTCCCGTCGGGGTCGAGCACCACGGCTTCGTAGTAGCCGTCGCCGGTGCGGCGGGGTCCGTCGAGCACCGGGTAGCCGTCGGTCCGCAGGCGCCCGGCCAGGGCGTCCACCGCCGCC
>DATKOP010000056.1:0-13899 GCA_035524595.1 Steroidobacteraceae bacterium | reverse complement strand
CGCTCAGCACCAGGTACAGGCGCACCGGCGGCAGGTAGCGGGCGCGGCGCTCGGCGAAGTACTCGCGCGTCAGCTGTCCGGGGCGGAACAGGAGCGCATGCAGCGTCGCCCACAGCCGTCCGTCGAGGTGCGTCAGCACGTGCCAGCCGTCGTGCCACAGCGCGGCCAGCGAGCGGGCGCTCTCATGGGCGTGCTGCCCGCACTGTGCGCAGTACGGTCCGGTCAGCGGGGCGTCGCAGTTGGCGCAGGTGGCCGGGGTCACGGTCGGCGCGGGCTCGGGCGGCGGCGGTCCGTCTAAGGTGCCAGATCGGCCCGCCGGCGGACAGCGCGGCAGCGCGGCAGAGCGCCGCGCGTGCCGCCTTGGCAGAATGGGGACCCGACCGGCCGCGGAGCCCGCGTTGACCCCCACCAAGCGCATGGCGGTGCTCTCGATCGCGACGTCGGTCGCGACGGTGGCGCTGAAGTTCGGCGCTGCGCGCATGACGGATTCGATCGGGCTGCTGTCCGATGCCCTCGAATCGCTCGTCAACGTCGCCGCCAGCCTGTTCGCGCTCGCGGTGCTCGCGATCGCCGAGCGGCCACCCGACGACGACCATGCCTACGGCCACGAGAAGGCCGAGTACTTCTCGAGCGGCGTCGAGGGCGTGCTGATCCTGCTCGCGGCCGTCGGCATCGGCTACGCCGCCGCCGGCCGGCTGCTGCACCCGGCGCCGCTCGAGCGGCTGGGGCCGGGCCTGCTGGTCGCGGCGCTGGCCGCGATCATGAACCTCGTGACCGCGCGCCTGATGCTGCGGGTCGCGAAGGCGCACGACAGCATCGTCGTCGAGGCCGACGCCCGCCACCTGATGGCCGACGTGCTGACCTCGGTGGCGGTGATCGCGGGCCTGTTGATCGTCATGGTGGCGCCCAGGCTCGCGCTGCTCGACTCGCTGATCGCCTTCGGCGTGGCGCTGCAGATCCTCGGCACCGCGATCTCGCTGATCCGGCGCTCGGTCGACGGGCTGATGGACAAGTCGCTGCCGGCGGCCGAGATCGAGCGGGCGCGCGCGATCATCGGCGGCGCGCTGCCCCCCGGTGCCGCGGTCGCGGCGCTGCGCACCCGCAAGGCCGGCTCGCGCCGCTTCATCGAGTTCAAGCTGCTGGTGCCCGGCGGCGAGACGGTCGCGGCGGCCCACGGCAGCTGCGACCGGATCGAGGCCGCGCTCGCCGCGGCGCTCGCCAAGGCGGTGGTCACGATCCACGTCGAGCCGCTCGAGCCGGCCGGGCCGCGGCCGGAAGGCGCCGCCTAGATGCCGCCGCTCGCCGCCGCGATCGTCGGCGAACCGATCCGCTACGCGCTCGACGGGACGCACGACGACCTCCTGACCGCCGGGCTCGGCCTCGCCGGGCTGCGCGGGCCGGCGCCGGCGTTCGCGGACCCCGCGCGGCCGACCCGCGCGGAGCTGAGGCGCCGCGCCGTGCACGCCGCCTACCGCGGCCTCGTCGACGTCAGCGACGGCGGCGGCTTCGGCCGCCTGTACGGCCCGACCGACGGCCGCGGCATCGCCGGCGTCGAGTACCTCGCGGCGGTGCGCACCCCCGACGGCCAGGGCGTCACGAGCGTGCTGCTGCAGATCCCGTCCGGCTTCGACGCGGCCGACCCCTGCCTGCTGGCGGTGGCCTCGTCCGGCTCGCGCGGCATCTACGGCGCGCTGCCGACCGCGGCCGACTGGGGCCTCAGGCACGGCTTCGCGGTGGTGCACACCGACAAGGGCACCGGGGTCGGCGTCTGGGACCTGGACCGGGAGCGCGGCTACCGCATCGACGGCAGGCTGACGGCGGACCGCGGCGACCCGCTGCTCGGCTTCGCGCCCGAGCCGTCCGCAGAGCTCGCCGCCTACGCGCGGCGCGAGCCGCACACGCTCCTGTTCAAGCACGCGCACTCGGGACAGAACCCCGAGGCGGACTGGGGCGCGTACCTGCTGCAGGCGATCGCCGTCGGCTTCGAGCTCCTGAACCGCGAGCTCGGCGGCCGGCCGCGGCGGGCGCTCGCGCCCGAGCGCGCGCTGGTGCTGGCGGCGGGCGTGTCCAACGGCGGCGGCGCGGTGCTGCGCGCGCTCGAGGGCGACCGCGCCGGCTGGATCAGCGGTGCCGTCGCCTGCGAGCCGAACGCGACCGTCACCGGCCGCACCGAAGGGCTCGAGATCCGCGCCGGCGGCCGCCGGCTCGCCGGCGCCGCGATCGGGCTCGACGACTACAGCGGCCTGCACTGCCTCTACCAGCCGTGCGCGGCGCTCGCCGAGACCGACGCCGCGGCGCCGCTCGTCGACGCCACCCGCGCCGCGCGGCCGCGCCTCGAGGCGCGCTGCCAGGCCCTGCAGGCGCGCGGCCTGCTGCCGCCCGGCCCGGTCGCGGTGGCGGCGGCGGCGGCGCGCGCCGAGCTTCTGGAGGCGGGCCTGCTGCCCGAGGCGCTCAGACTCGGGCACTTCAACCTGGTCGCGAACCTGTGGCCGTCGCTGACGGTGTCCTACGGCTGGGCCTACTCGCGCCGGCCGGCGTGGGACCCGTACGCCGGCATCAGCTTCGCCGCCGCCGACGACGGCGGGGAGCCGCGCGCCCTCGGCGAGGCCGAAGCCGCGGCGCTCTGGGCCGACAGCAACGGCATCCCGCCGTCGGGTCCGGTGCGGCTGTGCGCGCCGGGCGCCGACGGCGCGCGGCGCGCGAGCGACGACGGCGGACTCGCGCTCGCACTCGCGTACGCGCCCGACCGGGCGCTGGCGCGCGCCTCGCGGACGGTGGCGGAGCTGCCGGCGGATCGCGCCGCGATGCTCGCGGCGGTGCGGCGCGGGCAGCAGCAGGTGGTGATGAGCGGCCGGCTCGGCAACCGGCCGGTGATCGTCGTGCACGGCCGCGCCGACAGCCTGATCCCGGTCAACCACGCCTCGCGCGCCTACTACGCGCTCAACCAGCGCGACCGCGGCGGTCGCGACGAGCTGCGCTACTACGAGCTCGAGCACGGCCACCACTTCGACGGCTACCTCGGCCTGCCCGCGATGGCCGCCGGCTACGTGCCGATGCAGGCGTGGCTGTGCCGCGCGCTCGATGCGCTCAACGAGCGGCTGCGGCACGGCCGCGCGCTGCCGCCGTCGCAGGTGCTGCGCTCGCGGCCGCGCGGCGGCGCCGGCGGCGTCGTGCCGCCGCTGACCGAGGCGCACCTCGGCGCGCTGCGCGCCGACCCCGGCGACGACCGGATCCGCAGCGACGGCGGGGTGCTGACGATCCCCGACTGAGGCCCGCGGCGCTCAGTGCGTCGGCGGCAGGCGCTCGTGCCAGTCGGTCAGGCGCTGGTAGGCGGCGGCGACCCTGAGCAGCGTCGCCTCGGCGAACGGCCGGCCGACCAGCTGCAGCCCGACCGGCAGGCCGCGCGGCGTGAAGCCGGCCGGCACGCTGAGCGCCGGCACGCCGAGGTAGTTGAACGGCGCCACGCACTGCAGGAGCTGGGCGATCGTGCTCCACATCGAGGCGCCGCCGCCGACGTCGGTGGCCGCGAGCGTCGGCACGTCGATCGCGAGCGCGGGCGTGACCAGGACGTCGCAGGCGTCGAACACCTCGGCGCAGACGCGCCTCAGCAGCAGCGCGCGCAGCTGCAGGGCCTCGGCGTAGGCCGCCGCCGGGATGCCGACGCCGGTCGCGACGCGGGCGCGCACCTGCGGCGAGTAGTCCTGCGGCCGGGTGCGCAGCCAGTGGCCGTGCAGCGCGGCGGCCTCGGTGTACACCACCGTGCGGCCGAGCTCGGTCAGGTGCTCGGCGGCGGGCACCGTGACCGCGACGCGCCGCGCACCGGCCTCCTCGAGCGCCGCGAGCGCCGCCTCGAGCGCCGCTGCGACCGCGGGCTCGACGCCGTCGAAGAAGAAGTTGCCGGGCACGCCGAGCCTGAGGCCGGCGACGCCGGCGCCGAGCCCGGCCTCGTAGTCCGGCACCGCGCGGCGGCTCGAGCTCGGGTCGGCCGGGTCGTGGCCGGCGATCACGCCGAGCAGCCGCGCGAGGTCGGCGGCCGTGCGCGCCAGCGGCCCGAGGTGGTCGATCGACCACGACAGCGGCATCGCGCCGGTGCGCGGCACGCGGCCGTAGGTGGGCTTCAGGCCGAGGATGCCGTTGGCCGCGGCCGGCAGCCGGATCGAGCCGCCGGTGTCCGAGCCGAGCGTGCCGAAGGCGATCCGCGCCGCGACCGCGGCGCCCGAGCCGCTCGAGGAGCCGCCGGCGATGTGCGCCGGGTTCCAGGGATTGCGGCAGGCGCCGTAGAAGGGGTTGTGGCCGGTCGGCCCGAGCGCGAACTCGGTCATGTTGAGCGCGCCGAGCACGATCGCGCCCGCGCCCCTGAGGCGCGCCAGCGCGGTCGCGGTGGCCGCGCCGTGGAAGCCGCGGCGGATCTGCGATCCCGAGCTCGTCTCGCGCGCCGGGTCGTAGAACATGTCCTTGACCGCGATCGGCACGCCGTGCAGCACGCCGAGCGGGTGGCCGCAGGCGCGCGCCGCGTCGGCGCGCCGTGCCGCGGCGAGCGCCGCCTCGTCCTCGATCCTGAGGAAGCAGTTCAGCGCCGGGTTCAGGCGGTGGGCGCGCGCGAGGCAATCGCGCGTCAGCTCCTCGCTCGACAGCTCGCCGCGCGCCAGCGCCGCCGCGGCCTCGGTGAGCGTCGCGCGGCCGGTGTCGATCACGGCTCCGGGCCGGCGAGGCGCTCGAGCTCGGCGAGGTAGTTGCCGGGCTCGGCGTCGAACAGCGGCACGGTCGCGGTGGCGCGCACCGCGGCCACCGCATTGCCGGCGCCGGCGGCGATGCGCGCCGCGGTCTCGGCGTCGAGCGGCGGATAGCCGAGCAGGCGCGCGAGCGCGGCCACGGTCGCCGCATCGAGCGCCACAGCGTCGCGATCCTGCACGGTGCCCGGCCTCCGCTCCTGCTGCTTCCCGCCGCAAGCATTGCAGTCTCGCGGCGAACGGTCAAAATGTCCGGCGGTTTCGACGCCGGAGGGCGACGATGCAGAGCAGAAGGCCCGGCGCGCGGCGCGCGACCGGCGGGCGCTGAGGCGGACGGCGGTGCGCATCCACGTGCTGCCGACGGCCGAGGCCGCCGCCGAGCGCGCCGCCGAGTGGCTGCGCGCCGAGATCGGCCGCGCGACCGCCGCCCGCGGCCGCTGCCTGCTCGCGCTGTCCGGCGGCCGCACGCCGTGGCGGATGCTGCACGACCTGCGCCGCCTGCGCGTCCACTGGCACGGCGTCGAGGTCTTCCAGGTGGACGAGCGCCTGGTCGCGGCGAGCGACGAGCGGCGCAACGCGCGCCAGATCGCCGACCGGCTGATCGCACCGGACGCGCTGCCGCCGACCGCGTTCCACGGCATGCCGGTCGAGCACCAGCCGGTCGCCGACGGCGCGGCCGACTACGCGGCGCTGCTCGCCGAGCGCTGCGGCAAGCCGCCGGTGCTCGACGTCGTGCAGCTCGGCCTCGGCGCCGACGGCCACACGGCCTCGCTGGTGGCCGGCGACCCGCTGCTCGCGGACGATGCCCACGACGTCGGCGTCAGCATCGCCTACCAGGGCGTGCGGCGCATGACGCTGACGCTGCGCGTCCTGAACGCGGCGCGCCACCGGCTCTGGCTCGTGACCGGCGCCGACAAGGCGCGCGCGCTGCGCGCGCTGTGGGACGGCGACGCGAGCGCACCGGCCGGCCGGGTCGCGCGCGAGGCGGCGTTCGTGTACGCCGACGCCGAGGCGGCCGCCGCGCTGCCGGCCGAGCTGCGCCAGGCACACTGAGCACGGCGGGCGGCGCTCAGCCGCCGCGCTTCGCGACGAAGTGCCCGCCGAAGGCGTGGCGCAGCTGGGCGAGGAACTGCGCCGCGTAGTCGTCGCGGCCCTGGCTCGCGAAGCGGTTCATCAGCGCGGCGCTGATCACCGGCAGCGGCGTGCCGAGCTCGATCGCCTCGCGCACCGTCCAGCGCCCCTCGCCGGAGTCGGCGACCAGCGGCGCGACCCCGCCGAAGGCGGCGTCGGCCTGGAGCATGTCGGTGGCGAGCTCGAGCAGCCACGAGCGCACCACGCTGCCGTCGCGCCAGCTCGCCGCGATCGCCGCGAGGTCGAGCCCGAACTCGCGCTTGTCGCGCAGCAGAGCGAAGCCCTCGGCGTAGGCCTGCATCAGCCCGTACTCGATGCCGTTGTGGACCATCTTGACGAAGTGGCCCGCGCCGGCCGGTCCGCAGTGCACCCAGCCGCGGTCCGCGGCCGGCGCGAGCGCGCGCGCGAGCGGCACGACCGGCGCGACCGCCTCGGCCGTGCCGCCGAGCATCAGGCCATAGCCGTTGGCGAGACCCCAGATGCCGCCGGAGACGCCGGCGTCGACCGCGTGCAGCCGCCGCGCGGCGGCCTCGGCGGCGCGGCGCACGCTGTCGCGATAGTCGGCGTTCGCGCCGTCGACGATCACGTCGCCGGGCGCGAGCAGCGCGTAGAGCGCGGCGAAGGTCGCCTCGCTCGGCGCACCGGCCGGCAGCATGAGCCAGACGACGCGCGGCGCCGCGAGCAACGCGACCGCCTCGGCGAGCGTCGCCGCGACCGTCACGCCGGGCTCCGCGGCGAGCGCGGCGCGGGCCCCCTCGGCGGCGTCGAAGGCCGCCACGGCGTGACCCGCGCGCGCGAGCCGGCGCGCCATGTTGGCGCCCATCTTGCCGAGACCGACGAAGGCGACGACCGGCCGGCGGCTGGCGTTCACGGGGACCCCGGAGGCGGCGGGCGAGGGGCCGAGTGTGCCGCGTCGCTCAGAAGCCCGCCAGCGCCCGCACCATGGCCCGCACGGCGGCCACCTGCTGCCCGTCGCGGGTCGCGTAGCGCTCGTCGGTGTAGCCCCACCAGTCCCAGCAGCCCTCCGGGTTCATCGGCAGCAGCGCGCTGCGCCGGGTCTGCGGGTAGAGCACGACGAGGCGGTGCGCGTCGGCCCAGCGGTTGTAGCCCGCGTCGCGGACGAAGGCCTCGCCGACGAACTCGGCGCCCTGGTGGCAGCCGTGGAAGGCGACGTGCAGGCGGCACGGCTGGCCGCCCGCGCAGGCGCGCGGCACGTACAGATAGCCTTCCGCCGCGAGGCTGCCGGCGGGGTCGTAGGGCGCCTGCGCGAAGCGCGTCAGCGTCCCGGGGCCGTCGGGGGGCGTCGCCGCCGGCGCCGCGCCGTACAGGAACGCGAGCATCTCGCCGACGCCGTCGTAGTGGCAGGCGTTGAGGAAGGGCGCGGCGGTGAGCTCGCACGGACCGCCGGCGGACTCGGTCGGCACGCCGTGGCCGGCCGCGACCTCGTCGAGGTAGCGCAGGTCGGGTGCGGCCACGAGGCCCCGGTAGAACTCGGCGAGCGCGCGCGTCACCGGCGCCGCGACGGTCGCGTCGCGGCTGCCGTGGAACACCCAGACGCGCGCGCCGGCCAGCGACTCGAGCGGGTCGATGCGCCCGGCGCTCGCGGCGGCGCGCGCCAGCGCGAGCAGCGCGGGCGCGTCCGGCGCGCTCTCGGGCCGGCCGAGGCAGTCGCCGAAGGCCCGCGCCAGCGAGCCGCGCGCGCAGTACCAGGGTCCGGCGGCGAACACGCCGACGCCGCGCACCACGCGGCCGTGGCTGAGCTGGAACTGCGTCGCCATGTAGCCGCCCGAGGACACGCCGGAGACGGTCAGCGCGTGCGGCTCGATCGCGAGGCGCGGCAGGCCGTCGGCGCGCGCCGCGAGCGCGGCCGCGAGCAGGCACGCCGCCGCCGCGCAGCGCCGTCCGGCGCGGACCGCCCGGCGCCCTGGCGGCGGCGCGCTCAGGCGAGCAGCGCCGACGCGGGCTGGCCGCGCGCGGTGCGCGCGAGCAGCGCCCCGACCCAGCCGAGGAAGGCGCCGCCGCTCGCGAGCGCGAGCGCCGGGCCGCCGCCGGCCGGCAGCGCACCGAGCACGCCCGCCAGCAGCTGCGCACAGAGCCACACCGGGCCCGCGGCGGCGATCGCGGTTCCCGCGATCAGCGCCAGGTTCGAGCGCAGGCGCCGGCCGAGCGCCCGCTCCGCGGCGCGGCGCTCGCTCTGCAGCCGTTCGCGGGCACGCGCGATCGCGGCGGCGTCCGCGAGCGGCCGCTCGCGCGCGAGCCGCGCCGCGAGGCGTGCCTCGAAGCCGGGCGCCGCGTCCACCGTGCGGCAGAGGCGCGCGAGCCGCTCGTCGAGGCTGCCGCGGGGCATTGCCGCGCCGCTCATGTGCCGTGCTCCAGGAGCGGCGCCTGCGCGCCGAGCGCGGTCGCGAGGCGCGCGCGCGCGCGGTGCAGGTGGGTCTTCACCGTGTTGACCGGCATCGCGAGCATCGCAGCGACCTCCTCGACCGGGCGCTCGTCCTGATAGTAGAGGATCACGGCCTGCCGCTGTGCGTCCGGCAGCGCCGCGACCGCGCGCCACAGGGTCGCGTCGTCGGCGCCCGGCCGGTCCTCGACCGCGGCGTGCGCCTCGGCCTCGGCGAGCACCGCCTCGTCCGACAGCGAGCCGGCCGGCCGCTCGCGGCGGCGGTACGAGATCGCGGCGTTGCGCGTGATCGCGTAGATCCACGTCGACAGCCTGGCGCGGCCGTCGAAGCGGTCCAGCGACTTCCACAGCTTCACGAACACCTCCTGCGCGACGTCCTCGGCCGCCGCCCGCGAGCCGACGATCGCGAAGGCGACGCCATACACCCGCCGCCGGTAGGCGGCGACCAGCGCGTCGAAGGCCTCGGCGGAACGGCCGGCCCGCAAGCTGTCGACAATGGGCTCGTCCATCCCCGTCTCGGCGTCTCCGGCATGGGGGTGATACGCGCCCCGCCGCGACCCGGTTTCAGCGCCGCGTCCGGCGCCCGCTCCGCGCCCGCTGAAACCGGCCGGCCGGCCGCTGCGTATCAGTTCCCGTGACTACCTTACGACACGGCCGGCCGCCCGCAAGCCTGACGCTCGACCCCCTCTGGGCGGCGCTGCTCGGGTTCGTCGCCGGCGCGTCGCTCGGCGGCTACCTGAGACCCCTGTACGCGCTGCTGGCGCTCGTGGCCGGCGGCTGAGATCCCCATCCGAGGAGAGAGATCATGAACCCTGCCGTCATCGGCGTATTCATCCCGATCGTCGCGATCCTGGCCGGCATTGGCGTCGCGATCGTCGCCATGCTGGCGAGCCACCGCCAGCGCCTGCAGCGCACGGAGCTGCGTCACCGCGAGCGGCTCGCCGCGATCGAGAAGGGCTTTGAGCTGCCGCCGGACCCGCCGGACTTCGAGGCGAAGTCGGCCGACGAGTCGCGCTTCCTGCGCCACGGGCTGGTGCTGGTCGCGATCGGCGTGACGGTGGCGGTGGCGATGTACCAGCTGCCGGACAACGTGCCGTGGCTGTTCGGCTTCATCCCCGCGGCCATCGGCATCGCCTACCTCATCTACTACGTGGTCCGGACGCGGTTCGCGCCGCCCGCGCCACCGGCGGGCGGGCCGAACGCGTAGCCGGCCCGCGGCGCGCCCGGCGCCTCAGCCGCGCGCGCCGAGCACCGCCGCGATCGTCTCGCAGAGCGCGTCGATCGCGGCGGCCCGCGTGCTGCTGCGGCGCCATGCGGCGCCCAGCGTCCGGTGCGGCACCGGCTTCGCGAACGGCCGCGCGACGACGTTCTTCGCCGCCGCGAAGGGTCCGCGGGTCGCGAGCTCCGGCAGCAGCGTCACGCCGAGCCCGGCCGCGACCATCTGCCTGAGCGTCTCGAGGCTGGTGGCGCGAAAGTCCTCCGACTCGTGCACGTCGATGCGGCTGCAGACGTCGAGCGCCTGGTCGCGCAGGCAGTGGCCGTCCTCGAGCAGCAGCAGCGTCTCGCCGGCGAGATCGTCGGTGCGCACGCTCGCCTGCTTCGCGAGCCGGTGCCCGGCCGGTGCCGCGAGCGTGAACGCCTCCTCGCCGAGCGCGCGCGTCTCGAGCCCGTCGGTGTCGACGCCGAGCGCCAGCACGCCGACGTCGAGCTCGCCGGCGCGCAGGCGCTCGAGCAGCGCCCCGGTCTGGTACTCGTACAGCATCAGCTGCAGCTTCGGCAGGCGCCGCCTGAGCGCCGGCGTCAGCAGCGGCAGCAGGTACGGCCCGAGCGTCGGGATGAAGGCCACGCGCAGCGTGCCCGCCAGCGGGTCGCGCGCCGCGCGCGCGAGCTCGACGATGTCGTCGCAGTCCTGCAGCACGCGCCGCGCGCGCGCGACCACGCGCTCGCCGAGCTCGGTCAGCGATACGTTGCGCGGCTGGCGCTCGACGAGCGGCGCGCCGAGTTGGTCCTCGAGCTTCCTGATCTGTGCCGACAGTGTCGGCTGGCTGACGTGCGAGCGGGTCGCGGCGCGGCCGAAGTGGCGGGTGTCGGCCAGGGCGACGAGATAGCGCAGGTCGCGCAGGTTCACGGGGCGCTCGCGGGCATATATACGGATCCTATCAGCAACGGACTTGTGATCGAAGCCAGCGATGACCGGTCCCGGCCGCAGGAGCCGCGTCGCGCGGCGGGCGCCGCCCCGCCGCCCGCGGCACCGGGTGGCGCACCCTATAATCCGTCCATGCGAAGCCGGAGCCTCAAGCGCGCCGCGGGGGTCGTGGTCGTGCGCGACACGGCCGACGGCCCGCGCGTGCTGCTGCTGCGCGCCTACCGCAACTGGGACCTGCCCAAGGGCCGGCTCGAGGCCGGCGAGACCTCGCTCGAGGGCGCGATGCGCGAGGTCCGCGAGGAGACCGGGCTCGCCGACCTCGAGTTCGCCTGGGGCGAGGACTCGATCGACACCGAGCCCTACGCCGGCGGCAAGGTGGTGCGCTTCTACGTGGCACGCTCGCCGGGCGGGACGGTGACCCTGCCGATCAACCCGCTGCTCGGACGCGCCGAGCACCACGAGTTCCGCTGGGTGGCGCTGCCGACCGCGCTCGGGCTCACGGTGCCGCGGCTGCAGCGGATCCTGCGCTGGGCGGCGCAGCGCATGGGCCTCGAGCTGCCGGCAACCTCCGGCTGAGGCCAGGCCGCGCGCATGGACCGCGAGCACAGCGCGCGTCGCGCGGCCGGGATCGCGGCCGCGCTGCTCGCCGTCAGCATCTGGGCGGGCTGGATCCCGGTGACGCGCCTCGGCGTCGTCACGCGCCTGAGCCCCGCCGACGTCGCGGCGCTGCGCTTCGGCACCGCCGGCCTCGTGCTCGCGCCGCTGCTGGCGCTGCGCATCCGCGAGGTGCCGTGGCATCGGCCCTGGCCGCTGCTCGCGATGCTGGTCGGGGCCGGCGTGCCGTACTTCCTGCTGTTCGCCTACGGCCTGCGGCTCGCGAACTCAGGTCAAGGCGGCGTGCTCGGGCCGGGCGCGACCAGCGCCTTCGCGGCGCTGCTCGCCTGGCTCGCGCTCGGCGAGCGGCCGAACCCGCGGCGGCTCGCCGGCCTCGCCCTCACGGCGGCCGGGGTCGCCGTGGTGGTGCTGCACGACGCGCTCGCCGGCGCGACCCGCGTGGCCGGCTTCGCGCTCATCCTCTGCGCCTCGCTCGGCTGGGCGGCGTACACGGTCGCGAGCCGTGCGCTGCTGCTGCGGCCGGTGGTCAACGCCGCCACCGTCGCGGTGCTGAACGCGCTGCTGTTCGTGCCCGCCTACCTCGCCTTCGGCGGCGCCGCGCGGCTCGCGCGCGTGCCGCTCGCGGACCTTGCGCTGCAGGCGTTCTACCAGGGGATCCTGGCCGCGATCGTGGCGCTGGCTGCGTTCGCGTTCGCGATCGCGCGGCTGGGTGCGGCGGCGGCGGCCGGCTTCGCGCCGCTGTCGCCGGTGCTGGTCGCCGGGTTCGGCTGGCTGCTGCTGGGCGACACCGTCGACGCCGCGACCGCGGCCGGCCTCGCCGCGGTCGCCGCCGGCGTCGTGATCGCGAACGGCGGCGTCGGCGCCGCTAGCGCGCGACGATGATGCCGCAGGCGATGCGCGGGCCCGAGTTGCCGGCCGGCTGCGTCGTGTAGTCGTCCCGGTCGCGATGCACGACGAAGCTGCGGCCGACGATCGAGGTCGGTCCGGGCGCGAGCGTCACGCCGTCGACCAGCACGTCGGCATTGACGTTGCCGCGCGAGTCCGCGATCAGGCTCGGCAGGTCGCCGGCGTGGTGCGGCGGGATGCCGGCGCGGCCGTGCACGCTGCCGGCGGGGTTGTAGTGACCGCCCGCGCTCGAGGCGTCCGCCGCCGAGCAGTCGCCCTTGTCGTGGATGTGGAAGCCGTGCTCGGAGCCCGGCGCGAGCCCGCTGAGCTCCACGTGGGCGCGGACCTGGCCGCCGGCCTCCGTCAGCTCGACGCGGCCCGCGACGCTGCTGCCGGAGCGCGCCTCGAGCAGCGCGTTGGCGCGCAGCGGCGGCGGCGACTTGCTGCCGCAGGCCGCGGCAAGGCCGGCGAGGGCGAGCGACAGCGCGAGGGTGGACGGGCGCATGGGGGACTCCGTTCCGTGGGCGGTGCGGCCGAGCCTAGCGCCTCGCGCCGCGGACCGCTACCTAGCGCGCGGGTGGTGCGCGGCGCAGCACCGCCTCGCGCCTGAGCCGCCAGACGAGGTAGAGGAGGATCGCGACGTTGAGGACGATCACCAGCGCCTTGGTCAGCGTCGGGTGGCGGACGATCTCGTAGATCTCCACGGGAATCAACGAGCTGGTCGCGACCACCGTCAGGATCTCGGCCCAGTGCAGCCCGAGCCACAGCCCGACGCCCTCGACCAGGAACAGCCCGGCGTAGGCGAAGGTCGCGATCGCGATGATCTGGATGCGCTTCGGGCTCATGCCGCTGAGCAACGCGAGCCCCTCGCGCAGCAGCTTCTGCTCGAAGGCGTACGGCAGGCCGCCGAGCAGCCGGTACAGCGCCCGCTGCACGGCCGGGTCGTAGAAGCGCAGCAGGCCGAGGCCGGTGACGATCACGAGCACGGCCTTCACGAACTTGAACGCCGCGATCAGGCGCAGCACGCCGAGCGAGCGCAGCGGGGGCGGGAGCGTGTCGCGCACGGTGGTCCGGGGCCGCGGAGGACGGGCGGCAGTCTGCCGAGCGCCCCCCGCCGCGCGCAAGCCGCGCGTTACCGCAGCGTGACCCCGCTCAGGCTTGCGCCGGGCGCGGCGGCCGGTGCCGGCGCCGGCGCCGCCACGGCCGGGACCGGCGGCGGCAGCAGCTTGTACATGACCGGCGTCACCAGCCGCGCCAGCAGCGTCGAGGAGACCAGGCCGCCGATGATCGTCACCGCGAGCGGCGAGTACAGCCCCGAACCCTGCACCGCGAGCGGCGTCAGGCCGCCGATCGCCGTGGCCGAGGTCAGCAGGATCGGCAGGAAGCGGATCTCGCCGGCCTTCTCGATGGCGGCGTCGAGCGGCGTGCCCTCGAGACGCAGCTGGTTGGTGAAGTCGACCAGCAGGATCGAGTTTTTGATCTCGATGCCGATCAGCGCGATCATGCCGATGATCGAGGTGAAGGACAGCGTGTAGCCGGTGAGCAGCAGCGCGAGCAGCGCGCCCGTGACGCCGAGCGGGATCACGCCGGCGACGATCAGCGTCGAGCGGAAGCTGCCGAACTCGAGCACCAGCACCGCGAGGATGCCGAAGATCGCGACCATGACGGCCGGCAGCAGCCCGCCGAAGCTCTCCTGCTGCGCCTCGACCTCGCCCGCGACCACGAAGCGGTAGCCGGGCGGCAGCTCGATGCGGCGGATCCGCGTCATCACGTCGGCGGTCACCTTGGCCGTGTTGAAGCCGGGCTGCACCTCGGAGGAGACGGTCACCTGCCGCTCGCGGTTGTAGCGCGTGATCGAGTTGGCGACGCTCTCGAAGCGCGGCGCGGAGATCTGCCGCAGCGGCACCTGGCGGCCGGTGACCGAGCTGACCTCGATCGCGTCGAGCGCATCGAGCGTCGGCCGCTCCTTCATCGGCAGGCGCATCGTGATG
>DATKOP010000055.1:0-3468 GCA_035524595.1 Steroidobacteraceae bacterium | reverse complement strand
CCTCGGTCGCGCCGCGCGCGCCGCCGTGGCCGGCGGCCGCGGCGATCGACGCCCACTCGGCGGACGTCCGGCCGGTGTCCTTGCAGACGCCGTTCTCGACCTGCGCCGCGAGGCTGTAGGCGGCCTTTGCGTGCGCGCCGTTCGCCGCCTGCAGCAGCAGCCGGCAGGCGCGCGGCGGATCCGGCGGGAGTCCGACGTCGTTGCTGCGCGGCAGGTACAGCAGGCCGAGCTGGTAGCTCGCCTCGCTGTTGCCGGCGTCGGCGAGCGCCTGCAGCAGCGTCGCCGCGCGCGCGTAGTCGTGGCGCCTGAGCGCATCGCGCGCCGGCTCGAGTTCGGGAGCGGGCGCGGCGGCGGCGGCGATGAGCAGCGTCGCGGCCAGCGCCGGGATCACTGCGTCCCCCACTTCGTCTCGACCTCGATGCCGATGCTCTTCAGGAAGTCGGTCGGCAGGATGCCGCCCGCATTGACGATGACGGCGTCGTTCGGCAGGTGCACTCCGCGGCCGTTCTGCACGATCGCGACGCGGTCGGCCGCGATCGCCTTGACCTCGGACTTCAGCATCAGGTTGAGGCCGCCGGCGTCGACCGCCGCCTTGACGCGCTCGCGGTTGCGGGTCTTGGCGCGCTGGAAGGCGTCGCCGC
Organism: Steroidobacteraceae bacterium; assembly: GCA_035524595.1. Taxonomy (GTDB): domain Bacteria; phylum Pseudomonadota; class Gammaproteobacteria; order Steroidobacterales; family Steroidobacteraceae; genus CAIKZZ01. Next base: position 2,827 of record DATKOP010000055.1, on the reverse strand, counting down.
GGTACGAGAGCGACGCGGCCGCGCCCGCCTCGGCGAGGCTCGCAGCCGCCTCGAGCGCGCTGTCGCCGCCGCCGACCACGAGCACGCGCTGGCCGCTGTACTGCTCGGGGTCGATCAGCCGGTAGACGACCTTCGACAGGTCCTCGCCGGGCACGCCGAGCTTGCGCGGCGTGCCGCGCCGGCCGACGGCGAGCAAGACCGTCGCCGCGCGCAGCTCCTCCTTCGTCGTGCGCACCACGAAGCCCGAGCCGTTGCGCTCGATCGTCTCGACGCGCTCGTTGCAGCGGATCTTGAGGCCGGTGCGCTGCTGCGCCTGCAGCCAAAACTCGAGCAGCGCCTCCTTGGAGGTCAGCGTCATGTTGACCTTGCCGACGATCGGCAGCATCGCCGGCTGCGTCATGACGATCTTGCCGCGCGGGTACTGGAACACGCAGCCGCCGAGCGACTCCTGCTCGATGGTCGCGAACTTGAGCTTCTTCTCGAGCGCGGCGAGCGAGGCGGAAAAGCCGGCCGGCCCCGCGCCGACGATCAGCAGGTCGAGCTCGCCGTTGCTGGCGCGCGGCCGGCGCGCGACGATCTGCTCGACGGCCTGGCGGCCCTGCTCGACGGCGTTGCGGATGAGCCCCATGCCGCCGAGCTCGCCGGCGATGTACACGCCCTGCACGTTGGTCTCGAACCACGGCGTCACGCGCGGCAGGTCGACGCCGCGCCGCGCGGTTCCGAACACGAGCGTGATCGCATCGACCGGACACGCCGTGCGGCAGGCGCCGTGCCCGATGCACTCGGTCGGCGAGACGAGGTCGGCCTTGCCGTTGATGAGCCCGAGCACCGTGTGCTGCGGCATCTCGGGGCAGGCCTTGATGCACGAGCCGCAGCCGATGCACTTCTTCGGGTCGACGAGCGGGTGCAGCGAGGCGGGCTCGGTGAGCCCGGCCTCGACCGACTCGTTGCGCGTATGGACGCTGACCCTCACCAGCCGGCGACGGCGTACCAGGTACCAGGCGAGGCAGATCGCGAGCGGCAGCGTGTAGACGAGGTATTCCATCGGGGCCGGGACACTCCCATCGGGGCCCAGATTCTGTCAACCAACTGTGTCACGTGACCAGTGTCTCAAGAAGGAGCCATAACACCTTAAATGGGCCGTCAATATCGGGTATTTGATGTAGTTCACATGTCGCTTTGAAGAGACGTGTTGGTCCCTTCTCAATCGCTAAGAGGCCGCCGATACTTGAATTATTGTGGATGCCCTCGGGCGGCCGGTTCCGGGTCGCTGCTGGGGGCAAACCCCCCCCTCCCTGTGGAGCGTTCGTGCCCGTCCCGATCCTCGCCGCCACCCTGGCGTTCGTTGCGAGCCTTGCCGGCGCCGCCTGGCTTGGCCGGCTGGGCCGCGGTCGCCTTGCGTTCGCGGCGATGGTCGGCGCGCCGCTGATCGCCGCCTCGGTCTACGCCGGGAGCGGCGCGGCGCACCGCAGCGAAGCGGCGGTCGAAAGCACTGGTGCATCGCCGCATGCGGGTGCCGGTCCCCAGGTCATGGCGAGCGACGTCGACGGCTGGCGCCGCCGGGCCGAGGAGCTGCGAAGCGCCCGGCGCTTCCCGGAGGCACGCGCGCTCTACGAGAAGGTCGCCGAGGCGGCGCCTTCGGACCCCGACGGCTGGGCCGACCTCGCCGACGCCTCGGCCGCCGCGGCGGGCGGGGACCTCACGGCCGGGCGCGACGCCATCGACCGCGCGCTCGCGCTCGATCCCAACCACCTGAAGGCGCTGTGGCTCGACGCGAGCCTCGAGCTCCAGCAGAAGAACTACACTAAGGCCGCGGAGCTCTGGCAGCGATTGCTGACGCTCCTGCCGGCCGATTCCAGCGATGCCCGGATAGTCCGGGCGAATCTCGAGGAGACGCGCGCGCTCGCGTCACCGCAAGGAGCCAGCCGATGAATGCCGCCGCCCCCGCCACCCGGACCATTGCGGCGATGCCGCGCGCACGCTTCAAGAGTTCGCACTTCGGCCTGTTGGTGTCGGCCGTGTTCCTGATCCTCGGCTGGATCTCGCCGCTGAAGGACTACCTGACGCCGCGTTCCGGGTTCGGCTACGCGCTCGGCATCATCGGCGGTTCGCTGATGCTGGCGCTCTTGATCTACCCGGCGCGCAAGCGGATCCAGGGCCTCGCATTCCTCGGCTCGAACAAGGCGTGGTTCCGGATCCACATGGTGCTTGGCGTCGCCGGCCCCATCTGCATCCTCTACCACTGCTGTTACCGCCTCGGCGCCACCAACAGCAATGTCGCCTTCATCTCGATGCTGATCGTCGCCGGCAGCGGGCTCGTCGGGCGCTACCTCTACGGCCGCATCCATAACGGCCTTTACGGCCACAAGTCCTCGCTTGCGGAGCTGCGCAAGGAAGCCGAGCGGCTGAAAAGCGAGGGCGGTGGCGCCGGCCGCGTGCTGCCCGAGCTCGCCGGGCGGCTCGATGCGGCCGAGAAGCGCATCCAGAACGGCATCCCGCTGGTGCCGAAGGCGTTCGCGGCCGCGGCGTTGTTTCGCATCGGGCAGGTCGGCGTGCACCGCTACATCCACCGCGCCCTCAAGGACGCGGCCGCGAGCTCGCTGACCGTCGCCGAGCACCGCCGTGCGCTCGCTGCGGCCGGCGAGCGCTACGCGGACGCGCGCCTGACCGCCGCGCGCCGCGTCGCCGAGTTCCAGAGCTGCGAGCGGCTGTTCGGGCTGTGGCACGTGCTGCACCTGCCGCTCTTCGGTATGCTGTTCGTCGCTGGCATCGTCCATGTCGTCGCCGTAAACATCTACTGATGCGCTGCCGCCTAGCCGCCGCCACG
>DATKOP010000054.1:0-42658 GCA_035524595.1 Steroidobacteraceae bacterium | reverse complement strand
TGCGCGGCGAGGAGCGCACCGAGCAGGCGTCACAGATTCCGGACATCGGCGATTCCGGTCGCTTCCCGGTACTCGACGTCGCGGCCTACGAGCGCGAGCGGGGAAACGGCGGCGCGACGGAATTCGAGCCGCGCCACGAGGAGCGGCCGGACGAGAGCCCGATGCGCTTCGAACGCGGCGCGCCGCCGGCCGGCGAACCGTTCGAGGCGCGCACGTCGCAGTCGCCCGAGGCGGTGCAGAGCGCGCCGGAGCGGGTGGTGGCGCCGTACAGCGCTCCTGCGCCGATGCCTTACAGCGCCCCGCCGGCGGCTTCATTCGGTGCACCGCAGCCAGCGCCGTCCGCGGCGCCGCCGGCCGCCGCTCCAGCGGCGCCGGCTGCGTCACCGGCACCGCTCCCGCCGGTGGCACCGGTCGCTGCTTCGCCCCCGGTCGCGAGCGCCCCGCCACCGGCACCGGTGATCATCGCCCCGGCGCCCGCCGCGGCGCCGGCACCGGTCGAGCACCCGTCAGGCTCCGGCAGCACGCCGTAGTCAGCGCGCGGCTCCGGGGCCTGCCCGGAGCCGCAACTCCCCGAGGAGGCCGCGGGAGGCCTCCTCGACGAGGTCGAGTACCTCCTCGAAGCCCGTCTCGCCGCCGTAATAGGGATCCGGCACCTCGGCCCGTCCGAGCGCCGGCGCGTACTCGAGAAAGAGCCGCAGTGTGGCCCCGTGCCGTGACGGCGCGATCTCGAGCGCGTCCTCGCGATTGCGCTCGTCCATGACCAGCACGTAGTCGAAGCGCTCGAAGTCGCTGCGCACGAGCCGGCGTGCGCGCAGCGCGCTCATGTCGATGCCGCGGCGGCGCGCGGCGGCCTGCGAGCGGGGATCCGGCGGCGCGCCGACGTGGTAGCCGTGGGTGCCCGCGGAGTCGATGTGCAGCGCCAGCTCCGGCGCTTCGCTCGCAACCAGGCGCCGGAACACCGCCTCGGCGGTCGGCGACCGGCAGATGTTGCCCATGCAGACAAACAGCACCGACAAATTCCGCGCCTCGTCAGCCACTTGCATAGACCTCGACGGCCGCTCTCCAGTCGCATTTTGCGCGGGCAAGTGCCTGATTGGAACCCGTGCGAGAGGCGCTGTGGCATCGTCCCCGGCTCCGCCGGAGATTTGATCCCCGATGCTCGGCCACGTCGCGGTGGCTGCGCGCCTGCACGGAGCCGCCGTGCTCACCGCCCAAGGGCTGCGCGCGAACCACGGCCCGCGCAACCGGCGATGCCACCCCGCCCCCGCACGGATCCGGCCCTCGCTCACCATTCGCAACGCCGCCGGGCGCGCGGCCGGGGTCCCCGGGATCTCGGGGTCCCTGGGCCCGTCCCTCGAACGCAACGTCCTGGGCATCACGTCTCGCCCTCTGCGGACCTTGCAGAGCGCGAGTGGGCGCTTCGCGTGGCGGCAGGCCTTGCTGCCGCGCGCGATCCGGGCGCCATTCGCCGCTGGTCGCGAGTCTGATCGGGGCCGCGGCCGCGCGTCGATGGCGGCTTCAGCACTGCCCTGGCGCTGGCAGGAGGGACAGCCAGCCGGGTTGGGCAGGCACCGTGGTCGTGACGGCGGAACAGGCCGGACCGCGGGGACGCAAGCCTGAATGGCGTCCCGGACCTCGAGTGCTCGATGCAGATGAGGCCTTCCTCGGCGGTTGTCATCGGGGCCACGCGCAGCCCCGCCGCGGACGCGCCGGCCGGATGCCGGACTGCAGCGCTACTTGAATGCCGGCAGATGAGACTCCCCGCACGGACCGGCGGCGTCGCCTTGGGATCGCTGCACCGCGAGGCCGCGCACCGGCCCCGGCGTGCACTTGACTCAGGCTACGCGCGCTCCGGAGCCGATGCGCGCCGGGCGGGCCGTCGCCGTCCGAAAGCGCGCCACCAGCTGCGCCAGCGATTCGGCGTCCTCCGCCAGCGCGTGGATCGCCGCGGTCGATTGCTCGACCATGGCCGCGTTCTGTTGCGTGACCTTGTCGAGCTCCCCGACCGCCGTGTTGATCTCGAGCAGCGTCGCCGCCTGGTCGTTCGCCGACTGTGCGATGCCGCCGACGAGCTCGGCGATCTCCGCCACCCTGCCGCAGATGCCCTCGAGCGCCGTGCCGGTGTTGCCGACGAGCGCCACGCCCTTCTCGACCTGCCCGCTCGAGGCGGCAATGAGCGCCTTGATCTGCTTGGCGGCTTCGGCCGATCGTCCGGCCAGCGCCCGCACTTCGCTCGCGACGACTGCGAAGCCGCGGCCGGCGTCTCCGGAGCGCGCCGCCTCGACCGCCGCATTGAGCGCCAGCAGGTTCGTCTGGAACGCGATCTCGTCGATGACCCCGACGATCTGCGCGATCTGCTGCGCCGACTTCTGGATGTCGCCCATGGCCCGGACCGCGTCCTGCATCAGGGCGCCGGAGCGCTCGGCGTCCGAACGAGCGCCCAGCACCGCCGAGCGGGCGTGCGCCGCGGAGTCGGCCGCCTTGCCGACGCGCGTCGTGACCTGCTCGACCGAGGCCGTCGTCTCCTCGATGGTAGCCGCCTGCTGCTCGGTGCGCGCCGACAGGTCGCTGGAGGCGGTGCGCAATTCGCCCGTGCCGAGCTGGATCGAACCGGCGCTCGCGACGACGGCTGCGATCGCCTGCTGCAGCGGCTCGAGCGCATGGTTGAAATCGCGCCGCAGCGCCTCGTACTCGGCCGCGAACGGCTGGTCGAGGCGCACCGTCAGGTCCCCCTGCGCGAGTGCGCCGAGCCCGGCGGCCAGCGATTCGACGACCGCCGCCTGCTGCCGCGACAGTTCGCGTTGCGCCGTCTCGTTGCGTTCGCGCTCCTCGCGCGCCGTGCGGCGCGCCTGCTCGCTTTCGGCCTGCAGGCGTTCCTTCTCGAGCGCTGCGTCGCGGAAGATCTCCAGCGAGCGCACGATCGCTCCGAGCTCGTCCTTGCGCGCGAGCTGCCTGAGGTCGATCGAATGGTCGCCGCGCGCCAGCGTCTCGGTCGCGCCGGCGATCGCCGCGACGCCGCCACGGACGGTCTGCACGCCGACGACGGCGATCGCGGCGACGACCAGCAGCGTCACCAGCGTCGCCAGGAGCGCCGCGAGCGTCGCCCGCTGCGCGCTCGCGTGGCTGGCCGCCGCGCTCTGCACGGTCGCCTGGCGCACGCCGTCGACGAGCTGATCGAGGGTTGCGGTCATCCGCTGGAAGTTTGCTTCGAAAGGCTGCACGAAGCTCGCGGCGGTGGCGAAGTCGACGCCCAGCATCGAGCCGACGACCTCGACTCCGTCGCGATAGTCCTTGAGGTCCTTCTGCAGCGGCCCATAGGCGGCGCGCCCGGCCTCGGGGGCCGCCGCGGCGAGCTCGGCGAGATCCTTGCGGACCTGGTCGAGCTCTGCCAGCAGCGCCTTCAGGCGTGCGGCGCCCGCGGCAACGTCGATCTTGGCAGCCTCGTGCGTCATCAGCGTGAACAGCTCGCCATGCGCAGTGCTGATGCGACGCGCGATGCGCTCGAGGGCGAGGCTCGAAGCCATGTCCTGATTCACGACGCGCTCGAGCGCCGCGGTCTGGTGCCGCTGGCTCACCATCATGCCGGTCGCGAGCAGCGCGAGCGTGACCAGCGCGACGACCGGCGCGAAGGCCATCTTGAACACCAGCGGAAGGTCGGCGAGGCGTCGCGCGTTCATCGGTTGCAGCCGCGGATTGGGGCTGGTGCCGGGCTGCGGCCTACCAGTGAGCCGTCAGCGTCAGCAGCGCGCGACGCTCGACCCAGAGGCCGGAGGTCTGCTGCTGGCGGCCGTGCGTCAGGTTCTCGCCCGAGAGCGCAACCGAGACCTTCGGGCCGATCGCGTAGGCGAGCCGCGCGGCCAGCGTCGTGTACGCCGGCACCGGCTCGAGCGCACCCGAAGAGCTGAACAGCGAGAACGCCGACACGTAGCGCAGGTAGCCGTCCGCGGTGAACGCGCCGCCGCTCCAGCCGAAGTTGAGGTTGGCGCGGCTCGACGGCGTCGACTGGTCGAAGGCGACGTCGACGGCCAGCAGATCCTGGCCCGCGTACGCCGTCTCGGTGACGTGCGTGTAGGTGTAGTTGAAGCCCCAGCGGTACCCGCCCGCGAGCTTCCCGTCGACCTCGAACTCGGCGCCGCTCAGCTTGCTCGAACCCACGTTCGCCCAGCCGACGCCCGGCAGCGATGTCGGCACCGGGCCGATGCCCGGAATCACGGTGAACGACGGCGGCACGAGGATGTTGGTCGCGCTCGGATTGCCGACCAGGCCATCGGTCGTCTGGTAGAAGACCTTGAGTCCGGCGCGCCCGCCGATGGCGGGCAGGCTCCGGTCATACCCGGCCTCGTAGTTGACGATGATCGCGGGCTCGATGGCGGGGTTGCCCATGAATGCGACCGGAATCTGCGGCTCCGGCACGAGCGCCTGGATGCCGCCGAACTCGATCAGCGTCGGCGCCTGGACGCCGCGCGCGTAGCTGACGCGCAGCGTGTCGACGGCGCTCGGCCGGACGACGAGGCCGACGTTCGCACTCACCGGCGCCATCGACCGGGTGAAAGCCGCGTTGTCCTGAAGCGGCCACTCGAGCCCCGGCAACCCGGGGATGAACGGCGTCGCTGCCGGGAAGCCGCCGCTGCGCTCAACGTGCAGGCTGTCGACGCGCAGTGCCGTCGTCAGCGCGACTTTGTCGCTGACCGCCCAGTTCCACATCGCCGACGGGGCGTAGACCCGGTAGCTGACCTCGGCGCCACCGATCGGGGCGGTCGGCAGCTGGTTGTGGCGGTACTCGAACGCGAGCCGGACCGTGCTGGCGGTACCGACCTTGAACAGGTCCTGCGCGGTCAGCACGTCGATGGTGTTGCTCCACGAGACCGGTCCGATCGAGAACAGGTAGTCGAGGTCGACGTCGTTGCGGTAGGCCGTCAGCTCGGCCAGGCCGAGCCCGGTCTCGCTCGACAGCGTGCCCTTCGCCGACTTCGTCGTGTAGACGGGCGGCGTGTACTCGTACAGCGGGTCGACGTCCGACTGCTGCACGCGCGAGTACGAGACCTCGACGCGCAGCTGCGTGCGCGCCGCGAGCTGCGCGAGCGTGTCGATGCTGAAGGCGCGGCGCTCGGGGTTGACGAGGTAGGCGGGATTCACCGGCGCGGCCGCGGTCACGTTCTCGTACTGATCGGTGCGCGCGTAGCCGGCGGAGACGCGTGCGGCGAAGTCGGAGCCGAGCTTGAAGCTGTCGACGACGTTGCCGTTGAACGTGCTGCCGGTGCCGCCCTGCACGGTCACCGCCGAGGCCTGGTCGTACTTCGGGTTGTAGGTGATGATGTTGACGACGCCGCCGACCGCGTTGAACCCGAACAGCGCGCTGTTCGGGCCCTTAACGACCTCGATCTGGCGGATCTCGCTGAGCTCGACCGGCAGCGTCGCCCAGGCCGTGTAGCCGTAGTGGTCGAGGTAGACCTGGCGGCCGTTGATCAGCACCAGCAGGCGCGGCGAGTAGCCCTGATCGTAGCCGCGGATGCTGACGTCGGCGGCCCCGCCGGCACCCCAGGTGAGCACGTCGACGCCCGCGACGCGGCTCAGGATGGTCGGGATGTCCGTCGCGCCCGAGCGGCGGATCTCCTCGGCCGAAATGATCTCCATCGCGACCGGCGCCTCGGTGGAGCGCTGCGGCGAGCCGGTAGCGCTGGTCGTCACCGGCTCGTTGAACAGCTGCTCGAGCGAGCCGTAGTCGATGGTCTGGCCGTGCGCGCTGAGCGCCGGGACGAGCGCGAGCAGCGCGACGTGCGCCACAGTGCGGGGAAATCGCTGATGCGTCATGACTGGATTCCTGGTGCCTGAAGCGATCAAATCTCGTGGATCATCATGCGGAACGCGGCCTTGAAGCTCGCGCCGACCGCCGTGGCGGCGTTGTGATTGACCGTGATCTCCACGGCCGGCGAGGTGACGACCGACATCACGCAGTGACCGGCCTGCGCGCAGGCCTTGTCGCCGCTGATCGTCAGCAGCTTCTTCGCGCTCGCTGCGGCGCCGACCTCGGCGTAGTTGACGCCGCTGGTCACGTAGAGCGCGGCGACCCCGCTCGTCGCGCCGACCTTGCCGGCCTCGACGCCCTGGCCGGTGATCTTCATGTCGCCGGCACTCAGCCCCGCGCCGAGGGCCGCGAGCAGCGCGTCGCGCTCGGCGACGGTCGCGGGCTTGCCGGGATCGAACACGATGCCGAGCACGACGCTGCCGGAGGGCGCGGCCTCGAGGAAGCCGAGCGCGCGCGCCGCGACCTGCAGGTCCTTGGCGGGGTCGGCCAGCGCGGCGCCCGGAGAGATCACGAGGGCCGCGGCGACTGCACAGGCGGCGGCTCGAGCAATGCGAAATTCCATCGAGGTCCCCAGTCGGGTGTCAGAGAACACTGGTTGCGAATCGCGTGCGCCAGCCGTGCGTTTCGTCTTGGACGTCCGAGCCGGCCGGTCACTGCGCCCGCGGGCAAGCTATCGTCCGGACGCGGCGGTTCTTGATGCCCAGCGCGGTGCGGAAAACTCGCAAAGGAGCCTGAGGCGACGGCGCAGCGGCGCGATTAAGGCGCCTCGACTGCGCGCCGCGCCTGATCCGCGCGATTCACATCCGGGGCCGGCGCATCGGCACCGGCCGGCGGAACCGCGATCGCGGTCGAAGCTGCTGTCGGCGGGCGCACGGCGACGGTGCGGCGCGCGGCGGGCGCCTGCGGCCATCTGAACGCGGCGCTCCCGTCGATGCGCTCGATCCCGAAGCCCGCCAGATTCACGGCCCTGCGAAGCAGCCATCTGCTCGCACTCGCGAGGGGGACCTGTGCGGTGACCGGCCTGAGGCCGGCGCGCAGCGCACCGACGCGATCGGCGTCGACCGCCCGGACATCGAAGCCACCGCCCAGCGTCGCGACGCTCTGAACGAGCTGCGCGAAGGCAGGGCGGTCCTACCGACGGTGGCCATCTCTCGCGCCTCGCTCGGACGTCGCCTGGCCGATCCGAATTCGGGTCACGATCGGGCGCGGCGCGCCAGCAGGCCAGCCTCGCGGCCATCGTCTGTCGCGAGTTTCGCCGGGCGCACGAGAAGGATGGGGATGCGCTGCGGGGTATCACCGCTCGGGGTTTTGCGTCGCTGCCGCGGAGAACTCCTAGGGGCCGTCAGCCACCTTCGCGCCACCGGGCCCGCGTACGGCCCGGCCGCGGCAGTGCGCTATGCTCGCGCCGCCCCCGCCGGCCGAAGGACGGTGATGATGCGCATGCGGATCGGTATTGCCGTGCTCACCGCCGCGCTTGCGGCCGCCGCCGCAGGCCTCTACCTCGCGACGCCCGGTCGCGACTCGCTCACGGCGACGCCGGCGGCGACGGTCGGGGCACTGCGCTTTCCGCCGGGGTTCTACTGGGGCGCGGCGATCTCCGGGCACCAGGCCGAGTCGCAGCAGCCGAGCGACTGGACGGCCTTCGAGGAGGACGTGATGCGCGAGCGGCGCTTCGCGTCCGGCGAGGCCTACGGCACCACCGTGCCGGGCCACATCCGCGACTTCGGCCGCTGGTCCGAGACGGTGCGCCGCGACAAGGCGGGCTTCGAGACGCACTACGCCGAGGACCTCGCGGCCGCGGCCGGGATGGGGCTGAACGCGGTGCGGATCTCGATCGAGTGGGCGCGGCTCTTCCCGCGCGCCGGCATGACCGAGCCCGCCCCGGAGGGCATCGCCTACTACCAGCGCGTGCTCGCCGAGATGAAGGCACGGCGGCTCACGCCGTTCGTGACGCTCTTCCACTACGTCGCGCCGCGCTGGTTCTTCGAGCCCGACGCGCGCGGTCGCCGCGGCTGGGAGCGCGCCGACGCGCTCGAGCACTGGGGCCGGTTCGTCGCCGCGGTCGCCGAGCACTTCGTCCCCGACGTCGAGCAGTGGTGCACGCTCAACGAGCCGATGGTCTACCTCTACAGCGGCTACATCGACGGAGTCTACCCGCCGCTCGAGCACCGCGCCGACGCGGCGGCCGCGGCCGACGTCTACGCGGCGCTGCTCGCCGCCCATGCCCTCGCCTACCGGACCCTGCACCGGGTGGCGGACGAGCGCCACGCCCGCGCCAACGTCGGCGTCACCCAGGCGGCGCAGGCCTTCGCGCCGCTGCGCAACTGGCACCCGGCGGACCGCGCGATCGCGGCACTGGTCACGCAGGCGTGGAACTGGGACTTCCTCGACGCGATCCGCACCGGGCGCCTCAGGATCGCCGCCAGCGACGTCGACCGCGCGATCCCCGGCCTCGCCGGCACGCAGGACTACGTCGGCATCAACTACTACACCCGCGTCTACATCCGCGGCGACCTCGCCCACCCGACGGCGCCCGCGGTGCTGTACCGCGACCCGGCGCACCCCGAGGAGCCGGTCAACGACATGGGCTGGACGATCTACCCGCACGGCCTCTACACCGTGCTCACCGAGGCCGCAGGCCGCTACGGCAAGCCGCTGTTCATCCTCGAGAACGGCACCGCCGACCGCGCCCTGGACGACGTCGTGCGCCAGCGCTACCTGGCGGCGCACGTGCGCGAGGCGTGGCTCGCGATCCACCAGGGCGGCGCGGACGTGCGCGCCTACGTCCAGTGGTCGCTGATCGACAACTTCGAATGGGTCGACGGCTTCGGGCCGCGGCTCGGGCTGATCGCGGTGGACTACGAGCACGACTTCGCGCGCACGCCGCGCGCCTCGGTCGCGCTCTACGGCGAGATCGCCCGCTCGAACTCGCTGCCGGACCGCTACGCGCGTCCCTGAGGGCGCCTCAGCCGCGCACCGCCACGAGCGCCGCGACGCGCGCGAGATCGGCCTCGGTGTCGACGCCCGGCCCCGGCGGCGCGCTCGCGATGCCGACCAGGATCACGAGCCCGTTCTCGAGTGCGCGCAGCTGCTCGAGGCGCTCGGCGGTCTCGAGCCGCGACGGCGGCAGCGCCGCGAGCCGCGCCAGCGCGCCGGCGCGGTAGGCGTACAGGCCGATGTGCCGGAGCGCGCCCGCGTAGCGGCCCGCGCCGGCGGCCCCGGCCGCGGCCGCGTCGCGCTGCCAGGGGATCGGCGCGCGGCTGAAGTAGAGCGCGCGGCCGCGCGCGTCGCGCACCACCTTGACGACGTTGGGGTCGAGGTACTCGTCGAGGTGGGTGATCGGCGTCGCGAGCGTCGCGATCGCCGCCTCCGGCAGCGTCGCGAGCAGCTCCGCCACCTCGGCGACGCTCGCCGGCGCGAGCAGCGGCTCGTCGCCCTGCACGTTGACGACCACGTCGTCGGCCGCGAAGCGGCGCTGCCGCGCCACCTCGGCGAGGCGGTCGGTGCCGGAGGGGTGGCCGGGGTCGGTCAGCGCGACGTCGGCGCCGAAGCGCGCACAGGCGCTCGCGATCCGCTCGTCGTCGGTGGCGACGATGACCTCGGCGGCGCCGGAGGCGCGCGCGCGCTCGTACACGTGCTCGATCATCGGCCGCCCGGCAATCAGCCGCAGCGGCTTGCCGGGCAGGCGCGTCGAGGCGTAGCGCGCCGGGATGACGACGCGGAACATCAGCCGGCGAGCGCCGGATCGTCGCTCGCGAGGCGCCGCGCCTCCTCCTCGAGCAGCACCGGGATCCCGTCGCGTATCGGGTAGCCGAGGCGCTCGGCGCGGCAGACGAGTTCCGCGCCCGCGCGGTTGAAGACCAGCGGCCCCTTGCACACCGGGCAGGCCAGGATGTCGAGCAGCTTGGAGTCCATCGTTCGTCCTCAGGCGCGGCCCGCGACCGCCAGCACGCGCGCCAGTAGTGCTTCGGCGTCCCGCTCCGAGAAGCGCGCCGCCACCTCGAGGTAGGCGAGCCCCGCCGGCGGGAACGAGCCGCATTTTACGGCATCCTTCTCGGTCATCAGCACCGGCAGGCCGTCGCCGAAGGAGAGGTCGGCGGCCGTGAGCGTCGCATGGTCCGGCAGCGGGTGCTCGATGGCCTCGACGCCGGCAGAACGCAGTGCCGCGAAGAAGCGCGCCGGGTGACCGATCCCGGCCACCGCGTGCACCCGGCGCCCGCGCCAGTCGGCGAGCGCGCTGCGCGCCCCGGAGCCGAGCGCGACCACCGCCTGCGGCTCGAGCGCCATCGCGAGCTCCCCGGCCCCGGCCACGCCGCCGTTCGCGACCACGAGCCCGACGCCGGCGGCGCGCGCGAGCGGCTCGCGCAGCGGCCCCGCCGGCAGCAGCCGGCCGTTGCCGTAGCGCCGCACGCCGTCGACCACCAGGATCTCGAGATCGCGTGCCAGCCGGTAGTGCTGCAGGCCGTCGTCGGCGAGGATCAGGTCGACCTCGGGGGCGAGCACCCGCGCCGCCGCGAGCCGGTCGCGGCCGACAACCACGCGCGCGCCGCCGCGTCGCGCCAGCAGCACCGGCTCGTCGCCGACCTCGGCCGGCGCGCTCTGCGCGGTCACCGCGAGCGGCCCGCGGGCCGTGCCGCCGTGGCCGCGGCTCGCGATGCCGACCCGAAGGCCGCGGGCCGCCAGCGCGGCCGCGAGCCAGGCCGCGAGCGGCGTCTTGCCGCTGCCGCCGACCGTGAGGTTGCCGATGACGACGACCGGCTTGCCCGGGTGGCCGCTTGCGAGCCAGCCGCGGCGGTAGGCGGCGCGGCGCGCGCGCACCGCAATGCCAAAGAGCGCCGCGAGCGGCCGCAGCCAGGCGCCGCCCGGCGCCTTCCCGTACCACACGCCCTCGAGCCAGCCGCGCATGGCTCAGGCTTTGAACTGCATCCGGTGCAGCGAGGCGTAGCCGCCGCCGCGCGCCAGGAGCTCCGCGTGCGTGCCGCTCTCGGACACCCGGCCCTCTTCCAGCACCACGATGCGGTCGGCGTGCTCGACGGTCGACAGCCGGTGGGCGATCACCAGCGTCGTGCGGTTCTGCATCAGCTGGTCGAGTGCCTCCTGGATGATGCGCTCGGCCTCGGTGTCGAGCGCGCTGGTCGCCTCGTCGAGGATCAGGATCGGCGCGTCCTTGAGCAGCGCACGCGCGATCGCGATCCGCTGGCGCTGGCCGCCGGACAGCATCACCCCGCGATCGCCGACCTGCGTGTCGAGGCCGGCCGGCATCTGCGCGGCGAACTCGAGCACGTGCGCGGCGCGCGCGGCCGCCTCGATCGCCGCGGCGTCCGCGTGCGGCGCGCTGAAAGCGATGTTGTCGCGGATCGAGCCGTTCATCAGCACCACGTCCTGGCTGACGAGGCTGACGTTGTCGCGCAGCGCGCGCAGCGGGTACTCGCGCACGTCGTGGCCGTCGACGCGCACCGCGCCCCGGCCGACGTCGTAGAAGCGCGCCACGAGGCTCACCAGCGTCGACTTGCCGCTGCCGGAGCGGCCGACGAAGGCCACCATCTCGCCGGGCGCGATCGCGAGCGACACCTCGCTGAGCGCCGGCGGCTTGTCGGCGTAGGCGAAGGTGACGCCGTCGAACTCGACCGCCCCGCGCGCGCGGCCGAGCGGGCGGATGCCGCCCTGCGGCTCGACCGGCTCGTCGAGCAGCTCGAACAGGCTCTGGCCGGCGGCGATGCCCTGCTGCAGCGGCCCGAACACCGCCACCAGCCGCCTGAGCGCGCTGGCGATGCCGATCAGCGCGCCGAGGAAGGACGAGAAGCTGCCGACCGTCATGCCGTGCGCCAGCACGTCCTTGATGGAGAGGTACAGCACCGCGGCAAGCGCGACCGCCGCGATCATCTGCACGGTCGGGTTGCTGGAGGCGCGCGCCCGCAGCAGCTTCATGTTCTGGTAGCGGTTCGCCTCGATCACCTGCTCGAAGGCGCGCGCTTCCTGCTCCTGGGCGTTGAACACCTTGATCAGCCGCTGCCCGTCGAGCGCCTCCTTGGCGACCCGCGTGACGTCGCCCATCGAGTTCTGGATGCGGGCCGCGTAGCGGCGGATCGCGCGGTTGACGACCTGCACCAGCAGGCCGATCACCGGCGCCGCGAGCAGCGCGACCGCGGTCAGCCTCAGGCTCATGTAGCAGGCCCACGACAGCAGCGCGACGATCGTCAGCGAGTCGCGGATCAGCACGGTCACCGAGTTCGTGGTCGCCTCGGCCACGAGCTCGGTGTTGTAGGTCAGCCGCGACAGCAGCTGCGCCGCGGCGTGGCGGTCGTAGAAGGCGCTCGGCAGGTCGAGGTAGTGGCGAAAAAGCTCGGCGCGCAGCCGCTTGACGACGTGCCGCCCGACCCAGCCCGGCGCGTACTGCGAGACGAAGTCGCCGATGCCGCGGGCCGCGAAGATCACGACGATCGCCGCCGGCACCAGCGTCAGCGTCGCGGGGTCGCGGTTGACGAAGGTGCCGTCGAGGAAGGTCCGCGCCAGCCACAGCCAGGCGGCCTCGACCGCCGCCGACAGCGCCATGCCGAGGACGCCGAGCAGGAACATCCGCCAGTGCGGACGCGCGTAGGAGAACAGCCGCAGGTAGACGTCGAGCGGCTTCTGCTCCGCCGTGGGCGCGGTCGCGCTCACCTAGCCGCCCGGCTGCTGGTTGACGGTCGCGATGTTGACCTGCGCGAAGCCGACCTTGCCGGCGATGTCCATCGCGGTCACGACCGCCTGGTGCGTGGCGCGCGCGTCGGCACGGATCGTCAGCGCCTGGCCCTTGGCGCTGCCGGCGACCTTCTCGAGCGCCGCGCGCAGCGTCTCGGGGCTGCGGTTGATCAGCGCCCGGTCGTTGACCCGGTAGGCGCCGTCGGCGGTGATCAGGATCGTGACCGGGTCGGCCGGGCGCTGCTCCGGAGCCGCGCTCGACTCCGGCAGGCGCACCCTCAGGCGGCTGTCCTGCTGGAAGGTGGTCGACACCATGAAGAACATCACCAAGAGCAGCACCACGTCGATCAGCGAGGTGACGTTGATCTCGGGCTCGACGTTGCGCCGCGGGCCGAACTTCATGCGGCGCTCGCCGACGGCGGGCTCGCGAGCCGCTCGTGCTCGACCAGCGGGTCGGCGGCGGCGCGGCGCTCGTCGAGCGAGCGCACGAGCTTGAGCGCCTCCTTCTCCATCGCGATCACGAGCCCGTCGACCTTGCCGCGCAGGTAGCGGTAGCCCATCAGCGACGGGATGGCGACGATCAGGCCGGCCGCGGTCGCGATCAGCGCCTGGCCGATGCCGCCGGAGAGCATCTTCGGGTCGCCGACGCCCTGCTGGGTGATGGCGTTGAAGGCGGTGATGATGCCGATCACGGTGCCGAGCAGGCCGAGCAGCGGCGAGACCGCGGCGATCGTGCCGAGCATGTTGAGGAAGCGCTCGAGCTCGTGCACCACGTGCCGGCCGGTGTCCTCGATGGCCTCCTTGATGTGCTCGCGGCTGCGCTGGCGGTTGGCGAGCCCGGCGGCCAGGATCTGGCCGAGCGCCGAGTTCTGGGCGAGCGCGGCGACGTGCTTGTCGGTCAGCAGCCCGCTCTCGACCAGCTTCCAGACCTTGTCGGTCAGCTCGCGGGGGATGACGCGCTCGTCCTGCAGGCTCCACAGCCGCTCGAGCAGGATTGCCGCCGCGGTGATCGACAGCGCGATGATCGGCCACATGACCGGCCCGCCGGCCTTGATGATTTCCCACATCGCGCGCTCAGGTCCTCTTGCGGCGTAAGTCGCTGATGATACTTCAGTTTGCCGGGCCGCGCGCAGCCCCTTCGGGCGGGCGGTCGCGCAGCTGCCCCTCGGTCAGCACCGCGACGCGGTCGAGCCGGGCGGCAAGCCGCTCGTCGTGCGTCACGATCACGAGGGCGGAGCCTACCTCGCGGTTGAGCTCGAGCATCAGCTCGAACACCTGCCGGGCGTTGCGGCCGTCCAAGTTGCCGGTCGGCTCGTCGGCGAGCACCAGAGGCGGGCGGGTCACGAGCGCGCGCGCCACCGCCGCGCGCTGCCGCTCGCCGCCCGACAGCTGCGCCGGCCGGTGCTGCAGCCGGTCGCCGAGGCCGACCCGCTCGAGCACGGCGCGCGCCGCGGCGAAGGCCGCCGCGGCCGGCTCGCGCCGCACCAGCAGCGGCATCGCCACGTTCTCGAGCGCCGTGAACTCCGGCAGCAGGTGGTGGAACTGGTAGACGAAGCCGACCGCGCGGTTGCGCAGGTAGCCGCGCTGCGCATCGCCGAGCCGGGTCATCGGCTCGCCGTCGATCGCGACCTCGCCGGCGGTCGGCAGGTCGAGGCCGCCGAGCAGCTGCAGGAGCGTCGTCTTGCCGGACCCGGAGGCGCCGACGATCGCGATGCGCTCGCCGCGCGCCACCGTGAAGTCGACCCCCGCGAGCACCCGCAGCAGGGTCGGCCCCTGGCGGAACTCCTTGACCAGCCCGCGCGCCGCGAGCACCGGCCCGGCCGGGCTATTCATGGCGCAGCGCCTCGGCCGGCTGGGTGCGGGCCGCCTTGAACGCCGGGTACAGCGTCGACAGGACCGCGAGCCCGAGCGCGGTCGCCGAGATGCGCGCGGCGTCGGCCGCCGAGACCCGCGCCGGCAGCTCGTCGATGAAGTACACGCGCGCGTCGATCAGGCGCGTGCCGAGCACGGCCTCGAGCCCGTGCACCAGCGTCGTCAGGTTGGCGGCGATCAGCCCGCCGAGGCCGAGGCCGGCGAGCGTGCCGATCACGCCGATCGCCGTGCCCTGCATCACGAACACCGCCAGCAGGCTGCGCGGCGCGAGCCCGAGCGTGCGCAGGATCGCGATGTCGGACTGCTTCTCGCGCACCAGCATCACGAGTGTCGCCACGATGTTGAAGGACGCGACGCCGATGACCAGCAGCAGCAGCACGAACATGATGGACTTGGTCGTGGCGATCGAGCGGAAGAAGTTCGCATGCTGCCGGGTCCAGTCGCTGATGGTGAAGCCGCCGCCCTGGTCGACCGCGACCGCGCGCACGATGCGCCCGGCCGCGAACGGCTCGTCGACCTTGAGCCGCAGGCCGGTGACGCTGGCGCCGAGCCGGAAGATCCGCGCCGCGTCGCCGAGCTCGATCAGCGCGACGTTGCGGTCGAACTCGTAGAAGCCGGAGTCGATGATGCCCGCGACGCTGAGCCGGCGCACGCGCGGCACGACGCCGACCGGGGTCGCGGTGCCCATCGGCACCGCCAGCACGACGCTGTCGCCGGGCGCGGCCTTGAGCTCGGCCGCAAGCGCGCGGCCGAGCAGCACGCGGTAACCGCCCGGCGCGAGGTCGTCGAGCCGGCCGGCGACCACATGCGCGGCCGTGCTCGAGACGCGCGCCTCCGCCGCCGGCGCGACGCCGCGCACCAGCACGCCGCTGACCCGCGCGCCGTGCGCAAGCAGCGCGCGCTCCTCGACGTAGGGTGCCGCGGCCAACACGTGCGGCTCGCGCTCCACCCGCGCCGCCAGCGCCCGCCAGTCCTCGAGCGGGCCGTCGAGCCCGGACAGGGTCGCGTGCGAGGCCATCGCCAGGATCCGCACCTTGAGCTCGCTCTCGAAGCCGTTCATGACCGCGAGCACCACGAGCAGCACCGCGACGCCGAGCGCGACGCCGACCGCCCCGACCAGCGAGATGAACGACAGGAAGCGATTGTCGGTCTGCGCGCGCAGGTAGCGCGCCGCGAGCCGCCACTCGAGGAAGGGCCCGGCGCTCATTCGTAGCGCAGCGCCTCGGCCGGCTCGGTGCCGGCCGCGCGCCGCGCCGGGTACAGCGTCGCGGCGAGCGTCAGCACCAGCGCGACCGCCGCCACCGCGGCGACGTCGCCGGCCTCGACCAGCGACGGGATCTGCGTCACGTAGTAGACGTCGGCGTCCAGGATCTGGAAGCGGAACGTGCGCTCGAGGAACTGCACCGTGCTCTCGACGTGGAAGGCGAGCAGCAGGCCGAGGCCGACGCCGGCCAGCGCCCCGGACCAGCCGATGACGACGCCCTCGCCGAGGAAGATGCCGACGACGCCGCGCGGCGCGAGGCCGAGCGTGCGCAGGATCGCGATGTCGGTGCGCTTGGCGCGCACCACCATGACCAGGTTCGCGACGATGCTGAAGGTCGCGACCGCGACGATCAGCAGCAACAAGAGCGTCATCATCGTCTTCTCGATGCGGATCGCCCGAAAGTAGGTCGAGTTCTCGACCGTCCAGTCGCGCGCCTCGAGGCCGGGACCGAGCGCGGCGGCGAGCGCGCGCGCGCCGGCGGGCGCCGCGAACACGTCGGCAAAGCGCAGCCGCACGCCGCTGGTCGCGCCCCCGCCGGCCAGCGCCCGCACGTCCTCGAGCCGCGCCAGCGCGAGCCCGCTGTCGTGGTCCTGGATGCCGACCTCGAACAGCCCTGCGACCGTGAACGAGCGGATCCGCGGGCTCAGCTCGCCGCCGTCGCCGGTGGTCGGCACCATCACCGTCAGCTGGTCGCCGACCCCGACGCCGAGCTGGAAGGCGAGCAGCCGGCCGAGCACGAGCCGGTTGCTGCCGGGCGTCAGTTCCTCGAGGCGCCCGGCGACCAGCGCGGCGCCGAGCAGGCTCACCGACTGCTCGCGCGCCGGGTCGACGCCGCGCACCATCGCCGCCTCCATGCGGTCGCCGTGCACGAGCAGCGCCTGCTGCTCGACGAACGGCGAGGCGCCGACGACGCCGGGCGCCTCGGCGGCGCGGCGCGCGAGCGCCTCGCCGTCGAACGCCGTGCCGGGCGCAGGCAGCAGCGTCGCGTGCGCCGACAGGCTGAGCAGCCGGCCGCGCAGCTCGGCCTCGAAGCCGTTCATGACCGACAGGATGACGATCAGCGCCATGACCCCGAGCGCCACGCCGCCGACCGAGAGCCAGGTGATCAGCGACACCCCGCCGGCGCGCGCACGCACGTAGCGCAGCGCCACAAACAGTTCGAGGGGCCGGATCATGGCGGGATTAGACCACGGCCGACCGGAACTGCGAACCGCGTCATGTTTCTGGGCCGGCCGCCCGCGGGCCGGCCGCGGGTGCGGTGATATATTGTCATCTCGGAGGTGCCGTCATGCGCTTGAGCTCAACACTGCTGGCTTTCGTGAGCGCCGCGCTGCTCGCCGCAGCGGCATTGCCGTCGCTCGCCGAGGATGCGCCGGCCGCCGCGCCGGCGCCGAGCGGCGACCGGCCGGAGAACGGCATGCGGATGAACGCGGTCGAGAGCCGCTACGGGGCGCCCACGACCCGCTACCCCGCGGTCGGCGTGCCGGCGATCACGCGCTGGGACTACCCGGGCTTCGTCGTCTACTTCGAGAACGACCTGGTACTGCACGCGGTCCTGACCGGCGCCGGCTGAAGCCGCGTCCCGGGGCGTCGGGCGCGCCCCGCGACCGCCGGGGCCCGCCGGCGGCGCGCGCGCTCAGCGCGCATCTGCATCCCGCCCGTAGTAGCCGCGACCCGACGCGCCCAGCGTGATGCACGCCTGCCCGTCGTCCGCCGCGGCGTATTCGGCGGGCAACGGGCAGCGGATCGCCGCCCCCGAGGTGCACAGCGCCTCGGCCTCGAAGCGCCGCACCTCCTGGCCGGCCACCTCGTCGAGCACCGCGACGGCGCGGTGATAGACGCGGTGCGACGCGAGCGCCGCGTCGACGTCGCCGGGCGCCACGCACGCCGGCGGCCGGCCGTCGAGGCGGTAGACGTGGCCGGCGGCCGCCTCCAGCTCGAAGCCATAGGTGGTCTCGACGTCGCGCAGCGGCACCCAGTGGACGCCGTGGCGCCCGATCTCCAGCCAGTGCCGCCCCGGCTCCAGCACGAGCGGCGCGGTGTCGCCGTTCGGCAGCCGGTCCGGGCCGTCCTGGCCGTCCACGCCGAGGACCCGCGCGTAGCGCCCGAACTCGCCGTTGATCGATTCGAAGCGCGCGACGCGCGCCGACGGCGCGTCCCCGCCCGTGGCGCCCGGCGCAGCGCCGTCCGCCGCCGCCGGCGTCGCGCCGGGCGCCGCCGCGGGCGCGACCCACCGCTCCCAGCGCACGAAGGTGTCGCTCCTGAAGTGGAACGGGATCAGCAGCATCGCGCCCGCTTCCGAGCGCGTCACCGACATCACGAGGGCGCCGTCCGCGGCCGGCCTGAAGCTGCGCGTCAGCGTGCGCACCCCGCCCGAGCCGAACAAGAGTCCGTACGAGGTTCCCACGCCGTTGAACGCGGCCTGGCCCGCGGTCGAGGGCGAGTCGTCGCCCACGCTCATCGTGCTCGCATGCAGCTCGCGCTCCAGCCCCTGCGCCGAGCAGCTGAAGTCGCCCCGCGAGCGGTGCAGCTCCCTGACGTCGACCGCGGGGTCGCTCGAGATCACGACCACCGTGTCGGCGTCCGGCTGGCGCAGCTCCACCCACTCGCCGGCGCTGAGCTCCGCGAGGTTGCGCGACAGCGTGGCCTCGCAGCGCCACTCACCGCGGAACCGGTGGCGGCCGCCGGCGCACAGGTCCTGGGGCGTGCCCGGCGCCATCTGCCCGACGTTGACGTACTTGCCGGCGAGGCGCGGGCACTCGGTGGCCGCCACCGCGGCGGGCGGCGCCCACGCCTCGGGGTAGGACGCCTCGCCGCGGCGGGTCACGCAGCCGCCGAGCAGCGCGCCGCATGCGACGACACAGACGAACGGCGCCCACGGCCCGCACTGCACGTCCGCTCCCCCTGCGCACCGGCCGCCGCACCCCGCTGCGGCGCGCTTCGCGGCCCGGCCGCCTCCCGCGGCGACTCGCCGCGCCTCAGGATGCCCGCGGACGGCGCGGGCGGCAACCTCGACCGCCGCCGAGCCGCGGCCCTGTTCGCCGCCCGTCAAGTCGTTACGCGCGGCGGCACAATCGGTATCCTCTGCGCCCCTCCCCCCGGCCTGCCTGAGGCCGGGCGGCGGCTATTGCTCCTGTCAGTGCCCGAGGCGCCGTGCCCACCGTATTCGACCCGCTGCTGCCGAGCCCGACGACGCCAGAGGTGCGCTGGGGCGAGCTCTACGGCGGCGCGCTGTCGCTCGCGATCAGCGAGGCGGCGCGCCGGCACCCGGGGCCCGCGCTCGTGCTCGCGGCCGGCGCGCGCGAGGCCGAGCGGCTCGGCGAGGAGCTGCGCTTCTTCGCCGCCGAGGACCTGCCGGTGCTCGGCCTGCCGGACTACGAGACGCTGCCCTACGACGTCTTCTCGCCCCATCCCGACATCACCTCGCAGCGGCTCGCGACGCTCGCCGCGCTGCCGGCGCTCGGCCGCGGGATCGTCGTGCTCGCGGTCGAGGCGCTGATGATGCGGCTGCCGCCGCCGGCCTTCGTCGCCGGCCACACGCTGGTGCTCGCCGCCGGCGAGCGGCTCGACCTGCCGGCCTTCCGCGGCCGCCTCGCCGCGGCCGGCTACGCGGCCGTGACCCAGGTGGCGGCGCCCGGCGAGTACGCGCCGCGCGGCTCGCTGATCGACCTGTGGCCGATGGGCGCCGCGGAGCCCTACCGCATCGACCTGTTCGATGCCGACGTCGAGAGCATCCGCGTGTTCGATCCCGAGTCGCAGCGCTCCGGCGCCAAGCTCGAGCGGATCCGGCTGCTGCCGGCGCGCGAGTTCGCGCTGACGCCGGAGGCGATCAAGGACTTCCGGCGCCGCTACCGGCAGCGCTTCGAGGGCGACGTGACGCGCTCGCAGGTCTACAAGAGCGTCAGCGACGGCCTGCCGGTCGGCGGCATCGAGTACTACCTGCCGCTGTGCTTCGATGCGCTCGCGACGCTGTTCGACTACCTGCCGGCCGGCACGCTGGTCGTCGACGCCTGCGGCGCGGCGGCGGTCGCCGAGCGCGCCTGGGACGAGATCGGCGCGCGCCACGAGCAGCGGCGGCACGACATCGAGCGGCCGCTGCTGGATCCGGCCGAGGTGTTCCTGCCGCCCGCGGAGCTCGCGACGCGCCTCGCCGGCCTGCCGCGGGTGGTCGCCGGCAGCGTCAAGGTGGAGCCGTTCGCGGCCGAGGCCGCCGGGGTTCCGTTTCGCAACTACGGCAGCGAGGCGCCGCCGCCGCTGCGCATCGACCCGCGCGCCGAGCCGCCGGCCGCCGCGCTCGCCGCCTTCCTCGACGGCTTCGCCGGGCGCGTGCTGCTCGCCGCCGAGTCCGCCGGCCGGCGCGAGGTGCTGCTCGAGCTGCTGCACGGACTCAACCGCTTCCCGAAGGCGGTCGCCGGCTGGGCCGAGTTCCGCGCCGGCGAGCAGCGCCTCGCGATCGCGGTCGCGGCGGCGGCCGGCGGGCTGCTGGTGCCCGGCGGCGGGCTGGCGCTGCTGACCGAGGAGCAGCTGTACGGCGAGCGGGCGCGGCAGGAGCGCCGCCGGCGCCGCGCCGAGCGCGACCCCGAGCAGATACTGCGCGACCTGCGCGACCTGACGCTCGGCGCACCGGTGGTGCACGAGGACCACGGCGTCGGCCGCTACCAGGGCCTCAAGACGCTCGACATCGACGGCGCGCCGCACGAGTTCCTGGTGATCGAGTACCAGGACGCCGACAAGCTGTACGTGCCGGTCACCGCCCTCGCGCGCGTCACGCGCTACACCGGCGCGCCGGCCGAGAGCGCGCCGCTGCACAAGCTCGGCGGCAGCGAGTGGGGCAAGGCCCGCCGGCGCGCCGCCGAGCGCATCCGCGACGTCGCCGCGGAGCTGCTCGACCTGTACGCGCGGCGCGCGGCGCGCGTCGGCAGCGCGATGGCGCCGGACGCGCGCGAGTACGCGGCCTTCGAGGCCGCCTTCCCCTTCGAGGAGACCCACGACCAGCTCGAGGCGATCCGCGCCGTGCTCGCCGACCTCGCGACCGCGAAGCCGATGGACCGGGTCGTCTGCGGCGACGTCGGCTTCGGCAAGACCGAGGTCGCGATGCGCGCGGCCTTCGCCGCGGTGCAGGCCGGGCGCCAGGTCGCGGTGCTGGTGCCGACGACGCTGCTGGCGCAGCAGCACTACCAGAGCTTCAGCGACCGCTTCGCCGACTGGCCGGTGCGCATCGAGACCCTGTCGCGCTTCCGCTCGACCAGGGAGGCGCGCACCGTGCTCGACGGGCTCGCCGGCGGCAGCGTCGACATCGTGATCGCCACGCACCGGCTGCTGCAGGCCGGCGTCAGGTTCGAGCGCCTCGGGCTGGTGATCGTCGACGAGGAGCACCGCTTCGGCGTGCGCGACAAGGAGCGCCTCAAGGCGCTGCGCGCCGACGTCGACGTGCTGACGCTGACCGCGACGCCGATCCCGCGCACGCTCAACATGTCGCTCGGCGGCCTGCGCGACCTGTCGCTGATCACGACCCCGCCCGCCGAGCGGCTCGCCGTGCAGACCTTCGTGCTGGAGTGGAACGCGGCGACCGTGCGCGAGGCGATCCTGCGCGAGATCCGCCGCGGCGGGCAGGTGTACTTCGTCCACAACGCGGTCGAGTCCATCGAGCGGCGCGCCGCCGAGATCCGCGCCCTGGTACCGGAGGCGGACGTGCGCGTCGGCCACGGCCAGATGCGCGAGCGCGACCTCGAGCGGCTGATGCTCGACTTCTACCACCGCCGCTTCAACCTGCTGCTGTGCACGACCATCATCGAGAGCGGCATCGACGTGCCGACCGCCAACACGATGATCATCGACCGCGCCGACCGCTTCGGGCTCGCCCAGCTGCACCAGCTGCGCGGCCGGGTCGGCCGCTCGCACCATCGCGCCTTCGCGTACCTGCTGGCGCCGCCGAAGGCGGCGCTCACGGGCGACGCCGCCAAGCGGCTCGAGGCGATCGAGTCGCTCGAGGACCTCGGCGCCGGCTTCGCGCTCGCGACCCACGACCTCGAGATCCGCGGCGCCGGCGAGCTGCTCGGCGACGAGCAGAGCGGCCAGATCACGGAGATCGGCTTCGCGCTCTACCTCGAGCTCCTCGAGCGCGCGGTCAAGGCGCTGAAATCGGGCCGCGAGCCCGACCTCGAGGCGCCGCTGCACGCGGGCCCGGAGCTCGACCTGCACGTGCCGGCGCTGATCCCGTCGGACTACATGCCGGACGTGCACCTGCGGCTCGTGCTCTACAAGCGGATCGCGGCGGCCGCCGACCGCGAGGCGCTCGACGAGCTCGCGGCCGAGATGATCGACCGCTTCGGCCCGCTCGCGCCACCGATCGAGAACCTGTACCGCGTCACGCGCCTCAGGCTCGGCGCGGCGGCGCTCGGCCTCGCGCGCCTGGATGTCGGGCCGCAGGGCGGCCTCGTCGACTTCGGCAGCGAGCACCGCGTCGAGCCGGCGACCGTGATGAAGCTGGTGCAGAAGGAGGCCAGGACCTACCGGCTCGACGGCCCGACGCGGCTGCGCTTCGTGCGCAAGGCCGAGAGCCCGGCGGAGCGTTTCAAGGTCGCCGCCGAGATGCTCGCGGCGCTGGCCGCCGGCTCATCGGTTAGACTGCCGGCATGACCGCGACCCTGACCCGCCGCGCCTTTCTGGCAGGCCTCGCAGCCTGCGCCTCGGCGCCGGCGCTCGGCGTCGAGCCGCCGGCCGGCAGCGCGCGCTACCTGGTCGAGATCCTGGTGTTCCGCCAGCCGGGCGATCTGCCGCCGGCCATGCCGGCGCCGCCGCTGGCGAACGTCACGACCATCGCCGGGCGGGTCGAGCTCTTGCCGGAGTCCGCCTGGCAGCTCGGCAGCGCCGAGCAGGCCCTCGCCCGCCGCGGCGGCTACGAGCTCCTGGCGCACGCCGCCTGGGCGGCGATCGTGCCGGCCAACGGCCGCACGACGGCGCGGCTCGACGAGGTGCTCAAGGAGGGCACGCCGCTCGCGGGCACGGTCGGGCTGCAGCGCAGCCAGTACCTGTTCCTCGGCGTCGACGTCGACTACCGGGCGGCGCCGGGCGTCGTCTACGGGCTGCGCGAGAAGCGCCGCATCAAGTTCGGCGAGCGCCACTACTTCGACCACCCCGCCTTCGGCGTGGTCGCCCAGGTGACGAGCTCGCGCGGCGAGCCGGCCGGCGACTGATCCCCCGCGCCGCTACTCCTCGACCGCGACGCGGTTGCGGCCGCCGTCGCGCGCGGCGTCCAGCGCCCGCTGCGCGGCCTTCAGCAGCTGCTCCGGCGTCGTCGTCGGCGACGGCACCAGGTGCGCGGCGCCGACGCTCACCGTGACGATGCGCGCCACCGGCGAGTGCGGATGGTGCATGTGCAGCTCGCGCACCCGCGCGGCGAGCGTCTCGCCGTGGCGGCGCACCTGCAGCGCGTCCATGCCGACCGAGAAGCCGACGAAGCGCCCGCCCTCGACCCGCGCGACCAGGTCGCTCGCGCGCCTGAGCGCGCTCGACAGCGCCCGGCCGACGCGCCGCACCACCGAGTCGCCGGCCTGGCGGCCGAAGGTCTCGTTGTAGATGCCGAGCGCGTCGATGTCGCACAGGTAGACGCTCAGCGCGCGGCCCTCGCGCTGCGCGATGGCGAAGTCGCGCCGGTACAGCTCGTGGAAGTACTCGATGTGGCGCAGGCCCGTCAGGCGGTCCTCGCGCGGCAGCGGCGGCCGCGTCGCCGGCTCCGACTCGCGCGGCGGCGCCCCCGGCAGCTGCGTGTGAAAGCAGACGAAGTGCGTCACCGCGCCGGTGGCGTCGCGCAGCGGCTCGAAGCGGATCTCGGCCGCGATCGGCCCGCGCGGGCTGTCGATCGCGACCCGCAGCGCGAGCGGCTCGCAGCGCGCGAGCACCGCGCCGACCTCGGCGGTGCGGCCGCCGCCGTCAGCCTCGCCGAGCAGTCCGGCGAGCCCGAGCTGCGCGATCTGCTCGCGGCCCTTGCCGCGCAGCTGCGCGAGCGTGTGGTTGGCGAGCACCACCGGCAGGCCCGGCTGGCGCGCGTCGATGACGGCGATCGCCTCCGGCAGCTGGTCGAGCAGCGCGAGCGTCAGGCTGTCCGGCAGGGTCACGATGCCTCTCCGTCGAGCACCAGCGTGGGGCGCGCCTCGCAGGCGCGCTCGAGGGCGAGCCGGGCGTGGCGCCAGCGCGCCGAGGCCATCAGCTCGGCGCGTGCCTCGCGCCCCGGCGCCGGGCCGTGGCCGTGCAGGCGCGCGACGCGCAGCGCCGAGACGGGCTCCGGGCGCACGTCGAGCCCGTCGAGCAGCTCGAGCACGGCCGGGCGCGAGTTGCAGACCAGCAGCATGTCGCAGCCGGCCGCGAGCGCCAGCCGGCTGCGCTCGACGACGCCGCCGAAGGCGACCGCGCCGGCCATGCTGAGGTCGTCGGTGAACACCGCGCCGCGGAAGTCGAGCTCGCCGCGCAGCACGTCGCCGACCCAGCGCCGCGACAGGCTCGCCGGCAGCGCGTCGACCGCCGGGAACACCACGTGCGCCATCATCACCGACGGCAGGCCGTTGGCGATCAGCCGCCGGTACGGGGTCAGGTCGGGCCCGAGGTCGGCGAGCTCGCGCCGGTCGACCGGCAATGACACGTGCGAGTCGGCCGCGACCGCGCCGTGGCCCGGGAAGTGCTTGGCGGTGGCGCTCATGCCGGCCTCGCGCAGCCCCGCCACCAGCGCGCCGGCGAGCACCGCGACCGCGTCCGGCTTGGCGTGGAAGGCGCGATCGCCGATCACCTCGCTGACACCGTACTCGAGGTCGACGACCGGCGCGAACGCAAGGTCAATGCCGACCGCGCGCAGCTCGGCGCCCAGCAGCCAGCCGGTCTCGCGCGCGAGCTCGCGGCCGCGCGCATGGTCGAGGTCGTACTCGCGGCCGATGCGGTGCATCGGCGGCAGCAGCGTGAAGTCGCGGCGGAAGCGCTGCACCCGCCCGCCCTCCTGGTCGCAGGCGACCAGCAGCGGCGGGCTGCGCAGCGCGCGGATCTCGGCCACCAGCGCCGCCAGCTGCGCCGGGTCCTCGTAGTTGCGCGTGAACAGGATCACCCCGCCGACCAGCGGGTGCTCGAGCACCGCGCGGTCCTCCGGCAGCAGGCTGCGGCCGGCGACGTCGACCATCAGGCAGCCGAGGGTCATGTGCTCGGCTCGAACACCGCGAGCGACTCGACGTGAGCGGTGTGCGGGAACATGTCCATGACTCCGGCCGCCAGCAGTCGAAACCCGTGCTCGCGCACGAGGAGGCCGGCGTCGCGTGCCAGGCTCGCCGGGTGGCAGGAAATATACACGACGCGCCGGGCCCCGCTCGCGCCGATCAGCGGCAGCGCCTCCTGGGCGCCGGCCCGCGGCGGGTCCAGGAGCACGAGGTCGAAGCGCTCGCGCGCCCAGGGCTCGGCGCGCAGATCGCCGGCGAGGTCGGCCAGCGCGAAGCGCGCGTTACCGATGCCGTTACGCTCGGCGTTGCGCCGCGCCCGGCCGACCAGCGCCGCGTCGCCCTCCACCCCGAGCACCCGGCCGGCGCGGCGCGCGAGCGGCAGCGTGAAGTTGCCGAGCCCGCAGTAGAGGTCGAGCACCGCCTCGTCCGCCGCCGGCTCGAGCAGCGCGACCGCCTGCCCGACCATGCGCCGGTTGAGCTCGGCGTTGACCTGCACGAAGTCGAGCGGCCCGAACTCGAGCGTCAGGCCGAACTCCGCCAGCGCGTAGTCGAGCACCGCCCCCGGCGGATCGATCGGCGCCGCGCTCTCGGCGCCGCCCGGCTGCAGCCAGAACTCGACGCCATGCGCCGCGCCGAACGCGCGCAGGCGCTCGAGATCGCCGGCCGAGGGGGCCGCGAGCACCCGCAGCACCAGCACCGTCGCGCGCTCGCCGACGGCGATCTCGATCTGCGGCACGCGCGCGGCGATCGAGAGCAGCCCGACCAGCTCGCCGAGCGGCTCGCAGAGTGCGCCGGCCGGCGCCGCGAGCACCGGGCAGTCGCGCACGTCCGCGAGCCGCGGCGAGGTGCGCTCGCGAAAGCCGACGATCGCGCGCCCGCTGTGCGGAAGCACCCGCACGCCGAGCCGCGCGCGGCGCCGGTAGCCGTACGGCGGCCCGCCGAGCGGCGCGAGCATACGCTCGGGACGCAGCCGGCCGATGCGCTCGAGCTGGCTCATGAGCTCGCGCTGCTTGGCCGCCAGCTGCGCCGCGGGGTCGAGGTGCTGCAGCGCGCAGCCGCCGCAGCGGCCGTAGTGGCGGCAGGCCGGCGCGACGCGCTCGGCCGACGGCGCCAGCACCTCGAGCAGCAGCGCCTCCTCGTGCCTGGCCCGCTGCCGGGTGCGCCGCACCAGCACGCGCTCGCCCGGCAGCGCGCCGGCGACGAACACCGCCTTGCCGCCGAGGCGCGCGACGCCGCGGCCGTCGTGCGCGAGGTCGACGACCTCGGCCTCCTCGGCGCCGCGCATCAGCGGCTCCCGGCGGGGCGCTCCGGCCGCTCGAGCACGGCGACCGCCAGCACGAAGCCGCCCTCGTCGCTCAGCGTCACGTGGCCGGCACCGGCGCCGAGCCGCGCCGCGACCTCGGCGCCGCGCGCCGACCAGACCACCTCCGGGCGGCCCCAGGCGTTCTGCACCGCGCCGCAGTCGCGGATCCAGACGCCGTGCGCGAAGCCGGTGCCGAGCGCCTTGACGATCGCTTCCTTGGCCGCGAAGCGCTGCGCCAGGAAGCGCACCGCCCGCGCCTCGAGCGCCGGCAGCCGCTCGAAGCGCGCGAGCTCCTCGGGCATCAGCAGCCGCTCGACGAAGTGCCGGCCGTAGCGGCGGTAGGTCGCCGCGATGCGCGCCACCTCGACGAGGTCGGTGCCGATGCCGAAGATCATCCGGCGCGCGCCTCGCGCATCAGCCGCTTCATCTCGCCGACCGCCGCCGCGAGGCCGGTGAACAGCGCGCGCGCGACGATCGCGTAGCCGATGTTGAGCTCGACGATCTCGGGGATCGCGGCCACCGGCTGCACGTTGTGGTAGTCGAGGCCGTGGCCGGCGTTGACCACGAGGCCGGCGGCGCAGCCCATGCGCGCCGCGCTCGCGAGGCGGTGCAGCTCCTCGGCGCGGCGCTCGCCGTCGGCCTCGGCGTAGGCGCCGGTGTGCAGCTCGATGGCCGGCGCGCCGACCGCGAGCGCCGCCTCGATCTGGCGCGGGTCGGGGTCGATGAACAGCGACACGCGCACCCCGGCCGCCGCCAGCTGCGCGGTCGCGGCCGCGAGCGGCGCGCGCGCGTCGGCCACGTTCAGGCCGCCCTCGGTGGTCACCTCGGTGCGCCGCTCCGGCACCAGGCACACGTCGGCCGGGCGGATGCGCGTCGCGATCGCGACCATCTCCGGCAGCGCCGCCATCTCGAGGTTCATGCGCGTCTGCAGCGAGGCCGCGAAGCGCTCGACGTCGTGGTCCTGGATGTGGCGCCGGTCCTCGCGCAGGTGCAGCGTGATCGAGTCGGCGCCGGCCTGCTCGGCGGTCAGCGCCGCGAGCAGCGGGTCGGGAAAGCGCGCCCGGCGCGCCTGGCGCACCGTCGCGACGTGGTCGATGTTGACGCCGAGCGCGATGTCGCGCGCGCCGATCACGTTCAGGCTCATCGTCAGCGCTCCTCTGTGCCGCCCCGGACGCTGCGCACGGCGCGCGCCACCCTGCGGCTCGCGAGCTCGCGGCCGTCCAGCGCCGCGGCGATCGCGGCGCCGAGCAGGCGGCGGGCGGTGGCGAGGCCCGCGCCGCCGCCGAGCTCCTCGCCGGCCAGCGCCAGCAGGTCCGCGCCGCGGCACGCGCCCGGCGCGTCCGGCCGCGCCGCCGGACCCGCCACGCCGCGTCCGGGATCGACATGATAGTACCGGTCCGGCTCGACCCGGGCGCCGTCGGCCGCCAGGTGCGCGTAGTCGAGCCCGAGGCCGAGCGCATCGAGCAGCCGCTTCTCGAAGAGCCGCAGCGCGCGCTGCTCGGCCGCGGGATCGGCGAGCGCCGCGAGCGCCAGTGCATAGGCCTCGTGCACCTCCGGGTGGGGGTCGACCCGCTCGAGCAGCTTGAGCACGAGCTCGTTCAGGTAGAAGCCGCTCATGAGGCACCGCGGCGCGAGCGCGACCGGCGTGCCGGCGAGCTCGGCGCCCGTGAGCGTGCCGCCGTCGCCCGAGCCCGACCAGGACACGAGCAGCGGCACGAAGGGCTGCAGCAGCGCCGCGTAGGCGCTGCCGGCGCGCCGCACGCCCTTGGCGAACAGCGCCACCCGCCCGTGGTCGCGGGTGTAGAACTCGACGATCCGGCTCGAGTCGCGCCACTCCCGCTGGTGCAGCAGGTAGGCGGGCTCGAGCAGCACGCGCCGCGGCACCGTCATCGCACTGGCACCGCGCGCACCGCCTAGTCCCCCTCGTAGCCGAAGGCCCGCAGCGCGTTGGCGCTGTCGGCCCAGTTGTCCTTGACCTTGACCCAGAGCTCGAGGTGCGTGCGCCGCCCGTACAGGCGGTTGAGCTCGAGCCGCGCGCTCCTGCCGACCTCCTTCAGCAGCGCCCCGTGCTCGCCGATCACGATCGGCTTCTGGCCCTCGCGCTCGACCCAGATCACGGCGTTGATCGCGAGCCGGCCGTCGTCGGTGTCCTCGAGGTTCTCGATCTCGACGCTGACGCCGTACGGCAGCTCCTGCTGCAGCCGCAGCGTCAGCTTCTCGCGGATGATCTCCGCCGCCCGAAAGCGGTCGGAACGGTCGGTCAGCTGGTCCGGCGGAAACAGCGGCGGCGACTCCGGCAGGTGCTTGGCGAGCGCGAGCGGCAGCGCCGAGACGTTGTCGTGCTTGAGCGCCGACAGCGGCACGACCTCGACGAACGGATGGCGCGAGGCGATCGAGGCGATGAACGGCAGCAGCCGGTCGCGCGGCTGGGCGCGGTCGGCCTTGTTGACCACCAGCACCGCCGGGCGGCCGGCGTCGCGGATCCGCTGCAGCACGCGCTCGTCCTCGGTCGTGAACCGCAGCGCCTCGACCACGAACGCCACCAGGTCCGCGTCGGCGAGGCTCGCGGCCGCGGTGCGGTTCATGACCGCGTTCAGCATGCGCCGCTCGCCGGCGTGGATGCCGGGCGTGTCGACCAGCGCGATCTGGAACTGCGGCCGGTTCAGCAGGCCGAGGATCCGGTGGCGGGTGGTCTGCGGCTTCGGCGAGACGATGCTGACCTTGCGCTCGAGCAGCGCGTTCAGGAGCGTCGACTTGCCGACGTTCGGCCGGCCGACCAGCGCGACGAAGCCCGCGCGGTGCGGCGCCGGCGCGTTCAAGCGCCCGCCCGCCGGGTCTCGAGCCCGTCGAGGACGCGCTCGGCCGCCAGCTGCTCGGCGCGCCGCCGGCTGCTGCCGCGGCCCTCGGCGCTGGCGCCGAGCGCGGCCACGCTGCAGCGGACCACGAACAGCTGCTCGTGCGGCTCGCCGCTGATGCTCTCGACGCTGTAGGCCGGCAGGCCGAGCGAGCGCGCCTGCAGGTACTCCTGCAGCCGCGTCTTCGGGTCCTTCGGCGGCGGCGCGGCGCGCAGCGCCGCGAGCCGCGGCCGCCACAGCCGCTCGACGACGGCGCGCGCCGCCTCGAGGCCGCCGTCGAGGTAGACCGCGCCCAGCAGCGCCTCGAAGGCATCCGCCAGGATCGAGCGGCGCCGAAAGCCCCCGGAGCGCAGCTCGCCGGGGCCGAGCCGCAGGCGCGCGCCGATCTCGAGCGCCTCGGCGACGTCGGCGAGCGTCTCGCCGCTCACCAGGGCCGCGCGGCAGCGGCTGAGATCGCCCTCCGGCGCGTCGCCGAACTCCCGGTACAGGAGCTCGGCGATCAGGAACGACAGCACCGCGTCGCCGAGGAACTCGAGCCGCTCGTTGTCGGCGCCGCCGGCGCTGCGGTGGGTCAGCGCGCGACCGACCAGCGCCGCGTCCCGCGCCCGCCAGCCGAGCCGCTCGGCGAGCCACTCGAGGTCGGCGCCCGGCGCCGCCGCGATCACGGCCCGCCCGAGCCCGCCAGCAGCACGGTCTTGTCGAAGTGCACGACGAAGCCGACGTTGCCGACGAACGGCGTCTGCGCGTCGTACTCGATGTGTGCGCTCCAGCCGCCGCCCTCCTTCTTGATCTCGATGTCCTTGTAGTTCAGCGACTTGATGTCCTCGATGTCGAAGCGCTTCTCGAGCGAGATCTGCATCTGCCGCAGGCCCGACTCGGCGTCCGACTTCAGCCCCTCGACCGAGCGCAGCACGTTGAAGTACTCGAGGTAGATCGGCAGCAGCCGGATGCCGGCGTACACGAACAGGCCCACGAACGCGACCAGGATGATCAGGCCGACGGTCGTCATGCCGCGTTCGCGGCGCTTGAGTCGATCGCGCATCTTGTGCCCTCTCAGGAGTGTCAGTGAACCACCATGCCGATCCGGCGCCAGCGCGGGACCGGAAAGCCGTCGAAGCTGGCCCAGATCCGCACCGCCTTGCCCACCAGGTTCGCCTCCGGCACGTAGCCGAGGTTGACGCGACTGTCGTCGCTGTTGTCGCGGTTGTCGCCCATGAAGAAGTACTGCCCCGCCGGCACGTCCCAGACCCCGGCCGGGCCGCGGTCGTCGCCCTCTGGCCAGCGGCCGGTCGGCCCGCTGACCGCGCAGGCGTGCAGCGTGCGGCTGCTGGTGCACATCGAGTGCTGCATCTCGCCGGGGCAGAACATGATCCGGTGCTCGCGCTCGCCGAGGCGCTCGAGGCCCTGGCGGAAGTTCTCGTAGCAGGGGTCCTCGCCGTACTGGCCGGTGTCGTGCGCCGCCATCGGCCGGCCGTTGACCCAGATCGCGTCGCCGTGCACCTCGATGTGGTCGCCCGGCAGGCCGACCAGGCGCTTGATGTAGTTGATCGACGGGTCGCTGGGCTTCCTGAACACGATGACGTCGCCGCGCGCCGGCCGGCCGGTGTCGAGGATCTTGGTGTTGATCACGGGCAGGCGCAGCCCGTAGCTGAACTTGCTGACGAAGATGAAGTCGCCGTCCAAGAGCGTCGGCATCATCGAGTCCGACGGGATCCGGAACGGCTCGAACAGGAAGGCGCGCACCAGCAGCACGATGACGATGATCGGGAAGAACGAGCGCGCGTACTCGGTCACGAGCGGCTCGCGGCCGCCGGCGCCGCGCGCGGGCCTCAGCAGCCAGTGGTCGAGGCCCCAGATCGCCCCGGTCAGCACCGCCAGCGCGAACAGGATGAACGAAAAATCGTAGATGACCTGCATGATGTCGATGGCCCCTCGTCTGTCCGCGCGCTACTTCTTGCCGACCTGCAGCACCGCGAGGAAGGCCTCCTGCGGGATCTCCACCGAGCCGACCTGCTTCATGCGCTTCTTGCCCTCCTTCTGCTTCTCGAGGAGCTTGCGCTTGCGGCTGACGTCGCCGCCGTAGCACTTGGCGAGCACGTTCTTGCGCATCGCCTTGACCGAGGCGCGCGCCACGACCTGGCTGCCGATCGCCGCCTGGATCGCGACCTCGAACATCTGCCGCGGGATCAGCTCCTGCATCTTGTCGACCAGCTCGCGGCCGCGCTGGTAGGCGTTGTCGCGGTGCACGATCAGGCTCAGCGCATCGACCCGGTCGCCGTTGATCAGCACGTCGAGCTTGACGAGGTTGGCGGCCTGGAAGCGGTTGAACTCGTAGTCGAAGGAGGCGTAGCCGCGGCTGACGCTCTTCAGCCGGTCGAAGAAGTCGAGCACGACGTCGGCGAGCGGCAGCTCGTACTGCAACGACACCTGGTTGCCGACGTACAGCATCTTCTTCTGCACGCCGCGCTTCTCGGTGCACAGCCCGAGCACGCCGCCGACGTGCTCCGGCGGCACCAGGATGTTGGCGGTGATGATCGGCTCGCGCATCTCCTCGATGCGGTCCACCGGCGGCAGCTTCGAGGGGTTGTCGACGAAGCCGACCTTGCCGTCGGTGGTCAGCACCTCGTAGACCACGGTCGGTGCGCTGGTGACGAGGTCGAGGCCGTACTCGCGCTCGAGCCGCTCCTGGACGATCTCCATGTGAAGGAGGCCCAGGAAGCCGATGCGAAAGCCGAAGCCGAGCGCGCTCGACACCTCCGGCTCGTAGTACAGCGCCGAGTCGTTGAGCTTGAGCTTCTGCAGCGCGTCGCGGAACTGCTCGTAGTCGTCGGTCGACACCGGGAACAGCCCGGCGAACACCCGCGGCTGGATCTTCTTGAAGCCGGGCAGCGGCGCAGCGCACGGGTCGGCGTCGAGCGTGATCGTGTCGCCGACCGGCGCCCCGTCGATCTCCTTGATGCCGGCCATCACGAATCCGACCTCGCCGGCGTGCAGCTCCTCGTCGTCGACGCGCTTCGGTGTGAAGCGGCCGAGCCGCGAGCACTCGTGCGCGCGGCCGGTGGACCAGACGCGCAGCTTCTGGCCGCGGCGCAGCCGGCCGTTCTTGACCCGCACCAGCGACACGACGCCGACGTAGTTGTCGAACCAGGAGTCGATGATCAGCGCCTGCAGCGGCGCCTCGGCATCGCCCTGCGGCGCCGGGATGCGCGCCACGATGGCCTCGAGCAGCTCCTCGACGTTCTCGCCGGTCTTGGCCGAGACCCGCACCGCGTCGGCGGCCGGGATGCCGATGATCTCCTCGATCTCGGTGATCACGCGCGCCGGGTCGGCGGACGGCAGGTCGATCTTGTTGATGACCGGCAGCACCTCGAGGCCCTGGTCGAGCGCCGTGTAGCAGTTGGCGACGCTCTGCGCCTCGACGCCCTGCGCGGCGTCGACCACGAGCAGCGCGCCCTCGCAGGCGGCCAGCGAGCGCGACACCTCGTAGGAGAAGTCGACGTGGCCGGGCGTGTCGATGAAGTTCAGCTGGTAGTCGACACCGTCGCGGGCGCGGTAGTGGAGCGTCACGCTCTGCGCCTTGATGGTGATGCCGCGCTCGCGCTCGAGGTCCATCGAGTCGAGCACCTGCTCCTGCATCTCGCGCTGTTCGAGACCCCCGCAGAGCTGGATCAGGCGGTCGGCGAGCGTGGACTTGCCGTGATCGACGTGGGCGATGATCGAAAAGTTGCGGATCGGGGGCATTCGGGGCGACGGCTCCTGCCGGCGGCGGCAGCAGGGCCAGCCGCGGGATTATAGCAGCCGGGCCCGGTCCGGCCCCTCAGGCCGGCGCGTTCCAGAGGCGCTCGAGCCGCGCCCAGTCGACGTGCGCCGAGGCCGCCGGCTCGCCGTCGACGAGCAGCACCGGGATGCGGTGACCATAACGCCGCCGGGTCGCGGGATCGGCGTCGACGTCGACGACCTCGACCGTGGCGCCGCGCGCCGCGGCCCACGGTGCGAGCTCGCCGAGCAGCTCCTCGCACAGATGGCAGCCCTCGCGCGTGTACAGGGTCAGGCGGCTCACTGTGCCGGCGGGCCCGCGACCAGCCCGGCGGCGCCGAGCGCGAGCCGGCGGGGCTTCGCCGGCGCGACCCCGGAGGCGATCAGCTCGACGGTCTGCGGCGGAACCTCGCCGACCGCGGTCACCTGGTAGCCGCCGACCACCCGCGCGTAGACGAACGCCGCGCCGACGCGGCCCTGGCCCTCGCTCGCCTGGCGCGGCGGCGCGGGCGGCTCCTCGATGAACACCGACACCGACGCGAGCCCGTCGGAGAGCACCAGGTGCATCACCGGGTGCTCGCTGCCGGGCAGGCGCTGCTCCACCGACGAGTGGATCCGAAAGCCCGGCGGCAGCTGCAGGAGCCGCCACGGCAGCTCCTCGGCGGCGCGGCTGTGCGCGCCGCCGCCCTGCCGCACCCAGTCGAAGGCCGCGGCGTCGACCTCCGGCCGGAAGGCGGCGTCCGCGATCGGCCCGCCGACGTGCAGCGAGGTGAACAGCACCTGCTCGAGCATGTGGCCCTCGGCGTCGCACAGGTCGGTGCGCACCGGCATCTTGTTGGCCTCGTCGATCCACAGCCGGTAGCCGAAGCGATAGCCGTCGCGCGGGTTGACGGCCAGCACCCGCGCCGGCCGGCCCAGCATCATCGCCCGCTCGCCGAGTTCGAGGCGGTAGTTGTCGAGGTGCGTGTCGAAGGCCGGCAGCGTGCCGAGCATGCTGCCGGCCTCGGCCTGGGACTCGACCAGCACCTTGCGCTCGTCGGGCAGGTAGCACTCGAGCGCGGCGTCGTGGCGGATGATCTCGCGGCCGCTGCCCGACAGGTTCACGAGCCGCTCGGCGACCCGCCCGTCCTTGACGCGGTGGACGATCCTGAGCCGCTCGATGTGGCCGTTGGCGACGTGCAGGAACTCGCCCTGGTAGTTGTGGCCCGCGAGCGCCTCGTTCATGGCCGCGAGCCACTGGTGCGCCTCGTCCTCGGCGAGCGCCGGGCAGGTCGCCAGCAGCGCGGCGACCAGCAGCCAGCCGCCGAGCCGCAGGGCGCCTGCCGGGCGCGGGTTCATCGGGCCGGTGCGACGTCGCGGGGTTCGTCCGCGACCAGGTGGATCAGCACGCTGCGCCCCGCGAGCGGCGCGCTGGCCTGCGAGTGGGCGACCACGTAGTTGGCGAGCACGCCCTGCGACATCACGCCGAGGCTCGGCCGGGCGCGCGGCGTCACGTAGCTCGGCGGCTCGTCCGACCCCTGGCCGTAGTCGGGCGCCTCGCGCGGCGCAGCGACCGGCACGAGCGGCGGGCTGGGCGCCGGCCGCGTGTCGGCGACGACCGCGGGCGTCACCGCGCCCGGCGCCGGGCCCTGGCCCTGGCGCAGCACCAGCACCGCCACCATCGCGACCGAGGCGGCCACCGCCAGCCCGGCGAGCGGTGTCAGCCGGCGCACCGCCGCCGGCCGGCGCGGCGCCACCCCGACCGCCGGCAGCGGCGGCTCGGCGGCGATCGCGGCGCTGACGCGCAGGGCGAAGTCGGCGCGCGGCTGCACGCTCTCGCCGCGCAGCACGTCGCCGCACAGGCGGTAGCGGCCGAGGCGCTGCGCGAGCGCGGCCTCGCGCCCGAGCCGCTTCAGGAGCAGGGACGTCTCCTCGGGCGGCAGCTCGCCGTCGAGGAGGGCCGACAGCTGTTCGTTCAGGATATCGCTCATGGCCTCATCTCGAACGGAGCAGGCGCCGCGCTGCGCAGCATACGTTATTCCTCGGTCCGGCCAAGGCCGGCGGCAAAGATCGGCCGGAGCTTCCGGTCGATCGCCTCGCGGGCCCGGAAGATCCGCGAGCGCACGGTGCCCACCGGGCAGTCCATCGCCGCCGCGATCTCCTCGTAGCTCAGGCCGTCGATCTCGCGCAGCACGATCGCCGTGCGCAGGTCCTCCGGCAGCTCGGCCATCGCACCGTTGACCGTCTCGCGGATCTCGTCGGTCAGCAGGAGGTGCTCCGGCGTCTCGTCGTCCTTGAGGCGCGCGTGCACGTCGTACTGCTCCGGATCCTGCAGGTCGAGGTCGTAGTCGAGCGGGCGGCGCTTGCTGGACACGAGGGCGTTCTTCGCAGTGTTGATCGCTATCCGGTAGAGCCAGGTGTAGAAGGCGCTGTCGCCGCGGAACGAGGGCAGCGCCCGGTAGGCCTTGATGAAGGCGTCCTGCGCCACGTCCTCCGCCTCCATCGCATCGCGGATGTACCGCATGACGAGCTTCAGCACCTTGTGCTGGTAGCGCAGCACCAGCACGTCGAAGGCCGCCCGATCGCCGCGCTGCACCCGCTCGACCAGGGCGAGATCGCTCTGTTCGGCGGTCACGGCTCCGGCTCCGGACGGTCGGCGCGCCCGAAGTCGCCGTTATAGACCGGGGCCGTCGCGGAAAGTTCGCCGCCCGGCGGCTCGGTGATTTCCGCAATCAGCTCGGCAAGTTCCGCGACCGGCGTCACAGTGCGCCTGAGGCACAGGGCCGCCAGTTCCGGATCCGGCAGCTCGAGGAGCGCCCGGAAGGCCGCCCGGCGGCCCGCCGGGGCCGCCGGCCAGCGCTCGCCGAGGTAGCGCTCGAGCAGGACGTCGAGCTCGCGCATGCCGCGGCGGCAGCGCCAGCGCAGCCGGTTGAGCTCGGGGTCGTCGGCGCCGGTCAACCCGGGCCTCAGTGCTGCCGCTCGATGAGCAGCTTCTTGATCTCGGCGATCGCCCGCGCCGGGTTGAGGTCCTTCGGGCAGGCCTCGGTGCAGTTCATGATGGTGTGGCAGCGATACAACCGGAACGGGTCGTCGAGCGCGTCGAGGCGCTCGCCGGTCGCCTCGTCGCGCGAGTCCACGATCCAGCGGTAAGCCGCCAAGAGCGCCGCCGGGCCCAGGTAACGGTCGCTGTTCCACCAGTAGCTCGGGCAGCTGGTCGAGCAGCAGGCGCACAGGATGCAGGCGGACGGCCGGTCGACCTTCTCCTGGTCCTCCTTGCTCTGCGGCCGCTCGCGGTCGGGCGGCGCCGGGGTGCGGGTCTGCAGCCACGGCTTGATCGCGGCGTACTGGGCGTAGAAGTTCGTCAGGTCCGGCACCAGGTCCTTGACCACCGGCAGGTGCGGCAGCGGGAAGATCCTGACGTCGCCGCCGACCTCGTCGATCGCCTTGGTGCAGGCGAGCGTGTTGACGCCGTCGATGTTCATGGCGCAGCTGCCGCAGATGCCCTCGCGGCAGGAGCGGCGGAAGGTCAGGGTCGGGTCGACCTCGTTCTTGATCTTGAGCAGCGCGTCCAGAACCATCGGCCCGCAGCGGTCGAGGTCGACGCCGTAGTGGTCGATGCGCGGCTTGTCGGTGCCGTCCGGGTCGAAGCGGTAGATGCGGAAGGTCTTGACGCGCGTCGCGCCGCTCGGCGCCGGGTGGCGGCGCCCCGGCACCTCGTTGAAGCGCGAATCGGCGGGCAGCTTGAATTCGGCCATGCTGGGAACCCTTTGGCGGCGCGGTCAGTAGGTCCGCGCCTTCGGCGGAACGGCTTCGACGTCCGAGGACAGTGTCGTCAGGTGCACCGGCCGGTAGTCGATCCGGGTGCGGCCGGCGCCGTCGACCCAGCAGAGCGTGTGCTTCAGCCACTCGGCGTCGTTGCGCGCCGCGTAGTCCTCGCGCGCGTGCGCGCCGCGGCTCTCGGTGCGGTTGGCGGCGGACTGGATGGTCGCGATCGCCTGCAGCAGCAGGTTCTCGAGCTCCAGCGTCTCGACGAGGTCGGTGTTCCAGATCAGCGAGCGGTCCGTGATGCCGACGTCGGCGAAGCTCGCGAAGGTGCGCGCGAGCTTGCTGCAGCCCTCGGCGAGCGAGGCGCCGGTGCGGAACACCGCGGCGTCGGCCTGCATGATGCGCTGCATCTCGAGCCGGATCTCGGCCGTCGGCCGCGCGCCCTTGGCGTGCCGCAGCCGGTCGAGGCGCGCCACCGACTCCTCGCCCGCGCCCTTCGGCAGCGCGCGGTGCGCGGTGCCGGGCTTGATGCTGGCGGCCGCGTGCCGGGCCGCGGCGCGCCCGAACACCACGAGGTCGAGCAGCGAGTTGGAGCCGAGTCGGTTGGCACCGTGCACCGACACGCAGGCGGCCTCGCCGACCGCCATCAGGCCGGGCACCACGCTCTCCGGCCGGCCGTCGCGCAGCGTCACCACCTGGCCGTGGACGTTGGCCGGGATGCCGCCCATGTTGTAGTGCACGGTCGGCAGCACCGGGATCGGCGCCTTGTTGACGTCGACGCCGGCGAAGATGCGCGCGGTCTCGGCGATGCCGGGCAGGCGCTCGCGGATGACCTCGGCGCCGAGGTGCTCGAGGTGCAGGTGGATGTGGTCCTGGTGCGGCCCGACGCCGCGGCCCTCGCGGATCTCGACCGTCATGGCCCGCGACACCACGTCGCGGCTCGCGAGGTCCTTGGCGTTCGGCGCGTAGCGCTCCATGAAGCGCTCGCCCTTGGAGTTCGTCAGGTAGCCGCCCTCGCCGCGCGAGCCCTCGGTGATCAGGCAGCCGGCGCCGTAGATGCCGGTCGGGTGGAACTGCACGAACTCCATGTCCTGCAGCGGCAGGCCGGCGCGCGCCACCATGCCGCCGCCGTCGCCGGTGCAGGTGTGGGCCGAGGTGCAGGAGAAGTAGGTGCGGCCATAGCCGCCGGTGGCGAGCACGACGGCGTGCGCGCTGAAGCGGTGCAGGCGCCCGGTCGCGAGATCCAGCGCGATGACGCCGCGGCAGGCGCCGTCCTCCATGATCAGGTCGAGCGCGAAGTACTCGATGAAGAAGGTCGCGTCGTGCTTCAGCGCCTGCTGGTAGAGCGTGTGCAGCATCGCGTGGCCGGTGCGGTCGGCCGCAGCGCAGGTGCGCTGCGCGATGCCCTTGCCGTAGTGCGTCGTCATGCCGCCGAACGGCCGCTGGTAGATGCGCCCGTCCTCGGTGCGCGAGAACGGCACGCCGTAGTGCTCGAGCTCGATCACCGCGCTCGGCGCCTCCTTGCACATGTACTCGATCGCGTCCTGGTCGCCGAGCCAGTCCGAGCCCTTGATGGTGTCGTAGAAGTGGAAGCGCCAGTCGTCCTCGCCCATGTTGCCGAGCGCCGCCGAGATCCCGCCCTGCGCGGCGACCGTGTGGCTGCGGGTCGGGAACACCTTGGTCAGCGCCGCGACCTTGAGGCCGGACTCGGCGAGCCCGAAGATCGCGCGCAGGCCGGCGCCGCCGGCGCCGACCACGACCACGTCGTAGCTGTGATCGATGAAGTCGTACTCGCTCATGCCGCGCTCCCGAGCGACAGCTTCAGGACCGCGAACAGCGCGCCCGCGCCGGCCGCGAGGTGCAGGAACTGCGCGACCAGGAGCGCACCGAGCCTGCGGGTGCGGTTCGGCACGTAGTCCTCGATGACCACGCAGACGCCGAGCCACGAATGGTAGGCGGCGGCCACCACCAAGAGCGCCAGCAGCAGTCCGTGCGGCGCGGCCGCCAGCCAGCCGCGCACGGTCAGGTAGCCGAGGTCCGGCAGGCCGAGCAGCGCGACCAGGAACCAGACGCCAAGCGGCACCAGCGCGAGCGCGGTCAGGCGCTGCAGCCACCAGTGGTGCGAGCCGCCGCCGGCGGCGCCGAGGCCGAGCACGCGGCCGAGCGGGCTGCGCATGCTCATGGGCGCGCCCCCGGGTAGAGCGCGAGCACGAGCGTCGCCGCGGTCAGCAGCAGCGTCGCGACCAC
The DNA here is from genome assembly GCA_035524595.1 of Steroidobacteraceae bacterium. GTDB lineage: Bacteria > Pseudomonadota > Gammaproteobacteria > Steroidobacterales > Steroidobacteraceae > CAIKZZ01. Next base: position 3,933 of record DATKOP010000054.1, on the reverse strand, counting down.
GACCAAGGCGCCCGAGCGGCGCGCGCTCGCTTTCTCGAGACCGCGGCCGGTATCCCACTGCAGGTGCCTGAGCCCGTTGCAGCAGTGGTACCAGAAGATCGCGACGTACCCCGCGAGCAGGAGCGTGCCGAACGGCGAGCCGAGCAGCGCGCGCACCCGGGCGTAGGACTCGGGGCCGGCGGCGAGCGCGAGCAGCCACCAGGTGAGCAGCGCGAGGCCGGTCGCGAGCCCGAGGCCGGCCGCGCGGTGGGCGATCGACAGCGCCATCGTGTACTGCCAGCGGTACACCTGCAGGTGCGGCGACAGGGGCCTCGGACGCGTTGCCATGGTGGTGTCTCTTCGTTGACCGTGGCGCAGCCGCGGGTCGGCGGCGGTGCCGGCACGGGCTCTAGGGTGTCAGAAGTCGATGCAGCGGCCGCCCTTTTCCCAGTCGCCGAAGCGCGTGGGCTCCGCGCCGCCGCGCCCGCCGATCTCGCGCGGGCGGCCGGCCGGCGCCTCGGCGGGCGCCGCCGGCGCGCCGCGATCGGGTGCCGCCGAGGGCGGCGAGACCTCTTCGGCAGGCTTCGGGGGCGACGGCATGGCGCGAGATAGTGCCACAATACGGCAGTGCAGCACCAGCCCAAGCCCTTGTTTCTCTAGCCCTTGTTTGCACTGCGGCGAGCACTCGCAGCGAGCGGCGCCGGCGCGTTTTCAGGCGCTTTTCCCGCTCCGGCGCCCCGATCGCCGTGCCCGGCGCGCACGTTGACCGGCCCGCTCCCAGCCGCTTAACTGGCCGGCAGACGCTCTCCCTCGCCGCACCGCGGCGCCCTCGCCCCGGAGCCGCCGCCCGTGAGTTCGACCGATGCCGCCCCACCGCCCGCCGTCGACGGCGCCGGACACTACGGCGTGCTCGCGCTGCGCGGTCGCGACGCCGGCGCCTTCCTGCAGGGCCAGCTGACCCGCGACGTGCCGGCCCTCGGCGACGCCGAGCTCGGCCTGTGCGCGATCCTGACGCCGCAGGGCCGGGTGGTCGCGGCCCCCTGGCTCGCGCGGGCGGTGGACGGCTACGACCTGCTCGTGCCGGCGGCGCTCGTCGCGCCGCTCAAGGAGCGACTGCAGCGCTTCGTGCTGCGCGCCAAGGTGACGCTCGCGCCGGGGCCTGCGGCGCCGCTCGTGGCGCGGCTCGCGGCCACGCTCGGCGTCGCCGCCGAGGCGCCGGCCGCGCACTACGCGCTCGCGCTGATCCGCGCGGGCGTTCCGGAGGTCGGCCTCGCCGCGAGCGAGGCATGGATACCGCAGATGCTGAACCTCGACCTGCTCGGCGCGATCGGCTTCCAGAAGGGCTGCTACACGGGCCAGGAGATCGTCGCGCGCACCCAGCACCTCGGGCGCATCAAGCGGCGGCTGTTCCGCTTCGCGCTCGCGGCGGGCGCACCGCCCGCGGCGCTCGCGGCGCTGCTTGCCGACGGCGCCAAGGTCGGCGAGGTCGTGCTGGCGGCGCCGACCGGCGCCGGCGCCGAGTGCCTGGCGGTTTTGAATCTCGACGCCCGCGAGCGGGCGCTCGCGCTCGCCGACGGGCGCGGCTGCCGGCCGCTGCCGCTGCCCTACGCCGTGCCCTGAGCGGCGCCCGCGCCGCTCAGGCCTCGGGCTTGAGCTGCGGAAACAGCAGCACGTCGCGGATCGAGGGCGCGTCGGCGAACAGCATCACGACGCGGTCGACGCCGACGCCGAGCCCGGCGGTCGGCGGCAGGCCGTACTCGAGTGCACGCACGTAGTCGGCGTCGTAGTACATCGCCTCCTCGTCGCCGGCGTCCTTGCGCGCCACCTGCTCGCGAAAGCGCGCGGCCTGCTCCTCGGGATCGTTGAGCTCGGAGAAGCCGTTGGCGAGCTCGCGCCCGGCGATGAAGAACTCGAAGCGATCGGTGACGAAGGGGTCCTGCTCGTTGCAGCGCGACAGCGGCGAGACCTCGGTCGGGTAGGCGTAGACGAAGGTCGGCTGCACGAGCGCGGGCTCGCAGGTCTTGTCGAAGAGCTCGATCTGCAGCTTGCCCGGGCCGTCGCCCGGCGCGTGCGCGATGCCGCGCGCATCGAGCACGCGGCGCAGGTAGGCGGCGTCGCGCAGGCTGAGCGGGTCGAGGCCGGGGTTGTGCTCGACCAGGAGCTCCTCGATCGTCACGCGGCGAAACGGCGCGTCGAGGTCGAGCGCGGTGCCCTGGTAGCTGAGCGCGCGCCGGCCGAGCACGGTGTCGCACAGGCCCTTGAACATGCGCTCCACCATGTCCATGAAGTCGACGTAGTCGGCGTACGCCTGGTAGCACTCGAGCATCGTGAACTCGGGGTTGTGGCGCGTCGACAGGCCCTCGTTGCGGAAGTTGCGGTTGATCTCGTAGACCCGCTCGAAGCCGCCGACGACGAGGCGCTTCAGGTACAGCTCCGGCGCGATCCGCAGGTACATGTCGACGTCGAGCGCGTTGTGGTGCGTCACGAACGGCCGCGCCACCGCGCCGCCCGGGATCGGCTGCATCATCGGCGTCTCGACCTCCATGAAGCCGCTGGCGTCGAGGAAGCCCCGCAGGTAGCGCACCAGGCGCGTGCGCAGCTCGAACACCGCGCGGCTCTCGGCGTTGACGATCAGGTCGACGTACCGCATCCGGTAGCGTGCCTCGGTGTCGGTCAGGCCGTGCCACTTGTCCGGCAGCGGCCTGAGCGACTTGACCAGCAGCCGCAGCTGGTCGGCGCGCACCGACAGCTCGCCGGTGCGGGTGCGCATCAGCTCGCCCTCGGCGCCGAGCACGTCGCCGACGTCCCAGCCCTTGAACTCGGCATAGCGGTCGCCGAGCAGGTTCGCCTGCAGGAACAGCTGGATGTGGCCGGAGCCGTCGGCGAGCCTGACGAAGCTCGACTTGCCCATGTCGCGCTTGGCGAGCATGCGGCCCGCGACCCGCACCCGCAGCCGCTGCGCCTCGAACCACTCGGCGGGCTTGCCGCCGAAGGCCGCGGCCAGGTCGCCGGCGTGCGCGTCGCGCCGGAAGTCGTTCGGGAACGCCTCGCCGCGCGCGCGCAGCGCCGCGAGCTTCTGGCGGCGCTCGGCGATCAGCTTGTTCTCGTCCGCGCTTGCCGGAGTCTGGTCGTCGGCCATCGTCACAGCCCCTGCTTCAAGCTGGCTTCCATGAACTGGTCGAGGTCGCCGTCCAGCACCGCGGTCGTGTTGCCGACCTCGAGGTTGGTCCTCAGGTCCTTGATCCGCGACTGGTCGAGCACGTACGAGCGGATCTGGTGCCCCCAGCTGACGTCGGACTTCGAGTCCTCGAGCACCTTGGCGGCGGCGTTGCGCTTGTTGAACTCGAGCTCGTACAGCTTCGCCTTCAGCATCTTCATCGCGCTCGAGCGGTTCTTGTGCTGGCTGCGCTCGCTCTGGCAGGTCACGACGATGCCGCTCGGCACGTGCCGGATGCGGATCGCGGACTCGGTCTTGTTGACGTGCTGGCCGCCCGCGCCGCTCGAGCGGAACGTGTCGACCTCGAGGTCGGCCGGGTTGACCTCGATGTTGATGTCCTCGTCCACCTCGGGGGAGACGAACACCGAGGCGAAGGAGGTGTGGCGGCGGTTGCCGGAGTCGAAGGGCGACTTGCGCACCAGCCGGTGGACGCCCGTCTCGGTGCGCAGCCACCCGTACGCGAAGGGGCCGTCGACCTTGAGCGAGGCACCCTTGATGCCGGCGACCTCGCCGACGCTCTCGTCCATGACCTCGACCTTGAAGCGGTGGGCGTCCGCCCACTTCAGGTACATGCGCATCAGCATCTGCGCCCAGTCCTGCGCCTCGGTGCCGCCGGCGCCGGCCTGGATGTCGAGGAAGGCGTTGTGCGAGTCCATCGGGCCCGGGAACATGCGCTCGAACTCGAACTTCTTGACCTCGCCCTCGAGGAGGGCCGCATCGCGCGTCACCGAGTCGAT
>DATKOP010000053.1:0-125495 GCA_035524595.1 Steroidobacteraceae bacterium | reverse complement strand
GCCGGCGAGTCGATCCGCAGCGTCGTGCTCTACTGAGGTGCCCCCATGTCCGTGACCGCCGTCGTCCTGATCAAGGCCAAGACCCGCGAGATCGGCGCGCTCGCGTCCGCGCTCGCCGAGCTCGAGGGCGTCACCGACGTGTACTCCGTGGCCGGGCGCTACGACCTCGTCGCGATCGTGCGCGCCGCGCGCAACGACGAGCTCGCCGACATCGTCAGCGACCGCATGCACGCGCTGCCGGGCATCGAGGACTCGGAGACGCTGATCTCGTTCCGCGTCTACCGCAAGTCGGACATCGACGCCGGCTTCGGGCTCGGTCTCGACGAATAGCGCGCCCGGCTCCCGCCGGGAATCCGCCGTCGCGCGCCGGACGGTCGGCGGCCCGGCCGGGCCGCCGCAAGGGCGGCATTGCCGGTCACTCGATGACGGCCAGGCGTCCTGCGCCGGCGCCTGGCGCGGATCCCGGGTGCCCGCCGATCCGCCGCCGGCGGCCGCGGCGCGCCGCCGGTGCGGGGCCGTCGACCGCGAACATTTTCCGTTCCGGTGTAGCGACTCTGCGCGGTGCCACGCTCCCCGTAACAACCGTCGCCGCGACAAGGATGCCACCGACGGCTATAGAGAGTTGCGCGCGTTTGGCCGAGTCTGGACCGGTGTCGGTGGGCTCAGGAGAGCCGAATCGGTGGGTCTCGTCCCGCCGGCGACGCCGCCGTCGCCGCGACCCCGATTCGCAGCGGGATCATCGGCCCGCGGGGGCCAGGGAGACGGCAATGCGCATGCAGAACATCGTCCAGGGTCTGGTCATCGGCACCTGCGTCGCGTTCGTGACCGCGGGCGCGCACGCCAGCGTGGCGTTGCAGGCGACCGAATACCGGGTCACCTCCGACGCCAACGGGCACAGCACGCCGGTGATCGGCCATGACGCGATCGGCGATTACATCGTCTATACCGAGTACCCGATCGTCAACGGGGTCGCTGGCAACTCGAACATCTTCTACCAACGGGTCTCGAACGGACAGCCGTACGGCCCGCCCGTGGTCGTCGCCGATTCCTCCGAGAACCAGTACCTGAACGATGCCGACGGCGACTTCATCGTCTACACGCGCGCCCCGGCCGTCGGCATGGTCGGCGACGTCGTGCTCTTCCAGATCTCGACCGGGCTGAGCCGGCCGCTGACCTCCACGAGCGACTGCGTGTCGCCGAAGATCCGCGGCAACTACGTCATCTGGATCGAGGAGCTCGCCAGCGGGGCCCAGATCCTGCTCTACGACGTCACCAGCGGAGTGCCGGTGCAGACGACCGTGATGGCGGGTCCCACGCCTCCGGTCGGCGATGCGGCCATCGGCGACCGCTTCATCGTCTGGTCGCAGATCGTCGACAAACAGTACGACGTCGCGGCGTACGACATGCAGAAGGGGCTGTCCGAGTCGGTGGCCGCGAGCCCGCTGCTGAACGAGCAGCGCGTCGCGACCGACGGCGCCTGGATCACGTTCGAGACCTCCCCGGTGAGCAGCCCCACCGCCATCTCGATCCAGGCCGTCAACATGGACACCGGCGCGACGCTCACCGTCGCCGACAACGGCGCATACAACCAGAAGCCGAACATCAGCGGCGACGTGCTCGCGTACGAGTCGAACATTCTGGGCTTTTACCAGGTGTTCTTCTTCCGGCTCGCCGAGGGCGATACGTTCCAGGCCACGAACACGACCTATGACGAGCGGCTGAACTACGTCCACGGCCCGCTCGTGACCTACGTCGACGACCGGGCGGGGAACTACAACGTGTTCGCCTCGAACACGACGTTCGTCACGGTAACCCCACCGCAGCTGCCGGTCGCGAGCGCCGGCACCTACCCGACCCTGCACGCAGGCCAGCTGGTCCATCTCGACGGCAGCGGCAGCACGGACCCGTCGGGACAGAACAACGCCCTGAGCTACCAGTGGACGCTCGCGGCGCCGCCGACCAGCGCCGCGACGCTGAGCTCGCCGACGGCCCAGAGTCCCACGTTCACGGCGGACCAGCCGGGTACGTACGTGGCGACGCTGGTCGTGTCCGATGCGCTCGGCACGAGTTCGCCGAGCCAGGCCACGATCAGCACGGTCAATACTCCGCCCGTCGCCGTGCCCGGCCCCGACCAGGTCGTCGTCCAGCTCGGTACGCTGGTGCAGTTCGACGGCTCCGAGAGCTACGACGCCGACGGCGACCCGTTCACGTACGCCTGGACCTTCGCCGCCCGGCCCGCGGGCAGTGCGGCCGTGCTGGCCAGTCCCACGACCGCCGCGCCGACGTTCGTCGCGGACGTGTTCGGGACCTACACCGTGCAGCTGACCGTCGCCGACCAGTGGAGCACGGGGGTCAACACGGTCACGGTGAGCTTCAGGAGCGTGAAGCCCGTCGCCGATGCCGGCGCGTCGCAGACCGCGGTCGTCGGCCAGACGGTGGCGCTGGACGGCAGCGGCAGTTCCGACGCCAATCTGCTGCCGCTCACGTACCAGTGGAGCTTCACCTCCGTCCCGCCGCGCAGCATCGCGACGATCAGGAACCCGACGGCGGTGCAGCCGACGTTCGTGCCGGACGTGCCGGGCACCTACACCGTGCAGCTGATCGCGAGCGACGCCGCGCTGCAGAGCGACCCGGCCACCGTGCAGATCCGCGCCATCAGCGACTTCACGTACGTCCATTCGAACCTGGTCGACGCGGCCGCCCTGATCGGCTCGCTGGACCGGGCGGAGTTCAGGAACTGGGGCCTGCGCAACCAGCTCATCCGCAGCATTCACGACGTCATGGACGACTTCGAGGACCATCACTATTGCGAGGCACTGAGCGACATCGGCAGCGTCGCACGCCGGGTCGACGGCTGCGTCGCCACAGCGGCACCGGACCGGGATGACTGGATCCTGAGCTGCCCGGCGCAGATCCAGGTGTACCAGGACCTGCAGAACGCGAAGGCCGGCATCCAGCAGCTGAACACGCGCGATTGCCGCTGAATGGCGCGGACCGTCGGCCGTTCGGCGTGCAATGGCGCCGGAGTGAGGTGGCAGTGAAGGCGGCCAGGGCGCGACCCGCGCGAATGCAGCGGGGTCGCGACCGGCCGACGGCCCGGCCCGCGGGCGCGCCGCGTGTCGCGGGCGCCCGGCGGCCGGGTTCGGCTGCGGTCAGGCGACGCGCCCGACGCGGTTTCGAGTCCCGCCGCGATCGCTTCGCGGCGGCGGCTCAATCATCCGCGAGGCTGCCGTCCGCGACCCGCTGCGCCGGCTGAACGCCGGTCCGAGTTGCCGTACCGCGGCAGGTCCCGGACCGCAGCCGGAGTTCGGCCGAGGCCCGCCGCCGGCAGCGCCGCCGCGCCGTGCGCTGCCGCGCCGCGGTCGCGCGTGTACACTGCGGGCGCATCCGGTGAGCGGCTCACAGGATCCCGCGCATGCAGCGACCAGGGACCGGAGGCGAGGGTGGTGCGGCGGTGGAGCGCGCTGGCCGCGGCCGGTCGCGTCGGCAGTGGGCTTGGGACTCGCTCGCGATCGCTGCCGGCATGGCGACGATCGGTCCGCTCGAGCTCTACGTCGCCGCGTTGGGCGGCACCGACGCGCCGTCGTTCGCCGAGTGGCTGCTGCTCCCCTGGGTGCCCTTCGGAGTAGCGGTCGGGGCACTGCTGCTGCGCGGGCTCGATCGCTGGCCGGGCGTCGTCGCCGGCAGCCTCGGCTACTACGTGCTCGCCGGCGCCGCGCGCCCGCAGATCGTCTTCGGGATTGCGGCAGACACGCTCGCCGCACTTGCGATCTGCGTGCTGCTGCGAGCCTGGCGCTTCAACCCGGCGATCGAGCGGTGGCGCGACCCGTTGCTGCTGTGGGCAGCCGCAGCGGTCGGCGCCCTCGGCGACGTGTGCATTCACGCCGTCGGCCTGCTCGGCAGCGCATGGTTCGACCCGACACATCTGTACCCCACCTATGCGCACGTCGCGCTGGGCGCCTCCGGACACGTCACACTGTCGTTGCCGTTGCTGCAGGTGGCGGCGCGGTGGTGGTTGAACTGGCTCGCGGGGGTCGCGCTCGTCCTTCCCTGCCTCTACGCGCTCAGCGCCGGACGACGGCACCTCGAAGTCCGCCTGCCCGAGCTGCCGGCTCTCCTGTTCGTCATGCTCGGGTGGATGTTCGCCATGTTCGCCCCGCTGCCGTGGGCCGGGCGGTTGTCGCTGGCGCTGGTCGGGCTGCTGCTGGTCGCGTGGTCGGCGATTCGATTCGGCGCCGGGCTCACGGCGTTCATGACGCTCGTCATGGCGTTCACGACCAGCGTCTCCTACATGTTCGGCCGCGGGCCGCTGCACGCCAGGCCGGCCGATGCGCTCGCGGACGCCTGGGCCTTCATCATCATGATCGCCGCCCTCGGTCAGGTGATCATCGCCTTGCTGGCGGAGCGCGATGCGGCGGCACGGCGGCAGGCGGCATCCGAAGAGCGCTACCGGTCGCTGTTCGAATCGAACCCGCAGCCGCTCTGGGTGCAGGACCCGACGAGCCTGCGCATCCTGATGGCGAACGAGGCAGCGATTCGTCACTACGGCTATGCGCGCGAGGAGTTCACGGCGTTGCACGCGACCGATCTCGAGGCGCAGCCGCGGCCGGGCGCGGCCCGCGACGCGGGCCCGGCTTCCGTCGCCGGCGTACGCGAGCACCTGCACCGTACTCGCGACGGCGCCCTGATCAGCGTCGAGCTGCAGAGCCATCCGATCGAGTTCGACGGCCGGGATGCGCTGCTCGTGTTCAGCTATGACGTCACCGATCGCAACCGCCTGCGCAGCGCGTTCATCGGCGCGACGGACCGCGCGGCACGCCAGCTCGGCCAGGAGCTGCACGACGGGCTCGGCCAGGATCTGGTCGGATTGTCGATGATCATTCGCGCCCAGGAGGCTAGGGCCCTGCGCGGGGTCGCGCCCGACGCGGCGTTTCTGGGTCGGATCGACGGCATTGCGCAACGCGCAGTCAGGGCTTGCCGCAACATCGCCCATGGGTTGTCGGCGTTGGTTGAGACCCAGGGGGACCTCGGCTCGGCGTTGCGGCGGCTTCCCGATCGGTTCGCGAGCGAAGGCATGCCGCGGCTCTCGGTGGAGATCGAAGACCAGGCCGAGCGGGCGATCGCGGACGCGGCGCGGGACCACGCGTATCGCATCTGCCAGGAAGCGATCACCAACGCCGCGAAGCACGCCCGCGCCCGGCGCATCGACGTCCGCCTCGCCGTGACCGACGCCCGCGCCGTCCTCACGGTCCGCGACGACGGGGTGGGGCTGCCCGCGGACGGGGCACGCGGCGCCGGGCTTGGCCTGTCCTCGATGCAGCACCGTGCGGCGGCGATCGGTGCGCACCTGACCGTGACGTCCCGGCGCGACGGCGGCACCGAGGTGCGCGTCGAGTTTCCCGAGGGCCCGGCGGCCTGCGAGGGCGGGCGCGGGAGTGCCGAGGACCGTGGTGCTGCTGCCGGCACAGAGGTTCCGATCAGCGGACTGACGCCACGGTCCGGCTAGGGTCGAGACCCGCGGTGCGACGTCCCCAAGATGCCCCGCCGGCGCCGCCGTCGACGCGTCCGTGATCGGGGCGCTCTCACGGGATGACCCGGCGCGGCCCGCGCTCGACCGCGCCGACCGGTCGACGACGCCGCTGCAGCACACCGATCCGAGGTGCGGTCCGCAGGCGCCGCAGCCACGCGTGCCGCGAGCGCACCGCCCGCTGCCCCCGCGACGCGGTCAGCGGCTCGGTCGCGGGACCGAAGCGGCGGCGGGCTCACGCAGCGTCCGCGCCCGATCGGTGCGCCGGATCGATCCGGGTATACCCGTACGGCGCGCTGCGCGGCAAGCGCTCATGCTGGCCGTGCGGGAGCCGGCCCGTCACGGAGATGGTGCCGCGTGCCGCGCCGCGGGAACGAGCATGTGGGCGGTGCCGGGCTGGCGTCCGCGCTCGGCGACGGCACGGCCGCCGGGGTTGGCCGGGACCCCCCGACCGCAGCAACACCGTGCGTGACACCGGGCCGGGCGGGAGACGACGGGACGCGCCGGCAACGCCACCGCCGGCTCAAGCGATCGGCGCTCGGTACTTCGCGCGGCGCCTGATCGAATCCCGCATCGCTGACGTTGAGGTGGAAGCGCGGTCGCCGGTCGCGACCACGGTACGCGACGCCCGACCACCGAAGCTCGAGCGTTCGCGGAGTCTCAGGACGATTCTCGCTGCGGGCCGCGCAGCAGCACAGTGCCACCACGGAGGATTTCACATGAGGCGCATATCACTACTGCTAGCCGCCGTCGGAATGCTGGTCGCCGCCGGTGGGATGATCGGCAGCAACGCCTGTGCTCAAACTGCGGGAATGGAACACCGCGACGACCGGCGCGACACGCGTCAGGACGCGCGGACTGACAAGGCCGCCTGCAAGGCCGGCGACGATTCCCGTGCCGAATGCCGCCAGGAGAAGCGCGACACCAAGCAGGCAGGGCGGCGCAGCAAGAAGGCCGAGACCAAGCAGACCGACACCAAGCAGGCGGACAGCAAGCAGACCGAAAGCAAGTAGCGGGATCGCGCCGCGAGCCGGCGCGCCCTCGGCGCCGGCCCGGGCCGCGCTACTTGCCGGCGAGCTCGGCAGCGACGCGCCGGTAGGCCTCCCGGAACGGGATGCCCTCGGCCACGACCAGCCGGTTGGCGCGCTCGGCGGCATGGATCGCGGGGTCGAGCCGGATGTGCTCCGGCCGGAAGCGCACGCCCTCGAGCGCCGCCGGCAGGATGTCGAGCGTCTGCGCCGCGCAGTCGATGCCGCGAAACAGCGGCGCCTTCAACAGCTGCAGGTCGCGCTGGTAGCCGCTCGGCAGCTTGGCGATGAGGCCGAGCGCCTCGGCGAGGCAGGCGGAGGCCGTGGCGCCGCGGCCGCGGATCAGCTCGAAGACGTCGGGGTTGCGCTTCTGCGGCATGATCGAGGAGCCGGTCGTGAACGCCTCCGGCAGGCTCACGAACGCGAACTCCTGCGTATAGAAGAGCACGAGGTCAGACGCGAGCCGGCCGAGGTCGGTCATCAGCAGCGTGACCTCGAACAGCACCTGCGCCTCGGCCTTGCCGCGCGACAGCTGCACCGCCGTGACCGGCTCGTGGTTGGCCGGGAAGCCGAGCCGGCGCATCGTCTGCTCGCGGTCGAGCGGCAGGCCGGGCGTGCCGTAGCCGGCGGCCGAGCCGAGCGGGTTCTTGCCGATGCGGCGGTGCGCGAGCCGCAGGCCCTCGGCGTCGTCGTGCACCTCGGCTGCGAAGCCCTGCGCCCAGAGGGCGACGCTCGAGGGCATCGCCTGCTGCATGTGGGTGTAGCCGGGCAGCGCGACCCCGGGATGGCGCGCCGCGAGCGCGTGCAGCGCGTCGGCCACGGCCTGCGCGCCGCTCCGCAGCTCCTCGACCGCGTCGCGCAGGTACAGGCGCAGCGCCGCCAGCACTTGGTCGTTGCGCGACCGGCCGAGGTGGATGCGCCCGCCGCTGGCGCCGACGCGGGCGGTCAGCTGCTGCTCGAGCGCCGTCTGCCCGTCCTCCTGCTCGAGCTCGACGCGCCACTCGCCGCGCGCGTGCGCCGCGCCGATCGCCGCGAGCGCGCCGGAGAGCGCCTCGAGGTCGGCAGCCGACAGCAGCCCCGCCGCGTGCAGCCCCTCGGCGTGCGCGATCGAGGCGCGCACGTCGTAGGCCACCAGCCGGTCGTCGAGCGCGTGGTCCTCGCCGGCCGTGTAGCTGAGCACGCGCGCATCGAACGGCGCGCCCTTGTCCCACAGCCGGCTCACGGCTTGGGCCCCGGCGGGTGCTGCTCGGCCGGCGACAACGCCTTGACGTCGGCGACGATCAGCGTGCCGAGCCCCTCGTTGGTGAACACCTCGGCGAGCAGCGCGTCCGGCGACTTGAACGAGATCACGTGCACCCGGCGCACGCCGCCGCGGATCGCGGCCTCGATCGCGTCGGCCTTCGGCATCATGCCGTCGGCGAAGCTGCCGGCCGCCTCGAGGCGCTTCAGCCCCGCGAGGTCGGTGTACGAGACGAGCGTCGAGGGGTCGGTGATGTCCTCGAATATGCCGGCCGCACCGGTGCACAGCAGCAGCTTCTCGGCGCCGAGCGCCGCGCCGATGCGCGCCGCGACCGTGTCGGCGTTGATATTGAGCACGGTGCCCTGCGCATCGCACGACAGCGGGCTGACGATCGGCATGTAGCCGCCGTCGAGCAGCTTCTGCAGCACGTCCGGGTCCACCTCGTCGATGTCGCCTACCTGGCCGTAGTCGACGGTGCTGCCGTCGGCGGCCCTGACCGGCGGCCGCCGCCGCGCCCGCACCAGCCCGCCGTCGAGTCCGGAGACGCCGACCGCGCGCAGCCCGAGCTCGCGGCAGATGCCGAGCAGGCGCGTGTTCAGCAGGCCGTTCAGCACCATCACGGTGACGTCCACGGTCTTGTCGTCGGTGACGCGGCGGCCGTCGACCATCCTGGGCTCGATGCCGAGCGAGCGCTGCATCTCGTCGAGCTGCGGGCCGCCGCCGTGCACCAGCACGACGCGCACCCCGACCTGGTGCAGGATCGCGACCTGCTCGACGATCGAGCGCGTCGCCGCCATGTTGGCAAACACCGCGCCGCCGACTTTGACGATGAACACCTTGCCCTTGTACATGCGCAGGTAGGGCGCCGCGTTGCGCATGGCGCGGATCGCGGCGGCTTGTTCGGGGCGGTAGCTCATGGGGATCCTCTGGCGGGTGATCGGAAGGGGTGCCGGCGGCGCCGGTCGCGGCCTCAGCTCAGCAGGCGGTGGAGCACCGCCATCTGCACGACCAGCCGGTTGTGGGCCTCGCGCAGCACGAGACTGCGCGGGCCGTCGAGCACCGCGTCGGCGACCGCGACGTTGCGGCGCACGGGCAGGCAGTGCATCAGCCGGCAGCCCGGCGCGCTCGGCGCGAAGGTCTGCTCGCTCACCTGCCAGTCGGCGAGCGCCGCGCGCAGCTCCGCATCGCGTGCCGCGTCGCCGTAGTGCGCCGTCGAGCCCCACTCCTTCGCGTACACGACGGCGGCGCCCGCGAGCGCGGCGGCGCGGTCGGCGGTCTCGGTCACCGAGCCGCCGGCCTGGCGCGCGGCCGCGCGCGCCCGGTCCATGACGGCCGCCGGCAGCGCGAAGCCCTCCGGCCGCAGCACCACGACCTCGTGGCCGCGCAGCGCCGCCATGTGCACGGTCGCCGCCGGCACCGCGAGCGGCAGGGCGCGCGGGTGCGGCACCCACGACAGCACGAACCTGGCGTGCTCCGGCACCGCGGCATCGTCGAGGGTCTTCCAGTCGGCGAGCGCCTGGCAGGGATGGTTGATGGCCGACTCGAGGTTGATCAGCGGCTTGTCGACCAGCGCGGCCATGGCGCGAAAGCTCGTGTCGGCGACGTCCGCGGCGAGGTCCTTGCCCTCGGCGAAGGCGCGGATGCCGAGCGCGTCGCAGTACGAGGCGAGCACCGGCAGCCCCTCGCGGATGTGCTCGGCCGCGCCGCCGTCCATGCGCACGCCGAGCCGCGTCTCGAGGGCCCAGGTGCCCTGGCCGGGGGTGATCACGAACGAGGTGCCGCCGAGCCGCGCCATGCCGGCCTGGAACGAGGCCAGCGTCCTGAGCGACGGGTTCAGGAACACGAGCCCGAGGATGCGGCCGGCGAGCGCCCGGGGCTCCGGGTGCCGCTGCAGCCGTTCGGCGAGCGCGAGCAGCTCGCAGACCTCGGCGCGGCTGAAGTCGGCGAGGTCGAGGAAGCGCGCGAGGCTCACGGCGCGAGCTCCGCGAGCGCGGCGGCGAGCGCGGCCACGTGCGGCTCCGCGAGCGTGAACGGCGGCAGCAGCCGGACGATGTGCGGGTCGGCAGCGGTGCCGGCGAAGATGCCGCGCGCCAGGAGCTCCTGCTGCACCACCTTGGCGGGCCGCGTCGTGCGCAGACCCAGCAGCAGCCCGGCGCCCTGCACCGCGGTCACCGGACCGACGAGGCAGCTCGCGCGGATCAGCGCCGACATGCGCCGCACGTTCTCGAGCAGGCCCTCGGACTCGATGATGTCGATGACCGCCTCCACGATGGCGCAGGCGAGCGGCCCGCCGCCGAAGGTCGTGCCCATGTCCTCGACCTTCAGCCGGGCGGCGACCGCCGGCGCGAGCAGCAGCGCCGAGACCGGGAAGCCCGCGCCGAGCGCCTTGGCGGTCGTCAGCAGGTCCGGCGTGACGCCGGCGCGGTTGGCGGCGAACGGCGCGCCGCTGCGGCCGACGCCGCACTGCACCTCGTCGAAGATCAAGAGCGCGCCGACCTCGTCGCAGCGGCGCCGCAGCGCGGCCAGCACCCCGACCGGGACCTCGTACGCGCCGGCGAGGCCCTGCACGGGCTCGACGATCACGCAGGCGGTGTGCACCGAGATGCCGGCGGCGGCCGCGGCCGGATCGCTGCGCGACACGAAGCGCACGTCGAACGGCGCCCGCGGGAAGCCGTACCACTTCTCGCGCGCACCGAAGGTCACGGCGCCGGCGGCGGCGGTGCGGCCGTGCCAGCCGTGCTCGAGCGCGACCGCCTCGCGCCGGCCGGTCAGCTTGAAGCCGAGCCGCAGCGCGTTCTCGTTGGCCTCGGCCCCGGAGTTGACGAAGAACACCGTGTCGAGGCCGAGGCCCGCGAACGCCGCGAGCCGCGCCGCGGCGCGCTCGCGGATCTGCATCGGGATCGCATTGGTCTGGAACAGCACCTCGCGCGCCTGGCGCTCGAGCGCGGCGAGCCAGCGCGGGTGCCCGTAGCCGAGCGCGGCTACCGCGTGCCCGCCGTAGTAGTCGAGGATGCGGCGGCCGTCGCGGGTGTGCAGCCAGACGCCCTCGGCGCGCACCACCTCGAAGGGATACTGCGCGAACACGTGCGCCAGGTGATCGGCGGCGGCGGCGGGTCGGTGAGCGCTCGGCTGGGCCATGCGGTGCTCTCGGGTGGCGGCGGGCGGCGTCAGGTCCAGCCCGGCGCCGGCGCGGCGAGCCCGGTCGCGGCGTCCCAGCCGAACATCCGGTTCAGCCACTGCACGGCGCCGCCGGCCGCGCCCTTGGTCAGGTTGTCGACCACGCTCAGCACCGCGACCGTCGAGCCGTTGGTGGTCGCCGACAGGTGCGCGTAGTTGCTGGTGACGACGTCCTTGAGCCGCGGCGGGTCCGGCAGCACACGCACGAACGGCTGGCCGGAGTAGAAGGCCGCCAGCGCCGCGCGCACCTCGGCGCCGCTCATCGGCTGGACCAGCCGCGCCTGCGTCGTCGCATGGATGCCGCGCGCGAACGGACCCGAGTGCGGCACGAAGTTGAGCTCGGCGCTGCGGCCGGTCAGCGCGCGCGTGATCGCGACCACCTCCGGCGCGTGGCGGTGTCCGAGCGCGCCGTAGGCGTACAGGTCGCTGTGCCGGCGCGGATGGTGCGTGCCCTCCACCGGCGCACGGCCGGAGCCGGTGCTGCCGGTGACGGCGCTGACGTAGAAGGCGGGCTCGACCAGGCCGAGCTTCAGCAGCGGCACGACCGCGAGCAGCATCGCGGTCGCGAAGCAGCCGGGGTGGGCGACGTGCGGGGTCGCGAGCGTGCCGAGGTGCTCCGGCAGTGCGCAGCTGAACTCGCGCAGCCGTCCCGGCGCGCCGTGCGGGTGGCCGTAGACCGCGGCGTAGGCCTCGGGATCGGCGTAGCGGTAGTCGGCCGAGATGTCGACGACGCGCGGCCGCGTGCCGGCGGCCGCGGCTGCCGCGAGCAGCCGGTCGATCAGCGACGCCGACACGCCGTGCGGCGCGGCGGCGAGCACCGCGCTCACCGGCGCGCCCGCGATCAGTCGCTCGGCCTCGTCGGCGCCGGCAAACAGCGTCTCCGGGTACACCGGCGCGAGGTGCGGAAAGGCGCCCGCCACGCGCTCGCCGGGCCTCGAGTCCGAGACCGCGGCCGCGAGCTCGAGGCGCGGGTGCGCCGCGACCAGGCGCAAGAGCTCGCCGGCGACGTAGCCGCTGCCGCCGAGCACCAGCACCGGGATGCGCTGCTCGAGACTCATTCGGACTCGGTCGTCGGCTTGACGGGGAAGCGCGCGGCGAGCCCGGCCGCCGCGATCACCCGGTCGCCGAGCTCCGCGCCGCTCGTGATCGCGTTCGCCGCCGCGACGCCCATCTGCTGCAGGATGATGTCGACGCCGACCTGGTTGTCGGTGGCGGGCCCGGTGATCACCGCCGGCTCGATGCCGAACTTGTCGCGCAGCAGCTTGACCCCGCCCCACGCGGCGACCGGGTCGTTGGCCGACAGCAGCAGCACGCTGATCGCGTTGCGGATGTCGGCGGAGGCGAGGATCGCCTCGACGCCGTAGGTGCCGAGCAGCCCGTCGCCGAGCTCGAAGACGATGATGTCCGGGTGGCCGTTCGCCATCTCGGTGAGCATCGCGCGCGTCAGCGCGGGACCGACCTTCGCGGTCGTCGTGCCGACGCCGAAGTCCGTGAAGATCATCGTCTTGCGCGCGCCGGCGTCCTCCATCGCGAGGATGTCGCGCCGGAGCGAGACCCCGGTCGCCTTGAACGCGTGCACCGCGAGGCCGCGGTGGCGCATGCGCGCGATGATGGCGCAGGCCGCTGCGGTCTTGCCGGCCTCCATGCAGCTGCCGGCGAGCGCCACCACCGGCACGCCCTGCGTGTCGAGCGCGGCGTCGAGGTCGAGCGGCCGCTGCCCGATCCGCGCCGGCACGCCGATGCGCTCGCCGAGGTACGGGAACTGCAGCACCACGCCGAGCACGCGGCAGTCGAAGGGCCGGCCGCGCTCGGCGTTCATCGAGTCGCACAGGCCGAGCACGCCGCCGATGTTGAGCATCTGGATCACGTCGCCCGGCCGGATCGAGTCCGGCACGTGGCCCGAGTAGCCGAACAGCGCCTTGCGGTGGCCGAGCGCGCCGACCACGATGTCGCCCTTCGACACCTTGGCCATGCGGCCGCTCGTCAGCTCGAGGGTGTTGTAGGTGCTCTTGTTGGTCAGCACCTCGACGACCACCACCACGCCCTCCTCGCAGGGGATGTCGGCGGCGATCCTGAGCTCGTGGCCGAGCCCGCAGGCCTGCGTGATCGAGGCGATCTTGTCGACGACCACCGATCTCACGCGCCGCCCTCCGCGCGCTGGCCGGCCCGCGTGTAGAACGTGCCGGTCAGCGCCAGCATCTTCGAGTAGCCGAGCGCGTCGGCCGGCGTCCACTCGCCGGCGGACTCGCCGTACACGCCCTTGGAGGCCGCAAGCAGCGACCACCGCGAGCTCACGCCCTCGACGAACACGCTGCCGGGCCGCAGCAGCACGCGCACCTCGCCGCTGACGCGCTGCTGCGACGAGACGAGCAGCGCCTCGATGTCGCGGCACACCGGGTCGAGGTGGTGCCCTTCGTGGACCAGGTCGCCGTAGGGCGCGGCCACCAGCTCCTTGATGCGCGCCTGGCGGCCGGTCAGCACCAGCTTCTCGAGCTCGCGGTGCGCGGTCAGCAGCACCTCGGCGGCCGGCGCCTCGAAGGCGACGCGGCCCTTGGTGCCGATCACCGTGTCGCCGAGGTGGATGCCGCGGCCGATGCCGTACGGCGCCGCCAGCGCCTCGAGCTTCTCGATCAGCGTCACCGGGCCGAGTGCCACGCCGTCGAGCGCGCAGGGCACGCCCTGCTCGAAGGCGATCGTGTGCCGCTGCGGCGGCCGCGGGTCCGAGAACGCGTCGCGCGTCAGCACCCAGGCCGAGTCCGGGATGCTGCCTTCCGAGGTCAGCGTCTCCTTGCCGCCGATGGTCACGCCCCACAGCCCGCGGTTGACGGAGTAGGCGGC
The DNA here is from genome assembly GCA_035524595.1 of Steroidobacteraceae bacterium. Classification (GTDB taxonomy): domain Bacteria; phylum Pseudomonadota; class Gammaproteobacteria; order Steroidobacterales; family Steroidobacteraceae; genus CAIKZZ01. The sequence goes on along the minus strand of DATKOP010000053.1, from coordinate 111,685 downwards.
GCCGTACGGCGGCACCGGCAGCTTGCGCTGCTCGAGGAACGCCAGCTGCTCCGGGCGCTTGAAGGCGCGGTCACGGACCGGCGCCAGGATCTCCAGCCCCGGCGCGAGCGTGCGCAGCGCCACCTCGAAGCGCACCTGGTCGTTGCCGGCGGCCGTGCAGCCGTGAGCGACCGTCATGGAGCCCAGGGTCTTCGACATCTCGGCGATGGTCTGCGCCTGCAGCACCCGCTCCGCGCCGACGCAGAACGGGTACAGCTGGCCGCGGCGTGCGTTGCCCATCAAGAGGTACTTGAGCACGCGCTCGAAGTACGCGCTCTTGGCCGGCACCAGGTGGTGCGCGATCGCGCCGAGCTCGCGGGCGCGCGCCTCGAGCGTGCGCGCCGCGGCCGCGTCGATGCCGCCGGTGTCGACGGTGACCGTGATCACCGGGCGCTGGTAGGTCTCCCTGAGCCACGGCACGCAGAACGAGGTGTCGAGGCCGCCGGAAAAAGCGAGCAGGATGGGCGTGGCGCCCGGACTTGCGTTGGTCATGGGAAAGCCTTCAGCGGCTTGCGAGGGAGCGGAGGTGGTCGAGCACCGCGCGCTGGGCGCGCTCGCTGGCGGTCGCGATGAAAATCGTGTCGTCGCCGGAGATCGTGCCGACGACCTCCGGCCAGCGTGCCCGGTCGATCGCGAGCGCGACGCTCTGCGCCGAGCCGATGGTGGTGCGCACCACCGTCAGGTGCGGGCCGGCCGGTGCCGCGTCCTGCACGAAGGCGGCGACCGCCGCGAGCCCGGCGACGGGCGCGGCCGCGTCCTCGGGCAGCACGTAGCGGTCGCCGACCTTGGCGACACCGAGGTCGCGCAGGTCGCGGCTGACGCTCGACTGGGTGACCGGATAGCCGGCGCGCTTCAGCAGGCGCACGAGCTCGGCCTGCCGGCCGACGACGCCGTCGCGGATGATCCGCTTCAGCGCCTCGCGCCGGTCGTCGGGCGCGCGCGGCGCGCCGGTGCCGTAGGGGGTCGTGCCAGCATGCATAAATTCCCAGCATGCTTGCATAAATATGCGACCCGGGTCAAGGGCCCTGCGCCGCCCGCGAGGGCGTCGCCGTGGCCGCCGGACCGGGCGCGCGACCGCTCCCGGCGCGCTACTTGGCCGGAATCGGCAGGAAGATCCGCCACGCCTCGGTCGGATGCAGGAATGCCCACAGCGGCGCCGCGATCCCGCCCCAGACGTCCTGCGTCGGGTCGCGCGCCGGCAACAGCGCCGCCGGCGCCGTCACCGTCACCTCGTCGAACGCGCTGTGCGCGCCCTCGTCCGCCGCGGCGCCCGGGCGCAGCAGGATCGCGCGCATCTCGGCGTCCGTCAGCGCGAGCTTGAGCGGCGCGCCGGGCGCGACCGGTGCCGGAGTGCCGGCGAACGGCGGCCGCGGCGCGACGGTGCGTGCGGGCGCGCGCGGGCCGTGGGCGCGTGCCCGGCTCGCCGCCGCGGGCGCGTCCGCAACCGGCGGCTGCGACTCGCCGGGTGCGGCGCCGGTGACGGCCGGACAGAGGATCGCGAGGGCGGCGAGCACCAGCGACGCCGCGCTCGAACGGGGGCGGATCGTGGCTGTCATCGCAGATCCTCCGTGCGACTGCGCGCGAGCGGCGCGCCTCTCCCAGGCTGCCGGCGACCGGCGCGCAGCGCGGCTGCGCCCGGACCACGCTCGTCGCGCCGACCTGCAGCGACTCTTTGACGTTCACCGCGCGTTGTCAAGCAATGACGCCCGAGTGGACCGCGGCGCGCGGGTGGAGCTCGGGCGCGCGCGGCTGCAGGCCGGCGCCTACAGCTCGAAGGCGCGCGTGCCGGTCGGCCGGCCGTCGGCGGCGTGCGAGCGCTCGACGACCTCGCCGCCACCGCCGGCAGCGAGCACGATCGCGGTCGCGCAGCGCGTGCCGTAGTCGGCACCGAGGATGAACGGCGGCGACAACCGGCGCTCGAGCTCGAGGCCGATGCCGGTATCGGGCAGCTGCGCATCGGGCGCCGGCTCGCGGTCGTCGAGCAGGCCGAACAGCTCCGCGGCGGGGCCGAGCGGGCGCGCGATGCGGGCCGCGAGACGGGCGCGCGACCGGCGGACCTTGGGCCAGTCGGCGTCGAGCGCGCCGTTGCTGAGGCCGTAGACGCCGGCTGCGAGCCGGCGCGGCCCGCAGGCGTCGCCGTTCGACAGGTACCAGAGCTCGCTCTCGTCGCCGAGCAGCAGGCTGAAGCCGGCGTAGCGGTGCGCCTCGGCGGCGAGCGCGGTGATGAACTCCCCGGCCGGCACGCGGGCGCCGAGGAATCCCGGGATCAGCGTGCCGCGCGAGGGCGGCTCGGGCGGGCCCGGCACGCCGCGCCGGTTGGTGACGACGCCGAAGCGGCCGAGCCGGTCGACGCCGAGCCAGGTGCCGCCCGCGGCGAGGTCGCGCCCCGCGAGGACGGGCGGCGCCGGCCACCAGTCCATCGCCGCCGTCGCCCGCGCGTGGAACTCGTCGCGGTGGCCGACCAGCACCAGCCGCCCGCGGTCCGGCACCTTCCAGGCGAGGACGACCAGGCACATCGCCGGCTAGCCCCGCGACAGCAGCACGAGCGCGTCCCACGCGGTCTTCGCGATCAGCGCGCTGACGATCGTGACGAACACGACCCGGACGAAGCCGGCGCCGCGGCGCAGCGCGACGCGCGCGCCGAACTGTGCGCCGGCGACGTTGGCGACCGCCATCGACAGCCCGAGCGGCCAGAGCACGCTGCCACGGCTGGCGAACCAGGCGAGCGAGATCGCGTTGGTGCCGACGTTGACGAGGCGCGCCGCCGCCGAGGCGTTCAGGAAGTCGAAGCCGTAGTAGCGCACGAACAGCAGCATCAGGAAGCTGCCGGTGCCCGGCCCGAAGAAGCCGTCGTAGAAGCCGATCGCGGCGACGAGCGCGATGCCGGTGAAGGTGGCGCGCCGGTCGAGCGCGCGCGGCGCGTGGATCCGGCCGAGATCGCGGTGCGCGAGCGTGTAGCCGAGCACCACGCACAGCGCGACCGGCACCAGCGGCCGGAACAGGCGTGCCGGGACGAAGCCGACGGCGACCGAGCCGCCGAGCGAGGCGAGCGCCGCGAGCGCCGCGGCCGGCAGCAGCGTGCGCCAGGGCACGGCCACGTGGCGCGCGTAGCGCGCCGCCGCGCTCGCCGTGCCGGCGAGGCCCGCCAGCTTGCTGGTGCCGAGCAAGGTCGGCGGCGCGGCGTTCGGCAGCGCCGTCACGAGCGCCGGCAGCTGGATCAGGCCGCCGCCGCCGACGATCGCGTCGACGCCGCCCGCGACGAAGGCCGCCGTCAGCACGGTCAGCGTGGCGGGCTCGGCCACCGTCAGCGCTTCAGGGGCCAGAGCCGCGCGCCTGGCTCGTCCGCCAGCGACCGGCCGGTGCGGCGCTCGTACCAGTCGGCGATCAGCCGGAAGGAGATCGACTGCGGCGGCGGCAGCGCCGGCGTGCCGCTCGCGAGCTCGGCCGCGGTGAACCAGCGGGCGTCCTCGAGCTCGCCGTCGGGGCAGGCGACCGCGGTCGCGGCGGCGCGTGCCCGGAAGCCGACCATCAGCGAGGAGGGGAACGGCCACGGCTGCGACGAGTGGTACTCGACGTCCGCGACCTCGACGCTGGTCTCCTCGCGGACCTCGCGCGCGACCGCATCCTCGAGGCTCTCGCCGGGCTCGACGAAGCCCGCGATCGTCGAGTAGCGGCCCGGCGGCCAGGGCGCCTGCCGGCCGAGCAGCGCGCGCTCGCCGTCGGTGACCAGCACGATGATGGCCGGGTCGATGCGCGGGAAGAACTCCGTGCCGCAGCCCTCGCGCGTGCAGGCCATGACGTGGCCGGCGCTGACCGCCCGCGTCGGCGCGCCGCAGGCGCCGCAGTAGCGGTGGCGCTCGCGCCAGTAGACCATCGCGCGCGCGTAGGCGAGCAGGCCCGCCTCGTCCGGCGGCAGCAGCCCGCCGCTGAGCCGCAGGTCCGTGAATTCGGCTGCCGCCGCGAGCGACGGCGGCGCCTCGCCCGCGAGCTCGACCGCGAAGCAGGCCGCGCCGCGGAACTGCCCGAGCAGGATCAGCTCGCCGGGCGACACGGTGCCGAGCGCCTCGCGGCCGAGCAGCACGGCGCCCGGGAGCGGTTCCAGGCGCAGCAGGCTGCGGCTGCGCCAGACCGGGACGTAGCGGGTCGCCGGCGCCGCGAGCGCGGCCTCGAGCCACGCCGCATCCTTGCGCAGGCCGCTGGCGCGGTCGACGTAGGGTCCGGCGAAGACGTGGCGAGCGCGGTGCGGTGGCATGGGGGCGCGCGAGAGCGCAGCGTCATTCTACGCGCGTTCGGCGGCCCGCCGACACGCTCGGCCGCGGCACCGGGCGCGCCGATGCCGGCCGGCGGCGGCCGACCGCGGCCGGATCGACCGGGCGGCGGGCCCGGGTTCAGCCGCCGGGCGACGGGCTGCGGCGCGGGTCGCCGGCGCCGCGCGGCCGAGCCGCTGCGACGAACTCGCCGATCAGGCGCTCGGTAGCCACCCAGGCCGCCCGCAGTTCATCGACCAGCGCCCCGACGCCACTGCCGCCGCGAGCCGCCGTCTCGATCCGTTCGGCCACCGCCGCCACCCAGCGCGCCGCGACGTTTGCGGCCGCGCCCTTCAGCGCGTGCGCGAGGCGCGCCGCCGCGGCCGCGTCGTGCGGTGCCGCGCGCTGCAGCGCATCGAGATTCGCTATCGAACTGTCGATGAAGACCTGCAGCGCCTCGCAGGCAAACTCGACGTCGTCGCCGACGGCGCGCAGGAACGTCGCGCCGTCCCAGACGCGATCGTCGCCGCCGGCCGGGCCGGAGAGCGGCGGTCGTTCCGCGGCGTCCGCGGCGTCGTGTCGCAGGGCGCGTTCCAGCGCACTGCGCAGCTTGCCCGGGTCGACCGGCTTCGAGACATAGTCGTCCATGCCCACGACCAGGCAGCGTTCGCGATCGCCGGCCAGCGCGTTCGCGGTCATCGCGATGATCGGCACGTGGGCCCTGGCCGCTCCCGCGGCCCCGGCGCGGATCTGGGTCGTGGCGGTGTAGCCGTCCATGACCGGCATCTGGCAGTCCATCAGCAGCACGTCGAAGGACTCGGCGGCCAGCCTCTCGATCGCCTCGCGCCCGTTCACGGCGACCGTGACCGCGAGACCGAGCTTCTCGAGCAGGCGCACCGCGAGCTTCTGGTTGACCACATTGTCCTCGGCGAGCAGGGCACGCCGGCCGGCGAACGGTCCCGCGGCGCGCGGCGTGCCGGCGGCGGGATTCGCGGCGCTGCGGCTCGCGGCTGCGGCTTCGGTCCCGGCGCGCGACAGCGCCATGAGTTCGGCCAGCGAGCGCAGCAGCGCCTGGCGCTTGGCGGGCTTGGTCAGCACGCGGGTGAAGGCGTCGGATGCCGGTGCCGCGAGCCGCCCGCCGATGGAACTGAGAAAGACGATCGGTACCCGGGCACCGGCCGCATCGCCACGGATCCGGTCGGCGACCCAGCTGCCGGGATGGTCGGGCAGGTCGAAGTCGAGCACGACGACGTGCGGCGACTCGCCGCGGGCGCAGAGTGCCGACCAGCGCTCGACGGCATCGAGCGCCGTCGCGGCGCCCGTCACCCGGCAGCCGGCGGGCGCCAGCTGTGCGCCGACGATGCGCAGGTTGACCGGATGGTCGTCGACGGCCAGCACGTGCACGCCGAGCAGCTCGGTGGCCGACGGCACCGGCAGCGCGGCGTGGGCCGGCTCGAGCGCGACGCAGACGCCGAAGCGCGAGCCCTCGCCCGGCCTGGTCGCGAGCTCGATCCGCCCACCCATCAGCTCGATCAGTCGCTTGCTGATCGACAGGCCGAGCCCGGTGCCGCCGTAGCGCCGCGTGGTCGACGCGTCGGCCTGCACGAACGGCTGGAACAGGCGCCCGGACTGCTCCTCGGTGAGTCCAACGCCGGTGTCCGAGACCGAGATCTCGACGTCGATGCGCTGCTCGGCGCCGGCGACGGCCCGGCAGGCCAGCACCACTTCGCCGCGCTCCGTGAACTTGACGGCGTTCGAGAGCAGGTTCAGCACGACCTGCCGCAGGCGCGCCGGGTCGCCGCGCACGGCATCGGCCGTGCCGGTGTCGACGTCGACGATCAGCTCGAGGCGCTTCTCGCCGGCGCGCAGCGCGATCGCGTCGGCGCACTCCTCGGCGAGCTGCGACAGCGAGAAGTCCACGGCGTCCAGTTCGAGCCTGCCCGCCTCTATCTTCGAGAAGTCGAGGATGTCATTGATGATGAGCAGCAACGACTCGCCGCTCGAGCGGACGATCTGCGCGTAGTCGAGCTGCTCGGCGCCAAGCTCGGTCTCCAGCAGCAGCCCGGTCATGCCGATGATGCCGTTCAGCGGCGTGCGGATCTCGTGGCTCATGTTGGCGAGGAACTCACTCTTCGCCCGGTTCGCCTGCTCCGCGAGGCGCGCGGCCTCCATCAGCGCGGCGCTGGCCTGCCGCTGCACGAGCGCCGCATCCTTCTCGGCCGAGATGTCCTGGATCTGGACGACGAAGTGCAGCGGTGCGCCGGCCGCGTCGCGCACCAGCGAGACCGACTGCAGCACCCAGACCGTCGCGTCGTGCCGGCGCAGGTACCGCAGCTCGACCTGATACGACCCGCACTGGCCGTCGAGCAACTGACGGGCGCGCGCGCGGCTCATGTCGCGGTCGTCCGGGTGGACCATCGACGACAGCTTGCTCCCGACCAGCTCGCCCTCGCCCCGGCCGACCATCGTGCACAGCGCCGCATTCACCTTGAGCCAACGGCCGTCGGTCGCCACCAGCGCCATGCCCTGCGACGCCGACTCGAAGGCGCCGCGAAAGCGCTCCTCCGCTTCCGCGACCGCCGCGGCGGCGCGCTTGTGCGCCGAGATGTTGGTGATGAACCCGTGCCAGAGCACGCCGCCGTCGGCGAGGCGCTCCGGCGTCGAGTTGCCGAACAGCCACTCGACCGTGCCGTCCGCGAATCGCACCCGGTACTCTGCGACCCACGGCGTCAGCGTGCTGGCCGACGCCTGGATGGAGCTGCGCACGGCGTCGAGATCGTCCGGATGCAGCACCGCGAACACGGCGGAGGCGTCGTGCCTCACCTCGGCGGGCGTCACCCGGTAGATGTCGCGGATGCCCTCGCTGGCGTACGGGAAGCACGACGATCCGTCCGGACGCAGGTGGTACTGGTAGACGACGCCCGGAACCTGCGAGGCGAGCTTCTGCAGGCGTTCGAGCAGTTCCTGCCGGGCCCGATGCTCGCGCTTGCGGTCGGTGACGTCGGTGCCCATCGCGACGAACTGCTGGATGGCACCCGACAGGTCGGTGATCGGCACGATGGTCGTGTCGACCCAGCGCAGCGAACCATCCTTCGCGCGATTGCACAGCTCGCCGTGCCAGGCCTCGCCGCTCGCGATCGTCTGCCACAGATCCCAGAACACGGTCCGGTCGTGCAGCCCCGAGTTGATGACGCTGTGGGTCCGGCCGATCAGTTCGTCGCGCGTGTGGCCGGACGCGTCACAGAAGCGGTCATTGGCGTAGGTGATGACGCCGCGACGGTCGGTCACCGACACGATCGCGTGCTGGTCGAGCGCGAAACGGTAGGCCTCCAGCGCGCGCAGCGCCGACTCGACTCCCGCGGCCAGCCGGCCGCGTTCGTCCGCGGCATGGTCGACTTCGGAGCGTTCGCGCTGCAGCCGGCGGATCACCGGCTCGAGCACCAGCGCGATCAGCAGCGCGGCGGCGAGTATGACGGCGAACGCCCAGACGAGCAGCCGGCGCTGCTGCGCCGCGGCCTCGGCCGCGAAGCGCTCGGCCAGGTCCTTGACCCAGACCTTGGCGGCGTCGAAGTGCGCGAGCTGCAGCTGCTGCAGCCGCGCCAGCGCCGCGACGTTGCCGTCGGGCGCCGCCCGCGCTGCGGCGCGCGCGGCCGCCGCAGTCTCCTGCATGCGCGCCTTCAGCACCTGGAAGTCGCGGCACAGCGGATCGTCGTCGTGGCAGACGCGACCGAGGAAGCGTTCGACCTTGTCGTGCTGCTGCTGCCAGCGTTCGAGGGCATCCTCGAGACCGTCCGTCGTCGCGAGCTCGGGCGACAGCGCGCGAAACAGGGCGGGCAGCAGCATCTCGGCCGACAGGCCGCGCAGCCGGCCGGCGGTGCTGACCATCTCGGCGTGCTCTGCGTCGCGGGCGAGGAAGCCCTGCACGTTCGCCGCGACCCAGCCGAGCGCGCCGACCAGGAGCAGGAGCACGGCGGCGTACGCGATGCGCAGGCGGCGGCCGAATCGCCGGGCGGCAGGTGAAAGCTGGGTCAGCATCGAGCCGCTCGCGGTGGTGTCGTCCGGGTATCGGCCGGCCGGCGCCGAACTTGATGCCCGCCCGGCGTGCCGGCCGGGGCGGGTCCGGGCGGCAGCCGCGGCGCGAGGGGAGGCCGGGCGCGGCTGGGCGCGGCTGAACCGGGTCGCCGCGGCCCTCAGTGGTCGCCGCTGCCAGCCTTGCGGTCCCGAGCCTCGCCCTCGCACCACGGGCACACCCCGCCGTGGCGCTTCAGCGAGTCGACGATCATCAGGCCGCGGCAGGTCGGGCAGTCACCCGGCCTGAGCTCGGCGCGTCGCTTAAGCACGTGCAGCAGGTAGCAGGCGTGCTCGAAGGAGATCCGCTGCTGCGGGTTGAGCGCGAGGTAGGTCTCGTAGGTGCGGCAGAACAGCTCGCCCGAGTGCAGCGCCGCCTGGTTGCCGGCGGCGCTGCCCTCGTTGGCCGCCTCGCGCAGCAGGCCGAGCAGCGCGTAGAGGCCCGCGAGCGCCGCGGCGTGCCGGCGGGTCTCGAGGTTCTTGAGGAAGTAGGCCACCTGCGAGGGCGACTTGCCGCGGTGGCGGCGGACCTGCGCGCCGCGGGTGGCGCAGTAGGTCCGGTACAGCTTGCGGATCCGGTCGTCGCTGAGCCCGGTCCAGGTGCGGATGGTCTGCGTGCGGGCCTCGTGGTGGATCATCCTGAACGCGAGGTCGAGGCGCCGACGGTCCCGGGTGTAGCGGTCGTCCGTGATTCTCATATCCTTGTTCTCCCGTCAGTATTTGGTTTCTCGGGAAACGGTTTTTGGTATGAATCCACCAAAAACTGTACTCTCGGGCCCGCGCGCCGGCCAGCCAGAATATTTCCCGCGCTTGGGGAGAAAGGCCATGATCGACAGCACCGGCGGGATCCAGGACGAGGCCGACGGCGGCGGCTACCTCGCGCGCGCGGTGCTCGATGCGAGCGCCCTCGACTCGATCCGCGAGATCAACGCCGAGTTCCTGACGCTGCTCGCGCAGCAGCACGCCGCCGCACCGGGCACTGCACCCTTCGGGCTGCGCACCGACGCGGTGGCCGGCGTCGCCGCGCTCGATGCGCGCGGCCTGCGCGCCGCCGCCGGCTGCCCCTATACGCTCTTCAACCTGCGCTTCGAGGATGCGGGCTTCTGGGCGGGGCTCGCGTCGGGGAACGGGCGCGGCGCCGCCGCCGATGCCGGCGCGGCAGCGGCCTTCGCCCGCACCGCGGTGTTCCTCGCCTGGCACCTGGCGCTGAACTCGGAACTGACCGCGGCCCTCGCGTTCGGCATGACGGGCCCGGTGCAGCAGGCCTGGCGGCGCCTGCGGCTGTCGGCGCTCGATCGCGCCGCGACCGAGGCGCTGCCGCACCTGCGGGCCCGCTGGGGCGGCCACCCGAGCTTCTGGCCGAAGCTCGTCGAGGCCGCGGCACCGCCCGACCGGGCGCGCGCCAGCGCGGTCCGGCTGCTCGGCCTGCAGCTGCTCGCGGCCGACGGCATCCGCGCCGACGCGGCCGTCGCCGAGGCGCGCCCGGGGCGCTGACGGCGCCGGCGGTTGCCGCCGGCGGGCCGGGGTCTTACGCTTCGCGCTCGCTGCCGCCGGCCGGCAGCCCGTCGCCGCCCCCGGACCCATGCCCGCGCTCTCGATCCGCCAGCTGACCAAGACCTACGCGAACGGCGTCGAGGCCCTCAAGGGCATCGACCTCGACGTCGAGCGCGGCGACTTCTTCGCACTGCTCGGCCCGAACGGCGCCGGCAAGACGACGACGATCGGCATCATCACCTCGCTGGTCAACAAGACCAGCGGCAAGGTCGCGGTGTTCGGCCACGACATCGACCGCGAGATCGCGGTCGCGAAGTCCTGCATCGGCATCGTCCCGCAGGAGATCAACTTCAACCAGTTCGAGGCGGTCGAGACGATCCTGCTGAACCAGGCGGGCTTCTACGGCATCCCGCGCCACGTCGCGCGCGAGCGGGCCGAGAAGTACCTCAAGCAGCTGCAGCTGTGGGACCGGCGCCGTTCGGTCGCGCGCACGCTGTCCGGCGGCATGAAGCGCCGGCTGATGATCGCGCGCGCGCTGGTGCACGAGCCGCGCCTGCTGATCCTCGACGAGCCGACCGCCGGCGTCGACATCGAGATCCGCCGCACGATGTGGGACTTCCTGCGCGAGACCAACGAGCGCGGGGTCACGATCATCCTGACGACCCACTACCTCGAGGAGGCCGAGAACCTCTGCCGCCACGTCGCGATCATCGACAAGGGCCGGATCATCGAGAACGACCGGATGCCGAACGTGCTGCGCAAGCTGCAGACCGAGACGTTCGTGCTCAACCTGCGCGAGCCGCTGAAGGAGGTCCCGAGCCTGCCGGGCTTCGGCGTCGCGCTGGTCGACGACCGCACGCTCGAGGTCGAGGTCTCGAAGGACAAGAGCCTCAACGACATCTTCGTGCGGCTCGCCGCGCAGGGCGTCGACGTGGTCTCGATGCGCAACAAGGTCAACCGCCTCGAGGAGCTCTTCATGCGCCTGGTGCGCGGCGCCGGCGACGGCGCCCCGCCGGCGGTCGCGGCCGGAGCCGGCCGATGAGCGCGGAGCCCGAGTTCGCGGCGCCGTCGCGCGCGCGCACCGACTGGATCGGCTTTCGCACGATCGTGCTGCGCGAGTTCGGCCGCATCGTCCGCATCTGGGGCCAGACGCTGGTGCCGCCGGGCGTCACGGCGACGCTCTACTTCATCATCTTCGGCAGCCTGATCGGCTCGCGCATCGGCCAGATGGGCGGCTACGACTACATGCAGTACATCGCGCCGGGCCTGATCATGATGTCGGTGATCACCAACTCCTACGGCAACGTCGTCTCGAGCTTCTTCGGCGCGCGGTTCGGCAAGCACATCGAGGAGCTGCTGGTCTCGCCGCTGCCGAACTGGCTGATCGTCGCCGGCTACATCATGGGCGGGCTGGTGCGCGGGCTGCTGGTCGGGATGGTGGTCACGGTGGTCGCGCTGTGCTTCACGCAGCTGCGCGTCAGCCATCCGCTCCTGACGGTCGCGGCGGTGCTGTTCACGTCGATCGTGTTCGCGCTCGGCGGCTTCATCAACGCCGTGTTCGCCAAGAACTTCGACCACATCTCCTGGTTCCCGACCTTCATCCTGACGCCGCTGACCTATCTCGGCGGCGTGTTCTACTCGATCAGCCTGCTGCCGCCGTGGGCGCGCGCGGTCTCGCACGCCAACCCGATCCTGTACATGGTCAACGGCTTCCGCTACGGCTTCCTCGGGGTCTCCGACGTCGACGTGCGGCTCGCGTTCGTGATCATGATCGGCTTCGCGGTGGCGCTGTACGGGATCGCGGTGGGCCTGCTGTACAAGGGCATCGGCATCCGCGACTAGCTGGGGGCCGCGCAGGCTGCGATGCGCGGCCGGTTCTCCTCCCGCTTGCCCGCGCGACGGTCGCGCAGCTGCTCGGCCTCGACGCCGGCGCGCCGTGAGCGCGGCGCCCGGGCGGGCGGCGTATCAAAACCGCGAGCCGCTCGGCGGTCCCGGACCGCCCGAATCGGCTACAAGGGAATATTGTTAACGGCAGGATCTTCCGCATGACCCGCAGCCTCCATCTGCTCGACGTGTTCACCGACCGCGCCTGCAGCGGCAACCAGCTCGCCGTCGTCACCGGCGCCAAGGGTCTCAGCAGCCGGCAGATGCAGGCCTTCGCGCGCGAGATGAACTTCGCCGAGACGACCTTCGTGCTGGCCGACCGGCCGGTCGGCGGCGGCTGGCCGGTGCGGATCTTCACACCCGCCCGCGAGCTGCCGTTCGCCGGCCACCCGACGCTCGGCACCGCGCACGTGATCCGCCACGCTCTGCTCGGCGGCCGGGTCGATCGCGTGACGCTCGCGCTCGAGGCGGGGCTGACGCCGGTGTTCGTCGAGCGCGACGCCAAGCGGGAGCTGTACTGGATGCGGCAGCGCTATCCGACCTTCGGCGGCCGCCTGGCGCGCAAGGCCGTCGCGCCGGCGCTCGGTCTCGCGCCGGCCGACCTCGGCGGCCAGCCGATCGAGGTGGTCTCCACCGGCCTGCCGACGCTGATCGTGCCGGTGCGCACGCGACGCGCGCTCGAGCGCATCCGCGTCGACCGCGACGGGCTCGCCCGGGTGGTCGCGGCTGCCGACGCAACCGCGGTGCTGGCCTTCGCGCCGGGAGCCGAGCGCGCCGGGCACCAGCTGACCGCGCGCGTGTTCGTCGACGCCGCCGGCGTCCCCGAGGACGCGGCCACCGGCAGCAGCAACGGCTGCCTCGCCGCGTGGCTGGTGCAGCACCGCTTCCTCGACGACGAGGCCATCGACCTGCGCGTCGCGCAGGGCATGAGCATCGGGCGGCCGTCGACGCTGCATCTGCGCGCCATGCGCACCTCGCGCGGCATCGAGATCCGAGTCGGCGGTGCCGTGGTCGACATCGCCCGCGGCACGCTGGTCGCCGCCCGCCTGGCCTGAGCGACGGCCGGCGCCGGCGCCGCGGCGCCGGCAGCGCGCGGCCGTCTCCCGCCGCGCGCGAGGTGCGCTACACTCGCGCCCTATCCGGGATTCCCCTAATACGCGAGGTCGTCGTGACGGCGAAGCGTGCGCTGATCGTGGACGATTCGAAGTCGGCGCGCGTGGTGCTGTCGCGCCTGCTCGAGAAGCACGACCTGACGGTCGACACGACCGACTCGGCGGAGAGCGCGCTCCTGTACCTGCGCGAGCACCGCCCGGACGTGATCTTCATGGATCAGGTGATGTCGGGGATGGACGGGCTCACCGCCGTGCAGGCCATCAAGCGCGACCCGAGCACCGCCTCGATCCCGATCATGATGTACACCTCCCAGGACGGCGAGCTGTACGCCGGCGAGGCGCGTGCGAGCGGGGCGGTCGGCGTGCTGCCGAAGCGCATGGCGCCCGCGGACATCGCCAGCGCCCTGTACAAGCTGCAGCTGCTGCCGGAGCGTCGCGAAGCGGCTCCGGCCGGCTTCGACCAGGTGCAGCTGCCGGCGGTCGAGTCGGGCGCCGGCCGCGTGCCCGCCATCATCGTGCGCGCGCCCGCGGCGGAGACGCGTGAGCCCGCCGCCGCTGCCGAGCTGCGGGCGATCGTCGAGCCGCTCCTGCAGGAGCAGGGCGCCGAGCTCAGGCGCTTCGTCGTCGCGAGCCTCGAGGGCATGAGCGCGCGGGTTGTCACCGAGGTCGCGGCACAGGTCGGGGCCGCGGTCGCCGCCGCGCTGCCGCCGCCTGCGCCGGCGCCGGCGCCGGCAGAGGCTGCGCCGCTGAGCGTCCCGCCCGCGGCGCCGCGGCCGCTGGCCTGGATCGTGCTCGCCGTGCTCGGCTGCGTGCTCGCCCTCGGCAGCGGCCTGCTGGGCTGGCGGCAGCATCGCGAGCTCGGCACGCTCGGCGCGCGCCTCGAGGCCACCGGCCGCGAGCTCGCCGCGGCGCAGGCCGCGATCGCCGCGGCACGCGCGGCGAGCGCGCCGCCGTCGCGGCCCGCCGACCGTCTCGAGGTGCCGTACGGCGAGGCGCCGCTGGCCGGAGCGCGCCTCACGGCGCTCGCGATGCTGCTCGCGGACCTCGAGGCGCACGGCTTCGAGGGCCTCGTCACGGTGACGTCCGCGGCCGGCGACTTCTGCCTGACCGGCAACCCGAGCGAGGGCTACGGCCTCGCGCCGGGCGAGATGCCGGCCAACCGCTGCGACGTCGTCGGCAACCCGTTCGACGAGTCGCTGAAGCCCGCCGAGCGCGAGCCGGCCGCGGTCAGCGCGCTGGTCGCGGGCGTGCGCGAGCGCAGCCACGGCGCCATCGACGTGCGCCTCGAGCACGCCGGCCGCGCGCCGGCCCCCGGCGTCTATCCGGCGGCGCCGGATGCGAGCGCGGCGCAGTGGAACGCCGCGGCCGCCGGCCGCAACTACGTGGAGTTCGCGCTCGCGCCGCATCCGGCCTCGACATGAGCTGGATGCTGTACGGCGCGAACGGCTACACCGGCGCGCTCGCCGCCCGCGAGGCCGTGCGCCGCGGCCTCGCGCCGCTGCTCGCCGGCCGCTCGCGGGCGCCGGTCGAGGCCCTGGCGGGCGAGCTCGGGCTCGAGTCCCGGGTGTTCGCGCTCGACGGCTCCGCGGCCGCGGCCGACGCGCTCGAGGGCGTGACGCTGGTGCTGCACTGTGCCGGCCCGTTCTCCGCGACCGCCGCGCCGATGATGGCGGCGTGCCTCGCGGCCCGCGCCCACTACCTCGACATCACCGGCGAGATCGCCGTCTTCGAGCTCGCCCAGTCGCGCGCCGCCGAGGCCCGTGCGGCCGGCGTCGTGCTCTGCCCGGGCGTCGGCTTCGACGTCGTGCCGACCGACTGCGTCGCGGCCTGCCTCAAGGAGGCGCTGCCGGACGCGACGCACCTGGCGCTCGGCTTCGACGGCAAGTCGGCGATGAGTCGCGGCACCGCGCGCACGATGGTCGAGGGCCTCGCCCAGGGCGGCTGCATCCGCGAGCACGGTGTGCTGCGGCGCGTGCCGCTCGGCTACCGCGACCGCCGCATCGACTTCGGCGCCGGCGAGAAGCTCGCGGCCACGATCCCGTGGGGCGACGTCAGCACCGCGTACTACACGACCGGCATCGGCAACATCGAGGCCTACGTGCCGGTGTCGCCGCGCGCGCTGGCCGGCCTCCGGCGGCTGCGCTACGCGCGCTGGCTGCTCGCGCTCGGGGCGGTGCAGCGGCTCCTGAAGGCGCGCGTCGACCGCCAGCCGCCAGGCCCCGACGAGGCCGAGCGCGCGTCGACGCCGACCTGCGTCTGGGGCGAGGCGCGCAACGCCGCGGGCGAGGTGCGCACCGCGCGCGTCGTGACCGCGAACGGCTACACCGTCACCGTGCACGGCGCGCTCGGGGTCGTCGCGCGGCTGCTCGCCGGCGGCGCACCGGCCGGGGCGACGACGCCCGCGCGGCTGATGGGCTCGCGCTACGTCGAGACGCTGCCGGGCAGCGGGCGCGTCGCGATCACCTGAGCCGATGCGCGCCGCCGCCCCGCCGTTCGAGCCGCCGCTCGGACTTCGCAACCCGCACCTGCAGTCGATCCTCGCGAGCCTGATGCCGCGGCGCCTGTTCGTCGAGCGCCGCGCGCGGGAGCTCTTGGCCGCGAGCCGCGACGTGCTGGTCGACTGCGGCGAGGGCGTGCGGCTGCTCGGCCACCACGCGGCGCGGCGCGACGGCAACGGCGAGCTGGTGCTGCTGCTGCACGGCTGGGAGGGCAGCGCCGAGTCGATCTACGTCCAGTCCTGCGCCGCCCACCTGCATGCGCGCGGCTTCGACATCTTCCGGCTGAACCTGCGCGACCACGGCCCGACGCACCACCTCAATCCGGAGCTGTTCCACTCCTGCCGCATCGCCGAGGTCGTCGGCGCGGTGCGCGCGGTGCAGGCGCTGCACCCGTCGCAGCGCCTGTCGCTGGTCGGCTACTCGCTCGGCGGCAACTTCGCGCTGCGGGTCGCGGTGCGCGCGCCGGCGGCCGGCATCCGCCTGCGCCAGGTGATCGCGGTCTGTCCGGTGCTGGACCCGGCCCATACGCTCGAGCAGCTGGAGCACGGCGCGTGGATCTACCGCAACTACTTCGTGCTGAAGTGGCGCCGCTCGCTGCTGAAGAAGCGCCAGGCCTGGCCGGACCTGTACGATCTCGATGAGCTGCTCGAGGAGCGCAACCTGACCGCGATGACCGAGCGGCTGGTGCTGCGCTACAGCGGCTACCCGGACCTCTTGAGCTACCTCGCCGGCTACGCGATCGTCGGCCCCGCACTCGCCGGGCTCGACGTGCCGTCGCAGATCATCGCGGCGCTCGACGACCCGATCATCCCGGCCGCCGACCTCGAGCGCCTCGCCGCGCCGCCGGCGCTCGCCATCGAGACGACCGCGCGCGGCGGGCACTGCGGCTTCCTCGAGAGCCTCGCCGGCGAGAGCTGGGCGGACCGGCGGATCGCGGCGATCCTCGCCGCCGGCTGAGCCCGCAGTCAGCCGCCCGGGTCGGTGCGCGGGGCGCGCTTCTCCTCGAAGTGGATGATCGGCTGCGAGCCGGTGACCGAGATCTCGCCCTCGACGATCGCGCCATCGGCGATCGCGACCACGTGCGCCCGCACGCGGCCGCGGATCACGGCGCTCTTGCTGATCTCGAGCTTGGTCTCGATCGTCATGTCGCCGGTGACCCGGCCCGCCACCACCGCCGAGTGCGCGTGCACGTTGCCCTGCCAGTGGGCGTCCTGGGCGATCGACACCGGACCCGCGACGCGGCCGTGGCCGACGATCGTGCCGCCGAGCGACATCGGCCCCTGCACCTCGAGCGTACCCTCGAAGCGGCTGCCGATGCCGATCAGCGTCGGTGCGCCCGCCCGCAGGTCGAAGAACCGCCGCCGCGGCGCGTCCTGAGCCGGATCCGCCATGAAGCCTCCAGGTTGGCGCCGCGGGCGGCGCCGGGCCGATTGATCGAGTCACTATACTAGCGGCGCCTGCCCTGGGTCCGCCGGATCGGGGACTTCAGACGGACATCACACGTGGCTGCCGACACCGATCCCGCGCCGTCCCCGCACGCCTCCGCCCGCGCGCCGTGCACCCCGTGACGCTGCTGCTGCCGCTGCTCGCGCTGCTGCCGCTCGCGGCCGCCCCGCGGCCCGCGCTCCTGTGGCGCGCCACCGGCCTGCGGCCGGCGCCGGCGGCGCTCGCGCTGGCGCTCGCGGTGCTGGCGGTCGCGCTCGCGCTGCTGCCGGCCGCGCTCGCCGGCGAGCCGGTCGCGGTTGCGTGGCCCTGGCTGCGCCCGCTCGGGGTCGGCCTGGCGCTGCGGGCCGACCGCGTCGGGGCCGGGCTCGCGGTGACGGTCGCCGCCGCGGCCGCGCTCGCGATCGGCGCCGCGCCTGAGGGCGCGCGCGCCGCGGCCCGCTGGGCGGGCGGCACGCTGGCGCTCGCCGGCGCGACGCTCGGCGCGGCGCTGGCCGATGACCTCGCGCTGCTGTGGGGCTGGCTCGAGGTCGGCGGGCTGCTCTCGGCGTGGCTGATCGGCGCCGGCCGGCGCACGGCGCGCCGGCCGCGTGGCGCGCTACTCGCCTTCGCCGGCCTCGAGGCGGGCAGCCTCGCGCTCTTCGCCGCCGCGCTGCTGCTCGCCGACCTCAACGGCAGCTTCGGTCTCGGCGATGCGCTGCGCGCCGACGCCGCGCTGCAAGCGCAGCCGCTCTACTGGCCGATCGTCGCGCTCTCGGTCGCGGCGGCCGGCACGCGGCTCGCGCCGCTGGCGCTGCCCGGCACCGGCCGCGACCTGTGGCTGGTGCGCGGCGCGGGCATGGCCGCGGCGGCGCTGCTGGTGCTGCGGCTCGCGCCGGTGCTCGGCGCGAGCCAGCCGGGGCCCGCCCTGCTCGTCGCCACCGTGACCGGCGCGCTCTGCTGGGTCGCCGGCCGGGTCCGGCGCGGCGGCGCCGCGGTGCCGGCCGGGCCGACGCTGGTCGACGACGTCGCGCTCGCCGCGCGGCTCGTGTGGCGGCCGCTCACCGCGCCGTCGCTGCCGCTGTCGCTCGCCGCGCTCGGCGCCGGCACGCTGTTCGCGCTCGCGCTCGCGCTCAACGGCGTGCACGCCGGCGCCTGGCCGGGGCCGGCCGCCCGCGCCTGGCCGCTGCTCGCGGGCTCCGGCTGGCTGCTGCTCGCGGTGGCGGCGGCAGCGATGCCCGGGCGCCGCCGGCGCGCGGCACAGCTGCTCGGCGCCGCCGCGGTTGCCGCGCTCCTGCTGCTCGCGGTCGCGGCGCCACCGGCGCTGGCCGCGGCCGAGCTCGCCGCCGGCCTGCCGGCGCTGTGGCTCGTGACGCGCGCCCGCCCGCCGCCCGCGTGGCGGACGCTGGCCGCGCTCGGCGCCTGCCTCGCGGTCGCGGCGGCGCTCGCGCCGCTGATCGGCTGGCCGCCGCGGGTGCCGCCGGCGGCCGCCGCCGGGGCGGATGCGCGCGGCGCGGGGCTTATCGTGCTCGCGGCGCTCGCGCTGCCGCTGGTGGCGGCGGCCGTGCTCGCCGCGCTGCGCGACGCCCCGCCGCGGCTGCGCCTAAGCGTGGCCGCGCTCGCGCTCGCCGCCAACCTCGCGCTCGCGGCCGGGCTCTTCGCGCTCGCCGACCAGGGCCAGGCGCTCGGCCTCGCGCTCGGCGCCTGGCCGGCGCCTTTCGGCCTGCACCTGCTGCTCGACCGGCTGGCGGCCGAGATGCTGCTGGTCGCGGCGCTGCTCGCGACGCTCGCGTTCGGGCATGGACTCGCGCGCCCGGCGGCCGATCGCGGCCGCGACGGCCTCGCGCTCGGCCAGCTGCAGCTCTTCGGCGTCGCCGGCTGCGTGCTCGCGGCCGACCTGCTCGAGCTGGTGCTGTTCTTCGAGCTCCTGCTGCTCGCGCTCAACGCACAGCTCGCGCCGCGCGACGACGCGGGCTCCGCGGCGGCGCACGTCGCGACGGTCGGCGCGGCCGGCAGCGGGCTCCTGCTGCTGGCCGCCGGCTGCATCGACGCCGCGCTCGGCACGCTCGGCTATGCGCCGCTCGCGCTCAGCGCGCCGGCGGTCGCCAGCGGCGACTCGCCGCTGCTCGCCATCGGCGCGCACCTGCTGCTGGTCGTGCTGGCGCTGCGCGCCGCGGCGCTGCCGCTCGGCCTGTGGCTCGCGCGCGCGTTCGAGGTGGCGCCGGCGGCCGCGGCGGCGACGCTCGTGCTGCTGGCGGAGGTGGGGCTGTACGCGCTGCTGCGGCTCGACGTGCTCGTGTTCCCGTGCTTCGGCGCGGGCCCTTGCGGGCCGTCGGGGCTCGTGCTGCCGTTCGGCCTCGCGACGCTCGCCGGCGGCGGCATCGGCGCGCTCGCGGCCGGCGGCCGGCGCGAGCTCGTGGCGCCGCTGCAGCTGGTCGCGGTCGGCACGCTGCTGGTCGGCGTCGGCGGCCTGCGCGAGGCGGGCATCGCCGGGGCGGTCTACGCACTCGCACCGACCGCGCTCGCCGCCGCGGCGATCGCCTTCGCCTTCGCCGGCGACGGCGCGGTCCGCGCGCCGCGCCTGGTCGCCGCCGGCGCGCTGGTCGCGGCCCTCGGTCTGCCGCCGTTCCCGGGCTGGATCGGCCGGATCGCGATCCTCGGCGCCGCCACGGCCGATGCACTCGCGGTGTGGACGCTCGTGCTCGTGACCGCGCTCCTCGCCGCGCTCGGCGCGGCGCGGGCCGCCGCGGCGCGCCCGCCGGCCGCGGCGCCGGCCGCGCGCTCGTGGGCCGCGGCCGGCGTCGCGCTGCTGCTGCTCGTGGCGCTCACGGCCGCGAGCGGACCGGCGCTCGAATTCGCCGCGCGCACCGCGCGCCAGCTCTTCGACCGACAGGCCTACGTGGCCGCGTTCGCGGCGGCCGGCGGCGACGCGAACCGCTGACCGCCTGCGGGCGGCGCCGTGGCGCCGCCTGCCGGTGTCGCCGCTCGCCGCTGTACGCCGGGGAGCTGCGCTCGCTACTCTTGCCGCGCATGCCACGCCGCGCTCCCGTCGTCTCCTCCGGCCGCAGCCCCGACGGCGCGTCGCCCGCGCGCCTGGCCCGCATCGCGCTCGCGGCGTGCCTCGCGGCGGGGGGCTGCGGCGGCGACGCGGACTACGACCAGGCGGCCCGCACCGGCACCGCCGCGGCCTGGAACGCCTATCTGCGCGCGCACCCGGACAGCGTGCACGCGCAGGATGCGCAGGCACGGCTGGCCGCGCTCGAGGACGGGGACTGGCAGCGCGCGCACGCCAGCGACACGCCGGCGGCGTACCAGCAGTACCTGCGCAGCTACCCGCAGGGCGCGCACGCGCACGATGCGCTCGTCGCGATCGCCAACCTGAACCTCGGCGCGCCGCCAGCGGCGGCGGCGCCGGGCGAGGCGCCGGCGACCGCCGCGCCGCCGCCGGTCGGGACGGCGGTGACAGCGCCCGCCGCGCAGCAGCCTGGCGCGGGCGCGAGCGCCGCGACCGGCGCGGCGTCGCAGCCGCGGGCACCGGGCCGCTACCGGGTGCAGCTCGGGGCACTGCGCGACCGCGCCACCGCCGAACGGGTCTGGGGCGAGCTCGTCGCGCGCTACCCCGGCCTCGCGGCGCAGTCCCCGCTGATCGGCACCGCCCGTACGGCGAACGGCCGCGAGGTCTTCCGGCTGCAGGTCGCGGGCCTCGAGCGCGCGGCGGCCGAGTCGCTGTGCGCGACGCTCGCGGCGGGCCAGGATCCCTGCATTCTCATCGCTCCGCCGCCCGCGGCCGCCGAACCGCCGCGCTAGGTCAGCCGCGGACCGGCCGGAGCGTCAAAAGCTGACGCGGGACGTCAGGTTGGCGGCGTCTTCCGGGGCGTGCGCCAACGTAACTATTTGATTTGTCTGAATATCCAGAGCTGGCACGGGGCTTGCTTTGATTAGACTGCAAGTCTCAACTCCCCCTGTGGTTTGAAATCTTGGCGCCGACGAGCTTCCCCCAGCTCCCGGCGCCTTCTTTTTGGCCCCGCCGGGGCCCGCCGCCGCCCGCCGCGGCGCCTGCTCGGTTCGTCGCGGCAGTCGCACGTCTGGCCGCGTCGCCTCGGGAAAACCCGCAGGGACCGCGTAGAATCGCGACCCTCTCCGGCACCCGGTACCCGATCCGTGAACGATGAAGCCCTGCCGCACTTGGAGCCGTCCACCGTGAACCTGGATGAGCCCTCGCTGCCGACCCCGATCGCCCCGCGTCCGGCGCCGCCGGCCCGCGAGCCCGGCCTGCTGCGCCGCGGCTACCTGGTCGCCGCGGCGATCCTGCTGCTGGTCGTCGTCGGGCTCGTGGTCGCGATGCGCGGCGGCGCGAAGTCGGCTGCGCCGACGGCGGCCGAGTCGGCGCCGCTCGTGACCGCGCTGCCGCCGGGGCGCACGCCGTACACCATGACCGTCAGCTTCACCGGCGCGATCGTCGCCCGCTACGACATGCCGATCGGCGTCGACGCCGAGGCCGGGCACATCGCCGCGGTGCTGGTGGAGGTCGGCGACCACGTGCGCGCCGGGCAGGTGCTCGCGCGCCTCGACACCTCGGTGCTCGCGCCGCAGGTCGCGAGCCTGCGGGCCGCCCTCGAGCAGAGCCGCGCCGAGGCCGCGCGCGCCGACGCCGACTGGCACCGCGCCGAGGCGATCGCCAACTCGGTCGGTGCGCTCTCCAAGGAGGAGGTCGGCAAGCGCCACTCGGATGCCGTGACCACCGCGGCGAAGGTCCGGGCCGCCGAGGCGCAGCTCGCCGAGTCCGAGGCGCGCCTCGGCCGCACCGAGATCCGCGCCCCGGCCGACGGCATCGTGCTGACGCGCACCGCCGAGGTCGGCCAGGCCGTGACCCCGGGCGGGCCGGCGCTGTTTCGCCTGGCGCGCGGCGGCGAGATCGAGATGCGGGCGCTGGCGTCGGAGCAGGACCTGCCGCGGCTCAGGGTCGGGCAGCCGGCCGAGGTCCGCGTGACCGGCGTCGCGACGCCGGCGCAGGGCACCGTGCGCCTGCTCGGCGCCGTGATCGACCCGACGACCCGGCTCGGCGAGGTGCGCGTCACCCTGCCGAAGGACCCGAACCTGCGCCCCGGCGCCTTCGCGCGCGGCGAGGTCAAGGTCGGCACCGACAACCGGCCGATCGTGGCGCAGACGGCGCTGCAGTCGGATGCGCGCGGCAGCTACGTGCTGATCGTCGGCGCCGACGGCCACGTGCAGCGGCGCGCGGTGCGCGTCGGCGGCGCGCAGCCGAGCGGCATCGTCGTCGTCGACGGCCTCGACGGCAGCGAGCGCGTGGTCACCACCGCGGCGGCCTTCCTGCACGAGGGCGAGCTCGTGCGGGTCGCGGCCGCGAAGGACGCGCCGTGAGAAACATCTCGGCATGGGCGATCAAGCACCCGATCTTCCCGATCGTGCTGTTCGTCGTGCTGGCGTTCGTCGGCACGGTGGCGTTCATCCGCCTGCCGATCAACCTCAATCCCGACATCTCCTTCCCGCAGGTGCTGGTCCAGGTCTCGCAGCCGGGCGCCGCACCGACCGAGATGGAAACGCAGGTGATGCAGAAGATCGAGGGCGCGGTCGCGAGCGTCGGCAACGTGCACAACATCACCTCGCGCGCGGTCGAGGGCACGGCGCGCATCTGGATCGAGTTCCAGATCGGCACGCCGATCGACCGCGCGGTCAGCGACGTGCGCGACGCGGTCGCCCGCGTGCGCTCGGAGCTGCCGGAAGGGATCCAGGAGCCGTCGATCACGCGCCAGGACGGCGATGGCGGGCCGATCGCCTATTACGCGGTCAGCACGACCTCGATGACGCCCGAGCAGCTCAGCTGGTTCGTCGACAGCACGGTCACCAAGCGGCTGCTGGCGGTCCCGGGCGTCGCCCAGGTCGGCCGCAGCGGCGGCGTCGACCGCGAGATCCGCGTCGAGCTCGACCCGGCGCGCATGCAGGCGCTCGGCATCACCGCGGTGCAGGTCAACCAGCAGCTCAGGGCGCTGAACCTCGACGCGCCGGGCGGCCGCCTGCAGGTCGCCGGCGGCGAGCAGTCGATCCGCGTGCTCGGCGGCGCCCGCACCGCGAACGCGCTCGGCGCGACCCAGATCACGGTCGCCGGCGGGCGCGTCGCCCGCCTCGACGACATCGCGGAGGTGCACGACGGCGTCGCCGAGATCCGCACGCTGTCGCGCCTCGACGGCCGGCCGGCGACGACCTTCTTCGTCACCAAGGCGCGCGGCTACTCGGACGTCTCGACCAAGGACAAGGTCGACCGCGAGATCCACAAGATACTCGACGAGAACCCCGGCGTGTCGGTCACGGAGGTGTTCACGACCGTCGAGCACACCAAGCGCGCCTACCGCTCGGCGGTCGATGCGCTGCTCGAGGGCTCGATCCTCGCGGTCGCGGTCGTGTTCCTGTTCCTGCGCGAGTGGCGCGCCACCGCGATCTCGGCGCTCGCGATACCGCTGTCGGCGATCCCGACCTTCGCCTTCATGTCGTGGATGGACTTCACGCTGAACGGCGTCAGCCTGCTGGCGCTGTCGCTGGTCGCGGGCGTGCTGGTCGACGACGCGATCGTCGAGATCGAGAACATCGTGCGGCACATCCGCATGGGCAAGAAGCCCTACCAGGCGGCGCTCGACGCCGCCGACGAGATCGGCCTCGCCGTGGTGGCGACCTCGGCGACGATCATCGCGGTGTTCCTGCCGGTCAGCTTCATGGGCGGCATCAGCGGCCAGTACTTCAAGCAGTTCGGCCTGACGGTCGCGGCGGCGGTGTTCTTCTCGCTCTTGGTGGCGCGGCTCGTGACGCCGGTGCTGGCGGCGTTCACGCTCAAGCCCGAAGGCACCAAGCCGCACCTCGAGGGCGCGCTGATGCGCCGCTACCTCGGCTGGCTCAGGACCTGCGTCAAGCACCGCTGGAAGGCGCTGGGGTTCGCGGCCCTGTTCTTCATCGGCTCGGTCGCGCTGCTCGGGGTGATCCCGAAGGCGTTCATCCCGCCGGAGGACCTCGGCGCGAGCCAGGTCAACATCGAGCTGCCGCCCGGCGTGCGGCTCGAGGACACCGCGCGCGTCTCCGCGCAGGCGGCGGATATCCTGCGCCGCCACAAGGAGGTCGCGAGCATCGTCGAGTCGGTGGGCTCGGACGAGGACGGCCAGGTGCGCACGGCGAACCTGTTCATCTCGCTGGTGCCGAAGAGCCAGCGCAAGCTGAGCCAGAAGGACTGGGAGGACCAGGTCGCGCCGGAGCTGCGCAAGATCGCCGACGCGCACGTCGAGTTCCAGTCGCAGCAGGGCTTCAACGGCCGCGACTTCACGCTGTTCATCACCGGCGACGACCCGGTTGCGGTCGACGCCGCGGCGCGCAACGTCGTCGACGCGATGCGCGGGCTGAAGGAGATCCGCGACCCGCGCATCGACGGCGACATGCCGCGCCCCGAGATCGTCGTGCGGCCGCGCTTCGACGTCGCAGCCGAGCTCGGCGTCACCGTGCAGTCGATCAGCCAGACGGTGCGCATCGCGACGCTCGGCGACATCCCGCAGAACGTCGCCAAGTTCTCGCTGTCCGACCGGCAGGTGCCGATCCGCGTCAGCCTCAAGGAGTCCTCGCGCGAGGACCTGGCGACCCTCGAGAACCTGCCGGTGCCGACCGCGAACGGCGGCAGCGTGCCGCTCAAGGCGGTCGCCGAGCTCAGCTTCGGACAGGGCCCGGCGACGGTCCGCCGCTACAACCAGTCGCGGCGCCTGATGATCGGCGCCGACCTCGCGCCCGGCGTGCAGTTCGGCGATGCGCAGAAGAAGATCGACGCGCTGCCGGCGCTCAAGAACCTGCCGCCGGGCGTGCACAGCCCGCGGGTCGGCACCGCCGAGTTCATGGAGGAGCTGTTCACGAACTTCCTGCTCGCGGTCGGCGCCGGCGTGCTGATGGTGTTCGCGGTGCTGGTGCTCTTGTTCGCGCGCGTCTTCCAGCCGGTCACGATCCTCTCCGCGCTGCCGCTCGCGCTCGGCGGCGCGGTGCTGGCGCTGATGATCTTCAACATCCCGTTCTCGATGTCGGTGATCATCGGCATCCTGATGCTGATGGGCATCGTCGCCAAGAACTCGATCCTGCTGGTGGACTTCGCGATCGAGGAGATGCGCGCCGGCCGGGACAAGCTCGGGGCGCTGGCCGAGGCCGGCCACAAGCGCGCCCAGCCGATCGTCATGACCAGCGTCGCGATGATCGCCGGCATGCTGCCGACGGCGCTCGGCATCGGCGACGCCTCCTCGTTCCGCCAGCCGATGGCGGTGGCGGTGATCGGCGGCATCATCACCTCGACCTTCCTGACGCTGGTGATCGTGCCGGCGGCGTTCTCGGTCATCGACGACATCGAACGCTGGGTCGGCCCGCGCTTCGCGCGCGCGCTGACGCACGAGCACCACGTCGAGCCGCACCTCGGCCGGCCCGCCGGCGAGCCGGTGGTCGGCGGCCTCGCGCCCGGCCGCGCGCAGCGCGCGCCGGACTGAGCCGGCTCCGCCCGGCGCGGGGGCGCGCCCCCCGCGCCTAACCCCGTTCCCGGGCCGGCGGCGTTTCACGCTAGAGTGAAGCGCGCGCCGACCGCGCGGGAGGGACGCCGCATGACGGGAATCTTCGGACGCCGGCCGCGCACGCTCGTGGGCGGCGCCGCGCTCGTCGCCGCGGCGGCGAGCGGCGCGACGGCGGCGGACCTGCCGGCGACGCTGCCGGTCGACCGGGTCACGGTGTATCGCGAGGGCGCCGAGGTCACCCGCGCCGGCGCGCTCGAGATCCCGGCCGGCAACCACCGCCTGGTGCTGCGCGGGCTGCCCGCGGGGATCGACGCGAGGACCCTGCGCGTCGCGGTCGAGTCGCCGCTGGTGCGCCTCGGCGGGATCGAGGTCGTGCGCATCAACGAGGGCCGGTTCGCCTCCGAGGCCGAGCGCGAGCTCAGGCGCCGGATCGAGGAGACCGGCGACCGGCGCCAGGCGGCGCAGGACGAGGTTGCGACCGCACAGCTGCAGCTGAAGCTGCTCGACTCGCTGGCCGCCAACCCGGCCGGCAGTCCCACCAAGGCGACGGTCGACGGCGCCAACCTGGGCGCGGTGCTCGCGACGATGTCCTCGAGCGCCGTCGCCGCGCACCGGCGGGTGCGCGAGGCGAACCTGCAGCTGCGGGCCATCGACCGCGAGCTCGAGAAGCAGAAGGCGGACCTCGCCAAGATCGCGACGCAGAGCAGGCAGAGCACCGAGATCCGCACCGCGCTCGAGGCGGGCTCGGCCTCGACGCCGACGGTGTCGGTGTCCTACACGGTCGCCGACGCCGGCTGGACCTGGGTCTACGAGGCGCGGCTCGACACGCGCAAGAAGCACGTCACGCTGGCACGGCAGGGGCAGGTGCAGCAGGGCAGCGGCGAGGACTGGTCGAACGTCGAGCTGACGCTGACCACGGCGCTGCCGGCGGGCGACGTCGCGACGCCCGAGGTCGGCTCGCTGTTCGTGAGCCTCGAGGAGCCGACGCTGGCGCGCGACCGGCTCAGGGCCGACGCCGTGCGCAACGTCGCGCTCGCGCCGCCCGCGGCGCCGGCCCCGGCGGTCGAGGAGGTGGTCGTCACCGGCGCGCGCAAGCAGGCGCGCGAGTCGGCCACCGAGTACCTGGCGGACTACCGCATCCCTGGCCGCCTCACGCTGCCGGCCGACCGCCAGGCGCGGCTCTATGCGCTCGGCGACGACGGCTTCGACGTCGAGCTCGTCGCGCGCGTCGTGCCGCAGGCCGGCCGCGCCGCGCACCTGGAAGCGGCGTTTCGCTACGCGCGCGACGTGCCGATCGAGCGCGGCGAGCTGCAGCTCTACCGCGACGGCGCCTACGTCGGCGCGGCCGAGACCAACGCCTTCCTGCCCGGCGGCGACGTGCGCATGCCCTTCGGCGTCGACGAGCGGGTGCGGGTCGCGGTGCACGAGGAGCAGGCGCAGTCGGCCGAGCGCGGCCTCGTCAGCAAGCAGACGCTGAAGGAGACGCGGCAGCGCTACGACATCACGAACTTCCATCCGATGCCGATCAGCATCGAGGTCGTCGACCGGGTCCCGGTCAGCAAGCACGCGGACGTCCGCGTCGAGATCCTGAAGGGCGCGACCGAGCCCACCCGCCGCGACCTGAACGGCAAGGCGGGCGTCTGGCTGTGGAAGTTCGACGCGCCGCCGCAGCAGACGGTCGCGATCCGCCACTACTACTCGGTCCAGTACCCGCGCGACCGCCGCCTCGCGACGACGCAGGAAGACGGCGCGGACTGAGCCCGCCGTGCGCCGGTGGCGACGGCGCGCACTGCGGATGACCTCGACGGCGACGCGCAGGGCCGGATGGTGGCGCGCAGCAGGGAGCAGCGGGGAGGGCCGGGCGCGCGCCACGGCACCTGCCACCCAGTCGGCCTCGAGGTCCGGTCAAACGGGACGCACACCCGGGCACGGGTCGTCCGGGACGCGGGCTCCCTCGGGGGCATGCCCAGCGTTCGCAAGGTGGATGGCGCGTGGCAGCCGCCGCTCGCGAGCGGCTGGATCACGTAGCGTCCGCGGCGTTTCCACCCGCGGGACCGGCCGCCCGCCCGGCGCCTGCCAGCCGTCCTTCAGGGCACGGTGGGCGCCGTGTCATGCTGCTACGCAGCATCGATGCTGCACAGCAGCATTGACCGTGACGGCGGGCCTCTTCATAGTCGGACGCGACTTTCGACACGTCCGCAGCACGGACGCGAGGACCGGGGATGGACCACGAGACCGAGGGCGGCACAGACCGCCTGCCGACGAGCGCCGAAGCGCGGGCCAACGGCGGGCACGACCCGGCCGGGCTCTACCACCCGGCCTATGAGCGCGACAGCTGCGGCTTCGGGCTGATCGCAAACCTCGACGACCAGCCGAGCCACTGGCTGGTGCGCACCGCGATCGCCTCCCTCAACCGCCTGACGCACCGCGGCGCGGTCGCGAGCGACGGCAAGACCGGCGACGGCTGCGGCCTGCTGCTCAAGAAGCCCGAGCGCTTCCTACGCGCGGTCGCGGCCGAGGCCGGCCTCGCGCTCGGGCTGCGCTTCGCGACCGGCATCGCGTTCCTGTCGAGCTACGAGGACGCCGCGCAGCGCGCCAAGGCCGCGCTCGAGGCGCAGATCCGCCGCGAGGGGCTCGTGGTCGCCGGCTGGCGCGTGGTGCCGACCAACCCCGAGGCCTGCGGCGCCGAGGCGCTGCGCACGCTGCCGCGCATCGAGCAGGTGTTCGTCACCTGCCTCGACGACATCGACGAGGCGAGCTTCAACCGCCGGCTGTTCCTCGCGCGCCGGCGCGCCGAGAAGGCGCTCGAGCACAAGGACCCGGTCTTCTACATGCCGTCGCTGTCGGCGAGCACGCTCGTCTACAAGGGCATGGTGATGCCGCAGCACCTGACCGAGTTCTACCCGGACCTCGCCGACGAGCGGCTCGAGAGCTCGGTCGCGGTGTTCCACCAACGCTTCTCGACCAACACGCTGCCGCAGTGGCGGCTCGCGCACCCGTACCGCTTCCTGGCGCACAACGGCGAGATCAACACGATCTCGGGCAACCGCCAGTGGGCGGTGGCGCGCGGCCCGCTGTTCCGCTCGCCGCTGCTGCCGGATCTGTCGGACATCCAGCCGCTCGTGTCGCTGACCGGCTCCGACTCGCAGACCCTCGACAACATGCTCGAGGTGCTGCTGATGGGCGGCCTCGACGTGCTGCACGCGATGCGCATCCTGATCCCGCCGGCCTGGCAGACCGTCGACACGATCGACCCGGACCTGAGGGCCTTCTACGAGTTCTACTCGCCGCACATGGAGCCGTGGGACGGCCCGGCCGGCATCGTGCTCGCCGACGGCCGCTACGCCGCCTGCGCGCTCGACCGCAACGGCCTGCGGCCCGCGCGCTGGGTGATCACGCGCGACCGCCACCTGACGGTGGCCTCCGAGATCGGCGTCTGGGGCTACCGGCCGGAGGACGTGGTCCGCAAGGGCAAGCTCGGCCCCGGCGAGATCCTCGCGCTCGACCTGCAGACCGGCGAGCTGCTCGACTCGAAGCGGGTCGACCAGGTGCTGAAGTCGCGCCATCCCTACAAGGCCTGGCTCAAGAAGGGCGTGCGCTACCTCGAGAGCGACCTGATCGACGCGCGCCTCGCCGCCGAGCCCATGGACCGCGACACGCTCGACCTCTACCAGAAGATGTTCAACGTCACCGCCGAGGAGCGCGACGAGATCATCCGCGTGCTGGCCGAGGACGAGAGCGAGGCGGTCGGCTCGATGGGCGACGACACGCCGATGCCGGTGCTGTCGCGCCAGATCCGCTCGCTGTACGACTACTTCCGCCAGCAGTTCGCGCAGGTGACGAACCCGCCGATCGACCCGCTGCGCGAGACCATCGTCATGAGCCTGCAGACGCAGATCGGGCCGGAGTGCAACGTGTTCGCGCCGGCGCCCGAGCACGCCCGGCAGATCATCCTCAACTCGCCGATCCTGTCGCAGCGCAAGCTGCGGCAGATCCTGGCGCACCGGGAGTTCGGGCTGACGCACGAGTTCGTCGACTTGCAGCACCCGGGCGAGGAGAGCCTGAGCCGGGCGCTGGTGCGCATCTGCGACCAGGCCGAGGCGGCGGTGCGCGCCGGGCGGCTGGTGCTGCTCCTGTCGGACCGCTACCTGGTGCGCGGCAAGCTGCCGATCCACGCGCTGCTCGCCACCGGCGCCGTGCATCACCGCCTGGTGCAGACCGGGCTGCGCTGCAAGTGCAACCTGCTGATCGAGACCGGCACGACGCGCGACGCGCACCACTTCGCCTGCCTGATCGGCTACGGCGCGACCGCGGTCTACCCGTACATGGCCTACCAGACGCTGTTCGACATGATGCGCAGCGGCGCCGTCGGCATGAGCGCCGAGACGCGCGCCGAGCTCGGCCGCCGCTACCGGCGCGGCATCCGCAAGGGCCTGTTCAAGATCATGTCCAAGATGGGCATCTCGACGATCGCGAGCTACCGCAGCTCGCAGCTCTTCGAGATCGTGGGCCTGCACGACGAGGTGGTGGCGCAGTGCTTCCCGGGCACGGTCAACCGCATCCAGGGTGCCGACTTCGCCGACCTCGAGTCCGACCAGCGCACGCTGGCGGCGCGCGCCTGGGACCCGCTGACGCCGGTCGCGCAGGGCGGGCTGCTGAAGTACGTGCACGACGGCGAGTACCACATGTACAACCCGGACGTGATCGCGACGCTGCAGGCGGCGGTCATGACCGGCGACTACGCGCAGTACCGCGAGTACGCGGCGCTGGTCAACGGCCGCCCCGCCTCGTGCCTCAGGGACCTGTTCGCGCTCCACCCGCGCGCGGCGCCGGTGCCGCTCGAGGAGGTGGAGCCGGTCGAGGAGATCCTCCGGCGCTTCGACTCGGCCGGCATGTCGCTTGGCGCGCTGTCGCCCGAGGCGCACGAGGCGCTCGCGATCGCGATGAACCGCCTCGGCGCGCGCTCCAACTCCGGCGAGGGCGGCGAGGACCCGGCGCGCTACCACGGCGAGAAGAACTCGAAGATCAAGCAGGTCGCGAGCGGCCGCTTCGGCGTGACGCCCGAGTACCTCCTGTCGGCCGAGGTGCTGCAGATCAAGATCGCCCAGGGCGCCAAGCCCGGCGAGGGCGGGCAGCTGCCGGGCCACAAGGTCAACGAGATGATCGCGCGCCTCAGGTTCGCGCGCGCCGGCGTCGGCCTGATCTCGCCGCCACCGCACCACGACATCTACTCGATCGAGGACCTGGCGCAGCTGATCTTCGACCTCAAGCAGGTGAACCCGCGGGCGCTCGTGTCGGTCAAGCTGGTCGCCGAGCCCGGCGTCGGCACGATCGCCGCCGGCGTCGCCAAGGCCTACGCCGACCTGATCACGATCTCCGGCTACGACGGCGGCACCGGCGCGAGCCCGCTGTCGTCGATCAAGTACGCCGGCACGCCCTGGGAGCTCGGCCTCGCCGAGACGCACCAGACGCTGCGGATCAACGAGATGCGCCACCGGGTGCGGCTGCAGACCGACGGCGGGCTGAAGACCGGCCTCGACGTCATCAAGGCGGCGGCGATCGGCGCCGAGAGCTTCGGCTTCGGCACCGCGCCGATGGTGGCGCTCGGCTGCAAGTACCTCCGGATCTGCCACCTCAACAACTGCGCCACGGGCGTCGCCACCCAGCACGAGCTGCTGCGCCGGCGCTACTTCGTCGGCCTGCCGGAGATGGTCGTCAACTATTTCCGCTTCGTGGCCGAGGAGTGCCGCGAGCTGATGGCGGGCCTCGGCGTGCGCCGCCTCGCCGACCTGATCGGCCGCACCGAGTACCTGAGCATCCTGCCGGGCGAGACGCCCAGGCAGCGCAAGCTCGACCTGTCGCCGATCCTGTCGACCGCCGGGCTCGCCGCCGACAAGCCGCAGTACTGCCTCGAGGCGCGCAACCAGCCCTTCGACAAGGGCGAGCTCGCCGAGCAGATGGTGCGCGACATGCAGGACGCGATCGCGGCCAAGGCCGGCGGCAGCTACGCCTACGAGGTCTCGAACCGCCACCGCTCGATCGGCGCGCGCCTGTCCGGCGAGATCGCGCGCCGCCACGGCGACAACGGCATGAGCGACCAGCCGATCACCGTGCGCCTGACCGGCTCCGCCGGGCAGAGCTTCGGCGTCTGGAACGCCGGCGGCCTGCACCTCTACCTCGAGGGCGACGCCAACGACTACGTCGGCAAGGGCATGGCCGGCGGGCGGATCGTGCTCAGGACGCCGCGCGGCTCGACCTTCCTCGCGCACGAGTCGCCGATCATGGGCAACACCTGCCTGTACGGCGCGACCGGCGGCGAGCTGTACGCCGCGGGCTCGGCCGGCGAGCGCTTCGCGGTGCGCAACTCGGGCGCACTGGCGGTCATCGAGGGCGCCGGCGATCACTGCTGCGAGTACATGACCGGCGGCGTCGTCTGCGTGCTCGGCCGCACCGGCCTCAACTTCGGCGCCGGCTTCACCGGCGGCTTCGCCTACGTGCTCGACCTCGACCGCGACTTCGTCGACCGCTACAACCACGAGCTGGTGGACATCCACCGCATCTCGGTCGAGGGCATGGAGCAGAACCTGCACCACCTGCGCGGCCTGATCGAGACCCACGTGCGCGAGACCGGCAGCCGCTGGGGCGCCGAGATCGTCAACGACTTCCGCACGTTCCTCGGCAAGTTCTGGCTGGTCAAGCCCAAGGCCGCGGCGATCGACACGCTGATCGAGAACCTGCGGAGAGCCGCCTGATGGCCGACAAGAACCTGCAGTTCCTCGAGCTGCCGCGGACCGAGCCCGCGAAGCTGCCGCTCGAGCAGCGCCAGCAGGAGTTCCGCGAGATCTACGCGCCGTTCGACGCCCAGGGCGCCGCGCAGCAGGCCGGCCGCTGCCTCGCCTGCGGCAACCCGTTCTGCGAGTGGAAGTGCCCGGTGCACAACTACATCCCGAACTGGCTGAAGCTGATCGAGCAGGGCAAGCTGTTCGAGGCCGCGGAGCTGTCGCACAAGACCAACTCGCTGCCGGAGGTGTGCGGCCGCATCTGCCCGCAGGACCGGCTGTGCGAGGGCGCCTGCACGCTCAACGACGGCCTCGGCGCGGTCACGATCGGCGCGATCGAGAAGTACATCACCGACGAGGCGCTGAAGGCCGGCTGGAAGCCGGACATGTCGCACGTGCGGCCGACCGGCCGGCGCGTCGCGATCGTCGGCGCGGGACCCGCCGGGCTCGGCTGCGCCGACGTCCTGGTGCGCCACGGCGTGCGGCCGGTCGTCTACGACCGCTACCCGCGGATCGGCGGGCTGCTGACCTTCGGCATCCCGCCGTTCAAGCTCGAGAAGGCGGTGGTCGAGAAGCGCCGCGAGCTGCTGGAGGAGATGGGCGTGCAGTTCCGCCTCGGCGTCGAGGTCGGGCGCGACCTCGCCTTCGAGGCGCTGCTCGCGGAGTACGACGCGGTGTTCCTCGGCATGGGCACCTACGGCTACGTGCGCGGCAACTTCCCCGGCGAGGACCTGCCCGGCGTCGTCGAGGCGCTGCCGTACCTCGTCGCCAACATCAACCGCGAGCTCGGGCTCGCGAGCGCGGCGATCGACTTCGCCGGCCAGCGCGTCGTCGTGCTCGGCGGCGGCGACACGGCGATGGACTGCAACCGCACGGCGATCCGGCAGGGCGCGGCGAGCGTGACCTGCACCTATCGCCGCGACGAGGAGAACATGCCGGGCTCGCGCCGCGACTACAGGAACAGCCGCGAGGAGGGCGTGCGCTTCCTGTTCAACCGCCAGCCGGTCGCGGTCGTCGGCGACGGCCGGGTCGCCGGGGTGAAGGTGGTCGAAACGCGGCTCGGTGCGCCGGGGCCGCGCGGCCGGCGCGTCGCCGAGGTGATCCCGGGCAGCGAGGAGGTCATCGAGGCGGACGCGGTCGTGGTCGCGTTCGGCTTCAGGCCGAGCCCGCCGGCATGGCTCGCCGCGCACGGCATCCGGCTGCACGCGGACGGGCGCGTGCGGGTCGCGGCGGACGCGGCGCGACCGTTCGCGACCACCCACCCCAGGGTGTACGCCGGCGGCGACATGGTGCGCGGCAGCGACCTCGTCGTGACCGCGGTGTTCGAGGGCCGCGAGGCGGCGCGCGGCATTCTCCTCTCGCTCGGGCTCGCCGGCGCCGCGCGCGCCGCCTGACCCCGGCGGCGCGCTCGTCTAGACTCGCGGACCTGCCTGCCGCGAGGTGACCGATGAGCGCGACCCATCGCCGGATCCTGCTGGTCTCGCGGCCGCGCGGCGCGGCGAGCCTCGACAACTTCCGCCTCGAGGAGGTGCCGGTGCCGGCGGTCGGTCCCGGACAGCTGCTGGTGCGCCACCACTGGCTGTCGCTCGACCCGTACATGCGCGGCCGCATGAACGACGCCAAGTCGTACGCACCGCCCCAGCCGCTCGGCGAAGTCATGATCGGCGGCACCGCCGGCGAGGTCGTCGTGAGCCGGCACCCGGGTTTCGTGGCCGGCGACCGCGTCGTCGGCATGGGCGGCTGGCAGGAGTACGCGCTCGTCGACGAGGCGGGCGCGGCGTTGCTGCGCCGCGTCGACACCAGCATCGTGCCGCTCGCCGCCTACCTCGGCCCGGTCGGCATGCCGGGCGTCACCGCCTGGTACGGGCTGTCGATGATCTGCGCGCCGAAGCCCGGCGAGACGGTCGTGGTCAGCGCCGCGGCCGGCGCGGTCGGCAGCATCGTCGGCCAGCTCGCCAGGGCGCGCGGCTGCCGCACGGTCGGTATCGCCGGCGGCCGGGCGAAGTGCGACTACGTGCAGGGCGAGCTCGGCTTCGACGCCTGCATCGACTACAAGGCCGCGCCCGACGCGGCGGCGCTCGACGCCGCGCTCGCGGCGGCCGCGCCGGCCGGCATCGACGCCTGCTTCGAGAACGTCGGCGGGCGCTGCCTCGATGCGGTGATCGGCCGGATGAACGCCTTCGGCCGCATCGCGCTCTGCGGCCTGATCGCCGGCTACGACGGCACGCCGGTGCCGATCACCAACCCCGGCCCGATCCTGCGTGCGCGGCTCAAGGTGCAGGGCTTCATCATCTTCGAGCACCAGGACATCTGGCCGTGGGCGGCGAGCGAGCTCGCCGCCGGGGTCGCGAGCGGGCGGCTGCGCTACCGCGAGACGGTCGCGGAGGGCCTCGAGAGCGCGCCGGCCGCCTTCCTCGGCCTGCTGCGCGGCGACAACCTCGGCAAGCAGCTGGTGCGTCTCGCCTGATGCAGCGCAGCGCGCGCCGCCATCGCCCGCCCGGCCCGCCGGGACGGAAAGCGGATTCCGCTGGATCGGCGGCGGTCAACGACGCGATCCTTTCACGGCGGCACCTCCCGCGCCCGGGCACTGCGGCCTAGAATGACCGGGCCTCGCGATCTCCCCTGGCGAGGCGCGACGCTACGGATGGCGCGTGGGTTCGATAATCGATGGCAACGTGACCTGATGCGGCGTCGACGCCGGCCGCCCGCTCCGCGGGCGGCCGATTTTTTCTCCCCGGTGTCGCGTGGACCGCTACAAGCGAATCTTCGAATGTGCGCCGGACGCGTCGCTCTTGGTGGACGCCGCCGGCCGCATCGAGCGTGCCAATGCGCAGGCCGAGCGCCTGTTCGGCTATGCGCCGAACGGCCTCGACGGCCAGACGGTCGAGTGCCTGATCCCGCAGCGGCTGCGTGACGGCCACGCCGCGCACCGCGACGGCTTCTGGACCGCGCCGCGCCAGCGGCCGATGGGCCGCGGCCTGACGCTGTTCGGGCGCCGCCGCGATGGCACCGAGTTCCCGGCCGACATCATGCTGAGCCCGGTCGAGTCCACTGCCGGGGCGTCGGTGCTGGTGGTGGTGCGCGACCTCGGCGAGCGGCAGCGCGCCGAGGAGCTGTTCCGCGGGCTGCTCGAGGCGGCGCCGGACGCGATGGTGATCGTCGACGAGCGCGGCGAGATCGTGCTGGTCAACGGCCAGACCGAGAGCCTGTTCGGCTACTCGCGGGTCGAGCTGCGCGGCCGGCCGGTCGAGACGCTGATCCCGGAGCGCTTTCGCGCGCAGCACCCGCAGCACCGCGCGCGCTACTCCGGCGCGCCGCGCGTGCGGCCGATGGGCGTCGGCCTCGAGCTCTACGGCATGCGCAAGGACGGCACCGAGTTCCCGATCGAGATCAGCCTGAGCCCGCTGCGCAGCGGCGGGCGGACGCTGGTGTCGAGCGCGATCCGCGACACCACCGACCGCAAGCACGCCGAGCAGCGCGTGCTCGACTCGCTGCGCGAGAAGGAGGTGCTGCTCAAGGAGATCCATCACCGCGTCAAGAACAACCTCGCGGTGATGTCGAGCCTCTTCTACCTCGAGTCCACCTACACCCGCGACGGCCTGACGCTGAAGATCCTGCAGGAGAGCCAGGACCGCGTGCGCGCGATGGCGATGGTGCACGAGGCGCTGTATCGCGCCGAGAGCCTGTCGGCGGTGGACTTCGCCGACTACGCGCTGACGCTGTGCCGGCAGCTGCTCAGCACCTACGCGGTGCGCGGCAGCCCGGTGCGCCTGACGAGCGAGCTGGAGCCCGTGCAGCTCAACATCGAGCTCGCGGTGCCGTTCGGGCTGATCCTCAACGAGCTGATGACCAACGCGCTCAAGCACGCCTTTCCGGACGGCCGCGGCGGCGAGATCCGCCTGGTGCTCGGCCACGCCGCGCGCGGCGGCTGCGTGCTGCGGATCCTCGACGACGGCGTCGGCCTCGGCAGCGCCGCCGCGGGCTCCGACAGCCCGGGCACGCTCGGGCTGCGGCTGGTGCGGCTGCTCGCGCGCCAGGTGCGCGGCGAGTTCGAGCTCCTGCGGCGCGCCCCGGGCACGGAGGCGCGGCTCACCGTGGCGAGCCTGTCGCAGGCGGAGGGGGACTGACATGGCGAACGAGCGGATCCTCGTGGTCGAGGACGAGGTGCTGATCGCCGAGGAGATCCGCGAGCGCCTCGGCGCCGCCGGCTACCCGGTCGTCGCGGTCGCCGACACCGGCGCGCGCGCGCTGGAGCTCGCCGAGGAGACGCGGCCGGACCTCGTGCTGATGGACATCCGCCTCAAGGGGCCCATCGACGGCATCGAGGCCGGCGAGGCGATCTACGAGCGCTGCCGCGTGCCGATCGTCTACCTGACGGCGCACTCCGACCAGGCGACGCTGCAGCGCGCCAAGACGCGGGCGGCCTTCGGCTACGTGCTGAAGCCCTTTCGCATCGAGCACCTGCTGGTCGCGATCGATCTCGGCCTCTACCGGGCCGGGGTCGAGGCGCGGCTCGAGGAGCACGAGCTCACCTGCGCGACCATCCTCGGCAGCATCGCCGACGCGGTGATTGCCACCGACGGCGCCGGCCGCGTGCGCTTCATGGATGCGGCCGCGGAGCAGCTGACCGGCTGGTCCGGGCGCGAGGCCGAGGGCCGGCCGCTGGCGGCGATCCTGAGGCTCGTCGACGAGGCCGGCCGGGCGGTGCAGGAGCGCCTCGTCAAGCGGGTCATCGCCGGGCGCGCCGCGCTGCGTTTCGCGCGCTCCGACCAGCTGCTGCGGCGCAGCGGCGAGCGCGTGCCGATCGACGGCGGTGCCGCGCCGGTGGTCGACTACCTCGGCCGCACGGTCGGCGTCACGGTGACGTTCCGGGACGCGAGCGCCGCGCGGCGCGCGGAGCGCGAGCTGCGGCGGATGTCCGACGAGCTGCAGGCGGTCGTGACCACGGCGGTCGACGGCGTGCTGCTGCTCGACGGCGAGGGGCAGGTGCGCATGGTCAACCCCGCCTGCGAGCGGCTGTTCGGCTCCGCGGGCGACGAGCTCGTCGGGCGCAGCGTGACGCTGCTGATGCCCTCGCCGCTGCCCGAGCCGGGCGCGCCGCGCCAGCCGCTGTTCGTCGGCGGGCGCGCCGCGGTGGGCCGCCGCAAGGACGGCGGCGCCGTGCCGGTCGAGGTCTCGGTCGGCGAGGTCAGCCACGACGGCCGGCAGATGTTCGTGGTCGTGGTGCACGACGTCGCCGAGCGGCGCGCGCTGCAGGCCGCCTACGCCGACGCCGTCGGCCGCGAGCAGCGCCGCATCGCGCAGGACCTGCACGACGGCCTCGGCCAGGAGCTGACCGGGCTCGCGCTGCTGTTGTCGGCGCTCGAGCGCGCGGCCAGCCAGGCGGCCCTGCCGAACGCGGGCGACCTCGCGCGCGTTCGCGATCTCGCGGGCCACACGATCGGGACCTGCCGCAGCGTCGCCCGCGGGCTCCTGCCGGTGGCCGAGGTCCAGGGCGGCCTGGTCGCGGGACTGCGCGACCTCGTGCGGCGACTCAACGACATGCAGGGGCCGGCGATCCAGTTCTCCGTCATCGAGGCGGCGACGGTCGGCCTGTCGCCGACGGCCGCCGATCACCTGTTCCGCATCGCGCAGGAGGCGCTCACCAACGCGATCAGGCACGCCGCCGCGCAGTCGATCCAGCTGACGCTCGACGTCGGCGCATCCAGCGTCCTGCTCACCGTCTGCGACGACGGCCAGGGCATCGGCCCGTCCCGGCCCGGGGCGGGCGGGCTCGGCCTCAAGTCCATGCGCTACCGCGCGGACCTGATCGGCGCGCGCATCAGCATCGTGCCGCAGCCGCGCACCGGCACCTGCGTGGTCTGCGACTGCCCGCAGCCGTCCTGAGCTCGGGCGCGCGCCGCGCCGTCGCGCGCCGATGCTGACGATTCTCGTCCGGGCGGCCGCCACCGCGCGCGGGCCGCCGCGCGGCGGCCCTCCGCGGCCGCCGGCCGGCGCCATCGACTGCCCCGGCTCCGGGCTGGTAATCTGTGCGTTCGCCTGCGCCGGCCGTTCGGCGCGGCGCGATTCCAAGGAGCGCAACACGTCATGACCACGAACGCGGAACTCCAGAAGCTACGGGAAGCGGCGGTACCGCGCGGGGTCGCGAGCCTCTTGCCGGTCTACACCGACCGCGCCAGCAACGCCGAAATCTGGGACATCGAGGGCCGGCGCTACGTCGACTTCGCCGCGGGCATCGCCGTGCTCAACACCGGGCACCTGCACCCGACGGTCAAGGCCGCCGTGGCGGCGCAGCTCGAGCGCTTCTCGCACACCTGCTTCCAGGTCACGCAGTACGAAAGCTACGTGCGCCTCGCCGACCGGCTGAACCGGCTCGCGCCCGGGCCGACGCCGAAGAAGTCGATCTTCCTGTCGACCGGCGCCGAGGCGATCGAGAACGCGGTCAAGATCGCGCGCGCCCATACCAAGCGCACCGCGGTGATCGCCTTCGCCGGCGCCTTCCACGGCCGCACGATGTTCGCGATGGGGCTGACGGGCAAGGTCGCGCCCTACAAGCTCGGCTTCGGGCCGATGCCCGGCGAGATCTTCCACCTGCCGTTCCCGGCCGAGTACCTCGGCGTGACGCCCGCCACCGCGCTCGCCGCGCTCGATACGCTGTTCAAGGCGGACGTCGATCCGGCGCGCGTCGCGGCGATCGTCATCGAGCCGGTGCAGGGCGAGGGCGGCTTCTATCCCGCGCCGGTCGAGTTCCTGCGCGAGCTGCGCCGGATCTGCACCGAGCACGGCATCGTGATGATCGCCGACGAGGTGCAGACCGGCTTCGCGCGCACCGGCAAGATGTTCGCGATCGAATACGCCGGGATCGAGCCGGACCTGATGACGGTCGCGAAGAGCCTGGCCGGCGGCTTCCCGCTGTCGGGCGTGGTCGGCAAGGCGGAGATCATGGACGCGCCGGCGCCGGGCGGACTCGGCGGCACCTACGCCGGCTCGCCGCTCAGCTGTGCGGCGGCGCTCGCGGTGCTCGACGTCATCGAGAAGGAGAACCTGTGCGCGCGCGCCAACACCATCGGCGCGGTCATCAAGCAGCGCCTCAACGGGCTGCGCGGCCGGCACGGGCTGAGCTGCGTCGGCGACGTGCGCGGTCTCGGCGCCATGGTCGCGCTCGAGCTCGTGAAGTTCGGTGACGTCAACGCGCCGGATGCGGACCTGACCAAGGCGCTGGTGCAGCGCGCCGCGGCCAACGGGCTCGTGCTGCTGTCGTGCGGCACGCGCGCCAACGTGATCCGCTTCCTCGTGCCGCTGACGGTCAGCGACGCGATCCTGAGCGAGGGCCTCGACATCTTCGAGCGCTCGCTGGTCGAGGTCGCGGGCGCCGGGGCCGAGGCGAAGCGCGCCTGAGGCGCGCGGCGCCGGGCGCGTCCGCCCCGCGGGGCGCGCCGCCGGCGCCGGGCCCGCGCGCGACGCTGCCGGTCGCGCCGCAACCGTTCAGCCGCGCGGCACCGGGCCGCACCAGCCGGGCAGGAAGTCGGCGTCGTCCATCTTGGCGAGCCTGAGCGCCTGCTCGAGCGCGGCGGTGAAATTGTTCTCGACGCGCGAGCGCTTGATGCGGCGCCGCAGGAAGTCGGCCCACAGGAACTCGCTGAACGGGGTGGTGTCCTTGGCGAAGCCGCCGGCATGGCGCAGCTCGCCCGCGAGGCTGCGGTAGGGGTCGTCGACGAGGCCGGTCACGCGCCGCGGCAGCTCGCGGTAGTGGCGGCGGCGGCCGCGGTCGTCGTAGGGATGCAGCCAGCCGCGGTTGTCCAGGAAGGTCCAGAAGGCGTCGCGGTCGAGCTTGCAGAGATCGGCAACGACGGTGATCGCGATCTCGCGCACGCCCTCGTCGTGCAGCGCCCGCGCGAGGTGATGGTGGTCGATCACGTAGCAGCGGCCCTTGGGACCGCGGATCACCGGGATCAGGTGGTTGCCGAGGAACTTGGCCTTGTGCCCGGCCTCGCGCCAGTGCTTGCGCTTGGCGCGCACTTCGCGCATGCCGACCGTGATCTGGGTCGGGTACAGATCGGCGATCTCGACGGTGCTGAGCCGCGGTTCGCGTACGGGTCTCATCGGGCAGGCTCCGGGACAGGCCCGCAACGGGCGCCGGGGCGGTATTCTGACGGGCGAGGTTCGTCCGGCGCCAGCGGGGTCCTAAGCCGGCGCTAAGTCGGCGCTGCGAACATCGCCCGAGGGGACCCCGAGGGCCCAGAGACATGCGACTGCTGCTCGTGGAAGACGACCGGATGATCGGCGACAGCCTGGTGCGCGGGCTCGGCGACGACGGCTACCACGTCGACTGGGTCCGGGACGGGGTCGCGGCCACCGCGGCGCTCGCCGACCCCGCGGCCAACTTCGCGCTGGTGCTGCTCGACTGGGGCCTGCCGCGCCAGGACGGCATGAGCGTCCTCCGGGAGCTGCGCGCCCGCCACAGCCTCCTGCCGGTGCTGATGATCACGGCCCGCGACACGGTGCAGGACCGGGTGCAGGGCCTCGACGCCGGCGCCGACGACTACCTCGTCAAGCCGTTCGCGCTCGCCGAGGTCAAGGCCCGCATCCGCAGCCTGCTGCGCCGCCAGGAGGCGCGCGCCAGCGCCGAGCTCGTGCACGGCGGGCTCGAGCTCGACCCGGTCCGGCACGAGGTGCGCCTGCACCACGCGCCGGTCGCGGTGACGCCACGCGAGTTCGCGCTGCTGCGC
Source organism: Steroidobacteraceae bacterium (assembly GCA_035524595.1). Classification (GTDB taxonomy): domain Bacteria; phylum Pseudomonadota; class Gammaproteobacteria; order Steroidobacterales; family Steroidobacteraceae; genus CAIKZZ01. Next base: position 70,876 of record DATKOP010000053.1, on the reverse strand, counting down.
GTGCTCCTGAGCCGCCCGGGCGCGGTCCACTCGCGCACCCAGCTCGAGCAGAGCCTGTACGGCTGGAGCGAGGCGATCGAGAGCAACGTCATCGAGGTGATCATCCATACACTGCGCCGCAAGCTCGGCGCCGCGATCATCGACAACGTGCGCGGCGTGGGCTGGCGCATCGGTGCGCCGCCGTGACCACGCTGCGCGCGCGCCTGACGCTGTGGCTGTGGATCGCGCTCGCGGTGGTCGGCTCGGGCTCGGCCGCGTTCGTCTACCTGCGCGCCGAGCGCGAGACGCAGGCGCTGCTCGACTACCAGATGCAGCAGGTGGCGCGCCTGGTCGCGGCCCGCAAGATCGATCCGACCGTGCCGACCGCCGGCCGCACCGTGAACCCGGAGCGCGACCCGCAGGACGACCTGCTGGTGACCGTGCGCGACGAGGCCGGCGAGGTGCGCTACAGCACCGACACCGCCGTGCCGCTGCCGACGCCGGTGCCCGGCTTCAGCGAGCGCCGCATCGGCACCACGCCCTACCGCGTCTACGGGCTCGACACCGGAGCGCGCACGGTCGCGGTCGCGCAGGCGGTGCAGGTGCGCCACGAGGCGGCGCTCGGCGGCGCGCTGGCGGCGCTCTTGCCGGTCATCGTGCTGATCCCGGTGCTCGCGCTCGTGATCGGGCTCGTGATCCGGCGCGCGCTCGAGCCGCTGGAGGCGACCATCCACACGGTCGCGGAGCGCTCGCCGCTGGCCCTCGACCCGCTGCCGCTGGCCTCGCAGCCGGAGGACCTGCGGCCGCTGATCGACGCGATGAACCGGCTGATCGGCCGGCTGCGGGAGTCGCTCGAGCACGAGCGGCGCTTCGTCGGCGATGCGGCGCATGCGCTGCGCACGCCGATCGCGGCGCTGCAGCTGCAGGCGGACGTCCTCGACGGCTGCCGCGACCCGGCCGAGCGCGAGACGCGCCTCGGCGAGCTGCGCGCCGGGATCGGCCGCATCGTCCGGCTCGCGAACCACCTGCTCGCGCTCGCCGCCGACGGCCAGGGACGCCGCGCGCAGGTGCGCACGCCGGTCGACGTCGTGCTCGAGGAGATCGCGGGCCTGTACGGCACGATGGCCGCGGCGCGCGGCGTGCGCATCGAGCTCGAGCCGGACGCCGACGGCGACGCACCCGGCGACCTCGGCCAGCTGCTGCTGGTGGTCGGCAACCTGCTCGAGAACGCGCTCTGGCACACGCCGCGCGGCGGCCTGGTGCGGCTGCGCTCGTCGCGCGCCGGCGAGCAGCTGGTGCTCGAGGTCGTCGACGAGGGTCCCGGGCTGCCGGACGAGGAGCTCGGGCGGGTGTTCGAGCGCTTCTACCGCGCGCCGTCGGCGCACGACGGCGGCAGCGGCCTCGGCCTCGCGACCGCGCGCGCAGTCGCCGAGCGGCTCGGCGGCACGGTCACGCTCGCCAACCGCGGCGACCGCGCCGGCATCGTCGCGCGCGTGATCCTGCCGCCGGCGGAGCCGGCCGCTGCGGCGACCGCCTGAGCTCGCGCGCGACCCGCTCAGCGCGGCGCGGCGACGAGCACCGTGAAGGTGTCCGGCAGCAGCGGCGGCCGCGGCCGCGGCGCGTCGGCGGTCGGCGCCGGCGGCGGGCCGAACTCGGCGGTCACGAGGTAGATGCGACGCGACGCCGGGTCGAGGGCCATCGTGCGCGCGCCCTTCTGCGTCGGCAGCGTCGCGAGCAGCGCGTAGCGGTCCGGCGACTCCTGGCGCACGATCGACAGCGTGCCGTCGGCGCCGTTGGAGCTGAACACGAGCCCGTGCTCGGCGTCGAACTCGGCGGCGTCCGGGCCGTTGCCGATGGCCACGCGCGCGACCGCCTTGCCGGTGACGGCGTCGGTGACCGCCATGACCCCGTCGTCGCACACCGAGAACAGCAGGCCGTGCGCGCGGTCGAGCGCGAGCCCGCTCGGGCTGTTGCAGCCGGCGAGCGGCCAGGTCGCGTCGACCACCAGCTTCGCGGCGTCGATGCGCACCAGCTGCCCCGGCTCGGTCTCGATGTTGGCGTAGACGTGGCCCCGGCCGTCGGCCTGCGCGAACTCGGGCTTGCCCGGCACCGGGATCTTGGCCACCACCGCGAGCGTCGCGGCGTCGCATACCGTGACGTCGCTGCTGCGGCCGTTGAAGGTGTACAGGCGCCGCGCGCTAGGCTCGTACAGGATCGCATCCGGGTTCGCGCCCGGCACCGGCACCGTGCGCAGTACCGCGAGGCTGTCGTAGTCGAACTCGGTCACCGAGTTGCCGCGGCCGTTGCTGACCCAGCCGCGCCTCAGTTCCGGCGCGAGCGCGACGCCGTGCGCGCCGCTCGCGCCGGCGATCGACGCGGCGAGCTTGCCGGAGCCGATATCGACGACGTCGACGCGGTCGCCGCGCGTGATGAACAGCCGCTGGCGCGGCGAGTCGAGCGTCAGGTAGTCCCAGCCGCCGGTGCCGCCCAGCGCCCAGCGGTCGACGACGGCGTACGAGGGCGCGCCGGCGGGCGCGGCCGCGCCCGCCGGCGCGGCGCCGGTGGCGGCCAGGGCCGCGACGGCGAAGGCGCGCGGCAGGCGGGCGAGAAGGCGCTCGAGGGGCATGCGGGCAGTCCTCCGAGGCGGCGGTCCGGGCGGGACCGGGTCGCCCGCGCCGGCGGCGCGGGCGCTGGCGGCTAGAACGCGTTGATTCCCGTGAGCTCGCGGCCGATCGTCAGCTGGTGGACGGTCTCGGTGCCCTCGTAGGTGATGACGCTCTCGAGGTTCAGCATGTGGCGGATCGGCACGAACTCGGCGCTGATGCCGGCGCCGCCGAGCATGTCGCGCGCGTCGCGCGCGACCTCGATCGCGGCGCGGGCGTTGTTCCACTTGGCGAGCGACACCTGCGCCGGCGCCATCTTGCCGGCGTCCTTGAGCCGCCCGAGCTGCAGCGACATCAGCTGCGCGAGCGTGATCTTGCGGCTCATCTCGGCGAGCCGGATCTGGATCGCCTGGTTCGACGCCAGCGTGCGGCCGAACAGCACGCGGTCCCTGGTGTAGTCGATCAGCTGCCTGAGGCAGGCCTGGGCGGCGCCGATCACGCCCCAGGTGATGCCGTAGCGCGCCTGCGTCAGGCACGACAGCGGGCCCTTGAGGCCGACGACGCCGGGCAGCACGTTCGCCTCCGGCACCACGACGTTGTCGAAGAACAGCGCGCTCGTGACCGAGGCGCGCAGCGAGAACTTGTGCTTGATCTCGGGCGCCGAGAACCCGGGCGTGCCCTTGTCGACGATGAAGCCGCGGATGCCCTCGTCGGTCATCGCCCACAGCACGCACAGGTCGGCGATCGCGCCGTTGGTGATCCACATCTTGGCGCCGTTGATGACCCAGTCCTTGCCCTTGCGCTTGGCGTGGGTCTTCATGTTGCCGGGATCGGAGCCGCCGTGCGGCTCGGTCAGCCCGAAGCAGCCGATCAGCTCGCCCCTGGCCATGCGCGGCAGGTACTTCTGCTTCTGCTCCTCGCTGCCGTAGCTGTAGATCGGGTACATGCACAGCGAGCTCTGCACCGAGACGAAGCTGCGCACGCCGGCGTCGCCGCGCTCGAGCTCCTGGCAGATGAGGCCGTAGCTGACCGCGTTCATGCCGGCGCAGCCGTAGCCCTCGAGCGAGGAGCCGAGCAGGCCGAGCGCGGCGAGCTCGGGCACGAGGTCGCGCGGGAAGGTGTGGTTCTCGAAGTGCTGCTGGATGACCGGCAGGACCTTCTCGTCGACCAGCCGGCCGACCGCGTCCTGCACCATGCGCTCCTCGTCGCTCAGCAGCGAGCGCACGTCGTAGAGGTCGAGCGGGTCGAGCGCGCTGACGTGCTTCGAGGTCTTGGGTTGCTTGCTGGGCGAGGCGGCCATCTCAGACTCCTGGCACTTGAGGGCGTCGGCGACGCCCGTGTTCAAAGGGACCCGGCGCGCCGCCGGCCGGGGCGCGCTGCGCGGCTTCGGTCGGCGGCGCTCCCGGCGCCGCTCAGGCCGCCGGCTTCGCCGCGGCGCCGGCACCGAGCTTGGCGGCCGCTTCCTCGAGCTTGGCCTTGACGCCGTTCGCCTTCGCGAGCGCCGCCTGCACGTCGCCGGCGCCGAACGCGGTCTTGGCGTCGTTCCAGCCGCTCTTGGCCTCCGCGAGCCCGGCCTTGGCCGACTCAACCGCGTCCTTGCTGACGCCGGCGGGCAGCTTCCTGGTCTTGGCGATCGCCGCGAGCCTGGCCTCGATCGCCGACACCTGCTGCGGCACCTCGGCGGCGAGCGCGGTCCACTGCGCGCCGAGCGCCTCGAGCACTTCCTTCTTCTTCGCCGCGGCCGCGTCGGCGAGGCCCTTGGCCTCGATCAGCAGCGCCGGCGCCGCGCCGATCACGGTCTTGTAGTCCTGCTTGTCGAACGCGGCCTTGAGCTCGGCGAGCCGCCGGTTGACCGCGGTGACCTGGTCGGGAATGTACTGCTGCGCGTCGGCGCCGGCGGCGGTGACCGCGGCCTCGACGTCGGCGAGCATCTTCTTGGCGGGCTCCATCTGCCCGGCGCAGGCGCCGAGCGCGACGGTGGCGACGAGCATGACGAGCAGCCGGCCGGCCCTGGCGGCGACAATTCCGGGGAGCTTCATACGACGGCCTCCGAGGCGATGCAGGACGATGTCCCGCCTGGACGCAAGCGGGTCCGCGAGGTTACGCCAATCCAAATCGGCCGACAACGGCGCCGGCCCGCAGGGGCGCCGGCGCCCGCCGGGCGGCGCTTGACCTGGCCGGTGCGCCGCGGCGAGCATCGCGCCGCAGCCGGCCGGCGCCCGGCCCGCCGCGAGGCGCTGCCCGCATGCGTGTCAGCTTCCATCCCGACTACCGCGTCGACCTGCCGCCGACGCACCCGTACCCGATGGGCAAGTACCCGCTCTTGTACGCGCGGCTCATCGAGCGCGGCCTGATCGCGGCCGACGACGTGATGCAGCCCGAGGAGGCGCCGCTCGAGCTGCTGGCGCGGGTGCACACGCCGGACTACCTCGCGCGCCTCGCGGGCGATGCGCTGACGCCGGCCGAGCGGCGGCGCCTCGGCGTGCCGTTCACGCCGCGGCTGTGGCGCCGCGCGCGGCTCGCCGCGCACGGCACCTGGCTCGCGGCGCGCGCGGCGCTCGCCGACGGACTCGCCGGCAACCTCGCCGGCGGCACGCATCACGCCTTCGCCGACCACGGCGAGGGCTTCTGCGTGCTGAACGACGTCGCGATCGCGGTCCACGCGCTGCGCGCCGACGGCGGCCCGGCGCGCGCGCTGATCGTCGACCTGGACGTGCACCAGGGCAACGGCACGGCGTCGATCTTCGCCGCCGACCCCGAGGTCTACACGCTGTCGCTGCACGGCGCGCGCAACTACCCGGTGCGCAAGGAGCGCTCCAGCCGCGACGTCGAGCTGCCGGACGGCACCGGCGACGATGCCTACCTCGCGGCGCTGGCCGCGGCGCTCGCCGAGGCGCTCGCGGCGGCGCGCCCGCAGATCGCCTTCCTGATCGCCGGCGTCGACGTCGTCGCCGGCGACCGCTACGGACGGCTGGCGCTGTCGGAGTCCGGGCTCAGGCGCCGCGAGCGGCTCGCGATCGCGACGCTGCGCGACGCCGGCTGCCCGCTCGCGATCGTGCTCGGCGGCGGCTATGCGGCAAGCACGCTGCGCACGGCCGAGCTGCATGCGCTAGTCTTCGAGGAGGCGGTCGGGCGCTGGCGAGCGGAGCGCGGACGATGAAGATCCCCGAGATCCTGATGGTCGAGACGGTGCACCAGCCGGGCAGCCTCGCCAGCGTGCTGCAGGTGATCGCGGACGCCGGCCTCGTGATCCAGCACCTGCACTCGCTGAAGCGCGAGCAGGGGCGCACCCTGTGGGAGATCACGCTCGAGATGGACGACAGCGCCGACCGCAGCCTCTACGAGCGCATCGAGCGGCTGCCGAACGCGCGCTTCGTCGGCAAGTCGGACCGCGTCTTCAGCCGCCACCGCGGCGGCAAGCTGCGCATGTCGGCGAGCCTGCCGATCAACACGCAGCAGGTGCTGCGCGACATCTACACGCCCGGTGTCGCGCGCGTCTGTCTCGCGATCCGCGACCAGCCGGAGCGCGCCTGGGACTACACCAGCCTCGGCCACACGGTGGCCGTGATCACCAACGGCACGGCGGTGCTCGGCCTCGGCGACATCGGTCCGCTGGCCGGCCTGCCGGTGATGGAGGGCAAGGCGGCGCTGTTCGCCTCGCTCGCCGGCATCAACGGCATCCCGATCCTGCTCGACGACAAGGAGCCGGCGCGGGTCGTCGCCGCGATCGTCGCGATCGAGAAGTCCTTCGGCGCGATCCAGCTCGAGGACTTCGCCGCGCCGGAGTGCTTCGAGATCGAGGCCGAGCTGCGCCGGCGGCTGAAGAAGCCGGTGCTGCACGACGACCAGCACGGCACCGCGGTGGTCGTGCTCGCCGCGCTGCACGGCGTCGCGCGCCGCGTCGGCCGGCGCATCGAGGACAGCGTCATCGGCCAGATCGGCCTCGGCGCGGCCGGCATCGGCATCGTGAGGCTGCTGCGCGCGCACGGCGCGAGCCGGGTGCTCGGCGCGGACCGCAGCCCCGCCGCACTCGAGCGGCTCGCGGCGCTCGGCGGCCAGCGCGCGACGCTGGAGGAGATCATGGCGACCTGCGACATCGTGATCGCGACCACCGGCGTCAAGGGCCTGATCCGGCCGGAGCTGGTGCGGCCGGGGCAGGTGATCCTCGCGCTCTCCAATCCCGATCCCGAGATCGAGCCGGTCGTCGCGCTCGAGTGCGGCGCGGCGTTCGCCGCCGACGGCAAGGGCATCAACAACGTGCTCGGCTTCCCGGGGCTGTTCAAGGGTGCGCTCGACGCGCGCGCGCCCTGTTTCACCGACCGGATGCTGATGGCCGCGGCGCGCGCGCTCGCCGACCAGGCGGCCGGCACGGACCTCGTGCCCGACGCCCTCGATCACGCGGTGCACGCCGCCGTCGCCGAGGCGGTGCGCGCCGCGGCGGCCGACTTAAGTTAACGGACCGGCCCCGGGGCGCGATCAAACAGAGGTTGGCTAACGCGGCATTACCGTGCATGATGCGGACCCCGTCGCGGATCAAACTCCGCGGCGGCTCGATCCAAGAAGTCCCAAGAGTTCAAACCTCATGACCAAGAAGCGCGCTCATCACGGGCACGGCTGGACGCCGTCCGATCTCAAGAAGCTGAAGTCGCTGGTGGCAAAAGGGACGCCACGAGCCGACATCGCACGGGTGCTGGGCCGCACCGTGTCGGCGGTCTACCAGCGGATCGTCACCGAGCACATGAGCCCACGCCGCCGCCGCGGCAAGCGCCGCGGACGCTGAGCGCGGCGCGCCGCGCGCCGCCGCTCAGTAGCTCAGCCGCAGCCGCCGGTAGACCGCGCTCAGCAGCCACAGCGGGCCGATCAGCAGGAACTGCAGGTCCTTGAAGAACGAGGGCCGCCGGCCTTCGATCGCGTGGCCGATGAACTGCCCGATCCACGCGATCACGAAGATCGCGAGGCAGCTCTGCCACAGCGGCGTCGCGAGCGCGGCGAGGCGTTCGAGCGCGAGTACCGCGAGCGCGAGCGGCGCCAGCATGCCGAGCGCGAGGCGCACCGACAAGAGCGCGTAGTAGCCGAGGCCGGCAAGGATCGTCAGCGTCGCCCAGTTGACGAGCGGCGCGCGCCGCGCGACCGCCGCGGGCACCGGCAGCGCCCACAGGAGGCCGAGCACGGCGAGCACGATCAGTGGCACGCAGATCCAGTGCAGCGCCTTGTTGGCGGGGTTGGCGTGGCTCGTGCCGTACTCGGCGAGCCAGTCGTCGACGGAGCGCATGCGGTCTCCTTGAGGGTGGCGCGCACTGTAGCAAACGCCGCGGCGGGCCCGCGGGTTCGCGCCGCGCTACACTCGGGCCGGATCAGGCGCCGGGAGAGTCGCAGCGATGCGTTGCAGCATGGCGATCAGCAGGCGGGCCGGAGCGGGTGCCGGCTGGCTCCTCGCGGCCGGCGCGCTCGCGCTCGCCGTCGGCTGCACGGCCGTCAACCCGGCGACCGGCGGCCGCGAGATCGCGCTGCCCGGCACGGCCCAGAGCGCCGTCGCCGCGGGCTGGATCTCGGGCGACGCCGCCCGCCAGCGCCTGCGCGGCGCCGCGACCGGTGCCGGCGTCAACGCGCTGCCCGCGGGCTCGGTGCGCTACTACATGGACGTGCAGGAGTCGAAGCTGCGCGAGCAGCTGGACGGCAGCGGCGTCGGCGTGGTGCGCAAGGGCGACGACGTCACGCTCAGCATGCCGGCCGCGGTCGCCTTCGGCGCCGACGGTGCCGAGCTCAACGCCGCCTTCGGCGGCGTGCTCGACGCCGTCGCGGCGCTGCTGCGCAAGTACGACAAGACGGTGATCGAGGTCGCCGGGCACGGCGACACGGGCGCCGGCGGCGAGCACCAGCAGTCGCTGTCGGCGCGCCGCGCGGCCGCGGTCGCGGCCTACCTCGAGCAGCGTGGCATCCGCCGCAGCCGCCTCGTCACGATCGGCGCCGGCGACGGCCACCCGGTCGCGAGCAACGACAGCGCCGAGGGCCGCGCGCGCAACCGGCGCGTCGAAATGACCCTGTCACCGCTGGTGGCGAGCGGCGGCTGAGCCGCCGCTCAGGCCATCGCCGCCTTCAGCTTCTTGAGGGCGTTGGCCTCGATCTGGCGGATGCGCTCGGCCGAGACGGCGTACTCGGCGGCGAGCTCATGCAGCGTCGCCTTGCCCTCGTCGACCAGCCAGCGCCGCTCGACGATCGCGCGGCTGCGCTCATCGAGCGTCGCGAGCGCGTGCTTGAGGCGCGCCGACGAGGCGCCTTCCCACTGGTCGCGCTCGACGGCGACCGCGGGGTCGGCATCCGGGGCCGGCAGGTACGCCGCCGGCGTGTAGCCGCCGTCCTCCTCGTCCGCGTCCGGCGCCGGATCGAAGGCGACGTCGCGCGCCGCGAGCCGCTGCTCCATCTGCGACACCTCGGCGGGCGTCACGCCGAGATCGTGGGCGACCTTGCGGGTCTCCTCGGCCGACAGCCAGGCGAGGTTCTTCTTGGCCTTGCGCAGGTTGAAGAACAGCTTGCGCTGCGCCTTGGTGGTCGCGATCTTCACGAGCCGCCAGTTGCGCAGCACGTACTCGTGGATCTCGGCGCGGATCCAGTGCACCGCGAAGGACACCAGCCGCACGCCGACCGCCGGGTCGAAGCGCTTGACGGCCTTCATCAGCCCGACGTTGCCCTCCTGCACGAGGTCGCCCATCGGCAGGCCGTAGCCCGAGTAGCCGCGCGCGATGTGCACCACGAAGCGCAGGTGCGAGAGCACGAGCTGCCGGGCGGCCTCGAGGTCGCCCTCGTCGCGGTAGCTCTTCGCGAGCCGCACTTCCTCCTCCTTCGCGAGGACCGGAATGCGCGACACGGTGTCGATGTACGCATCGAGGCTGCCGACCGGCCCGCGCAGCGCGAGCGCGGTATTGCCGGCGAGGCCTAGAGGTGCAAGCGCCATACTCATTTAAGGACTGTTCCCCTGTTCCGGGGTCAGCAGGGCCCCCGGTGCCGAGATCCTAGCACTCGCCAGATTAGAGTGCTAACGAGGGGTCCGGTTCAATATTTATCTGGTTATGATTCAATAACTTAAGGTCATATTTCGGGTTCTACGGCTCCACCCCGGGCTCGATCGCCCTCAGATGGCGGGTCGCCGAAATGAAGGCCCCGATCCAGCCGAGCGCCGCCCCGCCGCCGACCAGCAGCGCCGAGGTCGCAACGCCCGGGCCCGCGATCGCGAACTGGCTGCCGTAGGCCGCCGCCACCCGGGCGATGGGCCCGGCGAGGGTCAGCACGAACGACTCCACCAGGAGCCAGCCGACGACGCCGCCGCCGAGGCCGTACCAGAAGCCGCCGTACAGGAACGGCCGGCGCACGAAGCCGTCGCTGCCGCCGACCAGCTTGATGACCTCGATCTCGGCGCGCCGCGCGTCGATGTCGAGGCGGATCGTGTTGCCGACGACCAGCAGCACCGCGAGCCCGAGCAGCAGCGCCACCACCGCGAGCGCGCGCCCGAGCGCGTCGAGGATCGCGGCGAAGCGCCGCACCCAGTCGGTGTCGAGCTGCACCTGGTCTACGCCCGGCAGCGTGCGCAGCGCATCGGCCAGCGCGCCGACCGCGGCGGGATCGCCGCTCTGCGCCGCGACCCGCGGCCGCACGACCACCGCGGCCGGCAGCGGGTTCTCGGTCAGCGCATCGAGCGCCGCGCCGAGCCCCGACCAGCGGCGGAACTCCGCGAGCCCCTCGGCCGCGGTCACGAGCCGCGCGCTCGCGACGTCGCCGCGGGCGCCGATGCGCTCGGCGAGCTGCGTCGCGTCGCGCTCCGGCAGGTGCGGCTTCAGGTACACCGTGAGGTCGAGCGCGTTCGCCCAGCCCCCCGAGAGCGCGCGCGCGTTCTCGACCACGAGCTCGAGGCAGGCCGGCAGCGCGAGCGCGATGCCGATCACGCCGATCGTGAGCGCGGTGCCGAACGGCGCCCGCACGAGGCGCCCGAGCGAGGCGACCAGCGTCTGCAGGTGGCGCTCGAACCAGCCGCGCAGCTGCGAGGCGAAGCGCGGGCCGGCGGCGCGCGCGAGCGGCTCAGCCATGCGCCGCTCCCGCCAGCCGCCCGGCGGCGAGCGCGATGCGGCGCACGCCGATCTGCTCGATCAGGTGCAGGTCGTGGCTCGCGATCACGACCGTCACGCCGACCTCGTTGAAGCGCCGGAACAGGCGCATCACCTCGAGCGCGAGCTCGGGGTCGAGGTTGCCGGTGGGCTCGTCGGCGATCAGGATCGGCGGCTTGCCGACCACCGCGCGCGCGATGCCGACGCGCTGCTGCTCGCCGGTCGAGAGCTCGATCGGGAAGCTGCGCTCGCGGCCGAGCAGGCCGACCTGGTCGAGCGCCGCACGCACGCGCTTGTCGAGCTCGCGGTGCGGCGTGCCCTGGATCACGAGCGGCAGCGCGACGTTGTCCCAGATCGGCCGGTCGTGCAGCAGCTTGTGGTCCTGGAACACCATGCCGATCTGGCGCCGGTAGGCCGGTATGCCGCGCCGGCCGATCGCCGCGAGGTTCTGGCCGGCCACCAGGATCCGGCCGCGCGTCGGCCGCTCGATCAGCGCGACCAGCTTGAGCGCCGTGCTCTTGCCGGCGCCGGAGTGGCCCGTCAGGAACACCATCTCCCCCTGGGCGACCTCGAGGCTCAAGTCGGCGAGCGCCTCGCGCCCGCTCGGATAGCGCTTGGCGACGCCCTGGAAGAGGATCACGGCGGCGGCGACTCGGGCGTCGCGAGCAGCGCGCCGACGAAGTCGGCGACGTCGAACTCGCCGAAGTCCTCGATCGCCTCGCCGACGCCGACGTAGCGCAGCGGAATGCCGAGCTCGGCGGCGATCGCGACGACGATGCCGCCCTTGGCGGTGCCGTCGAGCTTGGTGAGCACGATGCCGGTGACGCCGAGCGCCTCGTGGAACACGCGCGCCTGGCTGAGCGCGTTCTGGCCCTGGCTCGCGTCGAGCACCAGCAGCACCTCGTGCGGCGCCGACGGGTCCTGGCGGCCGAGCACGCGTCGCACCTTCTTGAGCTCCTCCATCAGGTGGCCCTGGTTCTGCAGCCGCCCGGCGGTGTCGGCGATCAGCACGTCGAGGTCGCGCGCGCGCGCCGCGGAGTAGGCGTCGAAGATCACGGCGGCGGGATCGGCACCGGAAGCCTGCGCGATCACCGGCACGCCGTTGCGCGCACCCCAGGTCTCGAGCTGCTCGACCGCCGCGGCGCGGAAGGTGTCGCCGGCGGCCAGCATCACCTTGCAGCCCTGATCGCCGAGGCGCTTGGCGAGCTTGCCGATCGAGGTGGTCTTGCCGGAGCCGTTGACGCCGACCACCAGCACCACGAACGGCCGGTGCGCACGGTCGATCCTGAGCGGCCGCGCGACCGGCGCCAGGATCTCGACGAGCGCGGCGCGCAGCGCCGCGGTGAGCGCCTCGAGGTCGCCGAGCTCGCGGCGCGCCACGCGCCGGCGCAGCTCGCCGAGGATGCGCTCGCTGGCCGCGAGGCCGACGTCGGCGGTCAGCAGCCGCGTCTCGAGCTCATCGAGCAGCGCCGCATCGATCTGCCGGCCCGGCAGCAGCTCGCCGAGGTCGCGGGTCAGGAACGAGGTGCCGGCCGCGATGCGCGCGCGCAGCCGGCCGAAGAGACCGCGCCGCCCGCCCGCAGCCGGCTCGCCGCCGGTCCCGACCGGGTCGCCGCCCGGAGCCGGCTTCTTCAGGAATTCAAACATCGGTGTACTCGTGGCCGCAGCGCATTCTACCGGCGTTGCGCAGCCGGAAAAGCAAAGGGCCGGGCGATCGCCCGGCCCCTCGCCACGACCCGAGGACGGGTCAGGGCTGGACGACGGCGGCGCTCGCGGCCCCGACCGTCACGACCTGGCCGCGCGCGACCGAGAAGGCGACCGCCTCGGCCTGCATCTCGGCGAACGCCGCGAGGTTCGTCGGGCCGGTGACCGCCGTGCCGCGCGGATCGATCAGCGAGGCGTGCTGGCCGTAGATGAAGTTCACGTAGGCGCCGGCGCCGGGCGCGAGCGGCGTCTGGCCGGGCGTCATGCGGATCAGGCCCGCGGCCGTGATCAGCCGCGCGGTCGAGTCGTTCGGGACGCCCTGGTCGGGCAGGTTGAGGCTCGAGTCGGGCAGCATGCCGCCGCCCACGACCTGCTGCACCAGCACCGGGCGCAGGTGGACCGCCGCGGCCGCGTAGTTGGCAGGATCCCCCGCGTCCAGCACGTTCTGCACGTCGCGGAAGAAGTTGTCGTACATGGTCGCGCCCGGCACGATCAGTCCCTGCGATTCCGCCGCCAGCAGGGCGTTGACGCGCGGTCCGAACCCCGCGGAGTCGCGCGCCACGTAGGCGAAGCTGATGCCGTCGACCGACAGCACGCCCGTCAGGAACGGCGAGCTCGACGCCAGCGTCTGCGGGTTGACGACCGCGAGCCCCGGCATGCCGAGCATGCTGCCGAACGAGAGCGCGGTGAGCTGCAGCTGGGTGGGATCGACGTCGGAAGTACCGTTGATGTTGACGCCGAGCGACAGCGTCGGCAGGACGTGCGCGAGCCAGAGGATGTCCGAGCTCGCCTGGCGCATGTCGTCGCGCACCGTCAGCGGGCTGCCGAGGGAGTTGTAGAACGCGTCGCCCGAGGGGTCGATGACGCCGTCCGGTCCCGGCGCGAACGTGGTGTTGTTCTCGAGGTCGAGGTCGAAGGTCCGCTCGCCGGTCATCAGGCCCGCCGCCGGCGTGCCGTTGAAGAGCTGGTTGTGCCAGAACGGGTTGGTGCTGTCGACGACGCCGTGCAGCGGCAGGTCCATCGCGACGACGACGAAGCAGTGGCCCGTGTACGCGTCGAACAGCGTCAGCGTATCGGTCCGCTTGCTGGAGAAGCCGTGCTGCAGCACGACGACCGGCCAGCCGGCCGCCGGCTCGGTGCAGCCCGTGGTCGCGTTCGGCACGCCGACCAGGATCGGGACCGTCTGCATCGAGTTGAGCGCCGGCACCGGATTGAAGCGAGTCAGATTGCGGCTCGCCGGGTCGATGACGGTCGGCGGCAGCGGCGACTCGCCGGCGGCCACCCAGTGCGTGCTGAGCGGCGTGGGATCGTGGGAGCTCGCCGCCGGCGCGAGGTAGTACGGGACCGTGACGGTGCCCGCCCAGATGTTCGCGTAGCCGGGGAAGCTCGCGCCGAGCACCATCTGCGTCGTCAGTCCCGTCGGCGCCACGACAATCGTGCCCGGCGCGACCTGCGTCTGCTGGTAGCTCGCCCAGAGGTAGTTGATCGTGTCGGCCGTCGACACGGTGCTGAAGCTGAACGACACGACGACCTTGGTCGGATCGAGCCCGCCCATCTCGGCGATCGCGAGGTGGCCGAAGGTGAGGCGGCAGACGCCGTTCAGCGTCGGGTCCGTGACGCTCGCGCAGGTGGGCGAGGTCATGCCGGCGGCGAGGTCGGCAAGCGCGCCATTCTGCACCGTCTGGTAGTCCAGGTCCGGGCCCGCGACGTTGCCGCTCTTGTCCTTGATGCCGTTGGTCAGCAGCACGAGGTAGCCGACGTTGACCAGGCCGCTCGACGCGTCCAGCGGCTTCAGCGGCTCGATGATCAGGCTCGTGCCGCCGCCGTCGACGGCCTCGGCGAGCGCACCCGCCCCGCCGGCGCCGGCGACGTACACGCGGTAGTCGGTGCCGTAGACGAGCGCGCGCGGCAGCTGTGCGCCCGGGGCCGGCGGCAGGCTCGGTCCCTTGGTCGCATTGTCGAGCGTGAGGCGGATCACGACGACGTCCGCCGGGTTGAGCGTGGTCGCGTCGATCGGCGTCGAGAAGCGCACGGTGATCGGCGCGGTGGTCGAGAAGCCGTCGACGGAGTTCAGCGCCGCGCGGTTCGGCGCCAGCTGGCCGAGGTCCGGGAGTCGCAGCGTGCCGTCGGCCGGCGGGCAGGCCGGAACGGGGCAGGTGTTGTAGTAGATGTCGTTCGGGTACGGCAGCAGCAGCTGCTCATTGCTGAGCTGGAACAGCGGGTGGAACGTCGATGCCGCGCCCGGGCCTGCGCCGTTGCCGATGGTCGGGTCGGTGGGACCGATTCCGGTGGAGCCGTTGGACGCCGAGTGGCTGCCACATGCGCCGAGCAGCAACGCTGCAACAGTGAGCGTCAGGGCGTGAAGAACTCTCATGTTCGCGTGCTCCGCTAGCAATCGTGGGCCCCGGGCGGCGCGTATGATCGCGCTCTCAAGGTGGTGCGCAAGGGTACGCTTTGGCTCCGAATTCTGGCAAGGACGGAAGACCGCGACACGTGCGCGGGAAATCACCTGCCGCAGCGCAAAAAAAGCGCCCCGGCATGTCAAATTCCGTCCGCATCATCGCCGGCGCGTGGCGCGGGCGCCGCATCCGCTTCCCGTCGTCCGCCGAGCTGCGACCGACGCCGGACCGCGTCCGCGAGACGCTGTTCAACTGGCTGCAGGGCGTGATCGGCGACGCCTGCTGCCTCGACCTCTTCGCCGGCAGCGGCGCGCTCGGGCTCGAGGCGCTGTCGCGCGGCGCGCGCGAGGTCGTGTTCGTCGAGCGCGAGCCGAAGGTCGCGGCGGCGCTCGCGGCGACGCTCGCGACGCTCGGCGACGGCCGCGGCACCGTGCTCGCGCGCGATGCGTTGCGCTACCTCGACGGCGCGCCGCGCGCCTTCGACGTCGTGTTCCTCGACCCGCCCTTCGCGCAGGGCCGGCTGCCTGAATTGTGTACACTCCTCGAGTCCCGGGGATGGCTCGCGCCGCGCGCGTACGTCTACCTCGAGGGGGCCGCGCGCGACGGGCTGCCGCCGCTGCCGGAACCGTGGCAGGCGGCGCGCGAGACCCGCGCCGGCGAGGTGCTGGGCGTGCTCGCGCGCCGCACCGCGCCGCGCGCCGCCGGCGCCGGCAGCGAGCGCATGGGCGAGACATGAACCACAAGAGAAGCGCCGTCTATCCGGGCACCTTCGACCCGATCACCAACGGGCACGAGGACCTCGTGCGGCGCGCCGCCAGCGTCTTCGAGCGCGTCGTGGTCGGCATCGCCGCGAACCCGAACAAGGCGCCGATGTTCCCGCTCGACATGCGCGTCGACATGGCGCGGCGCGTGCTGCAGGACCTGCCGAACGTGCTGGTGCAGGGCTATGCGGGCCTGACCGTCGCCTTCGCCAAGCAGCAGGGCGCGCACGTGGTGGTGCGCGGCCTGCGCGCCGTGTCGGACTTCGAGTTCGAGTTCCAGCTGGCCAACATGAGCCGCCACCTGTCGCCGGAGGTCGAGCACGTGTTCCTGACGCCGAAGGAGCACTTCACCTTCATCTCGTCGACGCTGGTGCGCGAGATCGCGACCCTCGGCGGCGACGTCAGCGAGTTCGTGCATCCGCTGGTCGCGGCCGAGCTCAAGAAGCGGGCGCCGCTGTTCTCGCGCCAGCCGCCGCCGGAGTCGGTCTGATGCCGCTGCTCTGCGCTCCCCGGCGCGGGCGCGCCGTCCTCGCCGTGCTGGCGCTCGGCCTGTGGACGGCCGCCGGCCTCGCCGCGCCCGCGCCCGGCAAGAACGCGATCGCGAGCGCCCATCCGCTTGCGACGCAGGCGGGCCTCGACGTTCTGGCCGCGGGCGGCAACGCCTTCGACGCCGCTGTCGCGGTGAGCGCGGTGCTCGCGGTCGTGGAGCCGGCGAGCTCCGGCGTCGGCGGCGGCGGCTTCTACCTGCTGCACGTCGCCGCCGACGGACACGACGTGTTCGTCGACGCGCGCGAGACCGCGCCGGCGGCCGCGAGCCGCAACATGTACCTCGGTGCCGACGGCAAGCCGCGCGCCGGCGCCTCGATGAGCGGCCCGCTGGCGGCCGGCATCCCCGGCGAGCCGGCCGCGTGGGCGCACCTCGCCGCGCGCTACGGCAAGCTGCCGCTCGCGACCAGCCTCAAGCCCGCGATCCGGATCGCGAGCGAGGGCTTCCCGCTGTACGCGCGGCTGCAGAACGCGATCCGCGTCAAGCAGGCGCAGCTCGCGGCCTCGAAGGACGCGGCCGCGGTGTTCCTCGACCACGGCCAGGTGCCGGCGGTCGGCGCGACGATCCGCCAGCCGGATCTGGCGAGGACGCTGACCCTGATCGCCGACACCGGCGCCGAGGGCTTCTACACCGGGCGCTTCGCCGCGCGCCTCGCCGCGGCCGTGCAGCGCGACGGCGGCATCTGGAGCGCCGAGGACCTGGCGCGCTACCAGGTCGTCGAGCGTGCGCCGGTGCGCTTTCGCTACCGCAATGCGAGCGTCGTCACCTCGCCGCCGCCATCCTCCGGCGGGCTCGTGCTCGCCGACGCCTTCGGCATCCTCGCCGGCTACGATTTGGCGGCCGTCGACGCGGCCGGGCGCCGCCACCTGACGATCGAGGCGCTGCGGCGCGCCTACCGCGACCGCGCCGAGTACCTCGGCGATCCTGGCTTCGTCGCGATCCCGGCCGAGCAGCTGCTGAGCCCGCTGTACGCCGCCGGCCAGCGCACCTCGATCCGGCTCGACCGCGCGACGCCGTCGGAAGTGCTGAGGCCCGTGTTCACCGGCGAGGAGAGCCCGTCGACGACCCACTTCTCGGTGCTCGACCGGGACGGCAACCGGGTCGGCGCGACGGTCTCGATCAACCTGTTCTTCGGCGCGACCTACATCGTGCCGGGCACCGGCTTCCTGCTGAACGACACGATGGACGACTTCGCGGTCGCGGCCGGCACGCCGAACGCCTTCGAGCTGGTCGGCGCCGACGCCAACGCGATCGCGCCGGGCAAGCGCGCGCTGTCGTCGATGACGCCGACCTTCGTCGAGACCGAGCAGGGCCTGCTGATCATCGGCTCGCCGGGCGGCAGCACGATCATCTCGAACGTGCTCGGCGGGATCATGAACTGGCTCGACGGCAGGAGCGCCGCGCAGATCGTCGCCGCGCCGCGCATCCACCACCAGTACCTGCCGGACGCGGTGCTCTACGAGCCGGGGGCACTGAGCGCCGAGGAGCGCGCCGCGCTCGAGGCGCGCGGCCACAAGCTGCGGGCCGGGCGCGGCTCGTGGGGCAACACCCAGGTGGTGACCTGGGACTACGCGAGCGGCAAGGTCGAGGCCGCCTCCGACCCGCGCGGCTTCGGCGCCGGCCTCGTCTACTGAGCCGCCGGTGCCGTATGCGCTCGCGGTGACGATGCTGACCGCGGTCGCGGCCAGCCTCGCGGCGCTCGGCACGCTCGGCGCCGGGCTCGCGGCCTGGCAGCTCGCCGTCACCCTCGCCGCCGGCGGCGCGCCGCTGGTCGCCGACGCCTGGCGCGACGCCGGGCTGACCGGCCAGCTGCTGGCCGGCTTCATCGGCTGGCTGCCGCTGGTGCTCGGCGCCGCGATCGGGTTCCACGCGCTGGTCGCGTGGCTCGGCGTCGGGCTGCTGTGGCGCCGGCCCTGGGCGCGGCGCGCGGCGCTCGTGTTCTCGTTCGCCTGGGGCGGCCTCGCCGCGCTCGGCGGCGGCGTCGTGCGCTACGCGCTCGCCGACCTCGCGCGCGGCTATCCGCAGCACGCCCACTTCGCCGCGGTCGCCAGCGCGCTCGCCGCCGAGGTCGCGCTCATCAACATCGCGCTCGCCGCGGCGCTCGCGCTGCTGCTGATCCAGCCCGCGGTGCGCGCGCAGTTCAGCGCTGGCAGCTAGGGCACCAGTAGGTCGAGCGCTGGCCCTGCAGGCGCTGCCGGATCGGCGTCTGGCACTTCCGGCACGGCTCGCCGGCGCGCTCGTACACGAACAGCTTCTGGCGGAAATAGCCGGGCAGACCGTCGGCGTTGACGTAGTCGCGCAGCGTCGTGCCGCCGACCCGGATCGCGGCGGCGAGCACGCGCCGCACCGCGGCCACGACGCGCGCCGCCTCGGCCCGCGACAGCCGTCCGGCGGCGCGCTGCGGCCGCACGCCGGCGCGAAACAGCGCCTCGCTCGCGTAGATGTTGCCGACGCCGACCACGATCGCTGCGTTCATCAGGAGCTGCTTGACCGCGACCCGCCGCCGCCGCGTGCGCCGGTACAGGTAGCCGGCGTCGAACTCCGCCGACAGGGGCTCCGGGCCGAGCGCGCGCAGCAGCGGGTGGGCGAGCGGGTCGCCGGCGACCAGGTGCATGCTGCCGAAGCGCCGCGGGTCGTTGTAGCGCACGCAGCGCCCCGAGTCGAGCACGAGGTCGACGTGGTCGTGGGCCTGCGGCGCGAGCGAGGGATCGACCACCCTGAGGCTCCCCGACATGCCGAGGTGGACGAGCAGCGTGCCGCGGTCGGTGCCGATCAGGAGGTACTTGCCGCGGCGGGTGACCTGCCGCACCCGGCGGCCCTCCAGGGCGGCCTCGAAGCCCGCCGGCAGCCGCCAGCGCAGCCGCCGGTCGCGGACCACCACGCGGCGGATGGTGCGGCCCTCGAGGACCGGCGCGAGGCCCCGGCGGGTGGTCTCGACCTCGGGCAGCTCAGGCATAACCCGCCCTGCGGCCTGCGAGATCGCCGCAGCCGGATGTGCGCCGGTTCCCAGAACCGGCCTGCGGACCCGGCAAATGCGCGAACTGCGAGGGAAATCGCCGACTTGCGCGATGTCCAATGAGGGTATAGTGCGACGCTCGCCGGGTCCGGCCGCGGTCGGCCCGGGCGCCCACGCCGACGCATGGAGTAATCCTCACGTGAACCTCGACTTCCTGTATGGCCTCGTGCACCTGAGCTTCTGGGGCTACGTGCTCGTCACGTTCGCCCTGGTGCAGGTCACGATGATGGCCGTCACCTTGTACCTGCACCGCGACGCTGCGCACCGCGCCGTCGACCTGCACCCCGTGCTGCGGCACTTCTTCCGCTTCTGGATCTGGGCCACCTCCGGGATGATCACCGGCGAGTGGGTCGCGGTGCACCGCAAGCACCACGCGTTCTCGGACGTCGAGGGCGACCCGCACAGCCCGGTGCTGCTCGGGCTCAAGAAGATCCTGCTCGAGGGCGCCGAAGTCTACCGCGTCTCCGCGCGCGATCCGGAGGTGTTCGCCAAGTACGGCCGCGGCACCCCGGAGGACTGGCTGGAGCGCAACGTCTACCGCCGGCACCGCAACCTCGGCATCATCCTGCTGGTGGTCACCGACCTCGTGCTGTTCGGCGTGCCGGGCATCATCATCATGGCGGTGCAGCTGGTGTCGATGCCGCTGATGGCGGCGGGCGTGATCAACGGGCTCGGCCACGCGATCGGCTACCGCAACTTCGAATGCGACAACGCGGCCCGCAATCTGGTGCCGTGGGGCGTGCTGACGGGCGGCGAAGAGCTGCACAACAACCACCACGCGTTCCCGTCGTCGGCGCGCTTCTCGATGCGCCGCGGCGAGTTCGACATCGGCTGGCTGTGGCTGCAGCTGTACTCGGCGCTCGGCCTCGCCAAGGTCCGCAAGGTGGCGCCGCGCGCGCTGGCGGACGAGCCGCGGCCGGTGGTCGACCTCGACACCGTGCGCACCGTGATCACCGGGCGCATGGACGTGATCCGCAACTACACGAAGAGCGTGACCCTGCCGGTGCTGAAGGCGGAGGTGGCCCGCAGCGCCGGCACGCTCAGCCTGCGCGTCAAGCGCCTGCTGGTGCGCCACCCGGTGATGCTGGACGAGGCGGCGCGGGCGCGCCTGCAGCAGCTGCTGGCCGAGAACGCGGCGCTGCGGACCGTCACGGAGTTCCGCGACCGCCTCGCGGTGCTGTGGAGCGGGCGCATCGGCAACAACGAGCGACTGACCGCGCACCTCGTCGAGTGGATCCGCGAGGCCGAGGCGAGCCGCATCGAGCGCCTGCAGGACTTCGCCCGCGCGCTCAAGGGCTACCGACTGGTATCGGCCGGGATGGCGCCCGCGGGCTGAGCCGGGACGCGACGGGCGCGCGGCCGCGGGCCGCGCGCCGCTCGCTCACTTGATCTTCGATTCCTTGTACGCCACGTGCTTGCGGGCGCGCGGGTCGTACTTCAGCACTTCCATCTTCTCCGGATGGAGCCGCTTGTTCTTGGTGGTCGTGTAGTAGTGGCCGGTGCCGGCACTCGAGACGAGCTTGATCTTGTCGCGCATCGAAGGAGACTCCTCAGCCGGCCCGTCAGATGTGCTCGCCGCGGGCGCGCAGCTCGGCGACGACCTGGGCGATGCCGTGCTTCTCGATCGTGCGCAGGCCGCGCGTCGAGACCTTGAGCGTCACCCAGCGCCGCTCGTCCTCCAGCCAGAAGCGCTGCGTGTGCAGGTTCGGCAGGAAGCGCCGGCGACGCCTGTTGTTGGCGTGCGACACCGTGTTGCCGACGATCGGCTTCTTTCCCGTGACTTGGCAGACTCGTGACATGGGCTTGGTCCTGGACCGGTCGCATTGGGCCGGAGAGCCGCATATTTAACCATCGGCCGGTCCCCGATGCAAACCCCTCGCAACGCGCCCGCCGCCCGGCGCGGCCTACAAGAGGCCCCGCTCGGCGAGGCTGACGCAGGCGCCCTCGCCGACGATCAGGTGATCCACGACCCGGATGTCGACCAGCGCCAGCGCGTCGCGCAGCCGGGTCGTGATCAGCTCGTCCGCGCGGCTCGGCTCGGCGACCCCGGACGGGTGGTTGTGGACCAGGATCACGGCAGCGGCGCGCCGGGCGAGGGCGCGCTTGACCACCTCGCGCGGGTGGACGCTCGCGCCGTCGATGGTGCCGGCAAAGAGCTCCTCGAAGCCGGTGAGGCGGTGGCGGCTGTCGAGGTAGAGGCAGCAGAACACCTCGTAGTCCCGGTCCCTGAGCTCCGCGAGCAGGTAGTCGCCGGCGAGCCGCGGGCTCGTCAGCGCGGGGCCGGCCTTGAGCGCCTCGAGGTAGTGGCGGCGCGCGATCTCGAGCGCCGCCTGCAGCGCCGCGTAGCGGGCCGGGCCGATGCCGCGGTGCCGGCACAGGCGGCCGGCATCGGCGCCGACGAGCGCGCGCAGCGAGCCGAACTCGGCGAGCAGCGCGCGGGCGAGGTCCACCGCGTTCGCCTCGCGCGTCCCGCAGCGCAGCCAGATCGCCAGGAGCTCGGACTCCGACAGCGACCGGGCGCCGCCCGCGAGCAGCTTCTCGCGGGGCCGTTCCTCGGCCGGCCAGTCGTCGATGCGCATGGCGAGAGTGTCGGGCCGCGGCCTGCGCGCGCCGAGCGCCGTATCTGGCCGGACTGTGCGGAATCGCACAGTCCGCCCCGCCGGCCCATAACCTTTGGTTCTCGCCCGGGGGGCAGGGGGTCTTTGAACGGCCGGCGGACCCGGCCGATAATCGGCTGATGGTCGAAGCCGCGCCTGCGTCCGCGCCACGCCGCATCCTCGTCGGGGTGACGGGCGGCATTGCCGCCTACAAGGCGGCCGAGCTCGTGCGGCGCCTCAAGGAGCGCGGCGCCGAGGTGCAGGTGGTCATGACCGAGGGCGCGCGGCACTTCGTGACGCCGCTGACCTTCCAGGCGCTCTCGGGCCGGCCGGTCCGTACCGGGCTCTGGGACGAGGCGGCCGAGGCGGCGATGGGCCACATCGAGCTCGCCCGCTGGGCCGAGCTGGTGCTGGTCGCGCCGGCGAGCGCCGACTTCCTCGCGCGGCTCGCCGGCGGGCGCGCCGACGACCTCCTGGCGACGCTGTGCCTCGCGACCGCCGCGCCCGTCTGGGTCGCACCGGCGATGAACCGGCTGATGTGGGCGAACGCGGCGACCCAGGCCAATGCCGCGACGCTCGCGGCCCGCGGCGTGCGCCTGCTCGGACCCGCGAGCGGCGAGCAGGCCTGCGGCGAGACCGGACCCGGCCGGATGCTCGAGGCCGAGGCGCTGGCGGCGGCGGTGTTCGCGGGCGAGCTCGCGGGCCCGCTGCGGGGGCTCAAGGTCGTGATCAGCGCGGGTCCCACGCGCGAGCCGCTCGACCCCGTGCGCTTCATCAGCAACCGCAGCTCCGGCAAGATGGGCTTCGCGGTCGCCGCCGCGGCGCGCGACGCCGGCGCCGAGGTCACGCTCGTCAGCGGCCCGGTCGCGCTCGCGACCCCGGCCGGCGTGCGGCGCGTCGACGTCGAGACCGCCGAGCAGATGTACCAGGCGGTGCACGCCGCGGTCGCGGGCGCCGACGTCTACATCGGCGCGGCCGCGGTCGCCGACTACACGCCGGCGCGCTGCGCCAAGGACAAGATCAAGAAGACCAGCGACTGCTTCGAGCTGTCGCTGCAGAAGGCGCCGGACATCCTCGCCTCGGTCGCGGCCCTGGAGCGCCGGCCGTTCACGATCGGCTTCGCGGCCGAGACCACCGACGTCGAGAAGCACGCCCGCGACAAGCTCGCGCGCAAGCACCTCGACCTGATCGCGGCCAACGAGGTCGGCGCCGAGCGCGCCTTCGACCGCGAGGACAACGCGCTGCTGGTGCTCTGGCCGGGCGGCAGGCGCGAGCTCGCGCTCAAGTCGAAGAGCGAGCTGGCGCGCGAGTTCATTGCGCTCGTGGCCGAGCGCTACCGCGACGCCCGCCGCCCGCTCGCCAAGCTCGCCCCGGTGGCGGGCTGAGCGTGCGGGCGCTGCAGGTCCGCGTCCTCGACCCGCGCCTCGGTCGGGACTGGCCGCTGCCGGCGTACGCGACCGACGGCTCCGCGGGCCTGGACCTGCGCGCCTGCCTGCCGGGACCGCTGGTGCTCGAGCCCGGCCGCACCGAGCTCGTGCCCACCGGGCTCGCGATCCACCTCGACGACCCCGGCCTCGCGGCCGTGCTGCTGCCGCGCTCGGGCCTCGGCCACAAGCACGGCATCGTGCTCGGCAACCTGGTCGGGCTGATCGACTCGGACTACCAGGGGCAGGTGATGGCGTCGGTCTGGAACCGCGGCGCCGCCGCCTTCACGGTCGAGCCCGGCGAGCGGATCGCGCAGCTCGTGGTCGTGCCCGTGGTGCAGGTGCGGCTCGAGGTGGTCGACAGCTTCGCCGCGAGCGAGCGCGGCGCCGGCGGCTTCGGCAGTTCCGGGCGCGGCTGACGACGCCCGGGCGGCGCCCCCGCCTAGTTGTGCGCGGCGGCGGCGTTGCCGTTGTAGTCGGTCTCGATCCGCTTCAGTTCCTTGAAGCGGGCGATGTCGCTCGCGAACTGCGCCTTCAGCTTCTCGAGCTCCTGCCGCTTGACCTCGAGGTTGCGCTGCTGGGTCGCGATGTCGGCGGTGGTGCGCACCAGGTCCTCGGACAGGCGTTCCGGCAGCTGCGGCGCGTTCGCGGCCGTGTTGTACGGCTTGAAGTGCAGCGCCTGCTGCTCGAGCTGCTTCTGGCGGCCGCGCAGCTGCTCGAGGTACTGGCTGGTGACGCGCGCCTGGGCATCGAGGATCTCGGCGCGCCGGTCGCGCAGCGCCTCGATCTCCTCCACCGACAGGTAGGTCGCGAGCAGGTTCTGGTCGCGCTGGCGGCTCTGCTGCGCGAGCTCGTGCGCCCGCTCCTCGGCCTTGCGCTGCGCCGCCTCGGCCGCGGCCTGTTCCGGCGTGCGCTTGCCGGGGATCGTGCCGACCGGCACGCCCTGGGAGTTCAGGATGGTCTTGTCCTGGTCGGCGTACTGCGGTGGCACGGCGTCGCCGTAGTGGACCACGCCCTTCTCGTCCACCCACTTGTAGACGGTCGGCTGCTTGCTGTTCGGGTCGCGCGGCTGCGTGCCGGCGGCGCCCGCGGCGGCGCCCACGGCCGCGGCCGCGAGGCAGACGAGGACACGGAGGGTCGCGCGGGTCATGCCGGGCCGAGTGTGCCGTGGGAGGAGGGGATTGTGCACCCTCGGCGACCGCTCTTCGAGAGCTGCGTCACGCTTGGCCGGCGGCGGCGGCGGCCGGATCGGCGCGCGCCCCGAATTCGGCCCGGTAGTCCTTGAGGTCCGCCAGCGCCGCGGCCGGGACCCCCTCCACCCCGGCCTCGAGCCCGGCGACCAGATCGGTCAGCGTCAGTATCGAGACCACCGGCAGCCCGTAGCGGTCGCGCACCTCCTGGACGGCCGAGTGCGTGCCGTCGCGGCCGCGCTCCTCGCGGTCGAGCGCCAGCAGCACCCCGGCCGGGGTCGCTCCCGCGGCCCGGATCAGGTCGATCGACTCGCGGATGGCGGTGCCGGCGGTGATCACGTCGTCGACGATCAGCACCCGGCCGGCGAGCGCCCGGCCGACGATGCGGCCACCCTCGCCGTGGTCCTTGGCTTCCTTGCGGTTGAAGCAGTACGGCACGTCGCGACCGTGCTGCTCGGCGAGCGCGGCCGCGGTCGCGGTCACGAGCGGGATCCCCTTGTAGGCGGGCCCGAACAGCATGTCGTACGGCAGCGCGGCGGCAGCGAGCGCCGCCGCGTAGGCCCGGCCGAGGCCGGCGATCGCGCGGCCGGTGTCGAACAGCCCGGCGTTGAAGAAGTAGGGGCTCTCGCGGCCGGACTTGAGCGTGAAGCGGCCGAAGCGCAGGACGCCGAGCCGGAGCGCGAGCTCGAGGAAGTCGCGTTGGAAGGGCTGCATAGGGGCGCCCAGTGTCCGCCGAAAGCCGCACGCGGACAAGCCGCCCGGCCTGCTTGCTATGATCCCGCGGATGCGCATCGCGACGCTCAACTGCAACGGCATCCGGTCCGCGGAGCGCAAGGGCTTCTACCGCTGGCTGCCGCGCCAGGACCTCGACGTCGTCTGCCTGCAGGAGACGCGCTGCAGCGACGTCGACCTCGAGCCCGCGGTGTTCCGGCCGCGCGGCTACCACGGCGAGTGGCTGCACGCCGAGAAGCGCGGCTACAGCGGCGTCGCGATCTACGCGCGGCGCCGCCCGGACAAGGTGATCCGCGGCTTCGGCTCGGCCGAGTTCGACCGCGAAGGGCGCTACCTCGAGGCGCGCTTCGGGGCGCTGTCGGTGATCTCGCTGTACATGCCGTCCGGCTCCTCGAGCCCCGAGCGCCAGCTCGCGAAGCTGCGCTTCCTCGCGGAGTTTCGCCCGCACCTCGACCGGCTGCGCCGCAGCCGCCGCCACGTCGTGCTCTGCGGCGACTGGAACATGGCGCACCGCGAGATCGACATCAAGAACTGGCGCGCCAACCGGCAGAGCCCCGGCTTCACGCCCGAGGAGCGCGCCTGGCTCGACGAGCTGTTCGTGCCCAAGCGCTGGGTCGACGGCTTTCGCGCCGTCGACGGGCGCGCCGAGCAGTACACCTGGTGGTCGAACCGCGGCCAGGCCTGGACGAAGAACGTCGGCTGGCGCATCGACTACCACGTCGTCAGCCCGGACTTCGCCGGCCGCATCCGCTCCGCCAGCATCTGGAAGAAGACGCGCTTCTCCGATCACGCGCCGCTCGTGCTCGACTACGACCATGCCCTCTGAGGGCGGCGCATGAGCGCACGCCTGCGGCTCGCCGACGTGCTCGGCAACGGCCGGGTGGCCGCGGCACTGACCCTCGGCTTCGCCTCCGGGCTGCCCTTCAACCTGTCGCAGGGCACGCTGCAGGCGTGGCTCGCCTCGCTCGACATCAGCCTGAAGACGATCGGCTGGCTGACGTGGGTCGGCATGCCGTACCTGTTCAAGTTCCTGTGGGCGCCGCTGCTGGACCGGTTCGTGCCGCCGTTCCTCGGCCGCCGTCGCGGCTGGATCGTGCTGTTCCAGGCGGGGATCGCGCTCGCCACCGGCCTGCTCGGGCTGCAGGCGCCCAACGAGGCGATCTACACGGTCGCCGCGCTCGCCCTGCTGCTGTCGTTCCTGTCGGCCTCGCAGGACGTGGTCATCGACGCCTACCGCACCGACACGCTGCGCGCGCACGAGCGCGGCATCGGCTCGACCGCCGTGCAGCTCGGCTGGCGGCTGGCGACGCTCGTCTCCGGCGCCTTCGCGCTGGTGCTGTCGAAGTTCATCGGCTGGCGCGACACCTACCTGCTGATGGCGGCGCTGGCCGGCGGCACGATGGTCCTGACCCTGCTCGCGCCGGAGCCCGAGCGCACCGTCGTGCCGCCGCGCACGCTGCGCGCGGCGCTGATCGAGCCGCTCGGCGAGTTCATGGCGCGCCCCGGCGCCGCCGCGCTGCTCGCGCTGATCGTGCTCTACAAGGTCGGCGACGCCGCAGCGCTGTCGCTGTCGACCGCGTTCCTGATCAAGAGCGTGCACTTCACGGCCGCCGAGGTCGGCGCGGTCGCCAAGACCACGATGATCGCGGCGATCCTGATCGGCACGACGATCGGCGGGCTGGCCTACGCCCGGCTCGGCCTGTACCGGTCGCTCCTGGTGTTCGGCGTGCTGCAGGCGGCGACCAACCTGCTGTACTCGTGGCTGGCGCTCGCGGGTCGCGACTTCGCCGTCATGATCGTCGCGGTCGGCTTCGACAACCTCGCCGGCGCGATGGGCGCGACGGTGTTCGGCGCCTTCATGATGGCGCTCTGCGACGTGCGCTTCAGCGCCTTCCAGTTCGCCGCGCTGTCGGCGCTGTCGGCGCTCGCGCGCAGCTCGGTGGGGCCGGCCGCCGCCTACCTCGTCGAGCGCATCGGCTGGCCACCGTTCTTCGTCGTCACCTTCCTGTGCGGCCTGCCGGGCCTCGTGCTGCTCTGGTTGATGCGCGCGCGCGTCAGCGCGCTCGACCTCGACCGATGAGCGCCGAGCTCGACGTCGAGCGCGTGCTGTGCGCGCTCGCCGAGCTCGAGGATCCCGGCTCGCGCGCGTTCCGGGTCGGGCGCGGCGACTGGCCGCTCAGCGGTCTCGTCGTGCGGCGCGGCGCCGAGGTGCACGCCTACGTCAACCGCTGCCCGCACGCCGGTCACCCGCTGAACCTGCGGCCGCACGACTTCCTGACGCTCGACCGGTCGCTGCTGCTGTGCCACTCGCACGGCGCGCTGTTCGAGCTGACGACCGGGCTGTGCGTCGCGGGGCCGTGCGCGGGCGCCTCGCTGCGGCGCGTGCCGGTCGAGGTCGCCGGCGGCTACGTGCTGCTGGCGCCCGGGGTGCGCGGCGAGGCCTTCGCCGACTGATCGGGCGCGGGCGGCTGCTATGCTCTTCGCGGGACACGGTGGGGCCATGCTCGACGAGCTCGTCCGGTTCTTCGTGGTGCTGTTCGTGGTCGTCGACCCGCCGTCGATGGCGCCGCTGTTCGCGACCATGACCGAGGGCGGCAGCGCCGCCTACCGGCGCCGCATGGCGCTGAAGTCGAGCGTCATCGCGTTCGCGATCCTGGTCGCGTTCGCGCTCGGCGGCGGCCGGTTCATCGCGATCATGGGCATCAGCATCGACGCCTTCCGCATCGGCGGCGGCCTGATGCTGTTCCTGATCGCGCTCGACATGGTGTTCGCGCGCGAGGAGAAGACCACCCCGGCGGAGAAGGCCGAGACCCGGCGCCGCGCCGACATCTCGGTGTTTCCGCTCGCCTTCCCGCTGATCGCGGGACCGGGCTCGATCGCGACGGTGCTGCTGACCTTCGGCGCCGCCCGGCCGCAGCCGCTGCTGTACGGCGGGCTCGTGCTGGTGATCGCGGCGGTGGTCGCGGCGTCGCTGCTGGTGATGCTCGCCGCGCCGCTCGTGATGCGAGTGCTCGGCGTCACCGGCGCGAACGTCGTGTCGCGGGTCGCCGGCGTCGTGCTCGCGGCGCTCGCCGTGCAGTTCGTCATCGACGGCCTGCGCGGCGCCTTCCGCCTCGCCTGAGTCAGCGGCGCAGATACTCGAGGTCGCGCGCCGCGTGGCCGAGGCGCGCGCCGCGGCGCTCGAACTTGGTCACCGGCCGCTCGGGCGGGCGCGGCACGTAGCCCGCGGTACCGGCAACGTTGCGAAACGGCTCGGCCGCGTCGAGCACCTCGCGCATCCACTCGGCGTACGGCGACCAGTCGGTCGCGAGCCGCAGCCGGCCGCCGGGCGCGAGGCGCGTCGCGAGCAGCGCCACGAACGCCGGCTGCACCAGGCGGCGCTTGTGGTGACGCTTCTTCGGCCACGGGTCGGGAAAGTAGATCAGCACCTCGTCGAGCGCGCCCGGCGCGATGCAGCGCCCGAGCACCTCGACGGCGTCGTCGCGGACCAGCTTCAGGTTCGCGAGCCCGGCGGCGGCGGCGCGCAGCAGACAGTGGCCGACGCCGGGGGCGTGCACCTCGAGGCCGAGGTAGTCGCGCTCCGGGTGCGCCGCGGCGAGCGCGACCAGCGTCTCGCCGTCGCCGAAGCCGATCTCGAGCGTGCGCGGCGCGCGCCGGCCGTAGAGCGCATCGAGATCGAGGACTTCGCTGCCGGCGGCGACACCGTAGCGCGGCCAGAGCTCGGCGAGCGCGCGCTCTTGCGCGCCCGTGACGCGCCCGCCGCGCCTGACGAAGGAGCGGATGGCGCGGCGCGGCGCATCCGGGGCGGCGGTCGGGTCGTCGGTCATCGGGCGGCGGCCGGCGGGGCGGGGCGGGGCGCCAGTGTCGCGCGGCGGCTGTGGAGCCGCCAGCGCTTTCGCCGGCGCGCGATCCGCGCTATTGATCGGCATTGGGGGCCGGCCGCGCCCGCGGCGCGGCGGCGGCCGGACCGACGCGGAGGGTTCCTGCATGGCGAAGCAATACCGGCGGCTGATCGAGCGCTACCAGGTGGCACCGGGCAGCCGCATCCGGCTGCGCGACCTCGACCCCGCCGACAACGGCGGCCCCGAGTTCGCCTCGGTAGGGCCGGACCGCGTCAAGGAACGCGCCGCCGCCTTTCTCGAGGCCAATCGCGCCGAGCTCGCCAGGGCCCAGGAGCTCCTCTGGGCCAGCGACACGCACGCGGTGCTGGTCGTGCTGCAGGCCATGGACGCCGCCGGCAAGGACGGCATCGTCAAGCACGTGATGTCGGGCGTCAACCCGCAGGGCTGCGAGGTGCACGCCTTCAAGCGGCCGTCGCCCGTGGAGCTCAAGCACAACTTCCTGTGGCGCTACTGGCTCGCGGTGCCGGAGCGCGGCCGGATCGGCATCTTCAACCGCTCCTACTACGAGGACGTGCTGATCGCGAAGGTGCACCCGCAGCTGCTCGCGGCCGAGCGCCTGCCGGCGCCGGGCCGCCGCGGCGCGCTGTGGGCCGGGCGCTACGACGACATCAACCGCTTCGAGCGGCACCTGGCGCGCAACGGCACGGTGATCGTCAAGTTCTTCCTCAACGTCTCCAAGGCGGAGCAGAAGCGGCGCCTGCTGCAGCGGATCGCCGAGCCCGAGAAGCACTGGAAGTTCTCGCTGGCCGACCTCGAGGAGCGCGCCTACTGGCGCGAGTACATGGGCGCGTACCAGGACCTGCTGCGCGCGACCAGCACCGCCTGGGCGCCGTGGTACGTCATCCCGGCGGACCACAAGTACGTCGCGCGGGCGCTGGTGGCGGCGATCCTGAGCAGCACGATCGGCGCGCTCGGCCTCCGATATCCGCGGCTGACCCGCGCGCAGCTGCGCCAGCTCGGCGCCGCGCGGCGCCGGCTGTTCGGCGGCGGCTGAGGCGCTCGCGCCTCAGGCGCGGGCGAAGGGCTGCTCCAGCGAGCGGCTCTGCGGCGTGAACAGCTCGGCGCCGGCCTCGGTGACGTGCATGTCGTCCTCGAGCCGCACGCCGAACTCGCCGCGCAGGTAGATGCCCGGCTCGTTGCTGGTGGTCATGCCCGCCGCCAGCCGCGTCGCGTTGCCGCGCACCAGGTACGGCCATTCGTGGCCGTCCATGCCGATGCCGTGGCCGACGCGGTGCGTGAAGCGGCGGTAGTCCGGGCCGTAGCCGGCCGCGGTGACGACGGCGCGCGCGGCCGCGTCGACCGCGCCGCATTCGACGCCGGGCCGGGCCGCGGCGAGCGCCGCCGACTGGGCCCGCAGCACGGTCGCGAACACCTCGTTCATCTTCGGCGTGGGCTTGCCGAGCACGAAGGTCCGCGAGATGTCGGACTTGTAGCCCTCGACGTCGCAGCCGCCGTCGAACAGCACGATCGCCCCCTCGCGGATCGGCTGCGGCGCCACCGAGCCGTGCGGAAAGGCCGAGGCCTCGCCGACCAGCACGAGGTCGGCGGCGCCCTCGAAGCCGAGCTGCCGGTGCGCGAGCCGCGACAGCTCGCCCACCTGGTGCTGGGTCATGCCCGGGCGGATCGAGCGGTAGGCCGCCTCGTAGGCCGCGAGGGTGACCTCGGCGGCGAGCCGCATCAGCGCGATCTCGTGATCGCTCTTGATCATGCGGCAGCCGGCGGTCACCGCGGTCGCGCTCGCGAGCTTGAGCTGCGGCGCCGCGGCGGCGATGCCGTCCGCGAACACGAAGCGCACGTTCTCCTCGAGCCCGAGGCGGCCGGCCGCGATGCCGCGGTCGCGCAGTCCCTGCGCGAGGCGCTCGTACGGGCTCTCGTCCTCCTGCCAGGTGCGCACGTCGGCGGAGTCGGGGTCGGCGCCCGCGGCGAGCTGCTCGCGGGCGCGGCCCTCCTCGAAGGCCGGGCAGACGTAGAAGGGCTCGCCGCGCGCCGGCAGCACCGCCGCGAACAGCCGCTCGCTGCCCCACCAGTGCACGCCGGCGAAGTAGACGAGCGAGGTGCCCTCGGCGAGCACGATCGCGTCGAGCCCGTGCGCGGACATCAGCCGTCGCGCCTGCTCGCGGCGCGCGCCGCGCTCCTCGCGGCTGATCGGGCGGGCCTCGCCACGCCGCGAGCGCAGCGCCGCGATCGCCGGTGGCAGCGGCGCGGGCGCCGCGCGGCCGGGGGCGGCGTAGCCGAGTGCCAGCGCGGCGACCGCGAGGCCGCCGGTCGTCAGAAGTTCGCGTCGCGTCACCATGCGGGATCCCCCTGTGCCTTGTGCGTCGCCGCAGCGCGCTCGCCGGCGCGGCGACGCCAGTCTACGCAAGAACGCCGGCCTCGGAGCGCCGCGAAATGGCATAGCATTCGCGTCAGCAGCCCACCGGGCGGGGAGCGACGATGGCAGCCGTTATCACGGCGTGGCGGCACCTGCCGAACGCGCTCAGCGTCGCGCGCCTCGGCTCCGTGCCGCTGCTCGGCTACTTCGCGGCCTCCGGCGCCGAACAGCGCTTCACCTGGCTGCTCGTGCCCGCGCTGCTCACCGACGTCGCCGACGGCTACATCGCCCGCCGCTTCGGGCTCACCTCGCGCCTCGGCGCGATGCTCGACTCGCTCGCCGATGCGCTGCTGTTCCTGGTCGCGGTGTTCGGCGTCTGGGCGCTGCACCCGGACGTGCTGCGCGAGCACGCGCTCGCAGGCCTCTTGCTGGCGGGCAGCTGGGTCACGGAGATGGCGGTCGCGCTCGTGCGCTACGGCAGGCTGTCGAGCTTCCACACCTACGCCTCGAAGGTGGCCGGCTACCTGCTCGGCATCATGGTCGGCGTGCTGTTCGTCTGGGGCCTGCCGCCGCTGCTGCTGTACGCGGCCGTGATCGTGAGCGTCGGCGCCAACCTCGAGGAGCTGGCGCTGATGTGGCTGCTGCCGGCGTGGCGCACGGACGTGCGCGGCCTGTACTGGGTGCTCCGCGACCGGCGGACGCCGCCGCCGTGAGTCGCTGGCTCGCGATCGTCAACCCCGCCGCCGGCAGGCGCGGGGTCGGGCGCCGGCTCGCGCTGCGGCTCGCGGCGCTCGCGCACACCGGCGTCGAGCTCGCCGAGACCGCGGGCCCCGGCGACGGCGTGCGCCTGGCGCGCGAGGCCGCGGGCTACGACGGCCTGGTGGCGGTCGGCGGCGACGGCACCATCGCCGAGGTGCTGAACGGCATGGACCGTCGCCGCCAGCTCCTGGCGCTGCTGCCCGCCGGCCACGGCAACTGCCTGGCGCGCGACTGCGGCATCGCGGACCTGCCGGCCGCGCTGGCCGCGCTCGTCGCGGGCCGGGCATCGGCCATCGACCTGATCCACGCGCGCATCGAGTTCGCCGACGGGCGGGTCGAGGAACGGTGGTGCGCGAGCACGCTCGCGGTCGGCTACGTCGCCGACGTCGTGGCTTTCGGCCGGCGGCGGCTCGGCTGGCTCGGCCGCTACGCGTACGCGACCGCCGCGCTGGCGGTGCGCCCGCGGCGCCGGCGGCTGCGCGTCGGCATCGACGCCTCGGCCGGCTGCCGCGCGCTGACCAACGTGGTGATCAACAACACCGCGCACCTCGCCAACTTCCGCGCCTTCCGCGACGCGCGCCTCGACGACGGCTCGCTCGACGTGCTCGAGGCGGATTTCGGCTGGCCCCGCCAGCAGCTGCACAACCTCGCGGTGCTCGCCGGCAGCGCCCGCTTCGGCCCGCCGGCGCTCTGGGCAGCGCCGTCGGTGACCGTCGCCTGCGAGGCGCCGGGGCGGCTGATGGTCGACGGCGAGCTCGAGCAGGGCGTCGTGCGGCTGCACGCGCGCTGCCAGCGGGCCGGCGTGCGCTGCCTCGTGACGCCGCGGTGATCGGTGCGCTCCTGTCGGTGTCGGTGCCGGGCTTCGCGCTCGGGGCGCTCGGCATGGCGCTCGCCAGCCGCCGCGCGACGCGCGAGCAGAGGCGCGGGCGCTGGCTCAAGTTCGCCGTGTTCTGCGCGATCGTGCACGCGGTGCTCGGCGCCGCGGCCCTCGGCACGGCCGCGATCCGGCTGCTCTACCTCGGCATCGTGCTGGTCTGCGGCGCGGAGTTCGCGCGCGCCTTCGGGCGGATCGCGGCGCCGCGGCCGTGGCCGGCCGCGGCGCTGGCCGCGCTGCTCGCGGCCGGCGCCGTCGCCGGCACGCTGCGCAACGGCGCCGCGGTGCTCGTCTGGTGCTTCGTCGTGATCGCCTGCGCGGACGGCTTCGCGCAGGTGGTCGGCCAGCTGTGGGGGCGGCGGCCGCTGGCACCGCGGCTGAGTCCCGCCAAGACCCTCGAAGGCGCGCTCGGCGGCCTCGCCGCGGCGGTCACCGGCAGCGGCCTGCTGCACGGCGTCGTCGCGCTGCCGGCCTGGGCCGCCGCCGGCTGGGGTGCGGCGCTCGCGGCGGCGGGGCTCGGCGGCGATCTCGCGGCGTCCTGGGTCAAGCGGCGGGCGGGGCTCAAGGACTACTCGCCGCTGCTGCCCGGCCAGGGCGGCTTCCTCGACCGCTTCGACAGCCTGCTCGGCGCGCTGGCGCTGCTCGCGGCGGCGTGGCCCGCGCCGCCCTGAGCGACGCCGCGCTCAGCGGTTGCGCAGGAAGTCCGCGAGCTCGGCGAGCGCCGGCCGCAGCCGCGCCTCGAGCGCGCGGTCGGTGCCGGTGTCGGCGAGCGCGCGGTACATGCAGTCGAGCCACTGGTCCCTGAGCGTCGCGTCGATCGCGAAGCCGCTGTGCGCGGCGCGAAAGCACAGCGTGTCGGGCCGCTGGAAGTAGTGCTGCGGCCCGCCCAGCCAGGCGCTCATCCAGTCGGCGAGCTTGCTGCGCATCGGCGCGAGATCGGCCGCGTGCAGCGACCTGAGCGCCGCCAGCGCCGGATCCGCGTCCATGAGGTCGTAGAAGCGGTCCACGAGCGCCCGCACCGCGGCGTCGCCGCCGAGCGCGGCGTACAGGGTCGGGGTGGCGGGGGCGTTCATGCGGGGTCGGGCGCGCGTTGCTCGAGCGCCATCAGACCACGCCGGTGCCCGCCCCGGCCCGCGCGGAATCCGCAACGCCGGCGCGGGCGGCCCTACTGCGCCGGCGCGTGCTGCCATAGCGGGCCGCGCAGCCCCGCGCGCCGCAGCGCGCCGAACAGGCGGCCGTTGAAGCGCAGCCCCAGCGACGGCACGACCCAGCGGCTGCGCGGCGCCGCGCGCCGCTCGATCGCCTCGAGCACGCGCGAGCGGAACTCGCCGGCGCGGCTCGCGAGCTCCGGATCGACGGCCTCGCGGTCGTCCTTGTACGCCATCAGGATCGCGCCGTACGGGTCGATCTCCTCGATGAAGCTCAGCGAGCGCTCGACGTCCGCGAGCGTCTCGCCGCGCGTGCCGAGGATGAAGGTGTGGCAGTCCTTGATGCCCGCGGCGCGGCAGATGCGCGCGGTCTGGCGGATCTTCTCGGTCGTGAAGCCCTTGCGCAGGCGCAACAGGCCCTCGTCGGTGCCCGAGTCCGAGCCGATCTCGACGCCGGCGCAGCCGGCGCGCGCCATCACGTCGGCGAGCGCCTGGTCGAAGCGCACCGGATTGAGGTAGCAGGTCCATGGCGTCTTCAGGTTGCGCGCGATCAGCGCCTCGCAGACCTCGCGCGCGTGGTGCGGCGGCAGGTTGAACACGGAGTCGACGATGAACACGTGGTCGATGGCCGGGTGGGCGCCGATCGCGGCCTCCCATTCCGCCGCGACCACGTCGCCGACCCGCTGGCGTATCGCCCGGCCCTCGATCAGCGGATAGGTGCAGTAGTCGCACTGCATCGCGCAACCGCGCTTGGTCTGCACCGAGGTGATGCCGGAGTGCTGGTAGTAGCGCGGATCGACCCAGCGCCGGTCCGGCAGCACATTCTGGGTGATGTCGAGGAAATCGCGGCGGTTCAGCCCGGCGGCGACCACGGTGCCGCTGCCGCCGAGCAGGTTGTGGATGCCGCCGGTGTCGCGCGAGCCGGCGGCGAGGCGCGCGACGAGCTCGGCGAAGGCGCGCTCGCCCTCGCCGGTGATGCCGTAGTCGAGGCCGAAGCGCGCCATCAGCTCGTGCGGGATGACGCTGAAGCCGCCGCCGCCCATGACCACCGGCGCGGCGGTGTGGGCGCGCACGACGCGCAGGATGTCGTCGTAGTAGGCGAGGATGCCGGTGGTGTCGGTGTAGTCGGCGTTCTGCACGTTGCGCATGCTGATGGCGACGAGCTCGGGCCGGAACTCGTCGAGCCGGGCCGCGAGCGCGGCCAGCGGCTCATCCTCGAAGCACAGGTCGATCAGCGTCTTGTCGTGCGCCTCGCCCGCGACGCTCATCATGTACAGCACGCCGAGCGGCACGACCGGGTCGGGCAGCTGCTCGCGGTTCGCGGAGATGAAGGCGATGCGCATGGCGCTCAGGCGCCGGGCGCCGGCGCGTGGCGGCCGAATTCGCAGACGCCCTCGATCTCGACCAGCAGCTCGCGCCGGCAGATGTCGGCCTGCAGGAAGCTGACCGCGGCGCCGTCGCCGAGCCCGCTGCGCACCTCGCGCTCGACGACCGCGAGGTCCGCGGGGTCGCGCAGGTACACCTGCCAGTGGCGGCGCGCTCCGGGCCGGAGGCCGGGGAACTTCGCCGCCGCGCAGTCGAGCAGCTGCGCGATGTTGGTCAGCGTCTCGGCGAGCTGCGCCTCGATGCCGCGGTGCTGCGACTCGTGGCCGACGATGCTGGCGGTGCCGGAAACGAACAGCGTCGCGCCGTCGCGGTCCGGCAGCAGCATCGCGCGCGCAAAGGCCGGCGAGCGCGGCCCGTAGCGGCGCGGGTACAGGTAGGCACTGGTCTGGCGCGGGTTCTCGATCGGCGTCGGCTCGGCACGACTGGCGGCGACGATGACCGTCAGCGGCGAGCCGGGGGCGCTGCCGACGCCGGTCGCCGCCGGATAGCGCGCCGGCGCGAAGCCGAGCAGGTCGAAGGCTGCCTTGCGGCCGGCATTGAACAGCACGTAGGTCTCGGCGTCGCCGGCGCCGCGGTTGATGTCCGGCACGAAGTTCCAGATCCGGACCGGGTGCGGGTAGCCGAGTCCGCGTGCCCGGGTGAGCAGGTCCCTGTAGACCTCGCGCGCCACGGCGCCGACGTCGGCGCCGCCGCCGAGCGCCACGCTGCGGTGGAGGACCACGTGGTCCGGCGTGCTCAGCGCGCCGCCACCGGCGGCCGCCGCGCCGCGCACCGCCGCCTCGCTGCCGCTCCAGATCGGCCACGATCGCCCGCCGCCGAGGCGCCGCAGCGGGACCGGCACGATGCCGGCATCGTCGCGCGGCGAGTCGTGCTGGCCGAAGCGCAGCGCGAAGAAACTCGACGCGCTGCGCGCGCCCGGGTCAAAGGCTCGCGCGGCATCGGCCTCGGCCGCCGTCGCGGCGGTCGTCGACCGCGCGGACGGCTCGAGCAGCGTCCCCGCCTGCGATGCAGTCATAAACCCCGTCCCGGTGCGCTCTGCAGCGCATGCGTCTTTATCATGCCACAGCGGCCCCGGGGCGGCTGCCGTGCGCCGGTTTGCTAGTATCCGCCGCGACGCGTGCGATGGGGGTGCGGCGCGTCGCAGCGGGGAACAGCGTGACGGCGCACGACCTGACGAAACGCAGCTGCGGCGACGCGACGGTCGCTGCGGCGGACCGGCCGACGGCCGGCGTACCGTTGCTCGCGCGCGCGCCGGGCGAGCCGATCGCCATCCGGCGCGGCGCGCCAGTCACGGCCGAGGCGTTCCTCGCGCAGGCACAGGGTCTGGCGCGCGAACTGCCGGCGACCGGCACCGTCATCAACGTCTGCGAGGACCGCTACCGCTTCCTGGTGGCGTTCGCCGCCGCGCTGGCGCGCGGCCTGACGACGCTGATGCCGCCGAACGCGCTCGAATCGACGGTGGCCCGGATCCGGGACGACTGGCCGGGCAGCGTCGTCGTCGCCGACGCCGCCGGCGCGCGCTTCGGCGCCAAGGTCGTCGCGGCGGACGAGTCGCTGCGCGCGCCGCCCGTGAACGCCGCGGTGCCGCCGGAGCTGATTGCGGCCGTGACCTTCACGAGCGGCAGCACCGGCGCGCCGATGCCGCAGCCCAAGAGCTGGCGGGCGCTCGTGGCCGGTACCGCGATCAACCTGCCGCACTTCCTCGGCGAGGGCGCGGGCCCGTTCTCGGTCGTGTCGACGGTGCCGGCGCAGCACATGTACGGCTTCGAGACCACCGCGCTCGCGGCGTTGCGCGGTCCGGTCGCGATGCACGACGGCCGGCCGTTCTTTCCGGCGAACGTCGCCGCCGCGCTCATGGAGTCGCCGCCGCCGCGGGTGCTGGTATCGACGCCGGTGCACCTGCGGGCGCTGCTCGCCTCCGGCATGAGCTTCGCGCCGGTCGAACGAGTGCTGTCGGCCACCGCGCCGCTCGAGGCGGCGCTCGCCCGCTCGGTCGAGGCGCTGTTCGGCGCCGGGCTGGTCGAGATCTACGGCTGCACCGAGGTCGGCAGCATGGCCGCGCGCCGCACCGCCGGCGGCGAAGCCTGGCGCTTCTTCGAAGGCATCCGCTGCCGCGTCGACGACGGCGTCGCGCGCGTGCGCGCCGCGCACATCGCGGGCGAAGTGCGGCTGCTCGATGCGCTCGAGTTCCGGGCGGACGGCAGCTTCGTGCTCGGCGGCCGCGACAGCGACCTCGTCAAGATCGGCGGCAAGCGCGGCTCGCTCGCCGAGGTGACGCGGCTGTTGTGCGCCGTGCCCGGCGTCGAGGACGCGGTCGCATTCCAGCTGCCGGGCGCCGCGGACGAGGCGCGGCTGGTGGCGCTGGTGGTCGCGCGCACGCTCGACGCGGCGGCGGTGCGCGCCGCGCTCGTACCGCTGCTCGACCCGGTCTTCATCCCGCGCCCGCTGCTGATCGTGCCGGCGCTGCCGCGGTCGCCGACGGGCAAGCTCGCGCGCGAGGCCGTGCTCGAGCTGTACCGGCAGGTTGCCGGGGCCGCGGCGACGGTCTAGGCAGCCACCCGGCGCTTGACGGGCGGGCCGTTCGGCGGCAGCTTCTCGTCAATCCGCGCCGGGTCGCGGTCGTGTATCGAAAGGGAGGATTCGTCATGCGCGCGCTGCACCGGGGCTTTGTGTTGCTGTTGATGCTGGGGTTGTCGGGCGCGGCGTTTGCGCGCTCGAACGTGCCGATTCAGAACTTCGAGCACAACACGATCCCGCCCAAGGCAGGGACCCAGCGGACGCTCGAGGACGTGCAGCACGCGATCACCGTGGCCGGCGCGAAGGCGGGCCACTGGTCGGTGTCGGAATCCTCGCCGGGCCGCATGAAGCTGACGGTGATGACGCGCAGCCATTCCGCCGTGGTCGAGATCACCTTCGACACCCAGAGCTACAGCATCCACTACGTCGACAGCACCAACCTCAACTACAAGAAGACCGACACCGAAGAGCTGATCCATCCGCACTACAACGGCTGGGTGCTCAAGCTGAAGCAGAACATCGACCAGCAGCTGCTGTAGCGGCCGGCGACAGCGCATGCGCCTGGGCGCGCGGCGATCGCGATGCGCCCGCGACCGGGCGCGGGACCCCGCGCTGCACCGGCGCGCGGCGACGCGCGGTGCCGGCCCGTGAGGCGGCCGTCGGGGCGCGTGCTGCTGCGCACGGCGTCGGCGCTGCTGCTCGCCGCCTATCCCTTCGGCGTCTACCTGCTCATCGGCCGCGGCCGGATCCGCGTCGCCGGCCTCGCGCTGCTGATCGTGCTCGCGATCCGCTACCTGACGCCGGGCGGCGTGCGCCTGCAGGCGCTGGGCGCGCTGCTGGTGGGGACGGCCTTCGCCGCGGCGATCATCGCCACCGACAGCGAGACGCTGGCGCGCCTCTATCCGGTCGGCGTGAACGCGACGTTGCTGACGGCGTTCGCGATGACGCTGCTGCGGCCGCCGAGCATGGTCGAGCGGATCGCGCGCGCCACCGGCGCGGTGCTCGACGCAGCCGGCGTGCGCTACACGCGCATGGTGACGGTCGTCTGGTGCGCGTTCTTCGCCGCCAATGGCGGCATCGCGCTCGCGACCGCGCTCGCCGGCTCGCGCGAGACGTGGGCGCTGTACAACGGGCTGCTGGCATACCTCGGCGCCGGCGCGCTGCTGGCCGGGGAGCGCGTGCTGCGCGCATGGCTGAGCCACCGCGCCGCCCGCGCGGCGCGCGGCTGAGGCGCTGCGTGGCACCCCCCACTTCCGCAGCTCGCGCCGGCGCGTCAGGATAAGGCCATGGACACGAGCCCTGACCCGCGGCGCGCTGCCGGCGGCGCGCACCGCCGCCGCGCGGCGGCCGGATCGCGAGCGCCGTCGTGACGCCGGCGGAGCTGCCGCTCGCGATCGACCTGTCAGCCACGGTCGAGCTGACGGTGCCGTTCCACGACGCCGATCCGGTCGGCGTCGCCTGGCACGGCAACTACTTCCGCTATTTCGACCAGGCGCGCTGCGCGCTGCTCGAGTCGATCGGCTACGGCTACCGCCAGATGCTGGCCAGCGGCTTCTACTGGCCGATCGTCAAGGCGAGCGTCAAGTACATCCGCGCGCTGCCGTTCGACTCGCGCATCACGACCCGGGCGCGGCTGCTCGAATGGGACTACCGGCTGAAGATCGGCTACGAGATCCTGGACGCCGACGGCCAGCGGACCACCACCGGACACACGATCCAGGTCGCGGTCAGCGCCGCGAGCGGCGAGATGCACATCGGCGCGCCGGCCGTGCTGCGCGAGCGGCTGAGCGCCTACCTCTCGGCCGCCGGCCGCGATCCTTGAACGCCGCGGCACGGCGGCCGGCGGGCGGCGGGTACGTCCCCGAGACCCGCTTCGGGGAGTGGTTCCAGCGCACCGGCATCTGGCGGCAGTACGTCGTCGCCGAGGCGATGGCCGAGCTCGCCGCGCTGCTGCCGCCCGGCCACGGGCCGTTCGCGACCGTGCTCGATGCCGGCTGCGGCGAGGGTGCGGCCTTCGAGGCGCTGCGGCGGACCTTCGCGCCGCGGCGGCTGATCGCCGTCGACATCCAGCCCGGCGCCGTGGCGGCCGCGACGCGGCTCGCGGCCCGGCTCGGCGGCGCGATCGAGGTGCGCCGCGCCGACGCCACCCGCCTGCCGATCGCCAGCGGCTCGGTCGATCTGGTCGTC
This sequence comes from Steroidobacteraceae bacterium, assembly GCA_035524595.1. Taxonomy (GTDB): domain Bacteria; phylum Pseudomonadota; class Gammaproteobacteria; order Steroidobacterales; family Steroidobacteraceae; genus CAIKZZ01. The sequence continues at coordinate 30,744 of DATKOP010000053.1, read as the reverse complement.
TGCCACCAGTTGCTGCACCACTGCGCCGACCCGGCAGCCGTGCTCGCGGAGCTGCGCCGCGTGCTCGCGCCCGGTGGCTGGCTGCTGCTCGCCGAGTCCTGCCGCTCGTTCCTCGGCTGGTGGCCGGTGCGACTGCTGTTTCGGCACCCGCCGCGCGAGCAGCAGAGCGCCGAGCAGTACGCCGAGCTGATCGCCGCCGCCGGCTTCGAGATCGGCGCGGGCGGCGTGCTCACGCCGGCGCCGTGGTGGAGCCTGCCGGATCTCGGGCTGCGCCGGCGGCTCGGCCTCGGGGCCCGGCTCGGGGAGCCGGGCCAGGTGCGGATCGCGGCGCGCGCGCCCTAGACCGGCCGTCAGCGCGCGAGCTCCTCGGCGAGCAGCCGCTGCGGCGTGCCGCGGGCGATCTCCGGCACGAGCCACGCATCGACCGCCGCCGCCCAGGCCGGCTCCGGCGGCAGCAGGATCGCCTTGTCCGCCGGCGCGTACAGCTCATCGAGCAGGCGGCAAAGCTCCGGATGGCGGCGCGTCGCGAGTGCCACTTCCATGTCGTCGGTGAACATCACGTCGGCGCGCGCCGCGACGATCTCGTCGAATACCGTGCGGTTGTCGGGATGCACGCTGAGCGAGGCCGCGTGCAGCGTGTTGCGCGCGAACGCCTCGTTGGTGCCGCCGGGGTTCTCGATGACCCGCACCGCCGGCTGGTCGATCGCAGCCAGCGACCCGAGACGCTCGCGGTCGGAGCAGCGGCCGACGGCGGTCTTGCCGCCGTGCGCGGTGGGCCGCGAGAACCCGGCCGCGGCGGCCCGCGCCGGGGTCACGGAGATGCCGCCCACGGCGATGTCGAAGCGGTCGGCCGCCAGGTCCGCGAGCAGGGTGCGCCAGGAGCTGCGCACGAACACCGGCCGCAGGCCAAGCGCCGTCGCGAGCCGAAGCGCGAGCGCGACGTCGGCGCCGGTCACCCGCCCGCCGGCCTCGATGGCGAACGGCGCGTAGTCCGCCGGCGTGCCGATGCGCAGCAGCCGCGCGCGCTCGGCGCGCTCGAGCGAGCGCGGCGCTGCGAACCGGACCGCGGCGAGCGCCGCCAGCAGCTCGGCGCGGTCGGACGCCGTCCAGCGCGGCGCGGGCAGGCGCTCGCGGGCGACCGCCGCGTACCGCGACGACGCGTCGGGCTCCGCCAGCGCCGGCGCCGCGAGGTAGAGCGCCTCGACGAGTTCGCCGCTCAGCCGGTCGAGGCGCGGCCGCAGCTCGCCGGCGAGCGACTGCGCCGGTCCGCGCTCTTCGGGTGGCTCGCCGCGCGACCAGCGTTCGAGCAGCGACTCCTGCGCCGCGCGCGCGAGGCGCACCTGCAGCGCGAACAGCGCCACGACCGGCTCGCGCAGCAGGCCGAGCTCGGCCGCGCGGTCGCCGGCCGCCTGGGTGACGGCCGCCTCGCGGGCCGGGTCGCCGACCGGCTGGTGCTGGGCCCACTTGGCGGCCGCGACCGCCGGCATCAGCGCGAGGCGGTCGTCGGCGCGGGCCAGCACCTCGCCGACCAGCTCCGCCGGGCCGAGCAGCGGGGCCGACGCGGGCGCCTGGGCACGCGCCGCCGGCGGCAGCGTCGACAGCAGCGCCGCGGCGAGAACGAGCGCCGGCAGGCGGCGGGTCGCGGTGGTCATGGACGTCCGGGTGCGGCAGGGGAGCGGCAGCCTAGCAGGCTTGGCGCGTCGCCGGCGCGGATGACAGGCCGGCGGCCGGTGTGCCACCTTATGGCGCGGACGCGCCGAGGATGCGGACCACGATGGTGCTACCTGACGGATACAGCGACGTGGCGCCCGGCAAGATCGCCGCGGTCGTCACCTGCCTCGAGATGCGCGAGCGTCCCGCGACCCGCGCCGAGCGCGAGGCGCCGCCGTGGCAGCTGCGCCGCGTGCCGCGGCCCGAGGCGGCGTGGTACCGCGAGCTCTACGCGCGCGTCGGCGCCGAGTGGCTCTGGTTCTCGCGCCTCGTGATGCCGGTGCCCGAGCTCGAGGCGATCATCCGCCACCCCGACGTCGAGGTGTACGCGCTCGCCGCCGGCGGCCGCGACCTCGGCCTGCTCGAGCTCGACTTCCGCGATGCCGGCGAGTGCGAACTCGCCTTCTACGGCCTCGACCGGGCGGTGCTCGGCCAGGGTGCCGGGCGCTGGCTGATGAACCGCGCGCTCGAGCGCGCCTGGGCGCGGCCGATCCGGCGCCTGTGGGTGCACACCTGCACCAACGACCATCCGGCCGCGCTCGCCTTCTATCTGCGATCGGGATTTTGCGCCTATGCCCGCCGCGTCGAGGTCGCGGACGATCCGCGCCTGTCCGGGCTCGCGCCGCGGACGGCGGCGCCGCACATCCCGATCATCGCGGGGTCGCCGCCGCCGTGACCGCCGGCGGCGCCGGAGCGCGGCCACGGACCTCAAGCCGGTCCGCCGGCTGCCGATAGCAGCGGTTGACCGTCGTTGCGTGCGAGCGCCGCGTGACCGAGCCCGTCGACTGGAAGAAGAAGCATCTCGACTCGCTGCGCGAGATGGAGGCCGAGGAGCGTCGCTGGCGCGCGGTCGAGCAGATCCTGCGCCGGCTGGTGCAGCGCCTGTGCGCCGTCGCCAAGGGCGACGACGGGCGCGTCGACGCCCAGCTCGACAAGCTCGCCGCCGCGGCGCGCCGCGAATCGGACGCGGTCGAGCTGAAGGCGCTGTTCGACTCGCTGACCGACACCATCATGGCGGTGGAGAAGTCGGCCGCGCCGACGCCGCCGGGCCCGGCACCCGCCGCCGCGCCGCCGGCGGGCGGCGCCGTCGCCCGTGCCGCGGCGGCGCCGGCGGGCGTGCGCGCGCCGCTGCCGGCCGCGCCGCGCCGCTGGGACGCGAGCTGCGCCGCCGTCGCGGCGCTCGTCGAGCGCCTCGCCCAGTCCGATCCGGCCGCGCCCGAGCTCGCCGGCCTGCAGGCCGACCTCGCCGCCGCGGCCGACGACGCCGCGCTCGCGCAGGTGCTGGCACGCGTCGCGGAGCTCGTCGCCGCGCACGGCGCCGCGATCGCGCGCGAGCGCGCCGAGGCGGCGGCGATGCTCGCCCAGGTGACCGAGCGCCTCGAGGAGATGGCCATCTTCCTCGCCAGCGCCAGCGCCGACCGCGAACGCCAGCACGAGGACACCGAATCGCTGAACGTCGAGGTACTGGCGCAGATGACGCGGCTCTCGGACGAAGTCCGCGCCAGCGACGACCTCGGCGCGCTGCGGGCGATGGTCGCCGACCGGCTCGAGGCGGTCGCCGTGAACGTCCGCGACTTCCGCGAGCGCGAGCAGCTGCGCTTCGTCGAGCACGCGGCGCGCACCGAGCGGATGCGGTCGCGGATCACCGAGCTCGAGGGCGAGACGCGCGAGCTGCACCGCAACCTCGACCTGGAGCGCCGGCGCGCGCGCTTCGACCCGCTGACCCGGGTCGCCAACCGCGCCTCCTTCGACGAGCGCTTCGCCGAGGAGCTCGCCCGCTGGAAGCGCTTTCGCAGCCCGGTCGCGGTGCTGGTCTTCGACGTCGACCACTTCAAGGCCATCAACGACAGCTGCGGCCACCGCGGCGGCGACGCGGTGCTGCGCGAGGTGGCCGGCTGCCTCGGCCGCGGCCGGCGCGAGGTCGACTTCCTCGCGCGCTACGGCGGCGAGGAGTTCGTCAGCCTGCTGATCGGCACCGGCCTCGGCGACGCCGTCGCGGTCGCCGAGCGCATGCGCGAGTCGGTGGAGGCGCTGCGCTTCCACTTCCGCGGCACGCCGGTGCCGGTCACGGTCTCCTGCGGGCTGACCGAGCTGCGCGACGGCGACTCGGCCGAGACGGTCTTCGACCGCGCCGACGCGGCCCTCTACCGGGCCAAGGCCGCCGGCCGCAACCGCTGCATCGCCGCCTGAGGCGCGGCGCCGCCGGCCGCCGCCGGCGTCAGCGCGCCAGCCGGCGGTCGAGAAACTCGCTCGCCGCCGTGTACACGCGCACGAAGCTCGCGTGGCGCAGGAAGTCGTGGATCTCGTCCGGCAGCACCAGCTCCTCGCAGTCGACGCCGCGCGCGCGCAGCGCCGTGACGAGGCGCGTCGTCTCCGAGAACGAGACGTTGCGGTCGTCGTCGCCGTGCACGAACAGCGCCGGCGAGCGCCAGCTCGCGACCGCGCTCATCGGCGAGGCGCGCCAGGCGGTCTCGACCGCGGCCGCGGACACGTCGCGGTCGTAGTAGGGCACGTTGTGCCGCACCAGCGCGAGGTCGTCGTGGTACCAGTCGTGCACGCCGTGCACGTCGACGCCGGCCGCGAACAGCTCGGAGTTGCGCGCGAGCCCGAGCGCCGTCAGGTAGCCGCCGTAGCTGCCGCCCCACAGCCCGAGCCGCGCCGGATCGACGTCGGCGCGGCCGCGCAGGTACTCGGCCGCGGCCAGCACGTCGTTGTACTCCGAGGCCCCGGTCGCGCCGTAGTGCTCGGCCTCGCGGAACTCGAGGCCGTAGCCGATGCCCGCGCGGTAGTTGAGCGCGAGCACCACGTAGCCGCGGCTGGCGAGGTACTGGTTGAGCGCGTAGGCGTTGCTGTAGTAGTCCATGTAGTGCCAGCCGAGCAGCATCTGCCGGATCGGCCCGCCGTGCATGAACACCACCGCCGGGCGGCGCCCGGCCGCGGTGCCGGGCGGCGGCAGGAACAGGTCGCCGTGCGCGACCACCCCGTCGCGGGCGGTCAGCGTGACCGGCTGCGGCACGACGAGCGCATCGGCCGGAAAGCCGGCAGGCAGGCCGCCGGGCCGAAGGTCCGCGCCGCTGCCGCCGGGCTCCAGCACCGCCGCGTGCATCGGCCGGCGCGCGCTGGCGGCGAAGTAGGCGACCGTGGCGTTGTCGGCGCCGACCGCCGGCATCGTCTCGATGCCCTCGCCCGGGGTCAGCGGCGTCGGCGCGCCGTCCGGCAGCGCGACGCGCCACAGGTGGCGGCGCTCGATGTCGCCGGCGTTCGCCGCGTAGACGACGGCGCTGCCGTCCGGCGCCGCCGCCGCGAACTCGACCTCGAAGGCGCCCGGCGTCAGCAGGCGGGCGGCGCCGCCCGCGGTCGGCACGGCGTAGAGGTGCAGCCAGCCGTCGGTCTCGGCCGGGAACACCAGCTGCTCGCCGCGGGCGAAGTACAGCTGGGCCTCCGACGCCAGAGCGTGGAACACGCTGCCGCGGCCGGCCGGTGCGCGATACAGCTCGGTGCTCGCGCCGCTGTCGACGCTCGCGAGCCGGATCGACCACGGCGTGCCGGTGCGGTGCGGGCCGATGCCGATCTCGTCGGGCTGGAACGGCAGGCGCAGGAAGGCGATGCGGCGGCCGTCCGGCGCGAAGGTCGGCTCGACGTCGAAGCCGAAGCCGGCGTCCAGCCAGCGCACGCGCCGCTCCGCGAACGAGTACAGGCCGATGACGCTGTGGTCGCCGCGCAGGCTGACGAAGGCGAACGAGCGGCCGTCCGGTGCGAAGCGCACCGAGCCCAGGTCGCCGAGGCCGCGGATGAGTTCCTCGGGCTTGGCGCCCGCGCGCGGTGCGACGCCGTACAGGTCGCCCTTGCGCAGGAACACGACGCGCTCGCCGCCGGGCGCGACCACCGGCGCGTGGCCCTCGGCGAGCTTGACCGGCGCGCCGCCGGCGAGGGTCACGAGCCACAGGTCCTGCTCGGGCGGGGTCGGGGCGTGCGCCGGGTTCGGGTAGGGCTTGTCGGGCGCCTCGAAGTCGCCGCCGCGCACGTACACGAGCGCGTCGCGGCCGGGAACGAAGCGCAGCTCGCCGAGGTCCTGGCCGTCGTCGTCGCCGTAGCGGGTGAGCGCGCGTGCCTCGAAGCCCGGCTGGCCGCGCCGGGGCGTCGCGACCCAGACGTTGCGGCGTCCCTCGGCGCGCTCGACCCAGGCGAAGCGGCGCGCGAGCGGGTCGGCGGTGAGGGCGGACGGAAACGGCGCCGAGAGCACCTGCTCGAGCGTGAACGTGCCGGCCTGGGCGGCGGGGCCGGCCGCGATCGCGCCGCCCGCGAGCGCGAAGGCCAGGGTGATACGGATCCTCATGGCGTTGTCCTCGTCGATACCCGAGCGGCTGCCCGTTCGGCTGCGAGCGTACACCGGCGCGGCCGGCGCACCGACCGCGCGCCGCCGGGTCCCGCTCTCGGCGGGCGCCCAGTGACGGCCACCGCACCCATGTTGCGCATGAGCTACAAGGGCCCGGGTCGCGGCCCGGCGGCGGTCGGGGCCTTTGCCTTTTTGGGGTGTGTGGCGTAAAAACGCACCCAAGGCCTGAATCGGCCGCCGAACAACAACGTTCGAATTCCAGATGGGGGCGACAGTGAAACTGAAGATCTCGGCCCGTGGCGGGCTTCGTGTTGCGGCAGTACTACTCGGACTCGCGGGCGGCGGCGTGGCCCTCGGCCAGTCCCAGCCCTCCACCGAACCGGTGGCGATGACCGACGTCGTGGTCACCGGCTCGCGCATCGTGCAGCGCGGCGCCCAGGCCGAGCAGCCGATCTCGATCATCGATCGCGACGCGATCGAGAAGACCGGCATTGCGAGCGTCGGCGACCTCCTGCAGCAGCTCACGACCGGCGGCTCGGCGCTGAACGCCAAGTTCAACTCGTCCGGCAACTTCGGCTACCCGCCGGACGGCGGCGGCATCGGCGCGGGCTCCGCCCAGGTCGACCTCAGGAACCTCGACTCGAAGCGCGTGCTGGTGCTGGTCGACGGCATCCGCTGGGTCAACGAGTCCTCGGCCTCGGGCGTCAGCGGCAGCGCCGACCTCAACACCATCCCGATGTCGATCGTCGATCGCATCGAGGTGCTCGAGGACGGCGCCTCGGCGGTGTACGGCTCGGACGCGATCGCGGGCGTGGTCAACATCATCACCCGCAAGAAGTTCAACGGCGCCGAGGCCAACTACTACACCGGCGAGTACGGCAAGGGCGGCCGCACCACCGAGGCGAGCCTCACGCTCGGCGGCTCGACCGACAAGTTCAGCAGCGTCTTCGTCGCGAGCTACTACAACCAGGACGCGATCAGCTCCTCGAAGTGGTGGCAGTCGAACGACCCGGAGCCGCTGGCCGGCAACGCGGCCGGCAGCTCGGCGACGCCGCAGGGCCGCTTCACGTTCTGCGACCCGGCGCGGCCGGCCGGCACCTACGGCTCGTGCTCGGCGGACCAGCAGAACTTCTACGACCTCACGCTCAACACCGGCACCACCGGCAACCCGATCTGGAACCCGGCCAATCCGTCGGCCGGTTCGTACCACGACTGGAGCACCGCCGACCGCTTCAACTACCAGCCGTACAACCTGCTGCTGACGCCGTCGCAGCGCAAGGCGATCTTCACGAACACGACCTACGACATCAACGACGACGTCCAGCTGTACCTGAAGGGCCTGTACAACACCCGCACCTCGACCAACCAGGCGGCGCCGGAGCCGATCTTCGTCGGCCCCTACACCGGCTGCTCGTGCATCGCCGACACGATCTCGATCTCGCGGCTGAACCCGTACAACCCCTTCGGCATCGACCTGAACGCGGCCAGCAACTTCGGCTGGGTCACGCGCCGGCCGCTCGAGGGCGGACCGCGCGTGTTCGACCAGAACGTCGACACCTGGTACGTGAACGCCGGCATCCGCGGCACGCTGCGCGTCGGCAACGGCTACCACTGGGACGTCAACTTCGTCGACACCGAGAACAAGGCGAGCCAGACCTTCTACAACGGCTACAACCTCGCGCACCTGTCGCTCGCGCTCGGCGACCCGGCGATCTGCGCCGCGGTGCCGGGCTGCGTGCCGCTCGACCTGTTCGGCGGCCAGGGCCGGCCGATCACGCCGGCGATGCTGTCGTGGATCCGCACCACGCAGCTCGACTCGAGCTCGCAGGGCCTGAAGCTGATCTCGGCGAACATCACCGGCGACCTGTTCCACATTGAGGACCGTGCCGCCGGCATCGCGGTCGGCGCCGAGCACCGCCTCTACGACGGTGCCTTCGCGCCCGACCCGCTGCGCCAGAACGGCGAGTCGCAGGACTCGCTGGCGTTCCCGGTCGAGGCGAGCTACCACGTCAACGAGGTGTACGCGGAGTTCAGCCTGCCGCTCTTCAAGACCTTCGACATGAGCGCGGCGCTGCGCTACTCCGACTACTCCACCTTCGGCAACGAGACGACCTACAAGGCGGGCTTCCGCTGGCAGCCGATCAAGGAGCTGGCGCTGCGCGGCACCTACTCGACCGGCTTCAGGGCGCCGAACATCGGCGAGCTCTATGGCCTGACGCAGTTCGGCGCGACGCTCACCGATCCCTGCGGTCCGCCCAGTGGCCCGGTGGTCCCGCTGCCGGCGGGCTGCGTGGCGCAGGGCGTGCCGCCCGGCTTCGTGCAGGCCAACACGCAGATCACGACCTTCACCGGCGGCAACCCGAAGCTGCAGCCCGAGAAGTCCGACAGCTACACAATCGGGCTCGTGCACAACGCCGACTGGGCCCAGGGCAGCGTGACCGACCGGCTGAGCTTCGAGGCCACCTACTACAACCACAAGGTCAAGGGTGCGATCCAGGCCGCCGACATCCAGGCGCTGCTGGACGCCTGCATCGCGGCGGGCGGTACCGATCCGACGCTGTGCTCGGGCTTCACGCGCGCGCCGGGCGGCAACCTGCTGCCGCCGCACAACTTCCTGGAGAACCTCGGCGAGATCACGACCAGCGGCGAGGACCTGAAGATCAACTGGCTGTCGCACAACTCGAGCGCCGGGCGCTTCACGGCGGCGCTGCAGCTGACCTACGTCAACGACTACAAGGCCGTCGACCAGAACGGCAACGTCGCGCAGCGCACGGTCGGCATCGAGGTCAACAACAGCGCGATCCCGCAGATCCGCACCAACGCCCAGCTCGGCTGGAACATGCACGACGTCGAGGTCAGCTGGATCCTGCGCTACATCGACTCCGTCAAGGAGATCTGCTCGAACGCGTCGATCACCAACGTGCCGGGCTGCTCCAACCACGAGACCTATCACACGCTCGAGTCGGTGCTGTACAACGACGTGCAGGTGCAGTGGAACGATGCGATGCACGCCAAGGGACTGCAGCTCTCGCTCGGCGTCAACAACATCTTCGGCGTCAACCCGCCGATCTGCTACACCTGCACGCTGAACGGCTACGACGCGGGCACCTACGACCTGCCCGGCGCGTTCTGGAACCTGCGCATCAAGTACGCGTTCTGACGCGCTACCCCCGGCGGGCGCCGGTCCGCAGCCGGACCGGCCCCGGCGCGGCGCCCCGCCCGCCGGGCGCCGGCGGCCGGCCCGCCGCGGGAGGCCGCGGCGCGCGGCCACGCGCGAGGCGAGGAGCAGCCGCTTGAGCCAGGTCGAGACACGGGCGACGCCGCTCAAGCGCATCCTCGGGCTGGGCTTCGCGGTCGCGGTCGCCTTCGGCGGCACGATCGGCGTCGGCATTCTGCGCCTCCCGGGCGACGTCGCGGCGCTGCTCGGCAACGTGCCGCTGATCGCGCTCGTCTGGCTCGCGGGCGGCCTGTACGCGACGCTCGGCGCGATGTCGGTCGCCGAGCTCGTGACGATGATGCCGGCGGCCGGCGGCTTCTACGTCTACGCGCGGCGCGCCTTCGGCACCGGCTACGCGCTGCTGGTCGGCGTCAACGACTGGATGGTGCAGGTGCTCAGCATCGCCTACGCGGCGTTCGCCGCCGCCGACTTCATCGGCGCGCTGGTGCCGGCGCTCGCGGGCCACGGCCAGGCAGTGGCGCTCGGCGTGGTGGCGCTCGTGACCGGCGTGCACTGCCTCGGGCTGCGCGTCGGTAGCCGCACGCAGAACGCGATCAGCGTGCTGGTCGCCATCTCGCTGGTCGGCCTGGTGCTGGCGTGCTTCGTGGTCACGCCGCCGCCGGCGGTGGCGGCCGCCGCCGGCCCGCGACACTCGGCGCTCGCGCTCGCGGCGGCCGTGTTCGGCGCGCTGCGCCTCGTGCTGGTCGCCTACGACGGCTGGTACAGCTCGATCTACTTCGCGGAGGAGACCGTCGATGCGGTGCGCGCGGTGCCGCGAGCCATGATCGGCGCGGCGCTCCTGACGATGACCCTGTACCTGCTGATCAACGCGGGGCTGCTGCACGCGCTGTCGCTGCCGGGACTCGCGGCGGCCAAGCTGCCGGTCGTCGAGGCGGCGCGCGTGCTGCTGCCGGGCGGTGCCGCCGAGCTGGTTGCGCTGATTTCGCTGTGCGTCGTGCTGTCGCTGCTCAACTCGGTGATGCTGATGGCGCCGCGGATCGTCTACGCGCTCGGCCGCGACCGCCTGCTGCCGCGGCCGACCACCTGGGTGAGCGCCGGCGGCACGCCCGGCGTCGCGCTCGCGCTGACGAGTGCGGTCGCCGCGCTCGCGATCCTGAGCGGCACGTTCGAGCAGATCATCGACGTCTCGGCGCTGTTGTTCGTGCTCAACTACCTGACGGCCTACGCGGCCGTCATCGTGCTGCGGCGGCGCGAGCCCGACGCGCCGCGGCCGTTTCGCGTGCCGGCCTACCCGTGGACCACGCTGCTGGTGCTCGGCGGGTCCGCGGCGTACCTCGTGCTCGCCTTCGTCGACGATCCGCGGATCGGCGCGTGGGCGGCGCTGTGGCTGGCGGTGGTCGGCGCCCTGTCGTGGTGGGTCGCGCGGGCGCGGACCTCGACCTGACCGCGGGCGCGGCGCGCGCGGTTGTCCGCGCACCGGGACCGGCTAGAATCGCCGGGCCGCGGCGCCGCCGGCCGCGCCGACGCCCCGGGGAACGCGCATGACCAAGCTGCTCTCAATCGTGCTGCTGCTGGCGAGCGGCGCGGCCTGCGCCGCGCCGCCACCGGCCGAGAAGCAACAGCTGCTGTGGGAGCACCTGCGCGCGACGATCGGCGAGGTCGAGCGACACCTCGACGGCGTGCTCGGCGTCGCGATCCTCGACCTGAGCACCGGCCAGGAGCTGACGCTGCACGGCGAGGAGGTGTTCCCGCAGGCGAGCTCGATCAAGATCGCGGTGCTGGCCGAGCTCTACCACCAGGCCGAGCAGGCGCGGCGCGGCGCCGCCGGCAAGGCCGACCTCTCGGACCGCTACGTGGTGCGCGCCGCGGACCTCGTGCCGGACAGCGACATCATGGGCGGGCTGACGGCGGGGGTCACGCAGCTGACGAACCGCGACCTCGCGACGCTGATGGTCGCGGTCAGCGACAACGCCGCCACCAACGTGCTGATCGACCGCGTCGGCATGGACAATGTGGCTGCGCTGCTCGACGGCCAGGGTCTGCGCCAGACGCGGCTCAGGCGCAAGATGATGGACCTCAGGGCCGCCGCCGAGGGGCGCGAGAACGTCTCGACGCCGCGCGAGATGATGACGCTGCTCGAGCGCCTGTACCACGGCAAGATCGTCGGCGAACCGCTGCTCGCCGACTTCTTCCGGGTGCTCGCGACGCACAAGGACAGCTGGCTGCCGCGCGAGCTGCCGGAGGAGCTGCAGGTCGCCAACAAGCCGGGAGCGCTCGAGGGCGTGAGGAACGACTCGGGGGTCGTGTTCCTGAAGGATCGCCCGTACGTGATCTGCGTGATGACGACGTATCTTGCGAGCGAGCGCGCGGGCGAGCAGGCGATCAGCGCGATCTCGGCGGCCGCGTTCGCGACCTTCGACCGGCTCGCGCGCGCGTCCGAGTACGGACGCGTCGTCTCGCCCGGCAACAGCGGACGGCGCTGAGCGCCGGCGGGCCGCGCCGACGGCTTTTGCCGTAGGATAGCCCGCTTCTTGCGCCGAACATCTCGGAGCCCCTCATGCTGCGTCGCACCAAGCGACTGATCCTGTGCCTGGCCCTGACGCTCGCCGCGACGGCCGCGGTCGCGCAGGTGAACCCGACTCTGCTCGCCGGCATGAAGTGGCGCCAGATCGGGCCGTTTCGCGGCGGCCGCGTGCTCGCGGTCAGCGGCGTGCCCGGCGACCCGACCACCTGGTACTTCGGCGCCGTCGCGGGCGGGGTGTGGAAGAGCACCAACGCCGCGGCGACGTGGCAGCCGGTGTTCGACGAGCAGAAGATCGCCTCGATCGGCGCGCTCGCGGTGGCCGAGGCCGACCACAACGTCGTCTACGTCGGCAGCGGCGAGGCCTGCCCGCGCGGCAACATCACCTACGGCGACGGCGTCTACAAGTCCGTCGACGCCGGCCGCACGTGGAAGAACATGGGCCTTCGCGACACGCAGCACATCGGCGCGGTGGCGGTGCACCCGAAGAACCCGGACATCGTGCTGGTCGCGGCGCTCGGCCACGCCTACGGGCCGAACGAGGAGCGCGGCGTGTTCCGCACCGCGGACGGCGGTCGCAGCTGGCAGAAGGTCCTGTTCCGCGACGCGCAGACGGGCGCGATCGACGTGGTGTTCGACCCCGACAACGCCAGCGTCGTGTACGCCTCGCTCTGGCAGGTGCAGCGCACGCCGTGGTCGCTGTCGAGCGGCGGGCCGGGCTCCGGCCTCTACCGGTCGAGCGACGGCGGCGTGACGTGGAAGCGGCTCGAGGGCAACGGCCTGCCGGACGGCATCCTCGGCCGCATCGGCGTGTCGGTCGCCGGCGGCGGCTCCGGGCGCGTCTACGCGCTGATCGAGGCCAAGGAGGGCGGGCTGTTCCGCTCCGACGACGGCGGCGGCAGCTGGACGCGCGTGAACTCGGACCATCGCTTCCGCCAGCGGGCCTGGTACTACTCGCACGTCTATGCGGATCCGGTCACGCCCGACGTGCTGTACATCTCGAACACCGGCCTGTTCCGCTCCGGCGACGGCGGCAAGAGCTTCGAGCTGGTGCCGGCACCGCACGGCGATCACCACGGACTGTGGATCGACCCGAAGGACCCGCGCCACCTGATCGAGGGCAGCGACGGCGGCGCCAGCGTGTCGGTCGACGGCGGCCGGACCTGGACGCAGCCCTACAACCAGCCGACCGCGCAGTTCTATCACGTGGCGGTCGACAACCACTGGCCGTATCGCGTCTACGGCGCGCAGCAGGACAACTCCACGATCGCGATCGCGAGCCGCGACGACGACGGCGTGATCGGCCGGCAGGACTGGTATCCGGTCGGCGGCGGCGAGAGCGGCTACATCGCGCCGGATCCGCGCGACCCGGAGATCGTCTACGCCGGCTCCGACAGCGGCTTCATCACCCGCTACGACCACCGCACCAACAACCTGCGCGACGCCTCGGTCTATCCGCTCGACGTGTCCGGCAACGGCGCCGAGAACCTGCAGTACCGCACGCAGTGGACCGAGCCCGTGCTGGTGTCGCGCTACGACTCCAACGTGCTTTACACCGCCGCCCAGTTCGTGCTCAAGAGCACCGACCAGGGGCGCAGCTGGCGCGCCATCAGCCCGGACCTGACGCGCAACGACAAGAGCAAGCAGAAGCCGTCGGGCGGCCCGATCACGCTCGACATCACGAGCGTCGAGTACTACGACACGGTGTTCACGGTCGCCGAGTCGCCGCGCGAGCGCGGCCTCCTGTGGGCCGGCACCGACGACGGCCTGATCCACCTGACGCGCGACGACGGCGGCAGCTGGCAGAACGTGACGCCGAAGGACCTGCCGCCGTGGAGCATGGTCAGCCTGATCGAGGCCTCGGCGCACGACAGCGGCACCGCCTACGCGGCGATCGACCGCCACAAGCTCGACGACAAGAAGCCGCTGATCTACCGCACCCACGACTACGGCAAGACCTGGACCCGCATCGCGAGCGGCATCCCGGACGGCGCCTACGTGCGCGCCGTGCGCGAGGACCCGACGCGGGCCGGCCTGCTGTACGCCGGCACCGAGCTCGGCGTGTACGTGTCGGTCGACGACGGCGCGCACTGGCAGCCGCTGCAGCTCAACCTGCCGACGGTGCCGGTGCACGACCTCGCCGTCAAGGACGCCGACCTCGTCGCCGCGACGCACGGGCGCTCGTTCTGGATCCTCGACGACCTGTCGCCGCTTCGGCAGGCGGCGGCGGTGCGCGCCGACGAAGACTTCCACCTGTTCGCGCCGGCCACGGCCGTGCGGCTGCACATCCCCGAGGACGTGGCGCGGCGCCTGCCGACCGGCGACAACCCGCCACCCGGCGCGATCGTCGACTACTACCTGAAGAGCGCGCCCGCCGCGAAGGAGGAGGTCACGCTCGAGTTCCTCGACAAGGACGGCAAGCTGCTGAAGCGCTTCTCGAACCTCAAGGCCGCCGACACGGTCGAGCAGCCGCCGGAGTGGGTCGACCGCGAGGCGCCGGCGGACGTGATCCCCGCCACCGCCGGCGCGAACCGCTTCGCCTGGAACTTCCGCCGCGAGGATCCGGTCGCCATCCCGGGCGCCTTCTACTCCGACAACGGCCCGCGCGGGCCGATCGTCAAGCCGGGCCGCTACCAGGTGCGGCTGACGGTGCGCGGCCGGAGCCAGACCGTGCCGCTCGAGGTCATCCTCGACCCGCGGCTGGCCGGCCAGGTGACGCCGCGCGACCTCGACGAGCTCGACGACCTGACGCTCAAGGTCGCCGCCGACATCGACGCGCTGCACCGCGCCGTCAACCAGATCCGCGACACCCGCGCCCGGCTGCAGACCATCCAGAAGTGGAGCGCGGACAGCGCCGCCGCGAAGCCGGTGGTCGAGGCCGTCGAGGCGCTGCTCGCGAAGATGGCGCCGATCGAGGGCCGGCTGGTGCAGGTGCAGATGGCGGCCTCGGAGGACAACCTGCGCTACCCGAACATGCTCAACGAGCAGTACGACACCTTCATCTCGGTCATGGACACGGACTGGGCGCCGACCGAGCCGGAGCGGCAGGTGTACGCGTACCTGCACGGCGAGCTCAGCGCCGAGCTCGGCAAGTGGCGCGCGCTCGTCGCCGGCGACCTGCCGGCGCTGAACGCGCTGCTGCACGGCCACGGCGTGCCGGCGATCGGCGGCTTCACGGCGCCCTGAGCGCGCGACCGGCGACGGGCCCGGCGCGCTGGCGCGCGCCGCGCCCCCGACGCCTCGCTCAGGGGCCGCTGGTCTCGCCGATGAACGCGTCGACGTCGGCGTGCATCCGCTCGAGCGACGGCCCGTGGATGTACATCATGTGGCCGGCCTCGTAGTACTTCATGCTGATGCGCGCGTGCGCGTCGGGCCCGACGCCGAGGTGGTCCATCATGTACTCGGTGGCGGAGAACGGCGTCGCCAGGTCGTAGTAGCCGTTCAGCACCAGCACCTTCAGGTGCGGGTCCTCGGTCAGCGCGCGCGCCAGGTCGTAGCCGGTGTTGACGGCCATCTGCAGACCGCCGCCCGGCGCGTGGTGCTCCCACTTCCACTTGCCGCCGATCGCGAAGTTGGTCGTCAGGTAGGTCTTGCCGGCGCCGAAGTTCAGGTCGCGGTGGTAGTAGTCGAGGAACGCGCCGGAGTACGCGAAGCGCACCGCGTTGATCTGCGGGTCGTACTCCGCCTCCTTGGCGAGCGGGTCGAAGGTCGCGCCGACGAAGCGCGAGTCGATCCGCCCCACCGTCTGGCCGCGCGAGCGCAGCAGCTCGTGGTCGAACGCGACCTCGGTGACCCGCAGGTTGGCCGCCACGAGGTAGTCGACCGACAGCCCGGTGTACTCGTGCACCTTCTGCGCGACCGCGAGCCGCTCGGCGGCCGTCAGGCTGTCGCCGCGGTCGATGGCGGCGGCGAAGGGGCCGCGCGCGTAGTCGCGGACCTCGCGCAGCAGGGCCTGCAGGTCCGGGTGCGACCCCGGCAGAGCCTTCAGGTACCACGCGGTCGCGGCGAAGGCCGGCAGGTACAGCGGGTACGGCCGGTCATTGCCGGGCAGCTCGGCGAAGATCGCCTCGATGTCGGTCGCGACCGACACCAGGATCACGCCGTTGAACGCGAGGTTGCTGCGCTCCTGCAGGTAACGCACGATGCCGGCGCCGCGCGTCGTGCCATAGCTCTCGCCGAGCAGGTACTTCGGCGAGCCCCAGCGGTGGTTGTCGTCCAGGTACTGCGTGATGAAGCGGCTGATGCACTCGATGTCGCTGTCGACGGACCAGAAGTCCTCGTCCTTCTTGTCGCCGACCGCCTTGCTGAGTCCCGTGCCGACCGGGTCGATGAGCACGACGTCGGTCTTGTCGAGCGGCGTGTAGGCGTTGTCGACGACGCTGAACGGCGCCGGCGGCGCGGCCTTGGCGTCCGGCGTCGCGACGCGCTTCGGGCCGAGAAACCCCATGTGCAGCCACAGCGAAGAGGAGCCGGGCCCGCCGTTGAAGGCGAACGTCACCGGGCGTCGCGAGGCGTCCTTGACGTCGCGCCGCGTGTAGGCGACGTAGCCGATGCTGGCGACGGGCTTCTCGTCCTTGTCGCGCACGATCGCGGTGCCGGCGGTGGCCGTGTACTCGAGGTTGATCGCGCCGGCGTGCAGCACGTGCTGCGTGACCGACTGCTCCGGCTTCGGCTCCGGCTTGGGCGTCGCCTTGGCATCGGCGGCCGGGTCGGCGGCGAGCGCGGCCGGAACGGCGGCGGCGAGCGCGAGCACGACGGTGGACAGGACCCAGAACTGGCGCATGAACTCCCCCTCGGATGCGGTGTCAGGGCGTGCCGGCACGGTCGCCGGCACGGACGAAGCCGCAAGGGTGCCATCAATGCGCCCCGACCGGAACCGGCCCGCCGCCGGCGGCGTCCGGCCGCGGCTGTGCCGGGCCGGCCGGCGCTGGCCGGTGCGCGCTCCGTGGTAGGCTGCGCGAACGCGGCGCCGGGCCGGCGGCGCGTCGCCCCTGCCGACGGGTCCCGCCACTCATGATGCGCCATCGCCCGCGCGCCGCCCCGGCGCTGATCGCCCCGCTGCTGCTCGCCGCCGCGGCGCCGGCCTCGGTCGCGGCGCCGGCCACCGGGCTCAGCGGGTTCACGCCGGAGCATGCGGTCGCAGAGCTCGCTCTCGAGACGCGGCTGACGGCGGTGCCGAGCGCCGCCGAGGCGCGCGCGGTGCTCCGCGAGCTCACCGCCGAGCCGCACCCGGCGGGATCGGCGCGCAACCACGAGCTCGCCGAGTACGTCGCCGACACGTGGCGCCGCCAGGGGCTCGAGAACGTTGTCATCCGCCGCTACGACGTCCTCAATTCGCTGCCGCGCTCGATCGCGCTCGAGATGCTGAGCCCGGTGCACTACACGGCGGCGCTGCGCGAGGAGGGCTTCGACGCCGACCCCGACACCCGCAACCCGCGCGTGCGCGGCGGCTGGGTGTCGATGTCGGCCTCCGGCGAGGTCACGGCGCCGATCGTCTACGCGCACGGCGGCAACCCCGAGGACTACGCGGTGCTGGCGGCGAGCGGCATCGACGTGCGCGGCAAGGTGGTGCTGGTCCGCTACTCCAACCCCTACAGCTACCGCGGCTACAAGGCGCTGACCGCGGAGCGCCACGGCGCGGCGGCGCTCTTGATCTACTCCGACCCGGCCGAGGACGGCTACCGCCCCGAGACCGCGCTGCCGAACGGGCCGCGCGGTCCGGCGAGCCACATCCAGCGCGGCGCGATCACCTACGACTTCATCACGCCCGGCGACCCGCTGACGCCCGGCTGGCCGTCGCTGCCCGGCGCGCGGCGCCTCAGCCCCGCGGAGGCGACCTCGCTGCCGAAGATCATGGCGACGGTGATCTCCTGGCAGGACGCACGACCGCTGCTCGAGCACATGGGCGGGCCGCCGGCGCCGGCGGCGTGGCAGGGCGGCCTGCCGCTCACCTACCGCCTCGGCGGCGAGGCGGTGGTGCACTTTCGCGTCGACATGGACACCCGCGTGCAGCCGATCGAGGTGGTCGAGGCGCGCATCACCGGCGCCGAGGTCCCGGACGAGTGGATCGTGCTCGGCAACCACCGCGACGCCTGGGAGTTCGGCGCCGTCGACCCCTCGAGCGGCACCACCGCGCTGCTCGGCGTCTCGCACGCGCTCGGCGACCTGCTGCGCGCCGGCCGGCGCCCGCGCCGCACGCTGATCCTGTGCAGCTGGGACGCCGAGGAGGTCGCCCTGACCGGCTCGACCGAATGGGGCGAGGAGTTCGCCGGCGAGCTCAGGCGGAAGCTGGTGGCCTACCTCAACGTCGACGAGGGCGTGTCGGGGCCGGACTTCGCGGTCAGCGCCGTGCCCTCGCTCGCGCCGCTGCTGGTCGACGTCAGCCGCAGCGTCGAGGACCCGTCCGGCCGGCCGCTCTACGCGGCTTGGCGCGAGTCGGTCCGGCGCAAGCGCGCCGAGGCGCACGTCGAGCTGCCGGTGACCGACGCGAACCTGGTCGAGACCAAGATCCCGGGCAGCTCGGACGACACGGTGTTCCTCAGCTTCCTGGTGCGGCCGACGATGACGGCGGGCTTCGAGGGCGGCGACTACTACCCGAGCGTCTACCACTCGGTGTACGACGACTTCTACTGGATGGAGCACTTTGGCGACCCGGGCTTCCGCTACCACGTGCTGATGTCGCAGTTCTGGGGCGTTACGGCGCTCAGGCTCGCGAACGCCGACGTCGTGCCGCTCGACTTCGAGCTCTATGGCCGCAGCATCGCGGGCTTCCTCGACGAGCTGTCGCAGCGCACCGCGGCCGCGAGCCAGCTGCCGTTCGCGCGGCTGCGCCGGGCGGCCGCGGACCTCGAGCGCGCCGGGGCCGAGGCGCGCGGCGCGATCCGCGCGGCGCTCGACTCGGGGCGCCTCGGCGCGGACGGCGAGCGCCGCCTCAACGCGGCGCTGCTGCAGGTGGAGGGCAACTGGCGCGATCCGGCCGGCATCCCGCACCGGCCGTGGTACCAGCACGTGATCTACGCCAAGCGCTTCAACTACGACCCGCTGCAGCTGCCGGGCGTGACCGAGGCGGCCGAGGCCGGCGACTGGCGGACGGCGCGCGCCCAGGCGGCGACGCTCGAGGCTGCGCTGCGGCGCAACGTCGCGCTGCTGCGCGCGCTGGCCGCCGACGCGACGCGGCTCGCGGCCGCGCGCTGAGCGGCGGCGCGGCGACTCCCGGCCCGGCGACCTCGGCAGCTCGCAGCGGTGGCAGGGCGACGGCAGGACGCGGCGGCCACGGACTACCCGGCGCGGCTCGCGGCGGCGACGGCGGACCCCGCGCGCGTGGCGCTCGCGGCCGGCTGGATCCGCAGCGTGTTCGAGGGCTTCTACGCCGAGTTCCTGCGCCTGACCTGGCTCGCCAAGGGCTCGTTCGAGGCGCGCGATCACCCGGCCACGGTCAGCGCGGCGAAGCGGCGCCTCGGCCTCTACAACGCCACAGTCTACGCGCTCGCCGAGGAGCTGCGCGCCGCCTTCCCCGCGCTCGTGCGGCAGGAGGCGCTGTGGGCGCAGGTCGAGGCCGCGTACCTGCGCGCGGTCGAGGGCCGCTACGAGGCGGACCTCGCGCTCGCCTACATCCACTCGGCGCGGCGGCGCCTCTATCACGGCGAGTGGAAGCCGGTGGAGTACGACTTCGGCGAGCAGCGCACCGTGGCGCCGGCCTGGGACGAGGTCTACGCGACCTTCGCCTGCGACTGGCCGGTCGACCGGCGCGTCGTGCAGCGGCTGCTCGAGGTCGGCGGGCTCGCCGTGCCGTTCCGGGATCTCGCCGCCGACGCCGAGCGCGTCGCGCGGCGCCTCAACGAGCTGCTCGCGGACCGCGCCGGGGGCGGGCTGCGCGCGATCGAGATGATCCGCGGTGGCTTCTTCCGCAACCGCGGCGCCTACCTCGTCGGCCGGCTGGTGCTGCAGGGCGGCGAGTTCCGACCCTGCGTCGTCGCGCTGCTGCACGAGTCCGGCGGCCTGCGCGCCGAGGCGTTGCTGCACACCGCGCCGCACATCCACAACCTGTTCAGCTCCACCGAGGCGCCGTTCCAGGTCACGAACCGCCACTACCACGAGCTCAGCGACTTCCTGCACAGCATCATGCCGCGCCGGCCGCTCGGCCTGCACTACTCGACCATCGGCTACTTCCACGTGACCAAGGTCGCGGTGATGGACGACGTGCGCCGGCAGCTGGTGCGCGACCGCGAGCGGCTGGCCGTGGCACCGGGCCATCGCGGCACCGTCGCGATCGCGTTCACCGCACCGAACTCGGACTACGTCCTGAAGGTGATCCGCGACCGGCCGACCGCCGACTACAAGTGGGACAGCTTCGGCGGCGTCGACGCCGTGCTCGAGAAGTACCGGCGGGTGCACGAGATCAACCGCACCGGCAGCATGCTCGACAACATCCTGTACTACAACCTCAAGCTCGACCGCGCGTGGTTCGCCCCGGAGCTGACGGAGGAGCTGGTCGGCGCGGCCGGCAACGCCGTGCAGGTGCGCGACGATGCGCTCTTGTTCCGCTACCTCGTCGTGCAGCGCAAGCTGACGCCGCTCAACCTGTTCCTCGAGCGCGAGCCCGAGGCGCGCGCGGCGCGCGCGATCGTCAACCTCGGCTACTGCATCCGCAACAACGCCGCGGCGAACGTGTTCAACCGCGACTTCGACGCGCGCAACTACGGCGTCAGCCGCTACCTCAAGGTCTACCTCTACGACTACGACGCCGTCGAGCCGCTGACCGACGTCAAGGTGCGCACCAACGCGGAACGCTGCGACGGCGAGGAGGACGTGCCCGGCTGGTTCTTCGAGGACGGCATCGTGTTCCTGCCCGAGGAGATCGAGGCGGGGCTGCGGGTCGCGAACCGGGCGCTCAGGCGCGCATTTCGCGCCGCGCACGGTGAACTCCTGACGGTGGCCTACTGGGAGGCGCTGCAGCGCTCGCTGCGCGACGGGCAGGTGCCGGGCATCCACACGTTCCCGGAGTCCTGCCACCTCGGCGAGCCCGGCCTCGAGACCGTCGCGAACGAATGAGCCGGCGCCGGCCGCGGTTGGCGGCGGGCCCGGATCCCGCATACGATCGGCCCCGGCGGGCGGCGTGGGGCCGCGCGCCGCGATCCGCGAAGGTGCAGCCGTGATGACAACCCCGACCCTGGCCCGCGTGTTCCTCGGCGCGACGCTCACCGGCCTCGCCGGCGGCGTCCTCGGCGCTGCGCCCCCGGCCGCGCCGCCGGCCGCGGCCAGCGGCCAGGCGGCGCTGGTGCCGGTCATCAACGCCGGCGAGCGGCTGCTGCGCTTCGACTGGCCGGCGCTGCGCATCGGCACCGGCGAGTACGAGGAGGGCCCGACCGGGCTGACGGTGTTCCAGTTCGCGAAGCGCGCGAGCGCGGCCGTCGACGTGCGCGGTGGCAGCCCGGGGACCGTCAACACCGACTACCTGCGACAGGGCTACCCGGTGCCGGTGCTCGACGCCGTGGTGTTCGCCGGCGGCTCGGCGTACGGGCTCGAGGCGACGACGGCGGTCATGAGCGCGATGAAGGACGACGGCCTGCGCGGCGGGGCGTGGGACAACATCGCCTTCGCGGCCGGCGCCATCATCTACGACCTCGGCGACCGCCGGCTGAACGAGGTCTACCCGGACAAGCGCCTCGCGCAGGCGGCCTACCGGGCGGCGCGCCCGGGCCTGTTCCCGCTCGGCGCCCAGGGTGCCGGCCGGTTCGCGATGAACGGCCGGATCTTCGGCTGCAACGTCTACTCGGGCGAGGGCGGCGCCTTCCGCCAGATCGGCGACCTCAAGATCGCGGCGTTCACGGTCGTCAACGCGGTCGGCGTCGTGACGGCGCGCGACGGCCGGGTCGCGGCCTGCTATCGCGACCCGAAATGGCCGGCGGACCTGCGCACCGCGGACCTGTTCGCGCGCTTCCCGGCGACCAGCCGCGGCGAGTGGCCGGCGGTGGCCGCCGAGCCGCACGGCAACACGACGATCAGCCTGGTCGTGACCAACCGCCAGCTGCAGCCGGCGCAGCTGCAGCGCCTCGCCGCCCTGGTTCACACCTCGATGGCGCGCGCCGTCCAGCCCTTCGCGACCGAGTTCGACGGCGACGTGCTGTACGCGGTGTCGACCGGCGAGCTCGAGACGCCCGCGAACCCCCTCGAGGCGTTCCAGATCGACGTGCTCGCCTCCGAGGTCATGTGGGACGCGGTGCTGGCCGCGATCCCGCCGCAGCCGGCGGTGACCGCGCCGGCGGGCGCGGCGCCCGCGCCGCGCGCCGAGGAGCTGCGCCGCTACGCGGGCGACTACGGCTTCGGCCGCGGCGTCTGCCTCAGGATCGCCGCCGACGGCCCGCGCCTGACCGCGATCGCGGCCGGGCCGCTCGCCGTGTACGCGATCGGCGGCGGCGCGCCGACGGCGCTGGAGCCTGCGGGCGGCACGCAGTTCCGCGTGCCGGGCCGCTACCCGCTGTCGCTGCGCTTCGACGGCCCGTCGACCGTGGTCGTGAACCCCGGGCACTGGCAGCAGACCGGGACGCGGCAGAAGGACTGCGGGTCGCCGGCCCGCGAGGCGGCGAGGTAGCGCGCCGCCGGCGACGCCGCCGCGTCGCGCCGTCAGGCGCGCAGGTACGCCGTCCTGCCGCCGACCACGGTGCGCATGATGCGGATGTCCTTCAGCTGGTCGGGGTCCACCGCGTGCGGGTCCTTCTCGAGGATCACGAAGTCGGCGTACTTGCCGACCGTGATCGAGCCCTTGGCGTGCTCCTCGTAGGAGGCGTGGGCGCCGTTGATGGTGCCGATCCTGAGCGCCTCGTCGAGCATGACGCGCTGCTCCGCACCCCAGACCCGGCCGGCGTAGTCCTTGCGGGTCACGAGGCTCTGCAGCGCCATCATCGGCTCGAACGGTCCCGGCGAGTAGTCGGACGCGCCGGGCACCGGGATGCCGGCATCGAGGAACGAGCGATGCGCGAACATCGAGCGCATCTTCTCCTCGCCGTAGGCCTTCCACTTCTCGCCGTGGTAGTAGACGTAGGTCCAGAACGGCGTCGGGATCGAGCCGGTCGCCTTGATGCGCTGCACGAGGCCGGGGTTGATCAGCGAGCAGTGCTCGATGCGATGCCGGCGGTCCGGGTGCGGCCACTCGCGCAGCACGCGCTCGTAGGCGTTCAGCACCATGTCGATGGTCACGTCGCCGTTGGCGTGGATGCCGACCTGCCAGCCGTGGCGGTGCGCATCCTCGACCGCCGCGTGGATCTCCTTCTGGTCCATCGTCAGGATGCCGTAGTCGCCGGGCCTGCCGACGAACGGCGTGCTCATGCGCATGGTCCGCTCCGAGGCGGAGCCGTCGGCGACGAACTTGACCGGGCCGATGCGCACGAACTCGTTGCCGAGGCCGGTGTGGACGCCCGCGTCGCGCAGCTTCGGGAAGGGCGCGTCGGCGCCCATGCCGCCGGCCAGGATGTACGCCCGGTGCAGGAGCTCGCCCGCGTCGTAGGCGTCCTGGTAGGCGCGGATCTTGTCGCTCGAGGCAAAGGCGTCGTGCACGGTGGTGAGCCCGGCCGCCGTCAGGCGCTTCGACATGTGGGCCATCGCCGCCTGGTGGCGCTGGCGCTGCTCGGCGGGCGTGAACTGCGCGCGCAGCCCGACGTGCTCGAAGACCTCGCGGGCGTTCTCCGCGACCTGGCCCTGCAGCTCGCCGTTGTCGTCCCGGTAGAAGCGCCCGTCCGGCGGATCGGGGGTCGCGCGCGTGATGCCGGCGAGCTCGAAGGCCCTGCTGTTGAACCACGAGGTGTGGCCGCCGCGGTGGTCGACGCGCGCCGGGCGGTCCGGCACCGCCTCGTCGAGATCCTTGCGCGACAGCGCCCTGCCGTCCGCGAGCTTGGTGTCGTCGAACTTGAAGGCGCGCACCCAGTGGCCCGGCGGCGTGTCCTGCGCGCGCCGGCGCAGCGCGTCCTGGATCTCGCGGATGCTGCGCAGGTCGGCACTGACGTCGTAGAGCTCCTCCACCTCGCCGGGGTGGCAGTGCGCGTCGATGAAGCCCGGCGTCACGGTCAGCTGGCCGGCGTCGATGATCGCGGTGTTGCGGCCCGCGAGACTGCGCATGTCGGCGGAGCTGCCGAGCGCGACGAAGCGACCGTCCTTGACCGCGAACGCCTCCGCCGCCGGCAGCGCCGGATCGATGGTGAGCACGCGGCCGTTGACGAGCACGAGGTCCGGGTCGATCGTGGCGCGGTTCCTCGCGCCCGGGCCCGCGAGGCCGAGCGCGGGCGCGGCGAGCAGGGCGCCGAGCCCGAGGCAGTCGCGGCGATTGATCTTTGGCATCGGCAGCTCCGGCGCTGGACGCGCGAGTCGGGGGTGTCGAGCGTATCGCAGCGGGCCCGGGCGGGCGAGCGCGGCCGCGACGCGGTCGATCAGCGTCGGCCGCCGGATGGCACTCAGCCGGCGGTACCGGCGCGCCCGTGCCAGCGCTTGCCCTCGAGCGATCGGAAGCGGAACGCCGGCCCGCTGACGTACTCGGCCTGCTCGCCGCCGCCGGCGCCGCCGAACAGCGCGCTGGCGAAGCCGACGTTGACGACCGTGCCGGCCGCGATCTCGGCGTCGCTCGTGTGGGTGAACGCCCCCGGCAGCGCGCGACTCGATGCCAGCTCGGCGGCCGTCCAGATGACGTCGCCGATCGCGACCCACGCACCGGCCGCGTGCGAGGCCGGCCGGCCCGGGAAGGCGCGCCCAGCGGTGTGCACGCGCAGTGCCGGCGTCGCCTCGCAGATCCGCACCGTGAGCCACTGTCCGCCGGTCCAGGCCTCCGGCGCGCTCGAGGGCGCGCGCGGCAGCACGAAGGCCGCCGGCAGCTCGAGCGTGCCGCCACAGACCAGGAACCGGGGCATGGGCGCGGTCCTCGCGGGCGGCGGCGCTCGTCGCACCGCCGCCGTCGCGTCCGGAGTCAGTTGTTGTAGGCGCCGTCGAGCAGCCAGTCCTTGATCAGCTGCAGCAGGGTGGCGTCGGTCTGCGGATTCAGCTGCTGGCCGCCGCCGTGGTTCAGCATGCTCTGCGGCTTCGTGTAGAACAGGCTGGAATCGACCGGGCTCGGCCCGCTCGGCGCCCCGAGCTGGATGCAGTACGGCGGTGGCGGCTGGTCCTTGATGCCGCCGGTGCTCACGGTGCTCGCGCTCTGGTTCGGGCAGCCGGCCGACGCGAGGCCGTACGGCGGCGTCCCTGGCGGGCTGGTGGGATCGAGGAACGGCGCGTGCGTGCCCAGCGCCGCCCAGTTGGCGCCCTGCAGCAGGTTCGCGCCGTGACAGCCGGTGCAGCCGGCGCCAGTCAGCACCTGCAAGTTCACGGCGCTGAAACTTGCGGTGGTCTTGACCGTGATCGTGATCGTGCCCTCGTTCGAGGTCGCGACCGGCAGGGTCCCGTCCAGGGCCGTGATCGTGTAGTGGAACGAGTCCGTGGCCTGTGTGCCCCCGCAGCCGCCGGTCGCGGCCGTGGCGTTGCCCTGGTTGCTGACGAAGTAAGGCGGGGGCGCGTAGGTGACGACGCCGCCGCTCGCCGCCGCGACGGCCGACCCGGTCGGGCCGCCGCCGCAGAGGAGGGCGTTCGCATCAAATGCGCCGCTGCGCCCCTGCGCCGAGGGCGCCACGGTGATGGACAGCGTGTAGGTGAAGCCGTCGGCGATGCTGCCGAAGGCGTCGTGCATCGCCTGCGTGGGCCCGGTCAGTCCCGGGATGGCATCGAGATCGAGGGCCTGTCCGGTGGCACCCGGTCGCCAGGCGCTGACCGACACCGAGCCCGAGCCCGCCTGGAAGGTCACCGGGCTGTTCGCCTGGAGGGTGGTGTCGCCGGTGGAAGAATCGCGCGGCAGCGGCGCCGGGCTCTCGTCGGTGATCTGGTAGTGCACGGTCACGTTGACCGGCGAGCGGACGGTCAGCGCGCACTGGGCGTCGGACTGCAGGCACATCGCGATGCAGTTCGGGTCGTAGTAGGCCTGCGAGGCAGTCGGGCAGGCGCGACTCTGCCCGGCCGTGCCTGCGACCGTGGCGTAGGCGGGCAGCGCCGCCGTCAGCGCGATGATGTTGACGCCGTCGCCGAGGGTGACCGCGCCGTTGCTTCCCGTCGGGTGCAGCAGGTCGACGGTCGCCTCGTACGCGCCGTTGACCAGCACGAGCGGCACCGTCACCGTCCCCGGGACGCGCGGCGCGGAATTGGCGGCGAGCGTCACCGTGGCGGGCGGGGAGGCGAGCCCGGTCGCGTCCGAGACCGCGAGCGTCGCGACATACCGGCCGAAGGTCGCGGGCACGAAACCCGGCTCCATGTCGAGCGCGCCGACGAGCCGCGGCGCGGCACCGCTCGCGGGGTCCGCGGGTCCCGAGAGGCCCCAGAGGTAGCTGGCTGCGAAGGCGCTGTCGCGGCCGGTGAGCCGCACGGTGGCGCCGGGCTCGATGACGGCGACCGCCGGCCCCCCGGCCGGGTCGCTGACCAGCTGCAGCGGCACGCCGTTGGCGTTGACCGCGGTGGCGCTGGCGACCGGGCCGAGCTGCGCCGTCGTGTCGAGCAGCCCGAGGTGATTGGCGAGTTCCGTGGCCGGCGAGTCCGCGCCGCCCAGCCAGAACCGGTCCGCGGTGAGGCGCGAGCCGGGCATGACGCCGTGGCCGAACACGCGGTCGAGCAGCACCGGCAGGTTGAGCCGGGTGAAGTAGCTGTAGTCGGCGAAATTCGGCGCGTCGGCCCGCGCCAGCGTGCCGTCGACCGCCGGCTCGGCGATGCGCTGCAGGTGGCACGAGCGGCAGTGCTGCGCGATCACGTCGCTGTAGATCTTGTCCGAGCTCACGCACGGCGGCTGGCCGCTTCCGCCGCAGGTCACGAGCGGCGGGCTCAGGACCTGGTTCTTCCAGGCGTCCGGCACGTAGCCTTCGTCGATCGTGCCGTTGCCCCAGCCGGTGGCCAGGTCGTGCAGGATCTTGCGATTGGCGTTGATGGTGGCGCAGTCCGCCGGCACGCAGTTGGTCAGGTCGGTCGCGACCGTGCCCGCCATCGCGAGGTTGAGCGCGCGGATGTTGGGCAGCTGCGCGGACTTCACGTAGGGCGGCCGCACCGTGTCGTCGTGGAACGAGGGGTCGGTGTCGGAGTACAGCAGCGCCTTCGAGTCCCACGGCAGGAATACCGCGCCGAGGTCCGCGTTCTTGGTCGCGTAGTCGTCGGCGGACTTCGGCCGGCCGCCGTGGCAGACGGTGCAGTTGCCCGGCGTGTAGCGCTGGCCGCGGCCGTCGAAGTTGGCGCTGATCACCCGCTGCCACACGCCGCTCACCGGATCCTGCGCGAACGCCCAGAAGCTCACGATCGGCGTCGTCGAGCACACGGTCTGGGTCGGGAGGCACGGCGGCAGCCGGTACTCCATCCCGACCGCGAGGAAGCCGCCGACGTGCTTGGCGAGGCTCTCGAGGGACGGGTAGTTGACGACGACCGCGGCGCGCTCGCCGCCGTCGGTGTTGATCGTGGCGCCGAGCGCGCTCCTCTGCGCGGCGCTGCAGCTGGTCTTGAAGTGCATGTCGCGGCCGAAGCCGAGGTCGAAGTTGTTCGTGTAGGCGGCGCGGATGTCGCCAGCGAAATCGGCGGCATTCGGGTCGAAGCAGTTGTCGCGCAGCCACTTGTCGAGCGTGTCCTTGACGCCGTTCGGATCGATCGCCTGCACGTAGGCCTGCGCCGTCGCGGCCGTTTCGACGATGCTGACCTTGGCGATGCCGGCGCCGGCGAGCGTCGTCGCCTGCAGGATGTCGCTGCGCCGCAGGATCAGCGTGACCGTCGCACCGGGCGCGGCCGCGACGGCCGCGCTCAGGAACTGCTCGTCGGCACCCTTGCGGGTCAGCGCGACGAGCGCGAGCGGCACGTTCGGCGTTGCCGCGCCCGGCGCCAGGCTGAGCGTGACCTCGTACTCCGCCTCGGCGTCGTTGACGGCGCTGATGTCGAACGCGGCGGACGCCGGGACGGCACCGCTGGCCGTGGCCACGGCCAGGTTCACGTCGACGTCGGACAGCACCGGCGGGCGCAGCACGAAACGGGGGTTGGCGGCAGCCTTGGCCGCGGCCAGCGAACCCGCCGGGTCCGACGGATCGACGCCGCCGCCGATTCCGTAGTCGCTGAGCCACTGGCCGGGCAGGTCGCGGCTCTCGACGATCTGGTCGCCGCTCGGCGGGCCGCCGGCGGCGTCGCTGCGCAGCCGGTAGAGAACGTGCCGGTTGACGTGGATCGTGAACGGCACGTCGGCCGCGAGGGCGGTGCCGGTCGCGGCGGCCGCGACGATCTTGAGCTGGACCTTGTCGTGGGTGGCTCCGACGTTGCTGAGCAGGAAGTCGTCGTCATCCGAGGCGCGCACGACGTGGACGGTGTACGTCGCCGATGACGTCAGCCCGGACGCCGTCGTGATCTTCAGCCCGACCTGCATCGTGGACTCGGCGTAGCCCGTGCCGAGCGTGCCGTTCGGCACGTTCGGCGCGAAGAACGTGATGCTGTTGCTGGTGTTGGTGAGGAACGGCACGGCCTGCTGCGTCGCCGGGTCCACCGGGCCGGTCCACTGGTAGCCGAGGATCGGGTCGTCGGTCGTGATGCTGTCCTTGCCGGACAGCACGACCAGCGCACCGGAGCGCACCGTGATCGAGCCGTCGGCCGCCGGCGCGTAGCCGATCGGCGTGATCGCCGCGGTCGGCGGCGTGTGCGGCTGGTCTCCGCCCTTGGTGCCGGGGTTGCTCGGCCCGCAGGCGGCAAGCGCCGCGAGCGCCAGGGTCGCCAGCAGCGCCCGCGCGCGCGCGGGCAGGTTGTCGGTTCGCATCATCGCACCGTCCTCTCGGCGAGCGATCCGTCGCTGCGCGGCGCCGTGGCCGGGTCGCCGTGCAGCACGTGCTCAGAACTCGTAGCGCAGGCCGCCGGCCCAGACGCGCTCGTGGTAGTACTGCAGCCGCTGCACCGTCGTGTACTCGAAGTAACCCTGCAGCGCGCCGCCGGCGCGCCCGGCCGCATCGACCTTGGTCGAGCCGCGCAGCACCGCGGCCACGCCGAACGTGTAGGTCTGGTAGTCGCGCCCCGGCTGGTTCGAGCTGACCGTGAAGGCGGCCTTGGCCTCGATCTGCGAAACGATGTCGGCCGGCAGCGCGGCGTAGAAGCTCGAGACGACGTGCGGCTGCGGCTCGAGCTCGCGGTGGTACTCGGCGCGCGCGTACGGCACGAACACCATTGACTTGGCCGAGAAGGTGCCGTCGAGCTTGAGGCCGACGGCCGAGTCGAACGACTTGATCGACTGGGAATCGACCTGGAACTGGAACTGCCGGTCGTCGGCACCGCTCGCCAGGGTCTCGGTGAAGCCGTCGACGCTGACGTTGAGGTAGTCGCCCTTGAGGTACAGCTCGGCGCCGAAATTGCGCGCGTGCCAGGGCAGGCCGGCGTTGAGGCTCGCGAGGAAGGCGTGGCTGTGGGTGTCGCCGTTGACGGCGGTGTCGACGCTCGGCACGGCCGGGTTGAGCGACGGGTAGTGGATCCCGCGCAGCTCGGCGTACGCGAGTCGCTGGTAGCCGAGCGAGCCCGCGACGTAGGCATGCTCGGAGTCCCACTGCATGAACAGCAGCGCATTCCAGCCCTTGCCGGTCATGTTGCCGTCGACCACCGACTGGCTGGAGTCGAAGTCGACGCGACGGTCGCTGTAGCCGGCGATCAGTCCGGCGACGACGCTCGCCGACAGCCGGTAGTCGACCCCGATCGAGTACTCGCGCGCGCGGAACGCGAACGCGTCCTCGAGGTCGGTCGGATCCTTGGTGCCCCAGCCGGACGATCCGTCGAAGAAGATGTTGAGGCGCGAGTAGCCGCTGCCGTCTGCGCTCGCGCCGCCTCCGAGCAGCAGCGCCGGCGAGGCCGCGGCGAGCACGGATTCGTCGTCGCCGGTTGGCGTCTCGCGGCCGTCGGCGATGCGCAGCGCACGCGACACGACCCGCAGCGCGGCGAGCCGGCTCGACAGCGTCGCCTGCTGGTTGCCCGCGAAGCGTGTCGCGATCGAGCCCTGCGCGAGCAGCTCCTCGGCGGCGGTCCACTGCAGCGCCCGGCCGAGGCCCTGGACGTCGAGTCCGAGGCTTTCGCTGATCGGCCCGCGGCCGAGAATCTCGTTCGCGGTCTGCACCAGCTGCTGGACGTTCGCGAACACCGACTGCACCTGCGAGCTCGTGCACGCGCCGGTCGGCGGGCCGCCCGCTGGCGGCGCGCACAGCGGCGCCAGCACGTCGTAGACCGCCTGGTTGGCGATCGCGGCGCGCTGCTCGAGGGCGTTGAGCTGCGCGAGGATGACCGGGTCGTTGAGACTGCCCGACGATTGGCTCTGCGCGACGGCGCTGAGCGCCCCGCCCAGGCTCAGACAGCAGAACAGCAGGCACCGCACGGTCGTCGGCGGACCGGATTCACGCTGCATCGATGTCCCCTTTCCCTGGCCGCCCCGTCGGCAGAGCCACCGGCGTGCACGCGCCGTTCATGCTTTGAGTTGGTCTTGTGCGGCGCAGCGTCCGTTCCACGCCCATCGTCCGCAGTTCCGGATGTCTTCCGACATCCTTCGCGTCCCCGTTTTGAAGTCACCGTAATCGCGTGCCGGCAGCCCTGTCAAGCACGCTGGTGCGACTGCACCGGCAGTCATTACGACGGCGCGTGGCGCTGCGCCGGTGCGTCGGCCGTGCCCATCCCTGCCGACGACGCCCGTCCGATCGCACGTTCCGGACCCGCACCGATGCTGCACCCGGCGGACGCGCCCGGGAGTGCGAGCGCGCCTGCGCGAGTGCGCGCCGGCGATCGCCAGCCCGGAGCTCCGGCGTCGTCGACCGCGACGGCGGCGCTGCGCGCTTCGCTACCCGGTCGCTGCGAGCGGCACGTGGCCGGGCTCGTTCGCGACGCGCCCGAGCCAGGCGCGGACCGCCGGGTAGGCGCCGAGGTCGAAGCCGCCGTCCGCTGCGCAGTGCGTGTAGCCATAGA
>DATKOP010000052.1:0-23814 GCA_035524595.1 Steroidobacteraceae bacterium | reverse complement strand
CACGTCGGTGACGCCCTCGAGCTCGGCGAGCGCGGACGCGAGCGCGCCGATCTCGCGGGTCTTGGCCTTGATCAGGACGACGGCGGTCACGGACATGGGGGCACCTCAGTAGAGCACGACGCTGCGGATCGACTCGCCGGCGTGCATCAAGTCGAAGGCGTCGTTGATCCGGTCGAGCGGCATCGTGTGCGTGATCAGGGGATCGATCGCGATCTTGCCGTCCATGTACCAGTCGACGATCCGCGGCACGTCGGTGCGGCCGCGGGCGCCGCCGAAGGCGGTGCCCTTCCAGACCCGGCCGGTGACCAGCTGGAACGGCCGGGTCTTGATCTCCTGGCCCGCGCCCGCGACGCCGATGATCACCGACACGCCCCAGCCGCGGTGGCAGCACTCGAGCGCCTGGCGCATGAGCTCGACGTTGCCGACGCACTCGAAGCTGTAGTCGGCGCCGCCGTCGGTGAGCGCGACGAGGTGCGCGACCAGGTCACCGCCGACCTCCTTCGGATTCACGAAGTGCGTCATGCCGAAGCGCTCGGCGAGCGCCCGGCGCCTCGGGTTCAGGTCGACGCCCACGATCTTGTTCGCGCCGACGAGGCGCGCGCCCTGGATCACGTTGAGGCCGATGCCGCCGAGCCCGAACACCACCACGTTGGCCCCCGCCTCGACCTTGGCGGTGTTGATCACGGCGCCGATGCCGGTGGTCACGCCGCAGCCGATGTAGCAGACCTTGTCGAAGGGCGCGTCCTCGCGGATCTTGGCGAGCGCGATCTCGGGCAGCACCGTGTAGTTGGAGAACGTCGAGCAGCCCATGTAGTGGTGCACCTTCTCGCCGCCGATCGAGAAGCGGCTGGTGCCGTCCGGCATCACGCCCTTGCCCTGGGTGGCGCGGATCGCGGTGCAGAGGTTGGTCTTGCGGGAGGTGCAGCTCTTGCACTGGCGGCATTCCGGCGTGTAGAGCGGGATCACGTGGTCGCCCTTCCTGAGCGAGGTGACGCCCGGGCCGGCGTCGACGACGACGCCCGCGCCCTCGTGGCCGAAGATCACCGGGAACAGCCCCTCCGGGTCGGCGCCCGAGCGGGTGAACTCGTCGGTGTGGCAGACGCCGCTGGCGCGGATCTCGATGAGCACCTCGCCGGCGCGCGGCCCGTCGAGGTCGAGGGTCACCACTTCGAGCGGCTTGCCGGCGGCGTAGGCGATCGCAGCGCG
Organism: Steroidobacteraceae bacterium; assembly: GCA_035524595.1. GTDB lineage: Bacteria > Pseudomonadota > Gammaproteobacteria > Steroidobacterales > Steroidobacteraceae > CAIKZZ01. The sequence continues at coordinate 22,608 of DATKOP010000052.1, read as the reverse complement.
AGTCTTCATGCACAGGTCCCCGGTCCGAGTGGGTCGCGAGCGCGGCGGCGCGGTCGCGCTGCGGGAGTATCGCCGACCCGGCCGCCGGCGCACAGGCCCGCGGCCGCCGGCTCAGTCGGCATCCGGCTGCGCCTCGGGCCGCGCCGCGGCGAACGCCGGCAGCGCCTCGAGCGCGGCGCCGATCGCGGTCAGCGTCGGGTACGGCGCGAGCTCGCAGTGGAAGCGGCGCGCGTTGTACAGCTGCGGCACGAGACAGACGTCGGCGAGCGTCACGCTGCCGCCGTACAGGTGGCGGCCGTCGCCGGAGTGCCGGCGCGCCAGCTCCTCGAGTCCGGCGAAGCCCGCGGCGATCCAGTGCTGGTACCAGCGCTCGACGCCGGCGGCATCCTGGCCGAGCGGCCCCTTCAGGTAGTTGAGCACCCGCAGGTTGTTGAGCGGGTGGATGTCGCAGGCGATGGCCTGCGCCAGCGAGCGCACCACCGCCCGCCCGCGCGCGTCGGGCGGCAGCAGCGGCGGCTCGGGGTGGGTCTCGTCCAGGTACTCGATGATCGCGAGCGACTGGCCGAGCACGAACCCGTCGTCCTCGAGCGCCGGAATGAGCCCCTGCGGGTTGAGGCGCAGGAACTCCGCGGCGCGGTGCTCGTCGCGCACCAGCCGCTTCGCCACGCTCTCGTAGCGCAGCCCCTTGAGGTTGAGCGCGATCCGGGCGCGGAACGCCGCCGAGCTGCGCCAGAACGTGTACAGCCGCATCTTGGCCCCCGCCGGCGCGGTCAGCGCCTGATCCGGATCACCACCGTGTTCGCGAGCTTGTCGTGCCAGCCCTGCTTGCGCGGGTCGAACGCGACCCAGATCAGCCCGAGACCGAGCGGGATCGTCGACACGTAGTAGCCGAGGTAGCGCACCAGCAGCTGGCCGAAGCCCGGCTTGCCGAAGGTGTCCGCATCGACGATCTGCGCGCCGATCGCCATCTTGCCGGGCGTCGCGAGCGTGCGGCGCCAGAAGGCGATCACCACCACCGCCGGGATGCCGTAGGAGACCAGGTTCTCGCGCAGGCTCGGGGTCGCTGACAGCGCGTGCTCGAGCGTGAAGTAGCCCGGCCCGCCGACGAGCGCGAGCAGCGGCAGCAGCAGCAGCGTCACCCAGACCGTGTCGAGCAGCGCCGCGGCGACCCGCGCCCAGAAGCCGACGTACTCGGGCTCGCGCGTCGCGGCAGGGCCGCCCGGCGCCGCGCTCACAGCACGCGCCCCGGGTTGAGGATGCCGCGCGGATCGAGCGTCGCCTTCAGCTGCCGCATCAGCGCGATCTCCGCGGGCTGGCGCGAGCTCGCCAGCCAGTGGCGCTTGAGCTGCCCGATGCCGTGCTCGGCCGACACCGAGCCGAAGCCGGCGAGCGCCCCGTAGACGACGCGGTCGAGCGGCGCGACCTCGGCGAGGCTGCGCAGCCCGGTGACGAGGTGCAGGTTGCCGTCGCCGAGATGGCCGAACACGAACAGCGGCCGCTCGCCAAGCACCGCCGGCACCTCCGCGCGCAGCTGCTCGAGGTAGCCGACCATCCGCGCGATCGGCAGCGACACGTCGTAGGACATCGGCATGCCGAGCTTGAGCAGGATCTCGCCGGCCGACTCGCGTATCTTCCACAGCCGCGCGCTCTCGTCGAGCGAGCGTGCGATCAGTGCGTCGGCCGCGCAGCCGCTCTCCAGCACCCGCGCCAGGAAGGTCTCGAGCCGCGCCGCGTCGCCGGCCGGCTCCAGCGCCTCGATCTCGATCAGCGCGTAGTGCGCGTGCGGCGCGGCGAACGGCCGCACCCCGACCTTGAGCTCGCGGAGCGCGAACTCGAAGTAGTTCTCCCACATCGTCTCGAAGGAGCCGAGCTGGCCGCCGAAGGCGGCGCGCGACTCCCTGAGCAACCCGACCAGCGCCTCGAAGGAATCGGTGGCGACGAAGGCGGTAATGCGCTCGCGCGGCGCCGGGTGCAGCCGCAGCACCGCGCGCGTGACCACGCCGAGGGTGCCCTCGGTGCCGATGAACAACTGCTTGAGGTCGTAGCCGGCGTTGTTCTTCAGCATGCGGTTCAGCGACGACAGCACCGTGCCGTCGGCGAGCACCGCCTCGAGTCCGAGCACCAGCTCGCGCGTCATGCCGTAGCGGATCACGCGGTTGCCGCCCGCGTTGGTGGCGATGTTGCCGCCGATGGTGCACGAGCCGCGCGCGCCGAGATCGAGGGCGAACTGCAGGCCGTGCCGGTCGGCGGCTTCCTGCACCGCAGCGAGCGGCGTCCCGGCGAGCACCTGCATCGTGCCGCCGTCGGGGTCCACCTCCTCGATGCCCCGCAGCCGCTCCAGCGACAGCGCGAGCTCCCCCGCCCGCGGCGTCGCGCCGCCGGCGAGCCCCGTCAGGCCGCCCTGCACCACGACCGGCTGCGAGGCGCCATGGCAGCGGCGCAGGATCGTCGCGACCTCGGCGGTGGAGCGCGGCCGCAGCACGGCCCGCGGCTCGCAGGCGTTGATGCGGGTCCAGTCCGCATGGTGCCGCGGGCCCGCCTCGGGGCCGCTCAGCAGCGTCCCGGGCGGCAGCTCGGCCGCGAGGCTCTCGAGCAGCGGTTCGATCGCTTGCGACATGGCGGCGTGCCTCGCCCTGGCGGGCGGCGGTATCGGGAGGCGCCGGCTACGGTGCCACCTCGCCGGCGGCGTTTCAACAAGCGCGAACCACTATATAGTGCTGCCGCCGGCCGCTCCGCGCCGGCGTCGCGGAGCCCGCCATGAACCGATGCACACCGATCGTCGCCGTCCTCGCCCTCGCCGCCGCGCCGGTGCCGGCGGCGCCGCCGACGCCCGACGCGGTGCGCGTGGATGCGCGCGAGATCTTCGCGGCGGCGATCGGCTTCGAGACGTCGATCGGCCGCGGCCAGGTGCCGAAGCTCGCCGAGTACCTCGCCGGGCGCTTCCGCAAGGGCGGCTTCCCGGCGGCCGACGTGCAGGTGCTGCCGCTCGGCGAGACCGCCTCGCTGGTCGTGCGCTACCGCGGCGACGGCAGCGGCGGCCGGCCGGTGGCCTTCCTCGCCCACATGGACGTGGTCACCGCCAAGCGCAGCGACTGGCAGCGCGACCCGTTCAAGCTCACCGAGGAGAACGGCTACTTCTTCGGCCGCGGCACCTCCGATGTCAAGCAGGAGGTGGCGCTGCTGACCGAGACCTTCCTCAGGCTCAAGGCCGAGGGCTTCGTGCCGAGCCGCGACCTGATCATCGCCTTCAGCGGCGACGAGGAGACCGAGCAGGCGACCGCCGACGACCTGGTGCGGCACCACCGCGACCTGGTCGACGCCGAGTTCGCGCTCAACGGCGACGGCGGCGGCGGCGTGCTCGCCGAGGACACCGGCCGGCCGTCGCTGTTCTACGTGCAGGGCGCGGAGAAGTATTCCGTGACCTTCTCGGTGACCACCCGCAATCCCGGCGGCCACAGCTCGCAGCCGCGCGCCGACAACGCGATCTACGAGCTGGCGGATGCGCTCAAGGCGCTGCAGGGCTACCAGTTCCCGGTCCGCTGGAACGACTGGACGCTCGGCGAGTTCAGGGCCGCGAGCCTGTCGACGCCGGGCGCGCTCGGCGCCGCGATGAAGCGCTACGCCGCCGACCCGCACGATGCCGCCGCGGCGGCCGAGCTCAGCCAGTACCCGCAGTACGTCGGCAAGCTGCGCACCACCTGCGTCGCGACGATGCTGCAGGGCGGTCACGCCGAGAACGCGCTGCCGCAGTCGGCGACCGCGACCGTCAACTGCCGCGTGTTCCCGGGCACGCCCGTCGCCGAGGTCGAGCAGACGCTGCAACGGCTCGCGGGCGCGAAGGCCGAGGTGCGGCGCAACTACGAGCCGACGACCTCCGACGCCTCGCCGCTGCGCGACGACGTGATGCGGGCCGTCGGCCGCGCGGTCGAGGCCGCCAGTCCCGGTGCGCGCATCGTGCCGACGCAGGCCGCGTACGCGACCGACGGGCTCGTCTACCGCAACGGCGGCATCCCGACCTACGGCGTCGGCAGCACCTTCGAGAAGGAGAGCGAGGTGTTCGCGCACGGGCTGAACGAGCGCATCCCGGTGAGCTCCTTCTACAACGGTCTGACCTACTGGTACGTGCTGATCAAGGCACTCGCCGGCAAGGGCTGACCGCGCGCCTCAGCGCGCGGTCCCCGCCCGCACCCTGGCGAGGTAGCGGTCGCGCAGCTCCGTCTGGCGCGTGCGCAGCGACTGGCGGTGGCCGTCCAGCCACGACGCGTCGACGACCGTCGAGACCTCGAGCGGGTCGCCGCTCCAGACCACGAGGTTCGCCGGCCGCCCGGCCTCGATGCTGCCGAACTCGGCGGCGGCACGGAACACGCGCGCCGGCTCGCTGGTCAGCGCCGCGAGTGCGGCGTCCCACGGCAGGCCGTGCGCGACGGCGTTGCCGGCCGCCTGGCGCAGCTTGCGCTCGTCGTGCGGCGCCGGCGAGCGCCGGCTGAAGACGATCGCGACGCCGGCGGCGTGCAGCCGCGCGGCGTTCTCGAGCGTGGCGCCGATCTGGTCGAACTGCTCCGGCAGGTCGTCGAGCGGGTCGAGCACCACCGGCACCTGCGCGCGCGCCAGCAGCGACGCGACGCGCCAGGCCTCGGCGCCGCCGGACACCACCGCCTTCAGCCTCTCGCGCTGCGCGAACTCGACGGCGGCGCGGATGTCGGCGGCGCGGTCGACCGCGAACAGCACCGGCTTCTGCTCGGTCACGAAGCTCTTCAGCACGCGGCGCCCGGCCGGCGTCAGCAGCCTGAGCTCGCCGGCGGCGAGCGGCGCCGGGCCGCGCGCCTCCTCGAGCGCCTGCGCGAGCAGCATGTACGCCGCCGCGCGGCTCTCGCCGGCCAGCGGCCCGGCCTCCTCGCCGGCGCTGACCGCGAGCGCGACCGGTGCGCGCGGGCGGCGGCCGTCGAGCCGCACCACCGAGGCGAGGCCGGCGATGATCGAGCTGCCGGGCGCACCCTTGCGGCCGGGCTCGGCGCCGGGCGAGAGCAGCGCGAAGCCGACGCCCTCCACGCGCGCGACCGCGACCGGCACCGAGTCCGGGTTGAAGGCCAGCGACAGGTCGAACTCCGGCCGCATCTGGCCGAGCTTGAGCGTGCCGTCGTTGGTCGAGGCCTCGAGCTCGATCTCGCTGACGCCGAGCTGGCCGATGCCGCCGAACAGCGCCGGCGTCACCGGCCGCCCCTTGAGGTCGATGACCTCGGCGCCGGCCGGCGCGACGAGATCGCGGCCCACCGCCGTGACGCGACCGGCCTCGATCAGCACGCTGCCGCCCTCGATGGTGCCGCGCGCGCCCTCGGTGTGGACGACGCCGTTCTTCAGCAGCACCGCGGACGCGGCGGCTGCGGCGGGCGCCGGAACGAGCGCAAGCGCGCCGACGAGCGCCGCCAGCGGCGCGAGCATGTTGCGGGTCATGGCACCACTCCGGCCGCCGCGGGCTGTCCGAGCATGAAGTCCGAGCGCGGCAGCGCCGGCGGGTGCGCGCGGTCGTACTGCAGCACGCCGTCGATGTAGACCTCGTCGGCGAGCGCATAGACGCTGAAGGGATTGCGGTTCCAGACGACGACGTCGGCCATCTTGCCGGGCTCGAGCGTCCCGGTGCGGCCATCGATGCCGAGCGCGCGCGCCGGGTTCTGGGTCAGCCAGCGGATCGCGCGCTCCGGCGGGATCTCGAGGCCGACCGCGCGCCCGCGTGCGAGCGCCTTGCCGGCCTCCTGGTTCAGCCGCTGGATGCCCTCCTCCGAGTCCGAGTGCACGATCGCGCAGCTGTTCGGCGCCGCGTCGACCAGCGCGATGTTCTCCTGGATGCCGTCGTTGGCCTCCATCTTGAAGCCCCACCAGTCGGCCCACATCGCCGCGCACACGCCGCGCTCGGCCAGCAGGTCCGCGATCTTGTAGGCCTCGACCGCGTGGTGGAAGGCGGCGATCCGGAAGCCGAACTCGCGCGCCATGTCGAGCATGATCGCCATCTCGTCGGCACGGTAGCAGTGCATCTGCACCGGGATCTCGCCGCGCAGCACGCCGGCGAGCGTCTCGAGCCGCAGGTCGCGCTTCGGCGGCTTCGCGTCCTCGGCCGCCTTGCCGCCGGCCTTGATCTTGGCGTCGTAGGTCGCGAGGTCACGCAGGTATTCCTGCGCCTCGATCCACTGTGCGCGGTAGCCGGCGACGTTGCCCATGCGCGTCGAGGGCGCGACGTTGCGGCCGGCGCCGTAGACGCGCTTCGGGTTCTCGCCGCAGGCCATCTTGAGGCCCTGCGCGGCGCCCGGGAACTTCATCGCCTGGTAGGTCACCGCCGGCACGTTCTTGAGGACGACCGACCGGCCACCGATCAGGTTCGCGGAGCCGGGCAGGATCTCGAGCGTGGTGATGCCGCCGGCGAGCGCGGTGTCGAAGCCCGGATCCACCGGCCACACCGAGTGCTCGGCCCAGACATTGGCGGTCACCGGCGCGGTGGCCTCGTTGCCGTCGCTGTTGCCGGACACCTGCGGGCTCGGGTAGACGCCAAGATGCGAGTGCACGTCGATGATGCCGGGCGTGACCCAGCGGCCCTTGGCCTCGACGATCCGCGCGCCCGCCGGCGCCTCGAGGTGCGGGCCGACCGCCGCGATCTTGCCGTCGGCGACCAGCACGTCGGAGTCCTCGAGCCGCGCGCCGCCACCGGTCAGCACGGTCGCGCCGCGGATCAGCACCGGCGCCGCGGCGGCCGGCGCGTACGTGGACGGGTACGGGTCGCTCGGCGGAGTCGCGGGCGCGGCGGCCGCGAGCGTCGCGGCGAGGCCGGCTCCGGCGACGAGCGCGACGAGACGCTCCGCGGCGCGGATGAAACTGCGTGGCATGCGGGATCCCCCTCGGGCGGCGCGGCGGCCGCCGGTCGCCGAGAGTCTAGCGCAGTGGCTGCGCGCCGCCTCGGCTCAGTGCGTTCCCGACCGGTAGCGCACCTCCCCGGCGCGCACCGCGAGCTCGAGCCGGTTCTGCGGCGGCGGCAGCGGACAGGTCGCGAAGCCGGTGAACGCGCACGGCGGGTTGTAGGACTCGTTGAAATCGACGCGCAGCGTCGGCCCGGTCGGCAACGGCGCGTGCAGGAAGCGGCCGGCGCCGTAGGTCTCGTGACCGGACGTGCCGTCGGCGAACATCACGAACAGGTGGTCGTCGCCCGGCGCCTCGAGCAGCGTATCCAGCCGCCACTCGCGCCCGTCGCGACTAAAAATGATCGCGCCCGGCGAGGGCATCTCGACCTCGTCGCCGAGCACGTTGACGATCGGCACGCGGCGGGCGGGCTCGTAGCGCTCGAACCGCGCCTCGACCACCCACGAAGGGTCGATCGGAAAGTAGTCGAGCCCGCGGAACGCGCGCCGTGCCGGGCTCTCGAGGTCGCGGACCCTGAGCGCAAAGCGCCCGCCGCGCTCGATCACGAAGAAGCGCAGCGACCCCGACGCCAGCACGACGCCGTCGCCGTCCGCAGACGGGGCGAGCTCGGCCGGCCCGGCGGCGCGCCCCGCGAGCGTGACGCCGCTGTCCGGCGCCGGCTCGAGCCGCACCGAGCGGCCGTCGACGACGAGCCGGCCGGCGTGCGGCGCGAGCGCGCGTCCGGCGAGCACGATGTCGTTGTCCCGCGCGCGACCGAAGCGGTTGGCGCCGGGCTTCAGCCAGTGCAGCCCGACCACCGTCAGCCAGCCGTCCTCGCCCGCGATCTCGACCACGCGACCGGCGCGCCAGGCGTGCACCGCCGCCGCCTCGTCGGTGGCCTGGGTATCCGCGGCGCGGCCGGCCGCGGCGACCGCGAGCAGCGCGAGCGCGAGGCCGGCGCGGGACGCGGCCGACGGGCGGGTTCGCTTCGGCACGGGTGCGACCTCGCAACAGCCCCAGGGAGTGCCGCATCGTCCACCGCACCGCCCGGGGGTGCAAGCCCGCGGCGCTGCGGTGTTTCACGCCGCGTCGCGGCCGGGCACTAGGGGTGTCCGCCGCGGCCTCCGCACTTGCCGCAGGACCGGACGGCGGTCACGCTGCGGCCGCGGTAGGGAGCGTAAAATTGCTTTAAATGGATCAGCTCCGGCCCCGCCCATGAACGCCCGCCACCTCAACCCGAGCCACCGACCGGCGCTGCGGGCCCACTTCTGCGCCCTGTCGCGACGCGACGCGTACCTGCGCTTCGGCACCTTCGTCGGCCCCGAGTCCATCGACCAGTACGTCGACGGCATCGACTTCGAGCGCTCGACGGTGCTCGGCGTGTACGGCGACGCGCTCGAGCTGCTCGGCGTCGCGCACCTGTGCCCGGAGCGCGACGTCGTCGAGCTCGGCATCAGCGTGCTCGCTGGGGCGCGGCGTCGCGGCATCGGCACGCTGCTGATGCGCCGCGCGCTCGGCCACGCGCGCATCGCCGGCGCGAGCCGCCTGTTCATGCACTGCCTCGCGGAGAACGACGACCTGATGCGCCTCGCACGCAAGGCGCACGCCGAGATCTCGTTCAGCCACGACGAAGCCGACGGCTTCATCTGCGTGCCGCCGGTCACGCCGTACAGCGCGGCCGTGGAGTTCGCCGAGGAGCATCTGGGCGTCGTCGACTACGCGCTCAAGGCGCAGCGCGTGGCCTGGCGGCAGGTCCTGCAGCTGCCGGCCTAGTCGAGCCGGCGCACCACCCAGCGCGCCAGCGCACCGCGCTCGTCGACCTCGCCGCCGAGCTCGATCGGCCGGCAGCAGATCTGGCAGTCCTCGACGTAGCTGAACGAGCCCGCCGTCAGGTCGACCGGCGTCTCGTAGCGCTCGCCGCAGTACGGGCAGTCCACGCGCACGAAGCGGCCGAGTTCGGCGTCCGCGCCGCCGGGCTCGTACACCGGCTCGAGACCGTAGAGTTCATCGACGCTGGCCGCATCGGGCAGCGCAGGTGGAGCGGACGGCGTGCTCGGCGCGCGCGGCACGGCGGGACCTCAGCGCACGCCCGCGCCGTAGCGCACGGCCGGCGCGCGCCGCGGCGACTCGGGCCGCGACCGCTGCCGGCGCGACGGCCGAGGCGGCCCGAACGGCGGATCGGTCATGGATCGCGCATCTCACTGCCGCTGGGGAATCGAGCTTACACCGCCGCCGCGGCGCGATCAGTGGCCGCCCTGGACGCGCAGGCCCGCGGCGCGCAGCGCCTCGGCGAGCTCGGCCTCGATGCGCTCGGCCTCGCCGCGCGCGATCTGCTGCAGGTGCAGCACCGGGCCGGTCAGCACCTCGAGGCCGCGCCTGAGCACGCTGCCCGACGCGCGGATCCCGGCCTTGTGCTGGTCGAAGCGCTCGGCCGGCGCGTAGTCGGTCATGCCGACGTAGACGCCGTAGGGGTCGCCGGCGCTGTCGTGATAGTCGAGCAGGACCAGGTACAGGTTGGAGCGGCCGCGGCGCTGCGCGACGCAGCGCGCCGCGACCTCGTACGCGAGCGGCAGCCACTCGACGTGGCGCATCGGCAGCCACTCGGGCACCGTGGCCGCGGCCGCGGCCCAGAGCCGCGCGAGCAGGCGCTCGATGTTGAGGCCGATCTCGCCGCGCATCCACAGCTCGTGCACGCACCCGGCCGCGCTCGCGCCGTCGCCCGCGGCGAGCGCGCGCTCGAAGCGCGCCAGCAGCCGGTCGCGCGGTTCGGCCGCGAAGGGCCGCGGCACGGCCCGGACCGCCGCGCTGGCGCGCGCGCGTGGCGCGCGTGGCCCGCCCCCGGCGCTCAGTCGCGCAGCGCGACCGTGGTCGCGACCAGGGTGGCGCCGGACATCGTGCCGCGCGCCCGCACCACGCGCCCGGCCGCCTGCCCGAAGAACTGCGCCGGCGTGAGGCTCGCGCCGTTGACGTCGGTAAAGGTCGCGCCGACCGCCGCGACGGTCACGCCGGTCAGCGTGAACTGGGGACTCGCGACCGCGCTGGCGACGTCCTGCAGCTCGGCGAGCGCCGGCGACGGCGCCGGCCAGCGCTCGACGACGCGGCCGCTGGCGCTCGCGCCCCCGGCCGCCGCGCCGCGCACGATGACCCAGTCGCCGATCTGCAGGTTCGCGAAGCCGAAGGTCCGCAGCTGCGCCGCGCTGCGGTCGTCCCAGCGCGTCTCCGCGCCGGTGCCGAGCGTGACGCCGTTGACGGTCAGCGTCAGGCCGGCCGCGTCGATCGCCGCCACCGGACCGGCCACCCGCACGTTGGTGGCCGGCACCAGCGTCACGGTCGTCGCGTCCAGCACGCCGTTGGCGTCGTAGCTGCCGCCGACCTCGAGCTCGACGTCCGGCCCGACGTCGGTGCTGACGCCGCCCGCGTAGGTGGTCGTGGCCGAGGTCGCGACGGTCTGGCCGCCGACGTCGAAGTCCGTCGCCGAGCCGTAGCGCGTCACCGTGCCGTGGACGCTGCCGCCGGCGCCGTTGCTGCCGGTCGGCACCTCCGCCTGCGCACTGATCAGCGCGGCCCGCAGCGTCCCGGGCGCGGTGACCGTGCCGCCGCTGACCACGACGTAGCTGCCGTCGCTGATCTGCGCCGGCAGCCCGCCGGAGGCCGCGCTGTAGTCGATCGTGCTGCCCGCGATCGTGAAGGTCAGCGCGGCGCCGTCGAGGTTCGCGACCGGCCCGGCCACCTGGAACGCCCGGTTGGCCACCGCGAGGTCGAAGCGCGAGGCGATCAGGCCGGCGGTCGTGCGGTAGCCGTCGACCGCGACCAGCTCGCCGACCCCGAGGCCGCCGACGTCGGTCGGCGCGATGCCCGGGCCGACGCTCGTGTCGCCGGTGATCGCGACCGTCTGGCCGAGCACCGTGACCGTGCCGGCGGCGAGGTCGATCGCCTCGACCGGGCCGACGAGCTTGGTGGTCACCGCGAGCGTGCTCGCGCTGCCGACCGTGGCGCTCGACTGGGCGCCGCCCACGGTCGCGACCTGCCCGACCAGCAGCTCTGACTCGCTCGCGGCGACGCCGTCGATGGTGATCGTGGCGCCGCTGTCGGCGAACTCCGTGCCGTCGACGAACACGCTCGCGAAGGCGCCGACCGGCCCGATCGTGGTCTGCGTCGACCCGCCCTGCAGGCTGCCCGGCACGTAGTAGCCGCGCCAGCTGCAGTACGAGCCCGACAGCAGCAGCGCGAGCGCGACGATCCCGGCGCCGGACAGCCACGGCGATGAACCGAGCGAGCGTGCCATCAGCCTCTCCTCGTGGCCGCGCTAGACGTAGTCGCGGTCGGCCGCGGCCACCGGGCCGCTGCCGCCGAGCACGATCGTAGCGCTCGCCGCCGCACGCGGCATCACGTGCGCGGCGTAGAAGGCGGCGGCGTCCAAGAGCGCCCCGCGCGCGCCCGGCTCGAGCCCGCCGGCGGCGCCGAGCATGCGCGCCCACTGCCAGGCGCCGCAGACCAGCGCCGCGAGCTCCAGGTAACTGACCGCGGTGGCGCCGACGAGTTCCGGGTCGCCGGGGGCCGCGTCGAGCACGAAGCGCGTCGCGCGCTCGAGGTCGGCGATCCCGGCTCCGAGCGCGCGGCCGAGCGCCGCTGCGCGCGGCTCGCCGCCGGCGAGCCCGGCCTCGGCGGCGCGCATCTCGGCGACCAGCGCCGCCAGCGCCCGCCCGCCGTCGCGCAGCACCTTGCGCCCGAGCAGGTCCTGCGCCTGGATGCCGTTCGTGCCCTCGTAGATCGCGGTGATGCGCACGTCGCGGTAGCACTGTGCGGCGGCGGCGTCCTCGGTGAAGCCCATGCCGCCGAGCACCTGCACGCCGAGCGACGTCACCTCGATGGCCATGTCGCTGCACCAGGCCTTGACGATCGGCGTCAACAGGTCGGCGCGCGAGCGGGCGGCGTCCGCGGCCGCGCCGCCGGCGTGGTGCGCGAGGTCGAGCGCCGCGGCCGCGGCGTAGGTCAAGCCGCGCGCCGCCTGGATCCGCGACTTCATCGACAGCAGCATGCGGCGCACGTCGGCGTGACCGAGCAGCACGGTCGGCCGGCCGCCGGCGTCGCGCCCCTGCAGGCGCTCGCGCGCGTGCCGCGAGGCGATCTGGTAGGCCTGCTCGGCGAGGCCGAGGGCGTGCAGACCCACGCCGATGCGCATGTGGTTCATCATCGTGAACATGCAGGCGAGGCCCTGGTGCAGCGGCCCGACCAGGAAGCCCGCCGCCCCCGGCCCGTCGCCGATCGCGAGCACGCAGGTCGGGCTCGCGTGGATGCCCATCTTGTGCTCGACCGACACGCAGCGGATGTCGTTCGCGGCGCCCGGCCGGCCGTCGGCGCCCACCTGGTAGCGCGGCACCGCGAACAGCGACAGTCCCTTGACCCCGGCCGGCGCGTTCGGCGCCCGCGCCAGCACCAGGTGGACGATGTTGTCCGCCATGTCGTGCTCGCCCCAGGTGATGTAGATCTTGCGGCCGTACAGCCGCCACAGCTCGCCGTCCGGCTCGGCCCGCGTGGTCACCATCGACAGGTCGGAGCCGGCCTGCGGCTCGGTCAGGCACATCGTGCCGGTCCACTCGCCGGAGACCAGCTTCGGCAGGAAGCGCCGGCGCACCGCCTCGGTCGCATGCTCGGTCAGCGCCGCGATCGCGCCGCTCGAGAGCTCCGGACACAGGCCCAGCGACATGTTGGCCGCACCCCACATCTCGACGGTGGCCGCCTGCACGGCGAACGGCATGCCCTGGCCGCCATAGGCCGCAGGACCGCCAAGCGAGTTCCAGCCGTCGGCGACGTAGCGCTGGTAGGCCGCGCGAAACCCCGGCGGCGTCACGACGCCGTCCGGCGTCACGCGCGAGCCGGTGCGGTCGCCGAGGGCATTGAGCGGCGCGAGCACCTCGCTCGCGAAGCGCGCCGCCCCTTCGAGCACGGCGGCGACGACGTCGGGGGTCGCGTCGGCGAAGGCCTCGAGCTCGCGCAGCCGGTCGAGGCCGGCGGTGTGCTCGAGGACGAAGCGCATGTGGTCGAGGGGGGCGGTGTAGCTCATCGCAGGATGTCCCGGAAGGTGGCGCACGCTCATTGCAGCATGATCGCTGCGACGCGCGCCAGCGCGTCCGGCCGCAGTCGCCGCCGCTCAGGCGGCGCGCGCCACCGCCTCGCCCGCGCCGCGCAGCCGCTCGAGCAGCGTCGCCCGGCGCTGCTCCAGCGCCGCGAGGTGGCGCGCCTTGACGTGGCCGTAGCCGCGGATCTGCTCCGGCAGGCTCGCGAGCTCGACCGCGAGCGCGTGCCGCTCGGGCGTCAGAGAGGCGAGCAGCTCGGCCACCAGCTGCTCGTAGTCCGCGATCAGGCGCCGCTCGAGGCGGCGCTCGGCGCGATAGCCGAACGGGTCGAAGGGCGTGCCGCGCAGGAAGCGCAGCCGGGCCAGCAGGCCGAACACGGGCAGCAGCCAGCCGCCGAAGCTCAGCTTGCGCGGCTCGCCGGTCTGCGGGTCGGGCCGCGCGATCCCGGGTGGCGCCAGGTGGAAGCGCAGCCGGTAGCCGCGCTCGAAGGTGCCGGCGACGAGCTCGCGGAACTCCGCTCCCGCGTGCAGCCGCGCGACCTCGTACTCGTCCTTGTAGGCGAGCAGCTTGAAGTAGCCGCGCGTCACCGCGGCGGCGAGCTCGCCGCGGCCGGGCGTGCGCGCGGCCTCGGCGGCGGCGACCCGCTCGATGAGCGCGCGGTAGCGGGCCGCGTAGCGCGCGCCCTGGTAGGAAGCGAGGAACCGCTCGCGGACCTCGAGCGGCGTGCCCGCCGGGGCGGCACGGGCCGGGTCGCGGCTCGCGAGCAGGGCCGCAAGGCGCGCCGGGTCCGCCGCCGCGAGCCGGCCGAGCTCGAGCGCCCGCCGGTTGAGCGCGACCGCGGCGCCGTTGAGCTCGATCGCGCGCTCGAGCGCCGCGCGCCCGAGCGGCAGCCAGCCCCGCTGCAGCGCGAAACCCACCACGAACAGGTTGGCGCCGACGCTGTCGCCGAGCAGGCGGCGCGCGGCGCCGGTCGCGTCGACCAGGGCGACCGCGGCTTCCCCCGCCGCGGCGGCGATCCGCGCGCCGAGCTCGCGGGCGCGGAAGTCGACGTCCGGGTCGAGCTGGAACGCCGCCGTCGGCACCAGGTGCGTGTTGAGCGCGAGCCGCGTGCGGCCGGGGTCGAGCGCGCGCAGCACCTCGGGCGAGGCGGTGACGACCAGGTCGCAGCCGAGCACGACGTCCGCCTCGTACGGGCCGACGCGCGGCGCCGCCGGCGGCGCGCCGGCCGGCGCGATCTTGACGTGCGACAGCACCGCGCCGCCCTTCTGCGCCAGGCCGGTCATGTCGTACACGCTCGCCGACCTGCCCTCGAGGTGCGCGGCCATCGCGAGCACGGCGCCGACCGTCACGACGCCGGTGCCGCCGATGCCGGTCACCAGCACGCTGACCGTGCGCTCGGCGCCGGCGGCGACCGGCTCCGGCAGCGGGCCGAGCGCCTCGGCACCGAGCGCGGCCGGCGCGGGCTTCGCGAGCGGCGCGCCCTCGACCGTGACGAACGCCGGGCAGAAGCCGCGGATGCAGGAGTAGTCCTTGTTGCAGCTCGACTGGTCGATCGCGCGCTTGCGGCCGAACTCGGTCTCGAGCGGCTCGACGGCGACGCAGTTCGACTGCACCGAGCAGTCGCCGCAGCCCTCGCAGACGAGCGGGTTGATCAGCACCCGCCGCTCGGGATCGGCGAGGCGGCCGCGCTTGCGGCGGCGGCGCTTCTCGGCGGCGCACACCTGGTCGTAGACGATCGCGGAGACGCCGGGGACCTGCCGCAGCGTGCGCTGCAGGGCGTCGAGCTCGGTGCGCTCGTGGACGGTGACGCCGGCGGCAAAGCCGGGCGCGCCGCCGTACTTGGCGGGCTCGTCGCTGACGACGGCGATGCGCCCGACGCGCTCGGCGCGCAGCTGGTGCGTGATCTCGGCCACCGACAGGTGGCCTTCGACCGCCTGGCCGCCGGTCATCGCGACGGCGTCGTTGTAGAGCAGCTTGTAGGTCACGTTCGCGCCGGCGGCGACCGCGGCCCGGATCGCGAGCAGACCGGAGTGGAAGTAGGTGCCGTCGCCGAGGTTCTGGAAGGCGTGCGGCCGGTCGGTGAACGGCGCCATGCCGACCCAGGTCATGCCCTCGCCGCCCATCTGCGTCGGCGGCAGCGTGGCGCGGTTCATGTAGATCGCCATCGTGTGGCAGCCGATGCCGGCGAACGCGATGCTGCCCTCCGGCACCTTGGTCGAGGAGTTGTGCGGGCAGCCGGCGCAGAAGTACGGCGTGCGCTGGCCGGGCGCCGCGGCGCGCGCCTCGGCGTCGGCGAGCCGCGCCTCGAGCGTCGCGAGGCGCGTGCGCAGCGCCGCGTCGGCAAGCCCGAGCGCCACGAGCCGCGCGCCGATCGCGCGCGCGATCGTTGGCGGCTCGAGCACGACGTCGGCCGGCAGGAGCGCCGCGCCGGCCGCGTCGCGCTTGCCGCTCAGGCGCGGCCGCTCGGCGTGCGGCAGGTTGTAGAGCGCGTGCGCCGCCTGGGTCTCGAGGAACGCCGCCTTCTCCTCCACCACCAAGAGCTCGCCGAGCCCGCGCGCGAAGCCGGCGAGGCCGTCGGCGTCGAGCGGCCAGATGAGCCCCGGCTTGTACAGGCACACGCCGAGCGCCGCGAGCCGCGCCGCGTCCAGGCCGAGCGCGTCGAGCGCCGCGACGGCGTCGAGCCAGGACTTGCCGGCCGCGACCAGGCCGAGCCCGCCCGGGCGCGGCGCGCCGTGGCTGACGCGGTCGAGGCCGTTGGCGCGCGCGTAGGCCTGGGCGCGCGGCAGCTTGTGCCGCACGAGGCGCACCTCGTCGCCGAGCGGGTCGAAGCCGAAGCGGGCGTGCACGCCGCCGGGCGGCGCCTCGCCCGCCGGCACGCGGCACTCGATGCGCGCCGGGTCCACCTCGACGGTGGCGGTGGCCTCGACGGTCTCGTTGACGCACTTGAAGCCGACCCACAGGCCGCTGTAGCGCGACAGCGCGAAGCCGTGCAGGCCGAAGTCGAGGAACTCCTGCACCGTCGCCGGATACAGGACCGGCACGCCGTTGGCGGCGAGCGCCTGCTCGCTCTGGTGCGAGATCGTCGAGCTCTTGCCGGGGTGGTCGTCGCCGAACAGGAGCAGCACGCCGCCGTGCGGCGCCGTGCCCATGCGGTTGCCGTGCTTGATCGGGTCGCCGGAGCGGTCGACGCCCGGGCCCTTGCCGTACCAGATCGCGAACACGCCGTCGTAGCGCGCGCCGGGCAGGAGGCCCACCTGCTGCGTGCCCCAGATCGCGGTGGCGGCGAGGTCCTCGTTGACGCCCGGCACGAAGCGCACGTGCGCCGCCGCCAGCCGCGCCGCGGCCGCGTTCAGTTGCAGGTCGTAGCCGCCGAGCGGCGAGCCGCGGTAACCGCTGATGTAGGCGGCGGTGTTGAGGCCGGCGGCCGCGTCGCGCGCGCGCTGCGCGAGCGGCAGGCGCACCAGCGCCTGCGTGCCGGAGAGCAGCACGCGGCCGCGCTCGCGGTCGTACTTGTCGTCGAGCGTGATGTCGGTCGCCAGTGCCATCGGAACCTCGGCCGCGCCGCGCGAGTGCGAAGCGTACACCGAAGGCCGCGGCCGGCGCTCCCGGGCGCGTGGACGGCGCGCCCGGGACCTTGTAGCGTTCGAGTCCGCATGAGCATCTGGTTCGCGCCGTTCACGCTCGAGGACGTCAACCGCAGGCGCGTCGCGGGGCTCGCGGCCGAGCTCGGCATGCGCTTCACGGCCTTCGGCGACGACTGGCTCGCGGCGACGATGCCGGTGGACGAGCGCACGCACCAGCCGATGCGGCTGCTGCACGGCGGCGCCTCGCTGGCGCTCGCCGAGGCCGTCGGCAGCACCGCCGGCAACCTGTGCATCGACCGGGCGCGGTTCCGCTGCATCGGCCAGGAGATCAACGGCAACCACCTGCGCGCCGCGACCCAGGGGCCGGTGACCGCGACCGCGCGACCGCAGCACGTCGGTGCGCGCAGCCAGGTGTGGCAGATCGAGATCCGCGACCCGGCCGAGCGCCTCGTCTGCGCCTCGCGCCTGACGCTCGCGGTGGTGCCGGCCGCCTGACCCCGCCGCGACGCGCGGCGGCTATACTGCGCGCCCGACCCCAGGAGGCCCCGTGCGGACGCTCCGCCTCGCCAGCCTCGCCGCCCTCGCCCTCGCCGCCGCCTGCGGCCAGAAGGGCCCGCTCGTGCTGCCGCAGAAGTCGGTCGCGACGCCGGTGCTGATCGTCGCGCCGGCGACGGGCGCGGCCGCGCCGGCTGCCGCACCGCCGGCCGCCGCGCCGCCGGCCGCCGCGCCGACGGCGACGTCCGGGCAGCCGCCGCCGGCGAAGCGCCCCGACGACGAGCCGGAGCCGTCGCCGCCCAAGCACTGACATGGCCGACGCCGCGCGCCTCTACCTGATCGACGGCTCCTCGTACCTGTACCGCGCGTTCCACGCGCTGCCGCCGTTCACGAACGCCAAGGGCGAGCCGACCGGGGCGGTGCTCGGCGTCGTCAACATGCTGCAGAAGTTCCTCAAGGCGGAGCAGCCGACGCACATCGCGGTCGTGTTCGACGCCCCCGGGCGGACCTTCCGCGACGACCTGTTCGAGGCCTACAAGGCGCATCGCCCGCCGATGCCGGACGAGCTGCGGGCGCAGATCGCGCCGCTGCTCGCGACCGTCGAGGCGCTCGGCCTGCCGCTGCTGCGCGTCGCCGGCGTCGAGGCGGACGACGTCATCGGCACGCTGGCGCGGCGCGGCGTCGCCGCCGGCATGCGCGTCGTGATCTCGACCGGCGACAAGGACATGGCGCAGCTGGTCGACGAGCAGGTGACGCTCGTCAACACGATGTACGACACGACGCTCGACCGGGCCGGCGTCAAGGCCAAGTTCGACGTCGAGGCGACACAGATCGTCGACTACCTGGCGCTCGTGGGCGACAGCTCGGACAACATCCCGGGCGTGCCCAAGGTCGGGCCCAAGAACGCCGCGAAGCTGCTGGCGCAGTACGGCTCGATCGACGCGCTGGTGGCGCGCGCCGCGGAGATCGAGGGCCGGATCGGCGAGAGCCTGCGCGAGAACCTCGCGCAGCTCGAGCTGTCGCGCCGGCTCGCGACCATCCGCTGCGACCTCGAGCTTGCGGTGACGCCCGCGGGACTCGAGCGCCGGCCGCCGGATCTGGCGCGGCTGCGGGCGCTGTACCAGGAGCTCGGCTTCAAGCGGCTGCTCGAGTCGCTGGACGGCGGTGCCGCGGCGCCGGCCGCGCCCGCCGCAGGCTCCGCGGGCGCCGCGCCGGCCGCGGCGGCGCCCGTCGCCGGCGCCGACCCCGCGGCGGCCGCGATCGCCGCCGCGCCGCGTCACTACGAGACGGTGCTGACCGAGGCGGCGCTCGAGAAGTGGCTGGCGCGGCTCGCGAGCGCGCCGCTGTTCGCGTTCGACACCGAGACGACCGGGCTCGACTACATGAGCGCCGAGATCGTGGGCGTGTCGTTCTGCGCCGAGCCCGGCGAGGCCGCCTACGTGCCGCTCGCGCACGACTACCCGGGCGCGCCCGAACAGCTGCCGCGCGCGGCCGTACTCGAGCGCCTGAAGCCGCTGCTCGAGGACCCGGCACGCGCCAAGCTCGGCCACCACGCCAAGTTCGACACCCACATCCTCGCCAACCACGGCATCCGCTTCGCCGGCGTGCGCTTCGACTCGATGCTCGAGTCCTACGTGCTCAACAGCGTCGCGACCCGCCACGACATGGACTCGGTCGCCGAGCGCTACCTCGGCATCCGCACGATCCACTTCGAGGACGTCGCCGGCAAGGGCGCCAAGCAGCTCAGCTTCAACCAGGTGCCGCTCGAGACCGCCGGCCCCTACTCGGCCGAGGACGCCGACGTGACGCTCAGGCTGCACCGCGTGCTCAGGGCCAGGCTCGAGGCCGAGCCGCGCCTCGCGCGCCTCTACGACACGCTCGAGCAGCCGCTGCAGCCGGTGCTGCAGCGCATGGAGCGGCGCGGCGTGCTGGTCGACCCCGCGTTCCTGAAGGCGCTGTCGGTGGAGTTCACGCGCCGGCTCGGCGAGCTCGAGCGCGCCGCGCACGAGGCGGCCGGCGGGCCGTTCAACCTCGAGTCGCCGAAGCAGCTGCAGCAGATCCTGTTCGAGCGGCTGCAGATCCCGGTGATCCGGCGCACGCCGACCGGCCAGCCGTCGACCGCCGAGGACGTGCTCGAGGAGCTCGCGGCGAACCACGCGCTGCCGCGGCTGATCCTCGACTTTCGCGGCATCGCCAAGCTCAAGAGCACCTACACCGACACGCTCGCCGCGCAGGTCAACCCCGCGACCGGCCGCATCCACACCTCCTACCACCAGGCGGTGGCCGCGACCGGCCGGCTGTCGTCGTCGGATCCGAACCTGCAGAACATCCCGATCCGCACGCCCGAGGGCCGGCGCATCCGCCAGGCGTTCGTGGCGCCGCCCGGGCGCGTGCTGATGGCGGCCGACTACTCGCAGATCGAGCTCAGGATCATGGCGCACCTCTCGGGCGACGAGGGCCTCCTCAGGGCCTTCGCCGAGGGCCGCGACGTGCACGAGGCCACCGCCGCCGAGATGTTCGGCGTCGCCCCCGGCGCCGTCAGCGCCGACCAGCGCCGCGCCGCCAAGGCGATCAATTTCGGGCTGATGTACGGCATGTCGGCGTTCGGGCTCGCGGCCCGGCTCGACCTCGACCGCGGCGCCGCGGCGCAGTACATCGAGCGCTATTTCGAGCGCTATCCCGGCGTGCGCCGCTACATGGACGAGACGCGCCGCCGCGCCCGCGAGCAGGGCTACGTCGAGACCGTCGAGGGCCGCCGGCTCTACCTGCCCGAGATCCGCTCGCGCAACCGCCAGCAGCAGCAGTACGCCGAGCGCGCGGCGATCAACGCGCCGATGCAGGGCACGGCCGCCGACATCATCAAGCGCGCGATGCTCGCGGTGGACGACTGGCTCGAGCGCGAGGCGGTCGGCGCCACGCTCGTGATGCAGGTGCACGACGAGCTGGTGCTCGAGGTCGACGGCGGCGCCGTCGAGCGGGTGCGCGCGCGGCTCACGGAGCTCATGTGCGCCGCGGCAAAGCTGGCCGTGCCGCTCGAGGTCGGGATCGGCGTCGGCGCGAACTGGGACGAGGCGCACTGACCCGGCCGGTTGACGGATCTTGACCGCCGGGCATGAAACTTTTCGGGCCGCCCGCGGGTCTCACTCCATGAACGCCGCAAGGCGTTCCCCGCTACCCTCCCTGAGCGGGCCCCCTACCCGGTCAATCCCCATGCCGGGTTAGTCTGGCCCGGCGACGGCGCTGCCGTCGCCGGGTTCTTTTATGCCCACGTAGCGCCTGAGCGCCTTGCGCGCCTCGTCGACCCCGGTCTTGTGGGTCGCCGAAAAGAGCTGTGCGGTCGCCTGGTCGCCGACCTCGCGCCGGACCCTCGCCAGCGTGCTCGCGGCGGCGCTCCTGGACAGCTTGTCGCTCTTGGTCAGCAGCAGGTGCGCGGCCCGCCCGCACGCCCGGGCGAATCCGAGCATCTGCCAGTCGGTCTCGCTGAGCGGGCGGCGCGCGTCCATGACCAGGAACAGCGCCGCGAGCGAATTGCGTTCGCGAAAGTACCTATCCAGCAGGCCACGCCAGTGCTCGCGGAGCGGGCGCGGCACCTTGGCGTAGCCGTAGCCCGGCAGGTCGACCAGCCTCAGGCCCGCCTCGAGCTCGAAGAAGTTGATCAGCTGCGTGAGGCCCGGAGTCTTCGAGGTCTTGGCGAGCCCGTGGCGCTGCGTGATCGCGTTGATGGCGCTCGACTTGCCGCTGTTGGAGCGGCCGGCGAAAGCCACTTCGCGGCCGACGTCGGGGACGAACTGTGACGGCTCGTGTGCCCCCTTCAGGTAGCGCGCGTGGGGAAAAGCCGACATCGTGTAGAATCCAAGGTTCGCTCAGGCCCGCGAGTCTAACAGGGCCGTGCGAACGCCCACGGGAGCCGCCAGAGACATGAAGAGTCGCATCGTCGCCGTCGCACTCGCCGCGCAGCTGCTCGGATTGGGCTGGGCCACGCTCGCCCGCGCCGCCGACGCCCCGCTCGCCGGCAACGCCGAGGCCGGCGCCGCCAAGTCCGCCACCTGCGGCGCCTGCCACGGCGCGACCGGCAACAGCCCGAATCCCGAGTGGCCGAACCTCGCCGGCCAGCACCACGAGTACCTGCTCGAGCAGCTGACGCTCCTGAAGAGCGGCGCGCGCGTCGCGCCGGTCATGAACCCGATGGCCGCGATGCTGAGCGCGCAGGACATGGCCGACCTCGCCGCCTACTTCGAGAAGCAGACGCTCACCGGCCTCGAGGCCGACGCGAAACTCGCCGAGGCGGGCCAGAAGCTGTACCGCGGCGGCGACGCCCAGCGCGGCATCCCGGCCTGCCTCGCCTGCCACGGCCCGAACGGGCGCGGCAACGGCCCGGCGCGCTGGCCGCAGGTGCGCGCCCAGCAGCCGAGCTACGCGATGGCGCAGCTGCGCGCCTACGCCGCCAGGACCCGCTACGCGGCCGGCGCCACGCTGTCCCCGGGCGCCGACATGATGACCGACGTCGCCAAGCGCCTGAGCGAGGACGACATCAAGGCCCTGACCGCCTACCTGCAGGGCCTGCGCTAGAGGAATCGACGGCTGCCGACCGGGGCCGGCCGAACTCCGGAGGCCGGGCGCGCTCCAAGCCGATTGCGCACCTGACCCGGTACTTGAAGGAGACCGAATGAAGACGCTGTCCTACGGCCTCGTCGCGCTCACCGTCGCGCTCGCCGTCCTCACGGCCTGCGGCCGCCACGCGGGCCAGGGCGCACAGAACCCCGCGGCTGCCGCGAAGCCGGCCGGCGTCGCGGCGGTGGCGGTCAAGCCCGAGTCGGCGCCGGCGGGCGCGGCCGAGCGCGCCGCGGGCATGACCGAGGAGAGCGAGAGCGCCGACCTGCCCACCGGCCTGTCGCCGATCGCCGCCGCGGTGGCCGCGAACACCCCCGCGAGCTCGACGCCGATCCCGAGCAAGTGGGTCGACGGCCAGAACTACGCGACGCTGGTGCCGGCGCAGCCGACCACCGCCGCCGCCGGCCACGTCGAGGTCGTCGAGGTGTTCTGGTACGGCTGCGGCCACTGCTTCCACCTCGACCCGACGCTCGAGGACTGGCGCAAGAAGGGCAAGGCGCCGTACGTCGACTTCGTGCGCGTCCCGGTCATGTGGCAGGAGGTGCACAAGGCGCACGCGCGGCTCTTCTACACGCTGCAGGCGCTCGGCAAGCTCGAGCAGCTGCACGCCGAGGTGTTCCGCGAGATCCACATCAACAACAACATGCTCGTCGGCCGCGAGCCGGCCGAGACCGAGCAGCTGCAGAAGGCGTTCCTGAAGTCCAAGGGCATCTCCGAGGCCGACTTCGACAGGACCTACCGCTCGTTCTCGGTCGAGCAGTGGCTGCAGAAGGCCCAGGAGCTCACGCACCGCTACAAGGTCACCGGCGTGCCGTCGATGGTCGTCAACGGCAAGTACACCGCCGACGTCGGCACCGCCGGCGGCGAGCCGCAGCTGATCACGCTGATCAACGACCTGGCGGCGTCGGAGCACAAGCACTGAGCGGGCGGCGGCGGCACGCCGCTGCGGCAGGGTCGAC
>DATKOP010000051.1:0-11883 GCA_035524595.1 Steroidobacteraceae bacterium | reverse complement strand
AGGCGCTCGAGCGCGGCATACAGCGTCGTGGTCTTGCCCGAGCCGGTCGGTCCCGTGACCAGGATGATGCCGTAGGGCTTCTGGATCAGCTCGTCCATCGCCCGCTGCGTGGTCGGATCCATGCCGAGCGAGCCGAGGTCGAGGCGGCCGGCCTGCTTGTCCAGGAGCCGCAGCACCACCCGCTCGCCGTGGCCGGCCGGGATCGTCGAGACGCGCACGTCCACCGGCCGGCCGGCGATCCTCAGCGACATGCGCCCGTCCTGCGGCAGGCGCTTCTCGGCGATGTCCAGCTTCGACATCACCTTGATGCGCGACACCACGATCGGCGCCAGCGCCCGGCGCGACTGCAGCACCTCGCGCAGCACGCCGTCGACGCGAAAGCGGATCACCAGCCGGTTCTCGAACGGCTCGATGTGGATGTCGGAGGCGTTCTCGCGCACCGCCTGCGTCAGGACCGCGTTGATCAGCTTGATGATCGGCGCGTCGTCCTCGCTCTCGAGCAGGTCCGAGGGCTCCGGCAGCTCCTCGGCGAGGTGCGCGAGGTCGGTGTCGCCCTCGAGGCCCTCGGCGGCCTCGGCCGCGGCGTTGTTGCCGCTCTCGTAGGAGCGCTGCAAGAGCTCCTCGAAGCGCTCCTCGCTGACCCGCTCGATCGCGAGCGGTGCGCCGAGGAAGCGCCGCACCTCGGCGACCCCCTGCGGGTCGGCGCCGACGCGCACGAACACCTGCGCCCGGCCGCCGTCGAAGCCGCGGCACAGGACGCCGTGCTTGCGCGCGAAGGCGAAGCTCAGGCGCCGGTCGGGCGCGATCGTGAGCTCGGCGGCGCCGGCGCTCATGGGTTCGGCCCCGGCGGCGGCTGCGGCTCGGGCGGCGGCGGCCCGGTGGGCGGCGTCGGCGCGGGCGGCAGCACCGAGGGCACGTACATCCTGGGCGGCGTCTCGGCGGCGCCCTGGGTGGGGCTCTTCGCGGCGTGCGCCTTCGGCGTCTCGGCCGGGGGCGGGCGCTGCTGCAGCGTGCTCAGCTCCGGCAGCACCGGCTGGTGCTCGCCCGGCATCATCTGCACCTTGCTGGTGGCGCCCGCCTGCTGGCTGCGGATGTAGTTGTACTTGGCCTCGGTCTCGGTCGCCATCTGCTCGGCGTTGACCAGGATCTTGGGCCTCAGGAACAGCATCAGGTTGGTCTTGGTCTTCGAGGAGCTGCGGGTCTTGAACAGGTTGCCGAGGCCCGGGATGCTGCCCAGGAACGGCACGCGCTGCTCGCTCTCGGTGACGTTGTCCGAGATCAGGCCGCCGAGCACGATGATCTCGCCGTCGTTGGCGAGCACGCGGGTGGTGAGCGTGCGCTTGGAGGTCTGCACGTCGACGGTCGCGATCTCGCTCTTGATCAGGCTCGACACCTCCTGGTCGATCTTCAGGAGGATCGTGCCGTCGTCGGTGATCTGCGGCGTGATCTTGAGGATCGTGCCGACCTCCTGCCGCTGGATGGTCTGGAACGGGTTGACGACGCCGGTGGTGCCGCCCGGGGTGGTGGTCGAGGTCGAGGCCGTGGTCGAGGCGTACTGGCCGGTCAGGAACGGCACCTCGGTCGCGATCTTGATCTGCGCTTCCTGGTTGTCGAGCGTGACGATGGTCGGCGTCGAGATGATGTTGGTGTTGGCGGTGCCCGCGATCGCGTTCAGGATCGCGCCGAAGTTGGTGCCGGTCTTGTTGATGCGGCCGACCGCATAGGTGAAGCCGGTCGGGATCGCGGCCGCCGACAGCGCCGTGCTGCCGAGCGCCGCGGCCGCGGCGATGCCGGCGATGGTCGGCCCCGAGGCGCCGATCTGCTGGTTGAAGACGCCGACGCCGATGTTGCTGCCGGAGGCGTCGACCGCCCAGTTGACGCCGAGGTCGATGCTCTTGTTGCCGGTGATCTCGACGATGATCGCCTCGACCTGCACCTCGAGGCGGCGGATGTCGAGCCGGTCGACGACGTCCATCAGCTGGCGCATCAGCTTGGGCGGGGCGGTGATCACGAGCGCGTTGGTGGCGGGCTCGGCCCAGATCGAGACGCTCTTGTCGGCCGCGACCTGGGCGCCGGCGGCGCCGGCCGTGCCGGTGCCGGCCTGCGCGCTCGCCTGCGCCTGCTCCTTGAGCTTCTGCGCCAGCTTCTCGGCGTCGGCGTAGTGCAGGTAGCGCACCGTCGTGCCGCCGCCCTTCTCGACCGGCGTGTCGAGGTGCGCGATCAGTGCCCTGAGCCGCAGCCGCTGGTTCTTCTCGCCGCTCAGCAGCACGCTGTTGGTGCGCTCGTCGGCGATCAGCTTCGCGTTCGCGCCGGCCTCGGCGCCGGCGGCCTGCGCCAGCTGGTTGACGACCCGCACGACCTCTACCGCCGAGGCGTGCTCGAGCCTCAGCACCTCGATCGAGTCGTCGCCGGCGAGGTCGATGCGCTCGATGATCCTGAGCAGGCGGCTGACGTTGTTGGCGCGGTCGGAGACGATCAGCACGTTCGAGGCCGGGTAGGCCGCGAGGTGGCCGTACTGCGGGATCAGCGGCCTCAGGATCGGCACCAGCTGCGCGGCGCTGACGTTCCTGAGCGCGACCACCTGGGTGACGATCTCGTCGGAGGTCGAGCTGACGTGCTCCTTGAGGTCGTCGCCCGGCACGGTGCGGGCGTTGGCGTCGGGGATGATCTTGTAGACCTGGCCCGACTGCACCGCGACGAAGCCGTGCACCTGCAGGATCGCGAGGAAGGCCTCGTAGAAGGCGTCCGGGTTCATCGGCGTCGCCGACAGCATCGTCACCTGGGCCTTGACGCGCGGGTCGATGATGAAGTTCTTGCCGGTGACCTGGCTCACCGCCTCGACGATCTGGCCGAGGTCGGCGTCCTTGTAGTTCGGCGTGATCATCGCCTGCTGCCGCGGCTGGGCGGCGCCGAGGCTCGCGGCGAGGCACAGGGACGCCAGCACCGCCGATCGGAGGCGGCGGCTCGGGCGGGTCGGGGCGGTCTGCTTCATGCGGGATCTCGCGCGGCAGGCCGGGCAGGGGCCCGGCCGGTGGCTCAGTCGGATTTCGGGGGCGGCTCGGCCGTGGGCACGGCGTCCGCCGGCGGCGCCGGCGCGCCGGCCGGCGGGCGGCCGGGCGGGGCCGGCGCCTCGGCCATCGCCGCGACCTGCGCGGTGTCGACGGTCAGCTGCTGGACCACGCCGCCGCGCTCGATGGTGACGTTGGCGGTGGCCGCGTTGCCGAGCGTGCGCAGGATCTCCATGCCGTGCTGCGCATCGCCGAGCGGTACGCCGTTGATCTGCGTCACGAGGTCGCCCGGCTGCAGGCCGAGCTTGGCGAACTTCTGGCGGTCACGTCCGGCATAGACCCGAAACCCCTTCAGCTGGCCGTTGGCGTACATCGGCATCGGCCTCAGCACCTCGCCGATGACCTCGGGGCCCTGGGCGACCAGACGTTGGACGCTGTCGCCGAGCGCGGGTTCCGTGTTGCCGGCCGGCGACAGCCGCGCCGTGGTGCCGCCGCTGCTCTGGTGCGGCAGCGGCAGCGTCTCGAGCGCGCCGTCACGGTCGAGCACCACCCGGTCGGTGTACACCTCGTGCAGCCGCACCCCGCCCGGCAGCGTGCTGCCGCAGGCGTAGACGCGGGCCGTCTGCGCGCTCTCGCCGACGATCGCGAGGCCGGCCTTGGGGTCGCGCACCGCGAGCGTGCCGGCGAGCACCAGCGCGACGCGCGTGCGCGGCGCGTTCTCGCCGCCGCCGGTGGCGGCGGTCGGCGCGAGGCCGAAGAGCGGCGAGTGCAGCAGCTGGGCGACCCCCGGCCGGCCGCTTGGCGGCGGGGCCGTCACCGGCGGCGGCGGGCGGTGGGCACCCGGCACCAGCTTCCAGACGAGCAGCGCCAGCTGCGTCGCGATCGCCGCCGCCGCGACCACGGTCACCACCTGCGGCAGCAGGTCCAGGGCCGCCGACGGCCGCCCGAGGCGCGTGAGGCCTGCGGGCAGGGCGCGCGGCAGCTTCATCGCGCCCACCGCCGCGCGTGGGGCGCAGCGGTGCCGCACCGCGCTGGGACTGTGGCGCTCGACATCCGCCGATGATACGGGCAGCGCTGCGGCGCTCACAAGCGCAGCGCCCGCAGCCGAGTGCGCCGAACCCGGCCGCGGCCTGCGGGTGCTTTGCACACGGCGACTTGTCTTAAAGGGCGCGCGTCCCTATAAAGGACTCCGATGAAGCCCGACGATCCCGCCGGCGGAGTGCGCCACGAGCCGGGCCACAGTCTCGTGGTCGAGGAGGCCGCGCCGCGGCTGAAGAAGCCGCCGCTCTTCCAGGTGCTGCTGCTCAACGACGACTACACGCCGATGGAGTTCGTCGTCGACGTGCTGGAGCGGATCTTCGGCATGGACCGGGTCAAGGCGACGCGGGTCATGCTCGAGGTGCACACCAAGGGCAAGGGGGTCTGCGGGGTGTTCACCTACGAGATCGCGGAGACCAAGGTGGCGCAGGTCACGGCCTACGCGCGCCAGCACCAGCATCCGCTGCTGTGCACGATGGAAGAAGCCGGCTAGAGAGAGAGGAACCCGCGCGTGCTATCGAGCGAACTCGAGTTCTGCCTGAACGGCGCCTTCCAGGGCGCGCGCGAGGCCCGTCACGAGTACATGACGGTCGAACACCTGCTGCTCGCGATTCTCGACACGCCGAAGGTGCGCGAGATCCTGCGCGCCTGCGGCGCCGACCTCGGCAAGCTGCGCCGCGACCTCGAGACCTTCATCGCCGAGACCACCCCGAAGCTCGCCAGCGACGACGACCGCGAGGTGCAGCCGACGCTCGGCTTCCAGCGCGTGCTGCAGCGCGCCGTGTTCCACGTCCAGTCGAGCGGCCGCAAGGAGGTCTCGGTCGCGAACGTGCTGGTGGCGATCTTCAGCGAGAAGCAGTCGCACGCCGCCTACCTGCTCGGCATGCAGGACGTGACGCGCCTCGACGTCGTCAACTTCATCTCGCACGGCCTGTCCAAGAGCAAGGAGGAGGGCGGCGACAAGGAGGAGGGCCCGGCGGCCGCCGAGGCCGCCGACCGCGGCGAGTCCGAGGGCCACGGCAGCGCGCTCGACAAGTACTGCAGCAACCTCAACCGGCTCGCGAGCGAGGGGCGCATCGACCCGCTGATCGGCCGCCAGCTCGAGGTCGAGCGCACCATCGAGATCCTCTGCCGGCGGCGCAAGAACAATCCGCTCTACGTCGGCGAGGCGGGCGTCGGCAAGACCGCGATCGCCGAGGGCCTGGCGCGCATGATCGTCGAGAACAAGGTGCCGGACGTGCTCGCCGACTGCACCATCTTCTCGCTCGACATGGGCTCGCTGATCGCCGGCACCAAGTACCGCGGCGACTTCGAGAAGCGCCTGAAGGGCGTGCTGACCGAGCTTCGGAAGCTGCCCGGCGCGATCCTGTTCATCGACGAGATCCACACCGTGATCGGCGCCGGCGCCGCCTCGGGCGGCGTCATGGACGCCTCGAACCTGATCAAGCCGGTGCTCGCCAACGGCGAGCTGCGCTGCATCGGCTCGACCACCTACCAGGAGTACCGCGGCATCTTCGAGAAGGACCACGCGCTGTCGCGCCGCTTCCAGAAGATCGACGTCGTCGAGCCGTCGGTGGCCGAGACCGTCGAGATCCTGAAGGGGCTGCGCTCGCGCTTCGAGGAGCACCACGGCGTCAGCTACGACGACGAGGCGCTCAAGGCCGCCGCCGAGCTCGCCGGGCGCTACATCAACGACCGCCACCTGCCCGACAAGGCCATCGACGTGGTCGACGAGGCCGGCGCGCGGCTGCGCCTGACGCCGGTGGCGGCGCGCGCGACGCGGGTCACGGTCGAGCAGATCGAGGCGGTGGTGGCGCGCATCGCGCGCATCCCGCCGAAGCAGGTCTCGACCTCGGACCGCGAGGTGCTGAAGAACCTCGAGCGCAACCTGAAGCTCGTGATCTTCGGCCAGGACGCGGCCATCGAGTCGCTGTCGGCGGCCATCAAGATGGCGCGCTCCGGCCTCGGCGACCAGCGCAAGCCGGTCGGCTCGTTCCTGTTCGCAGGTCCCACCGGCGTCGGCAAGACCGAGGTCACCCGCCAGCTCGCGCTCGGCATGGGCGTCGAGCTCGTGCGCTTCGACATGTCCGAGTACATGGAGCGGCACACGGTGTCGCGCCTGATCGGCGCGCCGCCCGGCTACGTCGGCTTCGACCAGGGCGGGCTGCTGACCGAGGCGATCACCAAGCACCCGCACGCGGTGCTGCTGCTCGACGAGATCGAGAAGGCGCACCCGGACGTGTTCAACCTGCTGCTGCAGGTCATGGACCACGGCACGCTGACCGACAACAACGGCCGCAAGGCGGACTTCCGCCACGTGATCATCGTCATGACCACCAACGCGGGCGCCGCCGACATGGCGAAGAACTCGATCGGCTTCACGCAGAGCGACCCGACCACCGACGGCCTCGAGGCGATCCGGCGCATGTTCGCGCCGGAGTTCCGCAACCGGCTCGACGCGGTGGTGCAGTTCGCGCCGCTCGAGCCGGCGACCATCGAGCGGGTCGTCGACAAGCTGATCGTCGAGGTCGAGACGCAGCTCGAGCAGAAGGGCGTGCAGCTCAACGTCGAGGACGACGCGCGCCGCTGGATCGCCAAGACGGGCTACGACCCGAAGATGGGCGCGCGGCCGATGGCGCGCCTGATCCAGGAGCGGATCAAGCGGCCGCTCGCCGAGGAGCTCCTGTTCGGCAAGCTCGCGGGCGGGGGCAGCGTGCGGGTCACGCTCGCCAAGGACGGCGACAGCCTCGAGGTGGAGGCGCGCGGGGCCGAGGAGCCGATGCTCCTCAAGTGAGGCGGGGCGGGGGCCGGTCAGCGGCCGCGGTAGACGATCCGGCCCTTGGTGAGGTCGTAGGGGGTCATCTCGACGGTGACCACGTCGCCCGTCAGGATGCGGATGTAGTTCTTGCGCATCTTGCCCGAGATGTGAGCCGTAACGACGTGGCCGTTCTTCAGCTTCACCCGGAAGGTGGTGTTCGGCAGGGTCTCGACGACCTCGCCTTCCATCTGAATCGCTTCCTCTTTCGGCATTCTCATCCCGGGTGACCTGGGGCGGGCGCATTGTGCCCAAACGCCGGGGACCTGGCAATCAAGGCTGTCGCGCCCGCGCGACGGCGGTGCCGGGTTCCTGCTCGGCGACGAGCGCCGCGAGGCGCCTCAGGAACTCGCCGCGGGCGAGCGTCTCGGCGCCGAGACTCGCGAGGTGCGGCGTCGGCATCTGGCAGTCGATGAGCCCGATCCCGGTCGCGCGCGCCTCGTCGATCAGTCGCGAAAGCGCCACTTTCGAGGCGTCGCGGGCCCGGCTGAACATCGACTCGCCGAAGAACATGCCCCCGACCCGCACCCCGTACAGGCCGCCGACCAGGTCGCCCCCGTGCCAGGTCTCGACCGAGTGGGCGCAGCCGAGGCGGTGCAGCTCCGCGTAGGCGCTCTGCATCGAGGCGGTGATCCAGGTGCCCTGGCCGTCGCCGCGCGGCGCCGCGCAGGCGGCGACGACCGCGCCGAAGGCGCTGTCGAGGCGGGTCGTGTAGCCGCGGTTGCGGATCGACTGCGCGAGGCTGCGCGACGGGCGAAAGTGCGCCGGGTCGAACACCGCCCGCGGGTCCGGCGACCACCACAGGATCGGCTGGCCGGGGCTGAACCACGGGAAGATGCCGCGCCGGTAGGCCGCGAGCAGCCAGCGCGGCGTCAGCGCCCCGCCCGCGGCGAGGAGCCCGTTCGGGTCGGCGAGCGCGAGCGAGGGATCCGGGAGGCGCGCCGGGTCGTCCTCGGTGCCGAGCCAGGGCAGGGGCGGGGAGCCGGTCACCGGCGCTCGGGCGGCAGTTCCAGCGGCCGGGCGTCGGCGCGGAAGGGCACGTGGCGCTCGGTCTCGGCGGCGTAGGCCTCGACCGCGGCGCGCTCCTCGGCGAGGAAGCGGCCGATCGCGGCGCCGAAGCGCGGGTCGTCGATGTGGTGCGCGGAGTAGGTCAGCGTCGGCCGAAAGCCGCGCGCGATCTTGTGCTCGCCCTGGGTGCCGGGCTCGAAGCGCGCGAGCCCCTCGCGGATGCAGTAGTCGATGCCCTGGTAGTAGCAGGCCTCGAAGTGCAGGCTGTGGTAGTCGCCGGCCGCGCCCCAGTAGCGGCCGTAGAGCGTGTCCGCGCCGCGAAAGAAGATCGCGCAGGCGACGATCGCGCCCGAGCGGGTCGCGAGCAGCACGAGCGGCCGGCAGGCGGGCGTGCGCGCCAGCTCCTCGAGGCAGGCGAGCCCGAGGTAGGGCTCGTGGCCGTGGCGGTGGAAGGTCGCGCTCTTGAGCGCGTACACCGCCTGCCACTCCGCCGCCGACAGCTCATCGCCCCACACCCAGCCGAAGCGGATGCCGGCCTCGGCCACCCGGCGCCGCTCGCGGCGCGCCTTCTTGCGCTTGTCGGCGGTGAAGGTCGCGAGAAAGGCCTCGAAGTCGGCGTAGCCCGCGTTCTGCCACTGGAACTGACAGTCGATGCGCCCGAGCAGCCCCTCGGCCGCCAGCCACTCGCTCTCCGCGCGGGTCGTGAACTGCACGTGCAGCGAGGAGCAGCGCGGCAGGCGCGTGCGCGCGGCCGCGAGCAGCGCGCGGCGCACCGGCGCAGCGTCCACGCCCGGGCGCACCAGGAAGCGCGGCCCGGTGGCCGGCGTGAACGGCGTCGCGGCCACGAGCTTCGGGTAGTAGCGCGCGCCGTAGCGCCGGTAGGCCTCGGCCCAGCTGAAGTCGAACACGAACTCGCCCCACGAGTGGCTCTTCTCGTAGAGCGGCAGCGCGCCGACGAGCGTGCCGGCCGCGCGCAGCGTGACGTGCGCCGGCGTCCAGCCGGTGGCCGCCGTGGCCGCGCCGTGGCGCTCGAGCGCGGCCAGGAACTCGTGCCGCAGGAAGGGCACGCCGCCCTGGTCGAGCGCGTTCCACTCCGCGGCCGCGACCTCGTCGATGCGCGAGTGAAAGGCCGTTCCGCGGGTGGCAGCGTCCACGGGCGTGGCGTCAGTGGCCGGCGTCGAGCCGCTCGAGGTAGCGGTCGGCATCGAGCGCGGCCATGCAGCCCGTGCCGGCCGAGGTCACTGCCTGGCGGTAGACATGGTCGGCGACGTCGCCGGCGGCGAACACGCCCGGCACGCTGGTCGCGGTCGCGTCGCCCTCGAGGCCGCCCTTGACCAGGATGTAGCCGCCCTGCATCGCGAGCTGCTCGCGAAAGAGCTCGGTGTTCGGCGTGTGGCCGACCGCGATGAAGACCCCGTGCACCTTGAGCTCGCGCTTCGCGCCGCCCGCGACCGCCGCGATCCGGATCCCGGTGACGCCGGAGTCGTCGCCGAGCACCTCGTCGACGGTGTGGTTCCAGACGATCGAGGCCTTGCCGGCGCGCTCGCGCTCGAACAGGTGGTCCTGCAGGATCTTCTCCGAGCGCAGCCGGTCGCGGCGGTGCACCAGCGTCACGTGGCGGGCGATGTTGGTGAGGTAGAGCGCCTCCTCGACCGCGGTGTTGCCGCCGCCGATGACGGCGACGTCCTGGTTGCGGTAGAAGAAGCCGTCGCAGGTCGCGCAGGCGGACACCCCCTTGCCGCGAAACGCCTGCTCGGACGGCAGCCCGAGGTAGCGCGCCGAGGCGCCGGTCGCGATGATCAGCGCGTCCGCGGTGTACTCGCCGCGGTCGCCCTTGAGGTGGAAGGGGCGGCGCAGCAGGTCGACCGTGTGGATGTGGTCCTCGGCGATCTCGGTCTGGAAGCGCTCGGCGTGGCGGCGCATGCGCGCCATCAGCGCCGGGCCCTGCAGGCCCTCGACGTCGCCGGGCCAGTTGTCGACGTCGGTGGTCGTCATCAGCTGGCCGCCGACCTCGACGCCCGTGACCAGCAGCGGCTTGCGGTTGGCGCGGCTCGCGTAGACCGCGGCGCTGTAGCCGGCGGGACCGGAACCGAGGATCAGCAGTCGGACATGGCGGGGAGTCGGCATGGGGCGCTTCGGTCCTTCAACTCGTGGCGGCGGGAGGCGCTCATGGTAGGCAAAAACGCGGCCGAAGGCAGGCAGGCGATGCACCGCCGCTGGCACCGGGCGACCTTGAGACGTATCATGGGCTTAACACTCGTTTCTCGCTCAGGACCTCAACTTGGCTGACGCCGCCGTCTCCGCAAAGGGCGCCGCCTCCACGCGCCTCGCCGCCGTCGTGACGCGCAGCCTCAGGGAAGGCGCGCTGTTCGTGTTCGGCGCGCTCGCGCTCGTCCTCCTGCTCGCGCTCGCGAGCTACGACCCGCAGGACCGCAGCTTCTCCAACACCGGCGAGCCCGGCCTGACGGCGAACCTGATCGGGCCCGCGGGCGCCTGGATCTCGGACGTGCTGCTGGTGCTGTTCGGCGCGCCGGCGTTCCTGTTCCCGGCCATGCTCGGCGTCACCGGCTGGCTGCTGTTCCGCCCGCCCGCCGGCGAGGCGCCCTCGCGCGCCAGCCTCGCGTTCCGCTGGTTCGGCTTCGTGCTGACGCTCGCCACCAGCTGCGGCATCGCGACGCTGCACTTCGTCGCCGGCAGCTACCGCAACTCGGCCGGCGGCATCCTCGGCCAGCTGGTCGGCCACGGCCTCGAGCACGGCTTCAGCTTCCTCGGTGCGACGCTGCTGCTGCTCGGCGGCTGGTTCGCCGGCGTCGCGCTGTTCCTCGGCCTCTCGTGGCTCAGGGTCATGGACCGGCTCGGGCACCTGATCCTCGCCGCCCACGGCCGGGTCAGGGGCTTCATCGCCGCGCGCCGCGACCTCACGGCCGGGCGGGAGAACAAGGCGGCCCGCCAGGAGGCGGTGCGCGAGGAGAAGAAGAAGGCCGAGCACAAGGCGCCGCCGCGCATCGAGCCGGCGCTGCCGGTGATCGAGAAGAGCGAGCGGGTCGAGAAGGAAAAGCAGGTGCCGCTCTTCGAGAAGCCGGCCGCCAAGGAGCTGCCGCCCTTGAAGCTCCTCGACGATGCGCCGCCGCGCGAGGCCGGCTACTCGCCCGAGACGCTCGAGGCGATGTCGCGGCTCGTCGAGCTCAAGCTCAGGGACTTCGGCGTCGAGGTCGAGGTCGTCGCCGTGCACCCGGGTCCCGTGGTCACGCGCTTCGAGCTGCGGCCCGCGCCCGGCGTCAAGGTCAGCCAGATCTCCGGGCTCGCCAAGGACATCGCCCGCGCGCTCTCCGCGATCAGCGTGCGCGTGGTCGAGGTGATCCCCGGCAAGAGCGTCGTCGGCCTCGAGATCCCGAACGAGAAGCGCGAGCTCGTGACGCTCGGCGAGATCCTGAAGTCGAAGGCCTACGACGACGTCGCCTCGCCGCTCGCGCTCGCCCTCGGCAAGGACATCGGCGGCCACCCGGTGGTCGCGGACCTGCAGAAGATGCCGCACCTGCTGATCGCCGGCACCACCGGCTCCGGCAAGAGCGTCGGCATCAACGCGATGGTGCTGTCGCTGCTCTACAAGGCGACTGCCGAGCACGTGCGCCTGATCATGGTCGACCCGAAGATGCTGGAGCTGTCGGTCTACGAGGGCATCCCGCACCTGCTCGCGCCGGTGGTCACCGACATGAAGCAGGCGGCCAACGCGCTGCGCTGGTGCGTCGCCGAGATGGAGCGCCGCTACCAGCTGATGGCGGCGCTCGGCGTGCGCAACATCGGCGGCTACAACCGCAAGATCAAGGATGCGGCCGACGCCGGCAAGCCGCTGCCGGACCCGATCCTGAGCCAGCGGCTGCAGGCGGGCGAGCCCGGCATCCTCGACGCCAGCGGCAACGTGCCGGCCTGCGAGCCGCTGCCGTACATCGTGGTCGTCATCGACGAGCTGGCCGACCTCATGATGATCGTCGGCAAGAAGGTCGAGGAGCTGAT
>DATKOP010000050.1:0-66140 GCA_035524595.1 Steroidobacteraceae bacterium | reverse complement strand
TATCGATAGCCCCTCAGCGCTCGCCAGTCTGACCTAAGTCTATGAACGACAACGCCATGTCGGTTGCCGGCGCCGCCGCGCGCAATGCGGGCAACGTCGGCTTGCCGGAAAAGCTCGTCCAGGATGGGCTCCTCGACGAGGCGGCCATGGCGGATGCCCAGCGCAACGCCAAGGACAACCGCCAGAACCTGGTGAGCTACCTGGTCGCCAAGAACATCGTCGAGGCGCGCGAGATCGCGATCGCGGCCTCGCAGATGTTCGGCGTGCCGCTCCTGGACCTCGACGCCGTGCAGGTCGACCTCGAGACGGTCAAGCTCGTGTCGGACAAGCTGCTGCAGAAGCACCGCGTCATGCCGCTGATGAAGCGCGGCCGCCGCCTGTTCATCGCGCTCTCCGACCCCACCAACCTGCACGGCATCGACGAGATCCGCTTCTCGACCTCGATGAACGTCGAGGCGGTGGTGGTCGAGGAGGACAAGCTCCAGAAGATCCTGTCGAAGACCATGGAGCAGGTCGACACCTCGATGCCGGCGATGGCCGAGGACGACTTCGACCTCGAGAACCTCGAGGTCACGGGCGGCGAGGACGAGGTCGATCCGGCGACCCTCGGCCGCGACGAGGTCGAGGACGCGCCGATCGTCCGCTTCGTCAACAAGGTCATGCTCGACGCGATCAAGAAGGGCGCCTCCGACATCCACTTCGAGCCGTACGAGAAGACCTACCGCGTGCGGCAGCGCATCGACGGCGTGCTCAAGGAAGTGGCGGTGCCGCCGGTGCAGCTGTCGCCGAAGATCTCGGCGCGCATCAAGGTCATGGCGCGGCTCGACATCGCCGAGCGGCGCATCCCGCAGGACGGCCGCATCAAGATGCGGCTGTCGAAGAACCGCTCGATCGACTTCCGCGTCAGCACCTGCCCGACGCTGTTCGGCGAGAAGACCGTGATGCGTATCCTCGATCCCTCGAGCGCCATGCTCGGGATCGAGTCGCTCGGCTACGAGCCGTTCCAGAAGGACCTGTACCTCAAGTACCTGAAGAAGCCGCAGGGCATGATCCTGGTCACCGGGCCGACCGGCTCCGGCAAGACGGTGTCGCTGTACACCGGCCTCAACATCCTCAACGTCGAGGACACCAACATCTCGACCGCCGAGGACCCGGCGGAAATCATCCTGCCGGGCGTCAACCAGGTGAACGTCAACCCGAAGGTGGGACTCACCTTCGCGGCGGCGCTGCGCGCCTTCCTGCGCCAGGACCCGGACGTGGTCATGGTCGGCGAGATCCGCGACCTCGAGACCGCCGAGATCGCGATCAAGGCGGCGCAGACCGGCCACCTCGTGATGTCGACGCTGCACACCAACGACGCGCCGCAGACCCTGACGCGACTGGTCGACATGGGCGTCAAGCCCTACGCGATCGCGACCTCGGTGAGCCTGATCATCGCGCAGCGCCTGGCGCGGCGGCTGTGCAGCCACTGCAAGCAGCCGCTCGAGATCCCCGACGAGGCCCTGCTCAAGGAGGGCTTTCGCGAGGAGGACGTCAGCGCCGGAGTCCGGATCTACGGCCCGAAGGGCTGCGGCAACTGCACCGACGGCTACAAGGGCCGGGTCGGCATCTACCAGGTCATGCCGGTCACCGAGACCATCGGCCGAATCATCATGGAGGGCGGCAACGCCATCACGATCAACGACCAGGCCAAGCGCGAGGCGGTCTGGGATCTGCGGACTTCCGGGCTCAACAAGGTCAAGGACGGGCTGACCAGCCTCGAGGAAGTCAACAGCGTGACGATCGAGTAGGCGCGCCGCGCTTCACCTAGGAGCTGAGCTCAATGGCACAGGCTGCAACCGCCACCAAGGACATCCCGTTCCTTTGGGAGGGCAAGGACAAGAAGGGCAACCGGGTCACCGGCAAGTCGCTGGCGGCCAGCGAGCAGGCGCTGCGCTCCGACCTGCGCCGCCAGGGCGTCGTGCCGACCCGCATCAAGAAGCAGAGCTCGGCCTTCCGCAGCGGCGCCAAGCCGAGCCCCGAGGACATCGCGATCTTCTTCCGCCAGCTGGCGACGATGCTGACCGCGGGCATCCCGCTGGTGCAGGCCTTCGAGATCGTCGGCACCGGCCACGAGAAGCCGTCGGTGCAGAAGCTGATCCTCGACGTCAAGTCGCAGATCGAGGGCGGCTCGACGCTGCACGAGGCCTTCGCCAAGCACCCGCTCTACTTCGACGACCTGTCGGTCAACCTGGTCGAGGCCGGCGAGCAGGCCGGCGCCCTCGAGACGCTGCTCGACAAGATCGCGACCTACAAGGAAAAGACCGAGGCGATCAAGAAGAAGATCAAGAAGGCGCTGTTCTACCCGGCCGCGGTGCTCGCGGTCGCGGTGATCGTCACCGTGATCCTGCTGATCTTCGTGATCCCGCAGTTCGAGAGCCTGTTCAAGGGCTTCGGCGCCGACCTGCCGGCGTTCACGCAGATGGTCATCAACATGTCGAAGTTCGTCCAGTCGCAGGGCTGGATGCTGGCGCTCGTGGCCGGCGGCGGCGGCTACGCGTTCTTCTACTTCAAGCAGCGCTCGCGCAAGATGCGCGAGTGGCTCGACCGCACGATGCTGAAGACGCCGATCATCGGCCCGATCCTCAGGAAGGCCGCGATCGCGCGCTACGCGCGCACGCTGTCGACCACCTTCGCGGCCGGCGTGCCGCTCGTCGAGGCGCTGACCTCGGTGGCGGGCGCCACCGGCAACATCGTCTACCAGGACGCCGTGCTGCGCATGAAGGACGAGGTCTCGACCGGCCAGCGCCTGCAGCGCGCGATGGACAACACCGGCCTCTTTCCGAACATGGTCAACCAGATGATCGCGGTCGGCGAGGAATCCGGCTCGCTCGACCAGATGGCGGGCAAGGTCGCGGACTTCTACGAGCAGGAGGTCGACGCCGCGGTCGACGCGATGTCGAGCCTGCTCGAGCCGCTGATCATGGCGATCCTGGGCGTGCTGGTCGGCGGCCTCGTGATCGCGATGTACCTGCCCATCTTCAAGCTCGGATCGGTCGTCTGACGCGCGGCGCGGTGCCCGCCGCGAGCGCGGATCGCGCGTGGAACTGATCGCGCTGCTCAGGGGCTCGGCCGCGCTCTATGCCGCGTGCGCCGGGCTCCTCGGGCTGCTGATCGGCAGCTTCCTCAACGTCGTGATCCACCGCCTGCCGAAGATCATGGAGGCCGAGTGGCGGGCGCAGTGCGCCGAGCTCGCCGCGGCGCCGGCGCCCGCGCCGGTCGTCGCCGCGCCCGCCTACAACCTCGTCACGCCGCGCTCCGCCTGCCCGAAGTGCGGCGCGCCGATCACCGCGCTGCAGAACATCCCGGTGCTGAGCTGGCTCGCGCTCGGCGGCCGCTGCGCCCGCTGCCGGGAGCCGATCTCGGCGCGCTATCCGCTCGTTGAGCTCGCGACCGGCGCGCTCTCGGCGCTGGTCGCCTGGCGCTTCGGCTTCGGCTGGGACGGCGGCTGCGCGCTCGTCATCACCTGGACGCTGATCGCGCTGACCGGCATCGACCTCGACACCCAGTACCTGCCCGACAGCCTGACGCAGCCGCTGCTCTGGCTCGGGCTGCTCGCGGCGGCCTACCTCGGCCGCGGCGCGGCCGCCGTGCCGGTCGACCTCAGGAGCGCGGTGCTCGGCGCCGCCTTCGGCTACGCGAGCCTGTGGAGCGTGTACCAGCTCTTTCGGCTCGTGACCGGCAAGGAGGGCATGGGCTACGGCGACTTCAAGCTGTACGCCGCGCTCGGCGCGTGGCTCGGCTGGCAGATGCTGCTGCCAGTGATCCTCCTGTCGGCGGCCAGCGGCGCGCTGCTCGGCCTGTCGCTGATCGCGCTTCGGCGCCACCAGCGCGGCGTGCCGATCCCCTTCGGCCCCTACCTCGCGGTGGCCGGCTGGCTCGTGATGATGTGGCCGCACGAGCTCGTGGCCCCGTGGTGGCGCCTCGCCCGCTGAGCCCGATGGCCGCACCGCTCAAGGTGGCCCTGACCGGCGGCATCGCGAGCGGCAAGAGCGCCGTGAGCGCGGCCTTCGCGCGCCTCGGCGTCCCGATCGTCGATACCGACCGGCTGGCGCGCGAGCTGGTCGAGCCCGGCCGCCCCGAGCTCGCGGCCGTGGTCGCCGAGTTCGGGCCCGGGATCCTGGGGCCCGACGGGCGCCTCGACCGCCGCCGGCTGCGCACGCTCGTGTTCGCCGACGAGGGGCGCCGGCGCCGGCTCGAGGCGATCCTGCACCCCGCGATCCGGGCGGCCACCGCGGCCGCGGTCGCCGCCGCCACCGCGCCGTACGTGGTGGTCGCGATCCCGCTGCTGGTCGAGAGCGGCCAGGCCGCGGACTACGACCGCGTGCTGGTCGTGGACGCGGCGCCGGAGACCCAGCGCGCGCGCCTCGTCGAGCGCGACGGCGAGAGCCCGGCCGGTGCCGACGCGATCCTCGCCGCCCAGGCCGGGCGCGCGTCCCGGCTCGCGGTGGCGGACGACGTGCTCGACAACCGCGGCACGCTCGCCGAGCTCGAGGCCGCGGTGGGGCGGCTGCACGAGCGCTACCTCGCCCTCGCGCGCGATCCCGGCAGCCGCCGTCGCTGACTGGCGACGGCGCGCGGCGGGCCCACAAACGGGTTTACGGCCTCCCGGGCCGGCGCGCAGAATACGGGGATGCAGCCGATGGCCCCGATCGAGCCCGACGCCCTCGCGGCCCGCCGCACGGTCGTGTTCGAGCAGCCGCTCAACGAGCGGATGCGGACCTTCCTGCGGCTGGAGTTCCTCTACCAGCAGGCGGTCTACCACAACCAGACGCCGGCGCCGTGGTCGAGCCGCGCGGCGGTGTCGAGCCTGCTCGAGATCCTTGCGATCACCGCGCGCGGCGACCCGCGCAGCGACGTGCTCAAGGACCTCGAGCGGCAGATGGCGCTCTTGCGGGAGTTCCAGAACCGGCCCGGCGTCGACACCGGCCGGCTGCGCTCGGTGGTCACGCGCCTGGCGCAGCGCCGCGACGAGCTGCAGGCGACCTCGAGCACGGCGATGTCGCGGCTCAGGGACAGCGAGTTCCTGGCCGCGATCAAGCACCGCAGCGCGATCCCGGGCGGCACCTGCGAGTTCGACCTGCCGGACTACTACCACTGGCTGAACCTCGCCGCCGAGGCCCGCCAGGCGGACTTCGCCAACTGGCTGGCGACGCTGCGGCCGCTGTGCGAGAGCGTCTCCGACCTGCTCTGGGTCACGCGCGAGAACGCCCGGCCGCGGCGCGAGGTCGCGACCGGCGGCAGCTACCAGATCGCCTTCGAGCGCGAGACGCCGATCCAGCTGATCCGCATCACGCTGCCGGGCGACAGCGATCTCTACCCCGAGATCAGCGGCAGCCACCATCGCTGCGCGATCCGCTTCCTGTCGTGGGTGGACGCCGACAACCGGCCGCTGCAGGCACCGGTCGACGTGCCCTTCGTGCTGACCTGCTGCACCTGAGCGCGCGCCAATGAGCGCGCCGCTGCGCAAGTGCCCGCACTGCGGGCGCGCCTTCCGCCCCGCGCCGGGCAGCCCGTGGCGGCCGTTCTGCAGCGAGCGCTGCCGGCTCGTCGACCTCGGCGGCTGGCTGACCGAGCGGCATGCGATCCCCGGCGAGAGCGCGCTCCCCGACGCCGAGGCCGACAAGCCGGAGGACGCCCCCTGAAGCTCTACACCAACCGCCACGCGCCGAGCCCGCGGCGCGTGCGCATGTACGCCGCCGAGAAGGGGCTCGCGCTCGAGCTCGTCGAGGTCGACATCGCCGCCGGCGCGAACCGCGCCCCCGACTACCTCGCGGTCAACCCGCTCGCCGAGCTGCCGACGCTCGAGCGCGACGACGGCAGCCGGCTCACCGAGTCGCTCGCGATCTGCCGCTGGCTCGAGGAGCGGCACCCCGAGCCGAACCTGTTCGGGCGCGGGCCCGAGGAGCGCGCCGAGGTCAACCGCTGGATCGACCGGCTGCTGTACCGGCTGTACGTGCCGACGACCGCGGTGTTTCGCAACTGCCATCCGTTCTGGGCGACGCGCCTGACGCAGGTCCCGGCGTGGGGCGAGCTGCAGCGCGCGGCGGTGCTCGCCGAGTACGACGCCCTCGACGCTTGGCTCGCGGCGCGCGACTGGGTCGCGAGCGACCGCTTCACGATGGCCGACGTCGTCGCCTACACGGCGGTCGACTTCGGCAAGCCGTCGGGGCTGCGCGTCGGCGAGGCGCGGCCGGCGCTCAGGCGCTGGTACGAGACCGTGCACGCGCGGCCGAGCGCGCGCGCCTGAGCGGCGCCCGGGAACCCGGGCGCGCGGGACCGGTCTGCTAGAATTGCGACCCCGTCGGAGTCGATGCGCCATGCCTGACCCGGTCCGAACGGCTGCCGGCCGGAGCGGCGCGCGGTCGCCGGCCGCTGCCCTCCTGCCGCTCGCGCTGCTCGCGCTCGCCTGCGGCTGCGCCGCAGGGCCGGCGCGCGCACCGGTCGCGGCCGAGCGCGCCGCACCGCCCTACCCCGCCACGCGCCGCGTCGCGCAGCAGGACAGCTACCACGGCGTGACCGTCGAGGACCCGTGGCGCTGGCTCGAGGCGCTCGACTCGCCGGAGGTGCACGACTGGGTCGCGGCGCAGAACGCGGTCGCGGCGCCCCTGCTCGAGCGGCTGCCGGCGCGCGCCGCGTTCCGGGAGCGCCTCGCGGCGCTCTGGAACTACGAGCGCTTCGGCGCCTCGCTGACCGGCGGCAACTCCTTCGCCGCGCCGCTCGAGCGCGGCGGGCGGACCTTCTACCTGCACAACTCCGGCCAGCAGGACCAGAGCGTGCTGCTGGTCGAGGGCGGCCAGGACGCGGCGCCGCGCACGCTGCTCGACCCGAACGCCTTCGCGGCCGACCGCACCGTGGCGCTCGTCGCCTACGAGCCGTCGCCCGACGCGCGCCACCTCGCCTACCTGACCTCGGACGGCGGCTCCGACTGGACGCGCGCGCACGTGCGCGACGTCGACAGCGGCCGCGACCTCGGCGAGCAGCTCGAGTTCCTGAAGTCGACGCCGCTGTCGTGGGCGGCGGACGGCGGCGGCTTCTACTACTCGCGCTACCCGGCGCTCGACGCGACCCGCGGCGACGACCACAAGCAGGTCAGCGTCTGGTACCACGCGCTCGGCACGCCGCAGAGCTCGGACCGCTTCGTGTACGCGATCAGCGACCACGCGCGGCGCAATCCCTACGCCATCGTCAGCGACGACGGCCGCTGGCTGGTGCTCGAGGTGCGCGACGGCTTCACGGCCAACGGCGTCTACCTGCTCGAGCTCGGTGCGCCGGACGCGGACGCGGTGCGGCTGCTGGACCGCTGGGACGGCCGCTACGACTACCTCGGCAACCGCGGCCGCGAGTTCTACTTCGCGACCACGGCCGGCGCGCCGCACGGCCGCATCGTCGCGGTCGACCTCGACGCGCCGGAGCCGGAGCACTGGCGCACGCTGGTCGCCGAGGCGCCGGAGACGATCGACCACGCGCGCTACGTCGGCGGCGAGTTCGTGGTCGCCTACCTCAGGGACGCGCACTCGCTGCTGCGCGTCTACCGCGGTGACGGCAGCGGCGGCGAGGAGCTCGCGCTGCCCGGCATCGGCCAGGTCGCCGGCCTCAACGGCCGCGCCCGCGACGCCGCCGCCTACTTCGCCTACACCGACTTCCTGACGCCGCACGCGATCTACCGCTACGAGGTCGCCGCGCGGCGGCTCGAGCTCGTGCACCGGCCGGGCACGGCGCTCGATCCCGCGCTGTACGTGACCGAGCAGGTGCAGTACGCCTCCAGGGACGGCACGCGGGTGCCGATGTTCCTGACCCACCGGCGCGACATGGTGCGCGACGGGCGGCGGCCGACGCTGCTGTACGGCTACGGCGGCTTCAACCTGCCGATGCTGCCCGCCTTCAGCGCGCCGGTCGCGGCCTGGCTCGAGCAGGGCGGCGTGTACGCGGTCGCGAACCTGCGCGGCGGCGGCGAGTACGGCGAGGCCTGGCACCTCGCGGGCACCGGCACGCACAAGCAGGCGGTGTTCGACGATTTCATCGCCGCCGCCGAGTGGCTGATCGCGAACCGGGTCACCTCGCGCGAGCACCTCGGCATCCGCGGCCGCAGCAACGGCGGCCTCCTGGTCGGCGCGGTGCTGGTGCAGCGGCCGGACCTGGTGGCGGCGGCGCTGCCGGCGGTCGGCGTGCTCGACATGCTGCGCTACCAGACCGCGAGCGCCAACGCCCGGCAGTGGGCCAGCGACTACGGGCTGGCCGACGACGCCGAGCAGTTCCGCGCGCTCTACGCCTACTCGCCGGTGCACAACGTGCGCCAGGGCGTCTGCTATCCGCCGACGCTGGTCACCACCGCCGAGCGCGACGACCGCGTCGTGCCATGGCACAGCTACAAGTTCGCGGCGGCGCTGCAGGCCGCCGAGCCGCCGGCGTGCGCGAGCCCGCTGCTGCTCAGGGTCGAGACGCGCGCCGGCCACGGCAACGACCGCCCGGTGTGGATGCAGGTGGAGGACTACGCCGACCAGTGGGCGTTCCTCGCCTGGTACCTCGGCCTGCCGGTGCGCGCGCGATGAAGCGCCCGACCTACCTCGAGCTCGGCCGGCGCACGCAGTTCGGCCGCCCGGTCAAGAAGCCGGTCGGCCCGGTGGCGCCGCCGCCGGACCCGGCCGGCGTCGCCGACTTCGACCTCGGCACCTGGCGCGTGCGCCCCGCGCTCGGCCGCATGACCAAGGCGGACCGGATCCTCGCGCTCGAGCCGCAGACGCTGCTGGTGCTCCTGATCCTCGCCGAGCGCCCGCCCGGCGGCGTCAACCGCGAGCAGCTGGAGCTGCGGGTGTTCGGGCCGGGGGCGGAGGGGCAGAACCACGACAAGCTCAGGCGCTGCCTCAGCTTCTTGAGGCGCGCGTTCTCCGAGGACGGCGCGGTGCGCATCGTGAACGCGCCCGGCGACGCCTTCGTGCTCGAGGTCGGCGCGCCGGACCCGGGCCGCGGCCGGCGCACGCCGGCGGCCGACGTGCTGCTCGACAACCCGACCGGCGTCGAGAACTTCCTCAGGCGCGGCAAGCGCCGCGGGCTCGCGATCGGCGTCGCCGGCGCGGCCGTGATCGCGATCTCGGCGCTGCTGATCGTGATCAGCAACCAGGGCCACGTCGTGCTGCTCGGCCGGGTGAGCGGCGTCAGCGCGCTCGCCACCGAGCCCGGCGCCAAGACGAGCCCGAGCTTC
The DNA here is from genome assembly GCA_035524595.1 of Steroidobacteraceae bacterium. Lineage (GTDB taxonomy): Bacteria > Pseudomonadota > Gammaproteobacteria > Steroidobacterales > Steroidobacteraceae > CAIKZZ01. Next base: position 56,899 of record DATKOP010000050.1, on the reverse strand, counting down.
TCGCCGGACGGCCGCCAGCTCGTCTACAGCTGGCGCCGGCCCGACGGCACGCAGAAGCTCTACCTGCGCGCGCCCACGGGCGGTGCGCCGCGGCCGCTCACGGCCGGCGGCGGCAGCGACGGCTTCCCGGCCTGGTCGCCGCGCGGCGACCTGATCGCATTCCAGCGGCGCACCGAGTCGAGCTGCGCGGTGCTCGCGATCCCGCCCGGCGGCGGCGAGATGCGCCTGCTCGGCGACTGCGACTTCGGCGGCGGCGGGCCGATGGCCTGGCTGCGCGACGGCAGCGCGCTCATCTACGCGCACCGCGCCGCCTGGACGATGCCGACGCAGCTGGTCTCGGTCGCCATCGCCGACTCGCGCATGGTCGGCGTCACCAACCCGGTGGTCGGGATGCCGGGCGACACGAGCCCGGCGCTCGCGCCGACGGGGCGGCGCCTCGCGTTCGTGCGCACGCGCGCGCCGGGCGCGGCGGACCTGATGCTGCTCGAGCTCGGCGGCAACCTGCCGGAGCGGCTGACCCGCGACTTCCTGCCGACCGCGGGCGGCGCCTGGGAGCCGGCCGGCCTCAGCCTGATCTTCGCCTCGCCGCGCGCCGGCCGCGACGCGCTGTGGCGCTCGCGGGTCAACGGCACGGCGCCGCAGCCGCTGCTGTCGCGCCCCGAGCCGCTGCGCGCGCCGGCGCTCAGCAACGACGGCCGGGCGCTCGCCTACGAGCGCTGGCACCTGACCAGCCGGCTGGCGCGGCTGCCGCTCGACGCCGCGGCGCCGGCAGAGGCCGCGTGGCGCGACGCCGGGGCGCTCGAGCGCGGCGCGCAGCTGTCGCCGGACCGAAGCCAGGTGGTGTTCGTCTCGAACCAGGGCGGGCGCGAGCAGCTGCGCCTCGCGCCGGCCGCCGGCGGCGAGGCGCGGCCGCTCGGCAGCGAGGCCTTCGACTACCTCGAGGCGCCGCGCTGGTCGCCCGACGGGCGCTTCGTCGCCTTCGCCGCGAGCCGCGACGCCGCGCTCGACGTCTGGGTCGTGGAGGTCGCGAGCGGCGCCGCGCGGCGCGTGACCGACGACGGCAGGAGCCGCGCGCCGTCGTTCTCGCACGACGGCCGCTGGCTGTACTTCGGCTCCTCGCGCACCGGGCTATCGCAGCTGTGGCGCCGGCCGTGGCCGGGCGAGGGCGTGCCGGAGCAGCTGACCGCCGCCGGCGGGCTCGCGGCGATCGAGTCGCGCGGCGGGGATTCGCTGTACTTCGTCCGCCCCGACCGCCGCGGCCTGTGGCTGCGCGGCCGCGAGCCCGGCGGCGACGACACGCTGGTGTCGGCGGAGTTCGCGCCGGAGGACTTTCGCAACTGGGACGTCGGCGCCGAGGCGATCTGGTTCGTGACCCGCCCGGCCGAGGGCCCGCCGCGGCTCGCGCGCTACTCGCTGCTCGACGGGCGCCTGTACCTCGGCGCGGCGCTGCCGGGGCTGATGCCGGACTCGGGCCTCACGCTCGCCGCGGACGGCCGCTCGCTGATCGTCGCCGAGCTCGCCTCGGCGCAGGTGGACCTCGAGGTCGCGACGCTCGAGTAGCCGGCGCTCACAGGCGGCCGACCGGCAGGGCCGCGCCCCACCACAGCCGGCCGGTGGCCGGCGCCCCGGCGTCCGCGCCGCCCGCCTCGACGTCGAGGTACCACGGCAGGCCGGCGCCGGCGATGCCGGCGAGCGTCGCGGGCTCGTGGCGCCGCCCCGGCACCAGCAGGAAGTCGGCGCCGGCGGCGGCGGCCGCGGCCGCGGCCGCGGCGTCGCGCACCAGGCGCCCGCCGAGCGCGCGGCCGGCGGCGGCGGCGCCGAAGGCGTGCGGTGCGCTGTAGACGCAGCCGGCGCCGGCCGCGGGCGGTGCCTGCGGATCGAGCACGAACACGAGGTCGCCGTGCTCCTCGAGCCGGCGCACGACGCCGGCGTCCGCCGGCAGCGCGTTGACCAGCCAGGCGACGCGCTCGCTGCGCGGCGCCGACGGCACGCGCTCGGCGAGCGGCTCGTCGGCCGGCACGCGCACGAAGCGCGGCGGCAGCACGAGCGCGGTCACGATCGCGCGGTCGGCCTCGAGCAGGTCGGCGCCGGCGAGCTCGGTGCGCGAGCACCAGCGCAGCTGCTGGCCGTCGAGCGGCGCGGGCGTCCCCCGCCAGGCGCTGACCCGCCAGCAGTCGATGTGCACCGGCGCGCGCGCGCCCGGATAGCGATGGGTGACCGCGAGCAAGGGCGCCGCGGCGAGCACCTCGACGCCGAGCTCCTCGCGCAGCTCGCGCGCGAGCGCATCGCGCGCCGGCTCGCCCGGGTCGCGCTTGCCGCCGGGGAACTCCCAGCGGCCGGCGAAGCTCTTGCCGGGCGGGCGCGCGGCGATCAGCACCCGCCCGTGCGCGTCGACGAGCGCGCCGGCGACGACCTCGAGCGCCGCCGGCGCCGAGCCCGCACCCCCGCTCACGCCGGCGCCCCTAGGCCTCGCGCTGCAGCTGGCCGTGGCAGTGCTTGTACTTCTTGCCCGAGCCGCAAGGGCACGGCTCGTTGCGCCCGACCTTGCGCTCGACGCGCTGGAACGGCGTCACGGCCGCCAGCGGCTCGGGCTCCGGCGGCGCGGCCGCCCCGGAGGCTGCGGCGGCCACCGCCGGGTCGGTCTCGAGCGCCACCGGCGGCGGCGCGGCGTGCTGGAACTGCATCAGCCGCGCGAGGCGCGCCTGGCGCTCCTCCTCCTCGCGCTCGAGCTCGGCCTCCGAGCGCACCTGCAGCCGCGACAGCAGCGTGACCGTGTCGAACTTGATGCGGTCGAGCATCGCCGAGAACATCTCGAAGGCCTCGCGCTTGTACTCCTGCTTCGGGTTCTTCTGCGCGTAGGAGCGCAGGAAGATGCCCTGGCGCATGTAGTCCATCGCCGCGAGGTGCTCGCGCCAGTGGCTGTCGACCATCTGCAGCATCAGCGTGCGCTCGATGCGCCTGAGGTCCGCGGCGCCGACCAGCGCCTCCTTGTCGGCGTAGGCCTTCGCCAGCAGCTCCACGAGGTGCGCCTCGAGCTCCCGCGGGCCACGCGTCTTGTCGGCGTCGAGCCAGGCCTTCGCATCGAGCGCCGCGCCGAAGTCGCGCTGCATCGCCTCGCCGAGCGCCGGCAGGTTCCAGTGGTCCTCGATGCTCTCGGCCGGGATGAACTGCGCGACCAGCCCCGCGACCACCTCCTCGCGCAGCGCGCGGATCGTGTCGGCGATGTCGTCGGCCGCCATCAGCTCGTTGCGCTGGCCGTAGATCACCTTGCGCTGGTCGTTGGCGACGTCGTCGTACTCGAGCAGGTTCTTGCGCAGGTCGAAGTTGTAGGCCTCGACCTTGCGCTGGGCGCGCTCGATCTGGCGCGACAGCATCGCGCTCTCGATCGCCTCGCCCTCGCGCATGCCGACCCGCGACAAGAGCGCCTTCATGCGCGTCGGGTCGCCGAAGATCCGCATCAGGTTGTCTTCCAGCGACAGGTAGAACCGCGACGAGCCGGGGTCGCCCTGGCGGCCGGAGCGGCCGCGCAGCTGGTTGTCGATGCGCCGCGACTCGTGGCGCTCGGTGCCGATGATGTGCAGGCCACCCGCCTGCACCACCTCCTCGTGCCGTGCCTGCCACTCGCGCGTGGCCTCGCGGTGCGCCTCCTCGGCACGCAGCCGCGCCATCGCGGCGCCATCGCCCTGGGCCTCGACCACCGGCATCGGGTCCGGCCGCCCGCCGAGCACGATGTCGGTGCCGCGGCCGGCCATGTTGGTGGCGATCGTGACCGCGCCGGGGCGGCCGGCCTGGGCGACGATCTGCGCCTCGCGCTCGTGCTGCTTGGCGTTCAGCACCTCGTGGGCGATGCCCTGGCCCTGCAGCATCTTCGACAGCAGCTCCGAGGTCTCGATCGACGTGGTGCCGACGAGTACCGGCTGCTTGCGCTGCTGGCAGTCGCGGATGTCCTCGGCGATCGCCTGGAACTTGTCCTTCTGCGTCAGGTAGACGAGGTCGGAGTTGTCCTTGCGGACCATCGGCCGGTGGGTCGGGATGACGACGACCTCGAGCCCGTAGATCTGCTGGAACTCGTACGCCTCGGTGTCGGCGGTGCCGGTCATGCCCGCGAGCTTGCGGTACATGCGGAAGTAGTTCTGGAAGGTGATCGAGGCGATGGTCTGGTTCTCCTCGCGAACCTCGACCTGCTCCTTGGCCTCGACCGCCTGGTGCAGGCCGTCCGACCAGCGCCGTCCCGGCATCGTGCGGCCGGTGAACTCGTCGACGATGATGACCTCGCCGTTGCGGACGATGTACTCGACGTCCTTGCGGTAGATCGCGTGCGCCCTGAGCGCCGCGTTCAGGTGGTGCATCAGGCGGATGTTGGCCGCGTCGTACAGCGTGCCGCCGTCGCGCAGCAGCCCCGAGGCGGCGAACAGCTCCTCGACCCGCTCGTGGCCGCCCTCGGTCAGGTGCACCTGCTTCTGCTTCTCGTCCACCCAGTAGTCGCCGTCGTTGGCTTCCTCGGTGGTGCCGCGCTTGAGGCGCGGCACGAGCTGGTTGATCTTGAGGTAGAGCTCGGTGCTCTCCTCGGCGGGGCCGGAGATGATCAGCGGCGTGCGCGCCTCGTCGATCAGGATCGAGTCCACCTCGTCGACGATCGCGTACTCGAGCCCGCGCTGCACGCGGTCCTCGAGCCTGAAGGCCAGGTTGTCGCGCAGGTAGTCGAAGCCGTACTCGTTGTTGGTGCCGTAGGTGATGTCGCAGGCGTAGGCGGCGCGCTTCTCCTCCTGGCTCTGGCCGGAGCGGATCACGCCGACCGTGAGGCCCAGGAAGCGGTACACCGGTCCCATCCACTCGGCGTCGCGGCCGGCGAGGTATTCGTTGACGGTGACGACGTGCACGCCGCGCGCCGGCAGCGCGTTCAGGTACACCGGCAGCGTCGCGACCAGCGTCTTGCCCTCGCCGGTGCGCATCTCGGCGATCTTGCCCTGGTGGAGCGCGATGCCGCCGATCAGCTGCACGTCGAAGTGCCTGAGGCCGATGGTGCGCCGCGCGGCCTCGCGCACCGCGGCGAAGGCCTCGGGAAGGATCTCGTCCACGGTCGCGCCCTTGGCGAGGCGCTCGCGGAACTCAGCGGTCAGCGCCGGGAAGGCGTCGTCCGGCAGCGCGGTCGTGCGCGCGTCCACGTCGTTGGCGGAGATCACGAACTTGCCGTACTGGCGCAGGAGGCGCTGGTTGCGGCTGCCGAAAATCGAGGTCAGGAGCTTCAGCACGGGTCAGGGTCCTTCGGGGCCGCCCGGGGGGTGCCGGGCAGCGCAGGAAAAGTCGCGCATTGTACTAAGGAGCGGGCGCCATTACCCGCCGGTGGGGCCGGCTGGCGTCTCGGGGGGGGGTCCGGCGGCCTGCCGGCGGGGCCCCCGGGCCCCGGGGGGCCCTCAGCGGCGGGCGGCCCCGAGGGGCGGGGCGGCGTTCTGGTTGATGAACGCCATCGGGTCCACGGGGCTGCCGTCCCGCAGCACCTCGAAGTGCACGTGCGGGCCGGTCGAGTGGCCGGTGCTGCCCACGAGCGCCAGCACCTGGCCCTTCTGCACGGCGTCGCCCGCCTTCACGAGCACCTTGGAGTTGTGCCCGTAGCGGGTCACGTAGCCGTTGCCGTGGTTGATCTCGACCAGGTTCCCGTAGCCCATGTGCTCGCCGGCCCAGGTCACGATGCCGGTCGCGACCGCCACCACCTGCGCGCCCTCTTCGCCCGCGAAGTCGACGCCGGGGTGGAACGCGGTATAGCCGGTGAACGGGTCGACGCGGTTGCCGAAGAACGAGGAGATGAAGCCGCCCTGCACCGGCCGGCCCTGCGGGTACACCTCGCGGCGCAGCTCGCGGGTCTGGATCAGGTTCTCGAGCGCGCCCAGCTGGCGCTCGCGGTCGGACAGCTGGCTGGACAGCCGGTCGAGCATGTCGGTAAGCAGCGGCACGCTCGCCGGCTGGCCGGTCGAGCTCGACACGTCGATGCCGCCGATCGGCGGCGTGTTCTCGAAGTCGAATTCGCCCTTCTTGAGCCCGGCCATGTCGGTGAGGCGCTTGCCGAGGGCGTCGAGGCGGATCACGTGGGCGTTCATCTGGCCGACCCGCATCGCGAGCGCGTCGACCTTCTGCTGCAGCAGCTGGCGGGCGGCCTCGAGGTCCTGGCGCTGCACCACGAGCTCGGCGGTCCAGCGCTCGAGCTGCTGGCCGGGCTGCGCTTCGGCCCAGTGCGCACCGATCCAGGAGCCGGCCGCGAACACGCTGCCGAGGACGAACAGGAGGACGGTCAGCGTCACCGACAGGAATAGCGGGGAGCGCAGATCGAACTGCCGCGCCCGGCCCTGCTGCCGGTTGAAGACGATGATGTTCATGGCCGTCGCTCCACGCACACCCTCCAGCGGGCCGACAAACGGGCCCGGACAGTCGGTCGAACCGTCGACCGGCCGCTGACTCGATCCCGGCGTCCCGGCCGGGAGGGGCTGGCCGGCAGCGCGGCGACAGGCCCCCTGGAGGCCACCGCGTGCCCGGCGCTCGCGGGCGGTGACGCACGGTGCACCGCCCCAGGGCCCGCTCGGAAACGGCCGTGAGACCAGTCCCGTGACCGCCCTCCGACCCCCGCCCGGACCATACTTCTCGTCATGACTGGCAACCCCGCTGTCGTAGCTCGCGCCGTAGACCGGTGGCTTTGCGTCCCCGCCTTTCGACGGGTTTGCCCTTGTGCAGCGGGCGGGACTATGCAACAAAAACCCTCGACGGAACAACCACTAAAGTGCGATTTTGGGACATAGATCCGGGGCCCTGGATGCGAAAAACGAAGTCGGTCAGCGAGTTACTGTCCGAAGGTAAGGCGGCACTCGAACGCCTCAAGGCGGGCGCCGAGGCGGCCAGCGGGACGCTTGTTGCGCTGCAGCGCACTTTGCCCGCGGACGTCGCCGGACACGTGTTTGGGGCGACGCTGGACCCCGAGGGGACGCTGACGGTGCTGGTCGACAGCGGGGCCATGGCGACCCGGCTGCGGTTCCTGATGCCCGAGGCGCTGCCGTCGCTGTCGACGGCCCTCGGGGGGGTGGTGATCGGCCGCGCCCGGATCCGGGTCCGGCCGCGCGGCTAGGGCCTAGTGGCCGACGGCGGCCGCCGCGACATACGAGATCGGGGCCTCGCTGCGGTCCCGGAAGGTGACCTCCTCCCAGGCGGAGGCGTCGGCCACCAGCGCCCGCAGCAGCCGGTTGTTGAGGGCGTGGCCGGACTTGTAGCCGCTGAACTCGCCGATCAGGCTGTGCCCGAGCAGGTACAGGTCGCCGATCGCGTCCAGGATCTTGTGCTTGACGAACTCGTCCTCGTAGCGGAGGCCGTCCTCGTTCAGCACCTTGAAGTCGTCGAGCACGATCGCGTTGTCGAGCGTGCCGCCGAGCGCGAGGTTGCGCGCCCGCAGCGTCTCGAGATCGCGCATGAAGCCGAAGGTGCGCGCCCGGCTCACCTCGCGCAGGAACGAGGTCGTCGAGAAGTCCATCGACGCGCGCTGCGAGTGGCGGCGGAAGATCGGGTGGTCGAACTCGATCTCGAAGTTGACCTTGAAGCCGTTGAACGGATCGAAGCGCGCCCACTTGTCGCCGTCCTTCACCTCGATCGTCTTGCGGATGCGCACGAAGCGCTTCGGCACGGTCTGCTCCTCGATGCCCGCCGACTGCAGCAGGAACACGAAGGGGCCGGCGCTGCCGTCCATGATCGGGATCTCGGCGGCGCTGATCTCGACGAAGGCGTTGTCGATGCCGAGTCCGGCGAACGCCGACAGGAGGTGCTCCACCGTCGCGACCTTGACGTCGCCGTTGTACAGCGTCGTGCCGAGCATCGTGTCGCCGACGTTCTCGGCGCGCGCCTCGACGTCGGCGGCGTCGGGCAGGTCCGTGCGCCTGAACACGATGCCGCTGTTGGGCGGCGCCGGGCGCAGCGTCATGTAGACCTTCTGACCGGAGTGCAGACCCACGCCGGTGGCGCGGATCGAGTTCTTGAGCGTGCGCTGGTTCAGCATTCGGGGATCAGCAACGACCATGTCGCCGGGGCGGGGGGCTCGGCAAGATGCCGGCACCCTAGCACAGGCTCCAAAAGCGCCACAAGCCTTTGAGTGGGTGGACTTTCCGCAGCTGAGACCTGCGACACGGCCGCGGCGCGCCCGGGCGCGCCGTCGCCGTTCGTGAGTCGCGGCTCCGCCGAGCGCCGGGCCCGCAGTCGCCCGCGCGCCAGCGCGTTCAAGCGCCTCTCGTCGCGCATCGTCCTCTCCTTCCGGCGCGGGTCCGGCCCGCGCCGCGTCCAGCCCTCAGTCCGCCTGGCGACGCAGGAACGCCGGGATGTCGAGCACGTCGTCGGCGTCCACCTCGGGCGCCCGCAGGCCGTCGCCGACCGCGCTCTTGCGCCGGTGCGCCGGCTCGCGGGCGAGGTCGTTGTAGTTCGGCGACACCGGCCCCTCGGCGCGCGGCTGGCGCGGCACGACCCGCATCCGGTCCTGGGCCTCGCCGGCGCGCAGGCCGGTGGGCGGGGCCTGCACCATCCGCGGCGCCGGCTTGTTGAGCCCGGTCGCGACCACGGTGACGCGCAGCTCGTCCTGCATCTCCGGCTCGATCACGGTGCCGACCACCACGGTCGCATCGTCGCTCGCGAACTGCTTGACGGTGTTGCCGACCTCCTCGAACTCGCCGATCGCGAGGTCCATGCCCGCGGTGACGTTGACGAGGATGCCCTGCGCGCCGGCGAGGTTGATGTCCTCGAGCAGCGGGCTCGACACCGCCATCTCGGCGGCCAGCCGCGCGCGCTCGTCGCCGGTCGCATGGCCGGTGCCCATCATCGCCATGCCGGTCTCGCTCATCACGGTGCGCACGTCGGCGAAGTCGACGTTGATCAGGCCCGGCCGCGTGATCAGCTCGGCGATGCCCTGCACCGCGCCCTGCAGCACGCCGTTGGCCGACGTGAACGCGTCCAGCAGCCGGGTCTTCGGCCCGAGCACCGACAGGAGCTTCTGGTTCGGGATCGTGATCAGCGAGTCGACGAACTTGCCGAGCTCGGCGATGCCGACCTCGGCGACGCCCATGCGCTTGTTGCCCTCCATCGTGAAGGGCTTGGTCACCACCGCGACGGTGAGGATGCCGAGCTCCTTCGCCACCTGCGCGACCACGGGCGCGGCGCCCGTGCCGGTGCCGCCGCCCATGCCGGCGGTGATGAACAGCATGTCGCAGCCCTCGATCAGCTCGATGACGCGGTCGCGGTCCTCCATCGCCGCCTGCCGGCCGACCTCGGGGTCGGCGCCGGCGCCGAGTCCCTTGGTGATGTTGCTGCCGATCTGCAGCGTCGTCTTGACCTTGGACTTCTTGAGCACCTGCGCGTCGGTGTTGAGGCAGACGAAGTCCACGCCCTCGATGCCCGCGAGGAGCATGTGGTCGACCGCGTTGCAGCCGGCGCCGCCGACGCCGAGCACCTTGATCACGGCGCTCTGGCTGTAGGCATCCATGAGTTCGAACATAGCAGTCTCCTTCCGGTGAAACGGGAATAACGACGAATCAGAAATAACCCTTGAACCAGGCCTTCATGCGCTCGAACAGGTTCTGCACCGTGACCGTGCCCGGCCCGCGCTCGCCGGGCGCCACGAACTGCTGCGAGCGCGCGTACAGCAAGAGCCCCACGCCGGTGGCGTGGATGGGATTGCGGACAACGTCGGCGAGGCCGGTCACGCCGTGCGGCACGCCGAGGCGCACCGGCACGTGGAACACCTCCTCGGCGAGCTCCACGGCCCCTTCCATCTTGGCGCTGCCACCGGTGATCACGAGGCCGGCCGCGATCGCCTCCTCGAAGCCGGAGCGCCTGAGCTCGTCGCGGATCAGGTTGTAGAGCTCCTCGTAGCGCGGCTCGACGATCTCGGCGAGCGTCTGGCGCGCGAGCCGCCGCGGCGGCCGCTCGCCGACGCTCGGCACCTCGATGGTCTCGTCGGGGTTGGCGAGCTGGCTGAGGGCGCAGGCGTAGCGGATCTTGATGTCCTCCGCGTACTGCGTCGGCGTGCGCATCGACACCGCGATGTCGTTGGTGACCTGGTCGCCGGCGATCGGGATCACCGCCGTGTGCCTGAGCGCGCCGCCGGCGAACACCGCGAGGTCGGTCGTGCCGCCGCCGATGTCGACCAGGCAGACGCCGAGCTCCTTCTCGTCGTCGGTCAGCACCGCGTAGCTCGACGACCACTGCTCGAGGACGATGTCCTCGACCTCGAGGCCGCAGCGCTGCACGCACTTGACGATGTTCTGCGCCGCGCTCTCGGCGCCGGTGACGATGTGGACGCGCGCCTCGAGCCGGATCCCGGACATGCCGATCGGGTCGCGGATGCCCTCCTGGCTGTCGATGATGTATTCCTGCGGGATCACGTGCAGGATCCGCTGGTCGGCCGGCAGCGCGACCGCCTGCGCCGCGTCCATGACGCGCGCGATGTCGCCCTGGGTGACCTCCTTGTCCTTGATCGCGACGATGCCGTGCGAGTTCAGGCTGCGCACGTGGCTGCCGGCGATGCCGGTATAGACCGCGTTGATCTCGACGCCGGCCATCAGCTCCGCCTGCTCGACGGCGCGCTGGATCGACTGCACGGTGGAGTCGATGTTGACGACCACGCCGCGCTTCAGTCCGCGCGACGGGTGCGAGCCGATGCCGATGACCTCGAGCTCGCCGTCGGGCTTGAGCTCGCCGACCAGCGCCACGACCTTCGAGGTGCCGACGTCGAGTCCGACGATGAGGGGCCGTTCGCTGCGCTTAGACATCTTGGTTTCGCTTCTGGTTCACGGGCGCGTCCTCGCCGATCGCCGGCCGCGCCTGCGGCGCGCCGGGCGTGCGCCAGCCGACGGTGAAGCCGTTGGAGTAGCGCATGTCGAGGAAGGCGATATCGTTCGGCCGGCTGGCGACCACGGGCGCGCCGACCTTGAGGAAGCGCTCGATGCGCTCCTGCAGCTGGCGGCGCCCGAAGCGCACGCTGACGCCGTTGGCGAGGTCGAGCTCCCAGGCGCCGCGCGGGTCGAGCCGCAGCGCGCTGATGCGCAGCCCGGCCTCGAGCAGGCGCGGCTGGACCTGGAACAGCAGTTCCGCGACCTGGCGCTCGGAGCCCTCCGGCCCGTCGAGGCGCGGCAGCTCGGGCGGCACGTGGCGCGCGTCCTTGAGGAACAGCTCGCCGCGCGCGTTCAGCAGCCCGGTCGCGCCCCAGCGCGCGCTGGCCGCCTGCTCGGTGACCTGCACCACCAGCGCGTCCGGCCAGCGGCGCTGCACGCGCGCGCGGTCCACCCACGGCAGCGCCTCGATCGCCTGCTGCAGCGTGTCGAGGTTCGCGGTCACGAAGCCGCCGCGCAGCCGGGCGCGCACCACGCGCTCGACGTCGAGCGGCAGCACGCGCTGGAAGGTGCCCGCGAACTCGATGTGCCGCACCGGCCGGTCGAGCGCGAACGCCACCGCCCCGACCAGCGCCGCGAGCGCCAGCGCGCCGAGCGCCGCCGGCCCGAGCCGCGCCCAGTCGACCCTCGGCAGCGACCAGCGGCGCGGCTTCTCGACCCGTGCGCGGTTGCGGGCGCGGCGCGGCCACAACTGCTCGAGCGCGGCGATCATCGCGCCCCCCGCGGGCCGACGCTGGTCTCGAGGATCCGCCACACGAGCTCGTCGAACTCGATGCCGACGGCGCGCGCCGCCTTCGGCACCAGCGAGTGGCTGGTCATGCCGGGCGTGGTGTTGACCTCGAGCAGCCAGTTGCCGCCGCGCTCATCGCGCATCACGTCGACCCGGCCCCAGCCGCCGGCGCCGGCGGCCTCGAAGGCTGCGAGCGCGAGCGCGCGCAGCTCGGCGTCGGCCGCCGGCTCGAGGCCGGGACACAGGTACTGGGTGTCCTCGGCGACGTACTTGGCGTGGTAGTCGTAGTAGGCGCCGGCCGGCACGATGCGGATCGACGGCAGCGCCTCGCCCTGCAGGATGCCGACGGTGAACTCGCCGCCCTCGATCAGCGTCTCCATCAGGAGCTCGCCGGCGTAGCGGCGCGCGAGCTCGGCCGCGGCCGGCAGCTCGGCGGCGGCGAACACGCGGCTGACGCCGACGCTCGAGCCCTCGAGCGAGGGCTTGACGATCAGCGGCAGCCCGATGCGCGCCGCCGCCGCCTGCACGTCGCCGCCCGGCGCCAGCCGCTCGTAACGCGGCGTCGGCAGGCCGGCCGCGATCCACACCTGCTTGGTGCGCACCTTGTCAAGGGTCAGCGCAGCGCCGAGCACGCGCGAGCCCGTGTACGGCACCGCGAGCGCCTCGAGCAGCCCCTGCACCACGCCGTTCTCGCCGGCGCCGCCGTGCATGATGTTGAACACCCGGTCGAAGCGCCGCGCCGCGAGCGCGGCGACCAGCGCGCCGACGCCGTCGACGGCCTCGGCCTTGACGCCGCGGCGCGTGAGCGCCTCGAGCACGTTGCGGCCGGAGTCGAGCGACACCGCCCGCTCGGAGCTGTCGCCGCCGAGCAGCACCGCGACGCGGCCGAAGTCGCTGGCCGCGGTGATGCGCTCCCGGGCGGGGCCGGCCGGCGCGCTCATGCGGGCTCCCCGACGATGCGCACTTCCGGCACGAGGCGCACGCCGTGGCGGCGCTCGACCTCCGCCTGGACGTGGCCGATCAGCCGCTCGAGGTCGGCGGCCGTGGCGGCGCCCTCGTTGATCAGGAAGTTGGCGTGCTTGTCGGACACCACCGCGCCGCCGATGCGGCAGCCCTTCAGGCCGGCGGCGTCGATCAGCCGCGCGGCGTGGTCGCCGGGCGGGTTGGTGAAGGTCGAGCCGCAGCTCCAGGCGCCGATCGGCTGCGTCTCGCGCCGTCGCACCAGCAGCTGCTTGATCGTCTCGGCGGTCGCGCCCGGCTGCGGCGCGAACTCGAAGCGGACCGCGACGAACCACTCGCCGGGCGCCGGCGCGTTGAGCCTGCGGTACCCGTAGCGGTACTCGCCGGCGGCGCGCGTGCGGCGCGCGCCGCCGCGGTCGACGACGTCGACCTCGACCACGTGCGGCCAGGTCTCGCCGCCCCAGGCCCCCGCGTTCATCGCCAGCGCGCCGCCGACGGTGCCGGGGATGCCGGCGAAGAACTCCGCCGGCCCGAGCAGCCACTTGGCGCACTGGCGTGCGACCCGCGCGCACGGCACGCCGGCATCGGCGTGCACGCGGGTCGGGCCGATGCGCTCGAGCCGGTCGAGGCCGAGGTGCAGCGAGACCACCACGCCGCGCAGCCCGCCGTCGCGCACCAGCACGTTGCTGCCGAGGCCGAGCCAGTGCACCGGGAACTCGCGCGGCAGCGCGGCGAGGAAGCGCGCCAGTTCGTCCGCGCTCTTCGGCGTGTAGAAGGCGTCGGCGGGCCCGCCGACGTGCCACGAGGTGTGCCGCGCGAGCGGCTCGTCGAAGCGCACGTGCGGCAGGAACTCGGCGCCGATCCGGCTGCGCAGCGCCGCGCTCACGGGCGCCCTCCCGCGGCGAGCCGCGCCGGCAGCTCGTGGGCGATCGCGCCGATGTGGCCGGCGCCCATCGTCACCAGCACGTCGCCGTCGCGCAGCAGCCCGCCGATCGCGGCATGCAGCGACTCCGGCTTGGCGACGAACACCGGCTCGACGCGGCCGCGGGTCCGCACCGCGCGGCAGATGGCGCGGCCGTCGGCGCCGCGGATCGGCTTCTCGCCGGCGGCATACACCTCGGTGACCAGCAGCACGTCGACGGTCGACAGCACCTCGGCGAAGTCGTCCAGCAGGTCGCGCGTGCGCGTGTAGCGATGCGGCTGGAAGGCCAGCACGATGCGCCGCCCCGGCCAGCCCTGGCGCAGCGCCTCGAGGGTTGCTGCGATCTCGGTGGGGTGGTGACCGTAGTCGTCGACCAGCGTCACGCGTCCGGCCGGCAGGGCGAGCTCGGCGACCACCTGCAGCCGGCGGTCGATGCCCTGGAAGTGGGCGAGCGCCTTCTGGATCGCGGCGTCCGGGATGCCGAGCTCGCTCGCCACCGCGATCGCCGCGAGCGCGTTCAGCACGTTGTGGCGGCCGGGCACGTTGAGCGTCACCGCGAGCGGCTCGGCGCGGTCGGGCCTGAGCACGCTGAACGTGGACCTCAGGCCGTGCCGCTCGACCGCGGTCGCGCGCACGTCGGCCGCCGAATCGATGCCGTAGGTCACGATCGGCCGGGCGACGCGCGGCAGGATCGAGCTCACCTCGCGATCGTCCAGGCACAGCACGGCGAGGCCGTAGAACGGCAGGTTGTGCAGGAAGTCGACGAAGCTGCGCTTCAGCGCCTCGAAGTCGCCGCCGTGCGTGATCAGGTGGTCGTTGTCGATGTTGGTGACGATCGCGATCATCGGCTGCAGGTGCAGGAACGAGGCGTCGCTCTCGTCGGCTTCGGCCACCAGGTAGCGGCCGGTGCCGAGACGGGCGTTGCTCGCGGCGCTCTTCAGCCGGCCGCCGATCACGAAGGTCGGGTCCTCGCCGCCCTCGGCGAGGATGCTCGCGACCAGGCTCGTGGTGGTCGTCTTGCCGTGGCTGCCGGCGATCGCGATGCCGACCCGGAACCTCATCAGCTCCGCCAGCATCTCGGCGCGCTGCACGACCGGCACGCGCGCGGCCAGCGCCGCCAGCACCTCCGGGTTGTCGGCCGGCACCGCGCTCGAGACGACGACCACGTTGGCGCCCTCGACGTGCGCGGCGGCGTGGCCGTAGGCGACCTGCGCGCCGAGCCCCGCGAGCCGCTCGGTGACCGCATTCGGCTTCAGGTCCGAACCCTGCACCGCGTAGCCGAGGTTGAGCAGCACCTCGGCGATGCCGCCCATGCCGCTGCCGCCGATGCCGACGAAGTGGATCCGCTGGATGCGACGCATGCGCGCGTTCACGCGGCCGCTCCCGCCGCCGCGAGGCACAGGTCCGCGAGCTGCTCGGCCGCGCCCGGAGTCGCCGCGCGCCGCGCCGCCGCCGCCATCGCCGCGAGCGCGCGCGCGTCGGCGCCGAGCAGCGTCTTCAGCTCGGCGGCGAGGCGCTCCGCCGTCAGCCCCTCCTCCGCGAGCAGCACGGCCGCGCCGCGGTCGGCGAGGAAGCGGGCGTTCCTGGTCTGGTGGTCGTCGACCGCGGCCGGGAACGGCACCAGCAGGCCGGGCAGCCCCGCCGCGGCGAGCTCGGCGACCGTCAGCGCGCCGCTGCGCGACACGGCGAGGTCCGCCCAGGCGTAGGCCGCCGCCATGTCGTCGATGAACTCGCGGACCTCGGCCGCGACGCCGTGCGCCGCGTACGCGGCCGCGACCGGCTCGCGGCGGCCGCGGCCGGTCTGGTGCAGCACCGCCGGCCGCTCGCCCGGCGCGAGCAGCGCGAGCGCCGCCGGCACCAGCCGGTTGAGGGCCGCCGCGCCCTGGCTGCCGCCGAACACCAGCAGGCGGCGCGGCGCGTGCGGCGCGCGCTCGCCCTCGCCCGCCGAGAGCGCCTCGATCGCCGGCCGCACGGGGTTGCCGACCGCGACCGCGCCGACGCCCGGCGCGAAGCTGCCGGGGAAGGCCTCGGCCACGGTGCCGGCGAAGCGCGCCAGGATGCGGTTGGTGAGCCCGGCGACCGTGTTCTGCTCGTGGATCACGAGCGGCCGGTTGAGGAGCCGCGCGGCGAGCCCGCCGGGCCCGGCGACGAAGCCGCCGAGGCCGAGCACGACGTCGGGGCGCGTGCGGCGGATCGCGCCGAGCGCGTCGGCGAGCGCCTGCAGGAGCCGCAGCGGCGCCGCCAGCCAGCTGGCCAGCCCCTTGCCGCGCAGCCCGGAGACCCGCACCCACTCGACCGGGATGCCGGCCGCCGGCACGAGGCGCGCCTCGATGCCGCGCTCGGTGCCGAGCCAGACGACGCGGCACGCGCGGCTCTTCAGCACGTCCGCGACCGCGAGCGCGGGGAACACGTGCCCGCCGGTGCCGCCCGCCATGATCAGCACGGTGGTCACCGCGCGCCACCGCGCAGCGCCAGCGAGCGCGAGCTCTGCGTCTCGTGGTGCACGCGCAGCAGGATGCCGATCCAGCCGAGCGTGACGACCAGGCTCGAGCGACCGTAGGACAAGAGCGGTAGCGTCAGTCCCTTGGTCGGCAGGATCCCCATGTTGACGCCGATGTTGATGAACGCCTGCAGGCCGAACCAGATGCCGAACGCGGCCGCGAGGTAGGCCTGGAACCGAAGCCCGGCCTCGGCGGCGCCGCGCGCGATCACCAGCGAGCGGTACACGAGCGCGAGCACCAGCGCGACCACCAGCGCGACGCCGGCGAAGCCGAGCTCCTCGGCCAGCACCGCGAACACGAAGTCGGTGTGCGCCTCCGGCAGGTAGTACAGCTTCTGGATCGAGGCGCCGAGGCCGACGCCGAACCACTCGCCGCGGCCGATCGCGATCAGCGACTGGGTCAGCTGGAAGCCGCCGTTGAAGGGGTCGCGCCACGGGTTGAGGAAGATGATCAGGCGCTGCACGCGGTACGGGCTCGCGATCGCGATCAGCGCGAACAGCGCCGGTGCCGCCGCGCACAGCGCCAGGAAGTGGCGCAGCTGCATGCCGGCGAGGAACAGCACGCCGATCCCGGTCGCGAGCAGCACGACGCCCGAGCCGAAGTCCGGCTCGACCAGCAGCAGCAGCGCCGCGAAGCCGAGCACCGCCAGCGGCTTCAGCACGCCGAGGATGCTGCCGCGCACCTCCTCCTCGCGCCGCACCGCGTAGCTGCACAGATAGATCAGCAGCATCACCCGCGCGGCCTCGGAGGCCTGGAAGTTGATGCCGCCGACGTGCAGCCAGCGGCGGCTGCCGTTGACCGGGTGGCTGAGCCCCGGCACCAGCACCAGCACCAGCATCACGATCGACGCCGCCAGCAGCACGAGGCTGAGCCGCTCCCACGCCGCGGTCGGAATCCGCAGCGCGACGGCGCCGCAGCCGAGCCCGACCAGGGCGAACAGCAGCTGGCGCTCGGCGAAGAAGAACGGGTTGCCGTCGCGCGCCGCGATGGTCACCGACGCCGAGGTGACCATGACGAGCCCGAGCAGCAGCAGTGCGGCCACCAGGCCGACGACGACGAGGTCGAGCTGCAGCCGGCCGCGCGCCGCGGGACGCATCGCGATGGCGGCGGCGCTCATGCGTCGAGCCTCTGCGCGGCGCTGGCGAAGGCCTCGCCGCGGGCGGCGTAGTCGCGGAACATGTCGAGGCTCGCGCAGGCGGGCGACAGCAGCACCAGGTCGCCGGGCCGCGCGGCGCGCGCCGCGGCGGCCACCGCCGCGTCCATGTCGGCGGCGAACTCGGTCGTGCAGGCGCCCGCGAGCGCGGCCGCGAGCCGCTCGCGGTCGCGGCCGATCAGCACCGCGTGCCGCACCTTGCCGCGAAACGCCGCGGCCAGCGGCGCGAAGTCCTGGCCCTTGCCGTCGCCGCCGGCCACCAGCACCAGCGGCCCGTCGAGCCCGGCGACCGCGGCCAGCGTCGCACCGACGTTGGTGCCCTTCGAGTCGTCGACATAGCGCACGCCGCGGCGCTCGGCAACCAGCTGGCCGCGGTGCGGCAGACCGTCGAAGCGCTCGAGCGTGCGCAGCATCGGTGCGAGTTCGAGCCCGATCTCGGCGCCGAGCGCGAGCGCGGCGAGCGCATTGGCGGCGTTGTGGCGGCCCGGCAGCCGCAGCGCGCCGAGCGGCAGCAGCGGCTCGCCGCGGCGCGCGAGCTTGAGCTCGCCGCCGGACTCCAGCAGGCCGAAGTCGGCGTCGCGACCCTCGATGCTGAAGCCGACGCGGCGCTGGCCGGGCCGCGGCATCGCCGCGACCGCCGGGTCGTCGAGGTTGACGACGGCCGTCGCGGCGTGCGCGAAGATCCGCGCCTTGGCGGCCGCGTAGTCGGCGAGCGTCGCGTAGCGGTCCATGTGGTCGGGCGTGACGTTCAGCACCGCCGCGGCGAGCAGCGCCAGCGAGTCGGTCGACTCCAGCTGGAAGCTCGACAGCTCGAGCACGTACAGCTCCGGCACCGGCTGCGCGAGCAGGTCGAGGGCCGGCTCGCCGAGATTGCCGCCGGCCAGCACGCGGCGGCCGGCCTCGCGCGCCATCGCCGCGACCAGCGTCGTGACGGTGCTCTTGCCGTTGGTGCCGGTGATCGCCACCGCCGGCGCGCGCTTGGCGCGCGCGAACAGCTCCACGTCGCCGACCACCACCAGGCCGCGCGCCAGCGCCTCGCGCACGATCGGCTCGGCGCGCGACACGCCCGGCGACAGCACGATGCGGTCGGCCGCGTCCAGCAGCTCGAGGTCGAAGCCGCCGAGCCGTGCGACCACCGCCGAGCCGAGCGCGCGCAGCGTGTCGAGGCCCGGCGGCGCGGCGCGCGAGTCGGTCACCGCGACGGCCTCGCCCTGCGCCGCGAGCCAGCGGACCGCCGACGCGCCGCTCTTGCCGAGTCCGACCACCAGGTTGCGGCGCTCGGTCATCAGCGCACCTTCAGCGTCGCGAGCCCGGCGAGCACCAGCACGACGGTGATGATCCAGAAGCGGACGATCACCTTCGGCTCGGCCCAGCCCTTGAGCTCGAAATGGTGGTGGATCGGCGCCATGCGGAAGATGCGCTTGCCGGTGAGCTTGAACGAGGCGACCTGCAGGATCACCGACACCGTCTCGAGCACGAACACGCCGCCCATCACGAACAGCACGATCTCCTGGCGCACGACCACGGCGATCGCACCGAGCGCCGCGCCGAGCGCGAGCGCGCCGACGTCGCCCATGAACACCTGCGCCGGGTAGGTGTTGAACCACAGGAAGCCGAGGCCGGCGCCGACCAGCGTCGAGCAGAAGATCAGCACCTCGCCGACGCCCGCGACGTGCGGGATCAGCAGGTAGTTGGCGAAGATCGCGTTGCCGGACGCGTAGGCGAACACGCCGAGCGCGCCCGCGACCATCACCGAGGGCATGATCGCCAGCCCGTCGAGGCCGTCCGTCAGGTTGACGGCGTTGCTGCTGCCGACGATCACGAAGTAGCTGACCACGACGAACCCGACCGGACCGAGCGGCACGGCCACCTCCTTGAAGAACGGCACGTGCAGCGCGGTCGCGTCCGGCGTCGCGGCGCTGTACAGCAGCGCCACCGCCGCGCCGAGCCCGGCCACCGACTGCAGCAGGTACTTCCAGCGGGCCGCCAGGCCCTTGGAGTTGCCGACCACGAGCTTCAGGTAGTCGTCGTAGAAGCCGATCAGGCCGAAGGCGCCGGTGACGCCGGCGACGATCCACACGTAGCGGTTGCCGAGGTCCGCCCACAACAGCGTCGAGGCGAGCATCGCGACCAGGATCAGCGCCCCGCCCATCGTCGGCGTGCCCTGCTTCGACAGGTGCGACTGCGGGCCGATCTCGCGCACGTTCTGGCCGATCTGGCGCGCCGCGAGGCTGCGGATCATCCACGGGCCCACCAGCAGCGCGATCACGAGCGCCGTGACCGCCGCGAGGATCCCGCGCAGCGTCAGGTAGGTGAACACCCGGAAGCCCGAGTAGTGCGGCAGCAGCAGTTCGGCGAGGTGGTACAGCATCTGGACTCGCTAGTGACCCGTCGCGGCGCCCGGCGACGCGGGCTCGGTGGCGCGCAGCGCGTCGACCACGCGCTCGAGCCGGTTGAGGCGCGATCCCTTGACCAGCACGGTGACGCCGGCGCGCAGCAGCGGCGCAACGCGCGCCGCCAGTGCCGCGCCGTCCGCGAACCACTCGGCGCCGGCGCCGAACTCCGCCACCGCGTCGCCGGTCAGCGCGCCGACGGCGAACAGCCGCGTGACGCCGGCCGCACGCGCCTCGCGCCCGGCGCTCAGGTGCGCCTCGCGGGCCGCGGCGCCGAGCTCGGCCATGTCGCCGAGCACCAGCCAGCGCTCGCCCGGCGCGGCGCCGAGCACGTCGAGTCCGGCGCTCAGGCTGCTCGGGTTGGCGTTGTACGAGTCGTCGATCAGGCAGGCGCCGTTCACCGCCGCCTTGACCTCGAGCCGGCCGCGCACCGGGCGCATGCGGCCGAGCCCGGCCGCGATGGTCGCGAGATCCGCGCCGGCGGCGTGCGCGGCGGCGGCCGCGCCGAGGGCGTTCAGCACGTTGTGCCGGCCGGCGAGCCCGAGGCGCACCGCGACCTCGCCGTCCGGCGTCGCGAGCTCGAAGCGCTGCGTCTGGCCGGCCGGCCCCTCGGCACGCACGGCGCCGGCGACGCGGAAGTCCGCGCCCGGCCCGCGGCCGAAGCTGAGCCGGCGCGCCGCGCCGCTCATCGACTGCCACAGCGGGGCGAAGGCGTCGTCGGCGTTGATGATCGCGGTCGCGCCCGGCTCGAGCCCCGCGTACAGCTCGCCCTCGGCGCGCGCGACGCCCTCCAGCGAGCCGAAGCCCTCGAGGTGCTCGGCGCCGGCGTTGGTCACGATGCCGACGGTCGGCCGCGCGAGCACCACGAGCTCCGCGACCTCGCCGGGGTGATTGGCGCCGATCTCGATGACCGCGCTCGCGTGGCGCTCGTCGAGCGCGAGCAGCGTCAGCGGCACGCCGATGTGGTTGTTGAGCGTCCCGCGGGTGGCGTGGCAAGGGCCGCGGCCCGCCAGCACGGTCGCGATCAGCTCCTTGGTGGTCGTCTTGCCGTTGCTGCCGGCCACCGCGACCACCGGGATCGCGAACTGCCGGCGCCAGGCCTCGGCGGCGCGCTGCAGCGCGCGCAGCGTGTCGTCGACGACGATCTGCGGGACCGCCACCGGCAGCGGGCGCGCGACGACCGCGCCGGCGGCGCCGCGCGCGGCGGCGGCCGCGACGAAGTCGTGGCCGTCGAAGCTCGGGCCGGCGAGCGCGACGAACAGCTCGCCGGCGGCGAGCGTGCGCGAATCGGTCGAGACCGCGCCGAAGGCGGCGTCCGCGCCCTGCAGCCGGCCGCGCATCGCGCCGGCAAAGTGGGCGAGCGAGCGCTTCATCGCGCTCCCCCGGCGAGCTCGCGGGCGACCTCGCGGTCGCTGTAGGCGCGGCGCTCGGTGCCGAAGATCTGGTAGTCCTCGTGGCCCTTGCCGGCCACCAGGATCACGTCGCCGGGCCGCGCCTGCGCCGCGGCGCCGCGGATCGCGGCCGCCCGGTCGCGCTCGACGTGCGCCGGCACGCGGCCGGTCAGCGCCGCGGTGATCATCGCGACGATCCGCTCGGGGTCCTCGGTGCGCGGGTTGTCGTCGGTGACCACGAGGCGGTCGGCGCCGGCCTCGGCGGCGGCGGCCATCAGCGGCCGCTTGCCGGCGTCGCGGTCGCCGCCGCAGCCGAACACGCACCAGAGCGTGCCCCGCGTGTGCGCGCGCAGCGCCGCCAGCACCTTGGCGAGCGCGTCGGGCGAGTGCGCGTAGTCGACGACCAGCGTCGGGCCGTGCGCGCCGAGCGCGAAGGTCTCCATGCGCCCCGGCGGCGGCCGCGCCCCGGCCAGCGCCTCGAGCGCGGCGCCGAGCGGCAGCTCGGCGGCGAGCAGCAGGCCGAGCACCACCAGCAGGTTCTCGGCGTTGAACGCGCCGAGCAGCGGCGAGCGCAGCCGGAACGGGCCGGCGTGCGTGACGCCGGCGAGCTCAAGGCCGGCGGCGTCGCCGTCGAGGCGGGTCGCCACGACGAAGCGGCCGCCGTCGGGCGGCGGCCCGAGCGTCGCGACACGGGTCAGCGCCACGCCCGGCGGCAGCTTCGCGGCGAGCTCGCGGCCGAAAGGATCGCCGACGTTGATGACCGCGTGCTCGACGCCGCGGCGCTCGAACAGGCGCGCCTTGGCGGCGCCGTAGGCGGCCATCGTGCCGTGGTAGTCGAGGTGGTCGCGCGTCAGGTTGGTGAACGCGCCGAGCGGCAGGCGCACGCCGGCGACCCGCTCCTGGTCGAGCGCGTGCGAGGAGACCTCCATCGCGACGTGGCGCGCGCCGGCGTCGACCAGCTCGCGCAGCAGGCGGTGCACGGCGACCACGTCCATGGTCGTGTGGCTGCTCTGCGCGAGCGCGGGCGGTCGGCCGGTGCCGAGCGTGCCCATGTAGGCGCCGTCGGCGCCGCGGCAGACGGCGTACAGCCACGCGCAGGTGGTCTTGCCGTTGGTGCCGGTGATGCCGGCGATCTCGGCCTCCGCCGACGGCTCGCCGTAGAAGCGGTCGGCGACGTCGCCGAGCTCCGGCCGCAGGCCGGGCACCGACACCGCGGTCACCGCCGGCGGCAGCGGCGGCAGCGGGCGCCCCTCGGCCGGGTCCCAGAGCACCGCGATCGCGCCGCGCGCGACCGCCTCGGCGACATGGTCGAGGCCGTGCGTCGCGCGGCCGGCGAGCGCGACGAACGCATCGCCCGGCGCCACCGCCCGGCTGTCGAGCCTGAGGTCGCGCACGGCGATCCGCGGCGCCGCGACCAGGCCGGCGAGCAGCCAGGCAAGCTCGACGCCGCCGGGCGTGGTGGCCTGGGCGTTCATCGCGTCGCCTGCACGAGCGTCGCCGACGGCACGTTGCTGAGATCGTCCGGCGGCACGGCGAGCAGCCGCAGCGCCCCGGCCATGACCGCGGAGAACACCGGCGCGGCCACCTCGCCGCCGTAGTACTTCGTGCCGCTCGGCTCGTCGATGACCACGACCGCGGCCAGCCGCGGCGCCGCCGCCGGCACGACGCCGCCGAACACCGCCATGTACTTGTCGGTCGAATAGGAGCCGTTGGCGGACTTCCAGGCCGTGCCGGTCTTGCCGGCGATCCGGTAGCCGGGCACGGCGGCGCTCTTGCCGGTGCCGCTCGTGACCACGGTCTCGAGCAGGTGGATCAGGTCGCGGCAGACCTGCGGGTCGAGCACGGCGTCGGCCGGCACCGGCGCCTCGACGCGGCGCAGGGTCAGCGGCCGGCGCAGGCCGAGCGCGCCCAGCGTCGCGTACGCCTGCGCGAGCTGCAGCGGCGTCACCGACAGGCCGTAGCCGTGCGCCAGCGTTGCGACGGTCAGGTCGCGCCAGCGCGAGTACGGGCTCAGCAGGCCCGCCGACTCGCCGGGGAAGCCGGTCGCGGACACCTGGCCGAAGCCGAGCCCGTTCAGCGTGTTCCAGATCGCCTCCTTGTCGAGCGCGAGCGCGATGTGCGCCATGCCGACGTTGGAGGACTTGGCGAGGATCCCCGCGAAATCCACCAGGCCGAGGTTGTGCTCGTCCTCGATGACCTTGTTGCCGACCTTGATGAAGCCGGGGTTGGTGTCGATGACGCTGCCGGGCTTGAAGCGCCCGGAGGCAAGCGCGGTGGCGATGAAGAACGGCTTGATCGACGAGCCCGGCTCGAGGATGTCGGTGGCGCCGCGGTTGCGGTAGCGCGCGACCTCGAACTGCGTGCGGTCGTTCGGGTTGAACGACGGCTGGTTCACCATCGCGAGGATCTCGCCGCTGCGCACGTCGACGACGATCACGGTGCCGGCGCGTGCCTGGTACTCGCGGATGGCGCTCTTGAGCTCGCGGTACGCCAGGTACTGGATACGCAGGTCGAGGCTCGTGACCAGGTCCTCGCCCGGCCGCGGCGGGCGCACGCTGTCGACGTCCTCGACCACCTGGCCGTAGCGGTCCTTGATCACGCGCTTGATGCCGTCCTCGCCCGACAGCTTCGACTCGAACTCGAGCTCGAGGCCCTCCTGGCCCTGGTCGGCCTCGCCGGTGAAGCCGAGCACGTGGCCGGTGACCTCGCCGGCCGGGTAGAAGCGGCGGTACTCGCGCGCCAGGTACACGCCCGGGATGCGCATCGAGGTGATGCGCGCCGCCTCGTCCGGCTGCAGCTGCTTGGCGAGCACCAGGTACTGCGTGCCGAGGTTCGAGGTCACGCGCCGCAGCAGCCACTCGCCGTCGCGGTTCAGCGCCTTGGCGAGCCGCGCGATCTGCTCGGGCGCGGCCGCGAGCTCGTCCGGGTTGGCCCAGACGGTGTCGACCGGCGTGCTTACCGCGAGCGGCTCGCCGAAGCGGTCGAGCAGCTGGCCGCGGTGCGCCGGGATGCGCGCGTTGCGCATGTAGCGCTCGGCACCCTTCTCCTCGAGCCAGTTGCGGCTGGTGACCTGCAGGTTGACGGCGCGCGCCACGATCGCAGCGGCGCACAGGAGCAGCGCGCCGAACACGAACCAGCCGCGCACCTGGAACTGGCGCGCGGCGCTCTGCGCTTCGGTGCGCTTGAGCTTCTTCACGGCTGCACGATCTTCACTTCGGTCGCCTTCGGGATCGTCATGTGCAGCTGGCGGTTGGCGACCTGCTCGACGAAGCCGTGCGCGCTCCAGGCGCTCTGCTCCAGCTGCAGCCGGCCCCACTCGATGTTGAGCTGGTCGCGCTCGCCCGACAGCTTCTCGAGCTCGACGAACAGCGTCCGCGCCTGGTGCTTGACGTAGACGACGGCCGCGGCCGAGCCGAGCACCGCCGCCCACAGCACCCCCACCGCGATCGCCAGCAGCCGCCGGCTCACGCACGCACCTTGCGCGCCACGCGCAGCACGGCGCTGCGCGCGCGCGGATTGCGCGTCACCTCGTCCGGCTGCGCGTGCTGCGCCTTGCCGACCAGCTCGAGGCGCGGCTGCGCCTCGAGCGGCACCTGCGGCAGCCCGCGCCAGGCCGGGTCGCCGAGCGACTCGCTGCGCATGAAGCGCTTGACGCGCCGGTCCTCGAGCGAGTGGAAGCTGATCACCGCGAGCCGGCCTCCGGTCCTGAGCACCGCGAGCGCCGCCTCGAGGCCGCGCTCGAGCAGCTCGAGCTCGCGGTTGACGTGGATCCGCAGCGCCTGGAAGGTGCGCGTCGCCGGGTGCTTGCCGGGCTCGCGCAGCCGCGCCGGGATCGCCGCACTGACGAGGTCGGCGAGCGCGCCGGTACGCGCGAGCGGCGCGCCGGCGCGCGCCGCGACGATCGCGCGCGCGATGCGGCGGGCGAAGCGCTCCTCGCCGTGCGCGGCGATCACGGCCGCGATCTCCGCCTCGGTCGCGCGCGCGAGGAACCCGGCCGCGCTCTCGCCGCTGCCCGGATCCATGCGCATGTCGAGCGGCCCGTCGCGCAGGAAGCTGAAGCCGCGCGCCGGATCGTCGAGCTGGGGCGAGGAGACGCCGAGGTCGAGCAGCACGCCGTCGGCGGCGGCGGCGCCGACGAGTTCGACCAGGCGATCGAAGGTGGCGTGGTGGATGCGAACGCGCGGGTCGGCGCCAAATTCCTGCCTCGCGTTCTCAATGGCCTCAGGATCCCGATCGACGACAACGAGCTGCCCCCCCGAACTCAACCGCGCCAGCAGGGCCCGCGAATGGCCGCCCCGCCCGTACGTGGCGTCCACGTACGTTCCGTCGGGCCGGACAGCGAGCCCGGCCAGCGTCTCTTCGAGCAGCACCGGCGCGTGCGCCGGCTCTGCAACCGCCGCCATCGCTACAACGTCAGCGACACGAGGTCGGGCGGCAGGTCCGCGGGCAGCTCCTCGTCCTTCTCCTTGAGCCACTCGTCGCGCCGCTCGTTCCACCGGGCCTCGTCCCACAGCTCGAAGCGGTTGCCCTGGCCGAGCAGCACCGCGGCGCGGGTCAGGCCCGCGAAGCTGCGCAGTTCGGCGGGCAGGAGCACGCGGCCGTGGCCGTCGAGCTCGAGGTCGGTCGCATGGCCGACCATCAGCCGCTGCATGCGCCGCGCCTGCGCATTCAGCGTCGGCAGGCGCATGAGCTTGCGCTCGATCTCTTCCCAGTCCGGCTGCGGGTAGAGGAGCAGGCACTGGTCGCGGTCGATCGTGACCACGAGACGCCCGCTGCACCGCTCGACCAGGCGGTCGCGGTACCGGGTCGGCATGACCATCCGGCCCTTGGCATCGAGCGTGACTTGGTTGGCGCCCCGGAACACGTGCTTGATGGGACCGAGTCCCATTCCTCCCCACTTTTTCCCACCGGCGGCCACTATAGGGGCAAGCCCGGATGAGGTCAACGCTCCGGGCGCGGATTTTTCCTGTGACGACAATCACTTACCGGGCACAGCTGCGCCGGCGGTCAGATTATGAAAGACGCGAAAATCAGCGGCTTACGTGGGGATGTTGCAGCGTTATGTCAGAACGCAGCAAGAAACGCGCCAGAACGCACGTGCGAGAACTGAGACGGGCGTCACAGGCGCGCCGCGCGGGATGCGCCGCACGCCACGCGAGAGAAAGTGGGAGTCGGCCGGTAAGCCGGGTTCTGTCTTGGGCAACCATTCCTCTGGGATGCACGTCGCCGTGCACCTCAAGCGACCTACCCGGGAACACGCGCGGGCCGCGCGCTGCCGGCCGGAGCAAGCTCCGGCCGACCTGTTCCCCTATTTGGCCTTGCTCCGGGCGGGGTTTGCCGTGCCGTGCCTGTTACCAGGCCCGCGGTGCGCTCTTACCGCACCGTTTCACCCTTGCCAGCCGCAGGCGAACCTGTGGCTTCGGCGGTTTGCTTTCTGTTGCACTTTCCGTGGGCTCGCGCCCCCCAGGCGTTACCTGGCGCCCTGCCCTGTGGAGCCCGGACTTTCCTCCCGCGGCCGAGCCGCGAGCGGTTGCCTGGCCGACTCCCGGGTGCACGATAGGGCCGGGGCCCCGGAAGCTCAAGGGCCGCCGGTCGGTTCAGCCGGCGGGCGGGCCCTTGAGCGCGAGCGCCCGCTCGTAGAGGCGGTTACGGCGCTCGCCGCTGACCTCGGCCGCCAGGTCGACGGCCTGCGACAGCGGCAGTCCCGACAGCAGGCCGCGCAGCAGCCGGTCGAGCCGCTCGAGGTCGGCGGCCTCGGGCGCCGCCTCCGGCGCCGCGCCGGCCACCACCAGCACCGCCTCGCCGCGCGCCATGTTCGGCTCGGTCGCGGCACGCTCGAGGAGCGTGCCGAGCGCGCCCCGGTACACGCTCTCGTGCAGCTTGGTCAGCTCGCGCGCCAGCACCGCCGGGCGCGCGGTGCCGAAGGCCGCGGCGAGGTCGGTGAGCGTCTCGACGACGCGGTGCGGCGCCTCGTAGAACACGAGCGTGCGCGTCTCGGCGGCAAGCGCCGCGAGCCGGGCGCGCCGCGCGGCGCCGCGCGCCGGCAGGAAGCCCTCGAACACGAAGCGGTCCGTCGGCAGCCCGGCGACCGACAGCGCCGCGACCGCCGCACAGGCGCCCGGCACCGGCACGACCGCGACGCCATGCGCCGCGGCGGCCGCGACCAGCCGAAAGCCCGGGTCGCTGATCAGCGGCGTGCCGGCATCGGAGACGAGCGCCACGCTCTCGCCCGCGAGCAGCCGCGCGACCAGCACCTCGGCGCGCGCCGCCTCGTTGTGCTCGTGCAACGCGAGCAGCGGCGTGCGGATGCCGAGCTGTGCCAGCAGCTGGCCGGTGTGGCGGGTATCCTCGGCCGCGACCAGGTCCGCCGCGGCCAGCGTGTCGCGCGCGCGCGCGGTGAGATCGGCCCGGTTGCCGATCGGGGTGGCGACGACGAAGAGGGTGCCGGGCGCTGACACTATACTGGGCGGTCGGCACGCGAGAGTCGCGCGACGGCATCCTGCACGGAGGGAACGACGCATGCAACGTCCCGAGAGCGACCGCCGGCCGCGCTGCCGGCGACTGCTGCGGCTCGGCGCCCTGCTCGTCGTCGCGGCGCTCGCGAACGCCTGCGTCGGACCCGAAGCCGTGCGCCCGACGACGGAGCGCGCGCCGACCGCCGAGCGCGCCGAGCACCTCGCGCGCAGCGGCGATCACGCCGGCAGCGCCCGCCTCTGGGAGCAGGTCGCGGCCGCGACGCAGGGCGAGGCGCAGTGCCTTGCGCTCGCGCAGGCGGCCCGCGAGTGGCTGCACGCGCCGAGCGTCGCGGACGCGACGCGGGTCGCGGCGGCGCTGGCCGCGGTGCCGGGCATAGACCCGCATTCCGCCGCCGGCACGACCCGCGTGCTGGTCGCGGCCGAAGTCGCACTCGCCGCGGGCCAGGCCGAGCACGCGCTCGCGGCGCTGCGCACCCTCGCCGACCAGCCGGCGCCGGGCCGCGAGGCGGAGGTGCTCGCGCTGCGCGCCCGCGCCTATCTGTCCGCCGGCCGCGCGCTCGACGGCGTGCGCGCCTGGACCGCCCGCGAGCAGCTCGTGCCCGCGGCGCAGGTGCCCGACAACCGCCAGCAGCTGTGGGATTCGCTGCGCGCCGCTGCCGCGCGCGGCACCAACGTCGCCGTGCCGAAGGGCACGGACGCCGTCTCCGCCGGCTGGCTCGAGCTCGCGCGGGTCGCGACGCAGGGCCGGCGAAATCCCTACGCGCAGCGGACCCAGCTCGCCGACTGGCGCAGCCGCTATCCCCAGCACCCCGCGAACGGACCCATCGTCGACGCCATGCAGAACGAAGTTGCGCCCGAACTCAAGTTCCCGGCCCAGGTGGCGCTGCTGCTGCCGCTGAGCGGCCGGCTCGGCGACGCCGGCGAGTCGCTGCGCGACGGCTTCCTCGCCGCCTACTACCAGCAGGACCCGGCGAGCCGGCCGCTCGTCAAGATCTACGATGCCGCGGCCGACGTCGCCGGTGCCTACCGCCGCGCGATCGACGACGGCGCCGGCTTCGTCGTCGGGCCGCTCGGCAAGGAGAACGCGGCCGCGGTCAAGGCCGTCGCCGACGGGCGCGTGCCGACCCTCGTGCTCAACTTCCTGCCGGACGGCGAGCTGACGCCACCGCGCTTCTACCAGTACGCGCTCGCGCCGGAGGACGAGGCGCGGCAGGTGGCCGAGCGGCTGCTCGCCGAGGGCCGCCGCACCGGCGTCGCGCTGACGCCGAGCGGCGAGTGGGGCACGCGCGTGCTGGCCGCGTTCCAGGCCGCCTTCACCGCCGGCGGCGGCACGCTGGTGACGACGCGCAACTTCGCCGCCGGCACCACCGATTTCTCCGAGGCGCTGGTGCAGATCCTCGGCTTCGAGGAGAGCCAGCGCCGCGAGCGCGCGCTGGCCACGGTGATCGGGCCGCTGCAGTTCAACCCCCGCCGGCGCGACGACCTGCAGTTCGTGTTCTTCGCCGGCCAGCCGGTGCAGGGCCGGCTGGTGCGGCCGCAGCTCAAGTTCCACTACGCCGGCGACCTGCCGGTGTACTCGATATCCGACGTCTTCGATCCCAATCCGATCGCGAACCAGGATCTCGAGGGCGTCACCTTCGTCGACGTGCCGTGGATGATCGCCGACGACCCCTCGATCGCCGAGCTGCGCGGCAGCGTCGGCCAGCTGTGGCCGGCGAACGCGCGGCGCCGCAGCCGCCTGTTCGCGATGGGCTTCGACTCCTGGCGCCTGATCAGCGAGCTCGCGACCGCCCAGGGACCGGTGGCCGAGCCGATCGCGGGCATGACCGGGCGGCTCACGGTCGACGCGGCGGGTCGCGTTCACCGCGGCCTCGACTGGGCGATCATCGGCAGCGACGGTCAGGCGCGGCCGCTGCCGCCGCCGAACCCGGAGCTCTAGCGCCTCACCGGCCGCGCACCCCGGCGTCTCGGCGAAACGCGACGCAGAGGTTGTTGGCGGGCATCGGCACGAGGGCGGTGCGCGCGAAGCCGTGCACGCTCGCTGCGCGCGCGACGTCTTCGAGGTCACGGACGCCCCACTCGGGGTTCTCGGCCCGCAGCGACTCGTCGAAGGCCGCATTCGAGGCTGCCGTGTGGCTGCCGCCCTGGCGGAACGGCCCGTACAGCAGCAGCACGCCGGCCCCGGCCGGATCGAGCCAGCGGCCGGCGCCCGCCAACAGCGCCGCGGTCGCCGACGGCGGCGCGACGTGGATCATGTTGATGCAGACCACGGCATCGACCGGCGCCGCCAGCGGCCACGGCACCTCGTGCACGTCGAGCGCGAGCGGCGCGGCCACGTTGCCGAGCCCGGCGGCGCCGACGCGCGCGGCGATCAGCGCGCGCCGCTCCGGGCTCGGGTCCGAGGGCTGCCAGCGCAGCGCGGGCAGCGCTGCGGCGAAGTGCACGACGTGCTGGCCGGTACCGGAGGCAACCTCGAGCACGGTGCCGCGCGCCGGCAGCAGGCCGCGCAGCACCTCGAGTATCGGCCCCTTGTTGCGCTCGGCCGCCGGCGACTGTGGCAGCGGTGCGGTCATCCCGGCAGCATCGCCTCGCCGCGCGACGCGGCCGGCGCTACTTGACGATCTTGAGCTGCGGGCGCCGCGGCTCGTCGCCGCCGGTCGGCTTCAGCGGGCGGCGCGGCTCGTCACCGCCGGCCGGCGACGGCGCGCCGCGTTCCGGGTCCGCCGTCGCGGTCGCCGGGGCCGGCACGAGCGTGGCGGCGGGCGCGGTGGTCGCCGCGGCCGCGGTCCCGGGCTCGTCGTCGGAGAAGATCATGCCCTGGCCGGTTTCGGCGGCGTAGATGCCGATCACGGACTGGACCGGCAGGCTGACGTCGCAGGCGACGCCGCTGAAGCGCGCGCTGAAGCCGATCGCGTCGTTCTTCATCACCAGTCCGGCGGTGGCCGAGTAGCCGACGTTGAGGACGATCTTGCCGTCGCGCACGTACTGGCGCGGCACGACCACGCCCTCGACGGTGGCGTCCACCACGAGGGGCGGCGTCTGGCCGTTGTCGGTCATCCATTCGTGCATCGCCCGCAGCAGGTACGGGCGGCGCGAGGTCGGCGCTGGTTCCTTTGCCATGGAGCGGGCCCCTCCGTCGCGGCCTCAGTGGACGTCGCGCCAGTACTCTTTGTAGAGCAGGTAGGCGAAGGCGCTGAACACGAGCAGGAACAGCGTCACCCAGATCCCGAGGTCGCGCCGCTGCGCCTCGACCGGCTCGCCGATGTACTGCAGGAAGTTCACCGTGTCGCGCACGAAGTCCTCGTACTTCTCCGGCGACAGCGCGCCCGGCTGCGTCAGCTCGAACTTCTCGAACTCGGACTTCGACACGCCGCCCTCTCCCGGCACGGTCCTGAAAACCGCCGTCTGCACGCCCTGCAGCTCGGCGAGCACGTGCGGCATCGCCGTGCCGACCAGCACCGTGTTGTTGACGCCGGTGGGCCGGGACGGGTCGGCGTAGAAGCTGTGCAGGAACGCCGCGAGGTAGTCGCTGCCGCGGGCGCGCGCGATCAGCGACAGATCCGGCGGCGCCGTGCCGAACCACTTCTTCGCGTCCTCCGGCCGCAGCGCGATGTTGATCGTCTCGAAGGTCTTCTCCGAGGTGAACATCAGGTTCGCCTTGAGCTCGGCCTCGGGGATGCCGAGGTCCTTGGCGATGCGGTTGTAGCGCACGTACTTCGCCGAGTGGCAGCCGCTGCAGTAGTTCATGAAATTGCGCGCGCCGCGCTGCAGCGAGGCGTGGTTGCGGATGTCGTTGCCGGCGGGCGGGTACGCCCCGCCCTCCTCGGCCAGCGAGGCGAGCGGCAGGGCGAGCAGCGCGTAGGCGGCCAGCGCCGGCCACAGCTTGTCAGTGCGCATGGTAGGTCACTCTCTTCGGAACCGGCTTGACGCTGTCGATTCGCGAGTACCAGGGCATCAGCAGGAAGAACGCGAAGTAGAGCACCGTGAACACCCGCGCCAGGGTCGGGTAGATGCCGACCGCGGGCTTCATGCCGCAGACGCCGAGCACCACGAAGGACACCGCGAACACGGCGAGCGCGAGCTTGGTGACCGGCCCCTTGTAGCGGATCGACTTGACCGGCGAGCGGTCTATCCAGGGCAGGAAGAACAGGAGCGCGATCGCCGCGAACATCACCAGCACGCCCCACACCTGGGTGCCGAGGAACGACGGCACCGCGCGCAACATCGCGTAGAACGGCGTGAAGTACCACACCGGCGCGATGTGCGGCGGCGTCTGCATCGCGTTCGCCGGCTCGAAGTTCGGCGCCTCGAGGAACAGGCCGTTGAAGGTCGGCGCGAAGAACACGATGCCGCAGAAGATCAGCATGAACAGCGCGATGTAGAACAGGTCCTTGACCGTGAAGTACGGGTGGAACGCGATGCCGTCCTTCGGTATGCCGCGCTCGTCGGTCTCGTCCCAGATCTCGACGCCGTCGGGATTGAGCGAGCCGACCTTGTGCAGCGCGAGGATGTGCGCGACCGCGAGGAACACCAGCACGATCGGCACCACCGCGACGTGCAGCGCGAAGAAGCGGTTGAGCGTGATGTCGGAGATGTAGTAGTCGCCGCGGATCCACTCGACCAGCGCGTCGCCGATCACCGGGAAGGTGCCGAACAGCGACACGATCACCTGCGCACCCCAGTACGACATGTTGCCCCACGGCAGCAGGTAGCCGAGGAAGGCCTCGGCCATCAGCGCGAGGTAGATCACCATGCCGAAGATCCACACCAGCTCGCGCGGCGCGCGGTACGAGCCGTACAGGAGCGCGCGGAACATGTGCAGGTAGACGACGATGAAGAAGGCCGAGGCGCCGGTCGAATGCAGGTAGCGGATCAGCCAGCCCCACTCGACGTCGCGCATGATGTATTCGACCGAGCCGAACGCCTCGGCGGCGGACGGCTTGTAGCTCATCGTCAGGAACATGCCGGTGACCAGCTGCAGCACCAGCACGAAGCCGCTGATCACGCCGAAGATGTACCAGAAGTTGAAGTTCTTCGGCGTCCAGTACTCGGTGACGTGCTCCTTGAGCATCTCGTCGATCGGAAAACGCTCGGTGATCCAGCCCCACAGCCCGCCAGCCTGGCTCTTGCCGTCGATCTCAGTCCCCATCGTCTTGGCTCCTTGGTGCGTCCGGCCGGTCAGGCGGACTGAGCGCTATCGCTGCCGACCAGAATGCGGCTGTCGGTCAGGAAGGTGTACGGCGGCACGGCCAGGTTCGCGGGCGCAGGCACGCCCTTGAAGACGCGGCCGGAGAGGTCGAACTTCGACCCGTGGCAGGGGCAGTAGAAGCCGCCCGGCCAGTCGGCCGACACCGTGACGTCCGCCGGCTCGAACTTCGGCAGCGGCGAGCAGCCGAGGTGGGTGCAGACGCCGAGCACGACGAAGAACTCCGGCTTGCGCGCGCGCGCCTCGTTCTTGGCGTAGTCCGGCTGCACCGAGCTGTCCGAGGACGGGTCGAGCAGGAACGGGGTCGCCTTGTCGAGCTGCTTCAGCATCTCGGGGGTGCGGCGCACGACCCAGACCGGCTTGCCGCGCCACTCGACCTTGAGCATGGCCCCGGGCTCGAGCTTGCCGACGTCGATCTCGATCGGCGCGCCGAGCGCCTTGGCCCGCGCGTTCGGCTTCCAGCTCGCGAGAAACGGGCTCGCGGCAAAGCCGATGCCCACGGCGCCGGTGAGTGACGTCGCCGCAATCAGCAGGCGACGCCGGCCCTGGTCAACCTCTACGCTCATGAACTACCCCTGTGGGACCGCAGCGGGGCCCCGCGCCGTTAGCTCCCCGCCCGTGCGAACGCTGCGCAACTGCTCGCGCCGCCTGAGGTTTCGCCAAGTCGAGGGATTGCGCATTATACACGGCGGATTCCGCGCCGCAGCGGCCCGCCGCCGCCGGCGCCGTCTATAAGGGTTAACCGTGAGCCGCTTGACTCGCATCGCCACCTTCCTCTCGCCGTGGATCGCGCTCGGACTCGCGGTCGCGCTCGTCGCGGTCTACCTGCGCCCGTCGCTGCTGCCCGGCCAGCAGGCCGCGCCGCCGCCATCGCCCGCCGCCGGCGCCACGCCGACGAGCGCGCCGGTCGCCGCGCTGACCGAGCCCGCGCCGGAGGCGCCGGCGACGCTCGCGCGGCACGCCGCGGTGTCGAGCTACGCCGAGGCCGTCGCCCGCGGCGCGCCGGCGGTCGTCAACATCTCCTCGCGGCGCGTCGTCGTCGAGCGCCAGGTGCCGGAGATGCTCGCCCCGTTCTTCCCCGACTGGCCCGAGTTCCGGCGCCGCGTCGAGCAGAGCCGCGGCTCGGGCGTGATCCTCGACCCGGCCGGGCACATCGCCACGAACTTTCACGTGATCAAGGGCATGCAGGAGATCGTCGTGCAGCTGACCGACGGCCGCTCGGCCCCGGCCACGCTCGTCGGCACCGACCCGGACACCGATCTCGCGATCCTGAAGATCAACCTCAGGAACCTGCCGGTGATGCAGCTCGGCCGCTCGGACCAGCTGCGCGTCGGCGACGTCGTGCTCGCGATCGGCAACTCGCTGGGTCTCGGCCAGACCGTGACCCAGGGCATCGTCAGCGCGACCGGCCGCTCGCAGCTCGGGCTAGCGCTGCTCGAGAACTTCATCCAGACCGACGCCGCGATCAACCCGGGCAACTCCGGCGGCGCGCTGATCACCACCGCCGGCGAGCTGGTCGGCATCAACACCGCGATCCTGAGCCACCAGGAGGGGATCGAGGGGATCGGCTTCGCGATCCCGGTGAACCTGGTGCGCGGTGTCGCCGCCGAGATCGAGGCCAAGGGCCGCGTGGTGCGCGGCTGGTGCGGCGTCGGCGTGCAGGGACTGCCGCCGGACCTCACCGACGGGCGCGGCCAGCCGGTGCACGGCGTGCAGGTGGTCGGCTTCTACGTCGGCAGCCCGGCGACCGCCTCCGGCCTTGAGCGCGGCGACGTGATCACCGACCTCGACGGCGCGCCGGTGACGAGCTACCAGGGCTTCATGGGCGCGATCGCGCGCAAGGCGCCGGGCAGCACGGTGCGGGTGCGCGTGATCCGCCCCGGCGGCGCCCGTCCCTTCGACGCGACGCTGCCGATCATCGCCCGCCCGCTCGAGCGCTGAGGCCGGGCGGCGCTCAGCCCGGCATGCGCTGGATCTGCGCGCCGAGCGACTTCAGCTTCTCCTCGATGCACTCGTAGCCGCGGTCGATGTGGTAGATGCGCTCGACCTGGGTGCGGCCGTCGGCGACCAGCCCGGCCAGCACCAGGCTCGCCGAGGCGCGCAGGTCGGTGGCCATGACCGGCGCCGCGGTGAGGCGCGGCACGCCCTTGATGATGGCGGTGTTGCCCTCGAGGCGGATCTCGGCACCGAGCCGGCGCATCTCGAGCATGTGCATGAAGCGGTTCTCGAAGATCGTCTCGGTGATCGTGCCGACGCCGTCGGCGACGGTGTCGAGCGCCGCGAACTGCGCCTGCATGTCGGTCGGGAACGCCGGGTAGGGCGCGGTGCGGATGTCCACCGAGCGCGGCCGCGCGCCGCGCATGTCGACCTCGATCCAGCTGTCGCCGCTCGTGACCGCCCCGCCCGCCTCGCGCAGCTTCTGCAGCACCGCGTCGAGGTGGTCCGGGCGGACGTTGCGGACCTTGACCCGGCCGCGCGTGATCGCGCCGGCGAGCAGGTAGGTGCCCGCCTCGATCCGGTCCGGCAGCACCTCGTAGGCGCCGCCGTGCAGCCGCTCGACGCCTTCGATGACGATGGTATCGGTGCCGGCGCCCTGGATGCGCGCGCCCATCGTGACCAGGAAGTTCGCCAGATCGACGACCTCCGGCTCGCGCGCCGCGTTCTCGATCCAGGTCGTGCCCTCGGCCAGCGTCGCCGCCATCATCAGGTTCTCGGTGCCGGTCACGGTGACCGTCTCGAGCACCAGCCGCGCGCCCTTGAGGCGCGTGGCGCGCGCCTTGATGTAGCCGTTCTCGATGCGGATGTCGGCGCCGAGCTGCTGCAGCCCGGCGACGTGGATGTTGACCGGCCGCGCGCCGATCGCGCAGCCGCCCGGCAGCGACACGTCCGCCTGCCCGAAGCGCGTCACCAGCGGCCCGAGCACCAGGATCGAGGCGCGCATGGTCTTGACCAGCTCGTAGGGCGCGACGCACTGGCGGATCGAGGACGCGTCGGCCGTGACCCGCATCCGTTCGTCGATCGAGACCGTGACCCCCATGCGGCCGAGCAGCTCGTTGGTGGTCGTCACGTCCTGCAGGTGCGGCACGTTGCCGATCGTGACCGGGCCGTCGACCAGCAGCGTCGCGGCGAGGATCGGCAGCGCCGCATTCTTGGCGCCGGAGATGCGGACCTCGCCGTCCAGCGGCGCGCCGCCGACGATCTGCAGCTTGTCCACCGCCGCGCCCTCAGGAGCCGCCGCGCGCGGCCCATTCCTCGGGCGTGTGCGCCTGGATCGAGAGCGCGTGGATCTCGCGTCCGACCGCCTCGCCGAGCGTCGCGTAGACCAGCTGGTGCCGCTGCAGCGGGCGCTTGCCCGCGAACTGCGGCGCGATCACGACGGCGGCGAAGTGCGTGTCGTCGTCCGACTGCACCCGCACCTGGCAGCCGGGCATGCCGGCCTGGATCTGGCGCTCAACCTCGGCGGCCTTCATGGCGGATCTCGTGTCGGTGGCTGCGGCGATCCCGCGTCGGGCGCCGAGTGTAGTGAATCCACCGGGGCGCGAACAGCGGCGCCGCGGCCGGCCCTGAGGGCCGCCGCGGGCCCGACTTGCTATGATGCGGGCACTGCCTGAGCCGAGGTCCGCGCATGGCGCCGCCGGCGCATCCCACCCCCGCCTCCCCGGCCCTGACCGACCGCGAGCTGGTCGAGCTCGGCCGCGCCGCCCTCGCGATCGAGGCCGACGCGGTGGCGGCCCTCGCCCGTCGCCTCGGTCCGGACTTCGTCGGCGCCTGCCGCCTCGCGCTCGCCTGCCGCGGCCGGGTGGTGGTCACCGGCATGGGCAAGTCCGGACACATCGCCGGCAAGATCGCCGCGACGCTCGCGAGCACCGGCACGCCGGCGTTCTTCCTGCACCCGGCCGAGGCGGTGCACGGCGACATCGGCATGATCACGCGCGAGGACCTGGTGCTGGCGCTGTCCAACTCCGGCGAGACCGCCGAGATCATGGCGCTGGTGCCGGTGCTGAAGCGACTCGGCGTGCCGCTCGTCGCGCTGACCGGCAACGCGGCCTCCGGGCTCGCGCGCGCGGCCGACGTCCACGTCGACGTCAGCGTACCCGCCGAGGCCTGCCCGCTGAACCTGGCGCCGACTGCGAGCACGACCGCCACGCTCGCGATGGGCGATGCGATCGCGGTCGCGCTGCTGCGGCTGCGCGGCTTCACCGAGGAGGACTTCGCCCGCTCGCACCCGGGCGGCAGCCTCGGCCGGCGGCTGCTGCTGCACGTCGAGGACGTCATGCACAGCGGCGCGGGCGTGCCGAGCGTCGGCCCCGACGATACGGTCTCGGCGGGGCTGCTCGAGATGAGCAAGAAGGGCCTCGGCATGACCACCGTGGCCGACGCCGGCGGCCAGCTGCTCGGCGTGTTCACCGACGGCGACCTGCGGCGGGCGCTCGACCGGCGCATCGACGTGCACGAGACGCCGATGCGCGCGGTGATGACCGCCGACTGCCGCACGATCGGGCCGCGCGAGCTGGCGGTCGAGGCCGTGCTGCTGATGGAGCGGCACCGGATCACCGCGCTGGTCGTCGTCGACGCCGCGCGGCACGTGGTCGGGGCGCTCAACGTCCACGATCTGCTGCGCGCCGGTGTCATGTGATCGGCGAGCTGGCCGCGCGCATCCGGCTGCTGGTCCTCGACGTCGACGGGGTGCTGACCGACGGCCGCCTCTGGTATGGCGCGGATGGCGAGCAGCTCAAGGCCTTCCACGTGCGCGACGGCGTCGGCATCAAGACAGTGCTCGGCGCCGGCGTCGAGGTCGGGATCATCTCCGGCCGGCGCTCGGCGGCCGTGGAGCGCCGCGCCGCCGAGCTCGGCCTGCGCCACGTGCGCCAGGGCTGCGACAACAAGGCGGAGGCGCTGCGCGCGCTCACCGCCGCGATCGGCGTGCCCGCCGACGCCACCGCCTGCGTCGGCGACGACACGCCGGACCTGCCGATGATGGCACTGGTCGCGCTGCCGATCGCGGTCGCAGACGCGCACCCGGACGTGATCGCGGCCGCCCGCCACGTGACCCGCGCCGCGGGCGGTGCCGGCGCGGTCCGCGAGGTCTGCGATCTGCTGCTCGACGCGCGGCTGTGAAGCCGTCGGGCCCC
Source organism: Steroidobacteraceae bacterium (assembly GCA_035524595.1). Lineage (GTDB taxonomy): Bacteria > Pseudomonadota > Gammaproteobacteria > Steroidobacterales > Steroidobacteraceae > CAIKZZ01. Next base: position 19,128 of record DATKOP010000050.1, on the reverse strand, counting down.
GTCGCGTTCGCGCTCCTGATCGGGCTCGCCGCCGGTTCCTGGTGGCTCGCACAGGGCGGCGGCGACGAGGGCCAGGCCGAGCAGGCGCCGCCCGCCACGCAGCCCGGCTACTACCTGCGCGACGCGACGCTCGAGCAGACCGACGCCGACGGCCGCCTGACGATGCGGGCGCACGCGGCGCGCGGCGCCCAGCAGGGCGAGCAGGGCCCGGTGCACCTCGAGCAGGTCGAGGTGCACTACTTCCCGCAGCCCGGCCAGGACTGGCTGATGACCTCGGCCGCGGGCTCGATGCCGCCGGCGGGACGGGTGGTCGAGTTCGAGGGCGACGTGCGGCTGCGCGCCGCCGCGGCCGCGGCCGCGACCGGCGCGGTGGTGCGCACCGAGCACCTGGCGCTCGACGTCGACAGCACGCTGGCCACCACCGAGGACCCGGTGCGGATCGAGTTCGGACCGCACGCCGTCGTCGCGCGCGGCCTGCGCGCCGACTTGAAGCACGAGACACTCCGGCTAGAATCCGCGGTCAATGGCACTTTCACGCGCTAGCCGCATCGCCGCGACGCTGCTCGCGGGCAGCGCGGCGCTCGCGCCGCCGGCCCGCGGCGCCTCGCCGCTGCAGCTGAACGACGCGCAGCCGATCCAGCTCGAGGCCCGCTCCAGCGACTTCGACTACAAGAACAACACGCTGCTGTTCCACGGCGTGCGCATCGCCCAGGGCGCGCTCGCGATCGAGGCCGACGAGGCCACCGCGACCGGGCTCGACTTCAAGGACAGCCGCTGGCTGTTCACCGGCAACGTGCGGATCACGCTGCCCGACGGCTCGCTGAGCGCCGACCAGGCGCGCATCGCGTTCGCCGCGAACCTGATCGCGAGCGCGGAGATCAGCGGCACGCCGGCGCGCTTCGAGCAGAAGCGAGACAAGGACATCGCGCGCGGTCGCGCGCTGCACATCGAGTACCTGCCGGCCTCCGGCACCGTGCGCCTGACCGAGGATGCCTGGCTCTCCGACGGCAACAACGAGATCAGCGCGCAGACGCTGGTCTACGACATGCCGCACCAGCGCGTGCTCGCCAATCCCGATGAGCAGGGTGGCCAGCCCGTGCACTTCACGATCAACCCCAAGAAGCCGGACGCGAAGCCGGAATCGAAGAGCGAGGCGAAGCCCGACGCGAAACCGGAGCCGAAATCCGGCGAGAAGCCGGAGCCATGAGCCGGCTCTCGGCCAGCGGCCTCAGCAAGAGCTACAAGTCGCGCATCGTGGTCCGCGACCTGTCGCTGGAGGTCTCCTCGGGCGAGGTCGTCGGGCTGCTCGGGCCGAACGGCGCCGGCAAGACCACCGCCTTCTACATGATCGTCGGCCTCGTCAGCTGCGAGGGCGGGCGCATCTTCCTGGACGACCGCGAGCTGACCCGCCTGCCGATGCACCGCCGCGCGCGGCTCGGCCTCGGCTACCTGCCGCAGGAGGCGAGCGTGTTCCGCAAGCTGACGGTCGCCGAGAACGTCAGCGCGATCCTCGAGACGCGGCCCGAGCTCGACCGCGACGCGCGCGAGCAGCGGCTCGAGGCGCTGCTCGACGAGCTGCACGTGGCGCACATCAGGGACAGCCTGGGTCAGAGCCTGTCCGGCGGCGAGCGGCGCCGCGTCGAGATCGCGCGGGCGCTCGCGGCGGAGCCTCGGTTCGTGCTGCTCGACGAGCCCTTCGCCGGCGTCGACCCGCTGTCGGTCACGGACATCCAGCGGAGCATAGAACACCTTCGGGCCCGGGGCATCGGGGTGCTGATTACCGACCACAACGTTCGGGAAACACTCGGAATCTGCGGACGCGCCTATATCGTGAACCAGGGCTCAGTCATTGCCGCCGGATCTGCCGCCGAGATCCTTGCCAACCCGGAGGTCCGTGAGGTGTACTTGGGCCAGGATTTTAGGATGTGACCTGCCTGCGGCGGCGCCCCCGCAGCCGCCGGTCGACGAGCCGCCCCGCCCGATGCTGAAACCCGCACTGCAGCTCCGCCTCGGCCAACAGCTGACGATGACCCCGCAGCTGCAGCAGGCCATCCGGCTGCTGCAGCTGCCGGCGCTGGACCTGCAGCAGACGATCCGCGAGGCGCTCGAGCAGAACGTCATGCTCGAGGCCGAGGACGAGGGCGAGGCCGAGGCGCCGCTCGAGGCGGCCGGCCCCGGCGCCGAGGCCGAGGCGGACGCCGCCTCGCCCGCCACCGCCACCGAGGACGCGGCCGAGTCCGAGCCCGACCTCGACGGCACCGACGACGCCTGGGACGAGGGCCCGACCGCCGGCACCTCGGACACGCCGTGGTCCGGCGACGACCGCACGCAGGAGTTCTCGGACCAGCGCGGCGAGACGCTGCAGGAACACCTCACCTGGCAGCTCGAGATGGCGCGCCTCGGGCCGCGCGAGCTCGCCATCGGCCGCGCGATCATCGACGCGATCAACGACGACGGCTACCTGACCGACTCGCTCGACGATCTCGCCGCGGTGCTGCGGCCGGACGTCGAGGCCGAGCCCGAGGAGATCGAGCGCGTGCTGCGCGCGGTGCAGGCTTTCGACCCGCCCGGCATCGGCGCCCGCTCGGTCGGCGAGTGCATCGAGCTGCAGCTCGCCCAGCTTGCGCCCGACACGCCGGGGCTCGGCGCCGCGATCGAGGTCGCGCGCCGCCACCTCGACCTGCTGGCCACGCAGCAGTTCGCGCTGCTGCGGCGCACGCTGGCGATTGACGAGGACGAGCTCGCGCGCGCGATCGCGCTGGTGCGCTCCTGCCACCCGCGCCCCGGCTCGACGATCCAGCCGACGCAGCCGGACTACGTGGTGCCGGACGTGTTCGTGCGCCGCGGCCAGCATGGCTGGGTCGCCGAGCTCAACGCCGGCGCCCTGCCGCGCGTGCGCCTCAACCAGGGCTACGCCGGGCTCGTCACGCGCGCCGCCGACCATGCGGTGCTGCGCACCCAGCTGCAGGAGGCGCGCTGGCTGCTGCGCAGCCTCGAGATCCGCAACGAAACGCTGATCAAGGTGGCGCGCTGCATCGTCCAGCGCCAGTCCAACTTCCTCGACCAGGGCGACGAGGCCATGGAGCCGATGGTGCTGCGCGACGTCGCCGAGGCCGTCGAAATGCACGAATCGACCATTTCCCGGGTCACGACCGGCAAGTACATGCACACCCCCCGCGGCGTCTACGAGTTCCGCTACTTCTTTTCGAGCCACGTCGCCGCTACGGATGGTACGGAGATCGCTTCGACCGCGATCCGGGCGAAGATCAGGAAGCTGGTCGCGGGCGAGGACCCGGCCAATCCGCTGTCGGACAGCCGGATCGCCGAGCTGCTCGCCGCGGACGGCGCGCGGGTCGCGCGCCGCACCGTGGCCAAGTACCGCGAGGCGATGCAGATCGCACCGTCGAGCGAGCGCCGCCGCGTCACGGGGCGCTGATTGATGGAGTAACAGGAGAACGCACATGCAGATGACCTTGACGGGACACCATGTCGACATCACCGCGCCGCTCAAGAGCTACGTCGAGAAGAAGCTCGACCGCGTCGTGCGCCACTTTGACCAGGTGATCGACGTGCACTGCGTGCTGACCGTGGAGAAACTGTCCCACAAGGCGGAAGCGACGCTGCACGTCAGCGGCGGCAACATCCATGCCGAGGCCGGCGAGGCCGACATGTACGCCGCGATCGACGTGCTGACCGACAAGCTCGACCGGCTGGTCAAGAAGCACAAGGAGAAGCGCGGCGACCACCACGCCGCCGAGGCGCCCCGCGGCCGCGCCTGAGACCTCCTGAGCCGGGCGCCGCCGCCGTCCCGGGCCGGCGGCCGGCCCGCGGGGCGCGCCGGGCGCCGCCGGTACGGCCGGCGCTCGCCTCCCGCGGCCGCAACTCGTACCATCGGTGGCGCGGGAGACTCGGCCCGCGTCAGCGCTGGGCGGCGCGATGCGACTCGTAATCGTCAGCGGCCTGTCGGGCTCGGGCAAGAGCGTCGCGCTCAACATGCTCGAGGACCTCGGCTGGTACTGCATCGACAACATCCCGGCCGGGCTGCTCAACGCGTTCGTCTCGCACGCCGTGCGCCGCCCGAATCCCGTCTACGAGCGCAGCGCCGTCGGCCTCGACGCCCGCAACGAGCCGGACGAGATCGCCGGCATCCCGCAGACGGTCCGCGAGCTGCGCAAGAGCGGCATCCAGTGCGAGATCATCTACCTGCACGCCGACGAGGCGATGCTGCTGCGCCGCTACGGCGAGACCCGGCGCCGCCACCCGCTGGTGCGCGACGGCGTCGACCTGAAGGGCGCGATCGCCGCCGAGCTCAGGCTGCTCGAGCCGATCACCTACTCCGCCGACCTGGTCGTCGACACCTCCCGCACCAGCGTGCACGAGCTGCGCGAGATGATGCGCGCGCGGGTCGAGCAGCGCCGCAGCCGGCGACTGTCGATCATGTTCGAGTCGTTCGGCTTCAAGAACGGCATTCCGAGCGGCGCCGACTTCGTGTTCGACGCGCGCACGCTGCCGAACCCCTACTGGCATCCCGGCCTGCAGCCGCTCGACGGCCGCGACCCCGCGGTGATCGCGTTCCTCGAGGCCGAGCCGGCGGTCCGGGCGCTGCTCGAGGACATGATCGCGTTCGTCGAGCGGCGCATCCCGCTGTACGTCGAGCACAACCGCGGCTACCTGACGGTCGCCGTCGGCTGCACCGGCGGCCAGCATCGCTCCGTCTACCTGGTCGAGCGGCTCGCGGCGCACTTCGCCGCGCGCTATCCCGGCGTCGTCGCGCGGCACGAAGCGCTGGCGACGAAGCCGTAGAGCTCGTCTCGGCGTCGCATCGCGTCGGCGTAGCCGAGCGCGATCAGCTCGCGCGTGTAGCCGCCCTCGAACAGCAGGTAGCTGAGCAGCGCCCCGCCGCCCGGGTTCGCCGCACCCATGGTCCGCAGCAGGACCCTGAGCGAGCGCGGCATCTCGCCGGCGTGGCGCGCGGCGATCTCGCCGAAGTCCTCGCACGGCGCGATCAGCAGGGTGTCGACGTGCCGCAGCCCGGTGCGCTCGGTGCCGGCGCAGGCGATCAGCTGGTTGTCGCGCTCCAGCCGCTCGAGGTCGCTGTGCAGGCCGTCCATGAACAGGTTGTCGAGCATGAAGCCGAAGATCTGGCCGAAGGTCGGGCCGTGACCGGCGGGCGCCCCGGCGTTGTGGCACGAGGTCGTCGGTGGCCGCACGCCGACCACCAGCAGCCGGTCGGCGCCGAGCCGGATCGCCGGCGACAGCGGCGCGCTCTGGCGCATCGAGCCGTCGCCGTAATACTCGCCGCCCATGTTGACCGGCGGGAACAGGAACGGCACCGCGGCGCTCGCCATCAGGTGGTCGAGGCAGAGCTCGGCGCGCTCGCCGCGGCGCCACGACGCGAGCCAGGGCGCCTGCTCGCGCGCCGATTCGTAGAACGCGACCGATAGCGCCCGCCGGTAGGTGGCGGCGCTGATCGCGAAGGCCTCGAGGTGGCCGTGCTCGAGCGCCTCCTGGATGCGCGCGAAATTGACGTGCCGCTCGAGCAGCTCGCGCAGCGGCGTGTTGTCGAACAGCGAGCGCGGCGGCGGCACCAGCCAGCCGCCCGACAGGATCGCGAGCGCCCAGTGGATGCCCGAGCGCAGCATGCTGCGGGCGTCGGCCCGGAACACCTGCCCGACGTGGAAGTTGCGCCAGACGCGCTCGAGGTTGACCACGCCGGCCCGGAACTGCGCCGCGTGCGCGGCGACCACCGCCGCCGTGATCGCGCCGGCCGAGGTCCCGCAGACGATCCCGAAGGGCACCGGCCCGTCGCGCGGCAGCAACTCGGCGAGTGCCTTCAGCACGCCCACCTGGTAGGCACCGCGCGCGCCGCCGCCCGACAGCACGAGCCCGAGCGAGGCGCGGTACTGGACGGGCGGGGCGGGGTCTGGCGCCGGGGCGTCGGTCGGATCCGTCACCGTGTCATTATGCGCCGGTCGGGATTACCATCGGCAGCCCGCGCCTGCGCGGGCCCAACATCCGCCGGAGGACCGCCATGATGACTCCCATCCGCACCTTCGCAGCGGCGATCGTGGTCGGCGCGCTCGCCGCGACCGCCGCCCCGTCCGCCCTCGCCGCCGGGCCGGAGGTCGGGGCCGCGGCCCCCGCCTTCAAGCTGCAGGACCAGGCCGGCCGCTGGCACACGCTGGACGAGTACCGCGGCAAGTGGCTGGTGCTGTACTTCTATCCGAAGGACAAGACGCCGGGCTGCACCACGCAGGCCTGCGAGCTGCGCGACAACATCTTCGCGTTCCGCAAGATCGGCGCGACGATCGTCGGCATCAGCGTCGACGACGTCGCCTCGCACAAGGAGTTCGCCGAGGAGCACGGCCTGCCGTTCACGATCCTCGCCGACCCGACCAAGGAGACGGCCAAGGAATACGGCGTGCTGGTGAAGTGGATGGGCACGATCGAGATCGCCCAGCGCGACACCTTCATCGTCGATCCCGAGGGCCGCATCGCCAAGCACTTCGTCAAGGTGGAGCCGAAGGGCCACTCCGAGGTCGTGCTCAAGGAGCTCGCGACCCTGCAGGCCAAGGCCCCGCCGGCGAAGACCGGCGGCTGAGCGCCGCGCTCAGCGGGCGTTGAGCGCGCGCATCGCGCGGTCGATGCCGGCGAGCGTCAGCGGGAACATGCGGCCGTCGAGCAGCTGGCGCGCGACGCCGATCGAGGGCACGTAGTCCCAGCGGTCCTCGGGCTCCGGGTTGAGCCAGGCGTGCTTGGGGTAGGCGCGCTGCAGTCGCCCGACCCAGGTGGCGCCCGACTCCTCGTTCCAGTGCTCGATGCTGCCGCCCGGCTGCACGATCTCGTACGGCCCCATGGTCGCGTCGCCGACGAACACCAGCCGGTAGTCGGGTCCGTAGGTGCGGATCACCTCCGGCGTCGGTATCCGCTCGGCGTGGCGGCGGCGGTTGTCGCGCCACACGGACTCGTAGACGAAGTTGTGGAAGTAGTAGTACTCGAGGTGCTTGAACTCGGTGCGCGCCGCGGTGAACAGCTCCTCGCAGACCCGCACGTGGTCGTCCATCGAGCCGCCGACGTCGAGGAACAGCAGCACCTTGATGGCGTTGTGGCGCTCGGGCACGAGCTTGAGGTCCAGCCAGCCGGCGTTGCGCGCGGTGGCGTCGATCGTGCCGCCGAGATCGAGCTCCTCGGCCGCGCCCTCGCGGGCGAAGCGCCGCAGGCGCCTCAGCGCGAGCTTGATGTTGCGCGTGCCGAGCTCGACCGAGTCGTCGAGGTTGCGGAACTCGCGCCGGTCCCAGACCTTGACCGCGCTGCGGTTGCGCGAGCCGTCCTGGCCGATGCGCACGCCTTCGGGGTTGTAGCCGTAGGCGCCGAACGGCGAGCGGCCGGCGGTGCCGATCCACTTGCTGCCGCCCTCGTGCCGGCCCTGCTGCTCGCGCAGCCGCCGCTGCAGCGCCTCCATGAGCTGCTCGAAGCCGCCGAGCGACTCGACCTTGGCGCGCTCCTCGGCGCTCAGCGTGAGCTCCGCCATGCGCCGCAGCCACTCTGCCGGCACCGACGCCTCGCCGAGCGCCGCGAAGGCCTGTTCCAGGCCCTTGAAGTGAGCGCCGAAGACGCGGTCGTAGCGGTCGTAGTGGCGCTCGTCCTTGACCAGCACCGTGCGGCCGAGCACGTAGAAGTCCTCGACCGACAGCGTCCCGACCCGCGCCTTGAGCGCCTCGAGCAGCGCCAGGAACTCGGTCAGCGAGACCGGCACACCGGCCGCGCGCAGCATCAGGAAGAAGCGGACCAGCATCGGGGGGCCGGCGGGCGTGTCAGCGGGCGGTGCGCCTGTTCATGAACACCAGCTGCTCGAAGAGGTGCACGTCCTGCTCGTTCTTGAGCAGCGCACCGTACAGCGGCGGGATCGCGGTCTTGCCGTCGGCCGCGCGCAGCGCCTCCGCGGGGATGTCCTCGGCGAGCAGCAGCTTGATCCAGTCGAGGAGCTCCGAGGTCGACGGCTTCTTCTTCAGGCCCGGCACGTCGCGCAGCCGGTAGAAGGCGTCGAGCGCCTCCTTGAGGAGCTCGCGCTTCAGCCCCGGGAAGTGCACGTCGACGATCTGCGTCATCGTCTCGGCCTCCGGGAAGCGGATGTAGTGGAAGAAGCAGCGCCGCAGGAAGGCGTCGGGCAGCTCCTTCTCGTTGTTGCTGGTGATGACGATGATCGGCCGGTGCCGCGCCTTGACGAGCTCGCGCGTTTCGTAGACGTAGAACTCCATCCGGTCGAGCTCGCGCAGCAGGTCGTTCGGGAACTCGATGTCGGCCTTGTCGATCTCGTCGATCAGCAGCACCGGCTGCACCTCGCTCATGAACGCCTCCCAGAGGCGTCCCTTGACGATGTAGTTGCCGATGTCGTGGACCCGGGACTCGCCGAGCTGCGAGTCCCGCAGCCGCGACACGGCGTCGTACTCGTACAGCCCCTGCTGCGCCTTGGTCGTGGACTTGATGTGCCACTCGTACAGCGGCCGGTGCAGCGCGCCGGCGATCTCCTCCGCCAGCTGCGTCTTGCCGGTCCCCGGCTCGCCCTTGATCAAGAGCGGCCGCGACAGCGTGACGGCCGCGTTGACGGCCATCTTGAGGTCGTCGGTCGCGACGTAGCGTTCGGTGCCCTGGAAGCGGGTGCTCGGCATCGGCGGGTCCTGCGGTTGGCCGCCGCCATCTTAAACGGGCGCCCGCCGGGCCGCGACCGCATTTGCCGCGCACGGCGCCCGGGCCCCGGCACGGGTCGCGGCCGAGCCCGCCCGCCGCGGCGGCTGCCCGCTACAGGCCGCCGGGCGAGCCGCCGTAGTAGTCGCCGACGCCGCCGGCGATGGCGCCGACCATGTCGCGCTCCGCCGCGCTCAGGTACGGGCTCCAGATGTCGAAGATCAGCACCGCGCGCGGCACGTCGCTGTCGTTCCACGCCTCGTGCTCGATCGTGTCGTCGAACACCAGCGCGCGCCCCGGCTGCCACTCGCGCCGCTCGCCGCCGACGCGAAAGCCGCAGCCCGGCGGCACGATCAGCGGCAGGTGGACGACGAGCCGCGCGTTGTTGACCCCGGTGTGCGGCGGGATGCGGGTCCCGGCCTCGAGGATCGAGAACACGGCGGTCGGCGCGCACCCCGGGATCGTGCAGCGCGGCCACGGCGCGAGCGCGGCGACGGTGCGCGGGCAGCGCGCGATGTGCTCGGGGTACGGCGTGCCCTCCTTCCACAGGAAGTACACGCCCCAGCGGCGCGAGTGATTGAGCTCGCGCCACTGGTCGACCGGCACGCCGCCCGGCAGCGCGACGTAGGGCTCGAGCGCCTGCGGGCCGTCGACGAGCACCGCAAGCAGCTCGGCGCGGATCTCGTCGGTCGCCGCCTCGATCGAGTCGAGCCACGGGAAGTCGGCGCGCTCGTAGAACTCGATCGCCGGCAGCTGCGGGAAGTGCAGGAACGTCGGTTGCTGCCGGTAGATCGGCGTCCGCTGCAGCAGCGTCGCGAGACAGCGCTCGGCGCGCGCGAAGCCTGCCGCGGGATGGCGCGCGCGCACCGCGCGCAGGCGCTCGTCGAGGAAGGCCTCGAGGGCGCGGTTGTTGGCCGCCACCCGCTCGCGCGCGTGCTGCACGGCCGGGACCATCGCCGGCGGCAGCTCGATCCCGGGCGGCAGCGTCTGCAGCGCGTTGCGGTAGCTCGCGGCCGCCGCGCGCGGCTGTCCCTGCAGCTCGAGCAGCGAGGCCTTCTGCAGCAGCGCACGCGGCTGGCGCGGCTCGATCGCGAGTGCCTTGTCGAGCGCCGCCATCTCCTCGGCGGGACGCCCGAGCCCGCGCAACGCCGCCGCGAGGTTCAGCCACAGCGGCGCCTCGCCGGGGCTGGCCGCGACCGCGCGCTCGAGCAGCGTCCGCGCCGCGGCGGCGTCGCCGGCGAGCAGCAGCCGGCGCGCCGCCTCGTTGACCACGAGCGGGTGCTGCGGCCCCTCCGTCTCGGCGAGTCGCCAGAGGCGGGCCGCCTCCGCGGCCTGCCCGCCCAGCTCGGCCCGCACCGCCATCGCGGCGAGTCGCCGGATGCGCGCGTCGTCGTCGGCCCGCATGTCCATGAGCAGTCGCGTCCCCGCGGATTCGTCGCCCGATCGCGCGCCGACGGGCACGGCTATCCACTCGCTTGCCGCCGCGTCCGTGCGCGCCGGGCGATTTTACCGGCCGCGCAACGACGCGCGGCACGTGGCGAGAGCAAAGAATCGTCAGGACGCCGCCGCGCCGCGGCGCGGCGGCGGCGCGCTCAGGGCGAGAGCGTCAGCGTATGCAGCGCGGCGCCGGGCAGGAAGCCGGCGGCCGGTTCGCCGTGCGCCCAGCGCTCGTGGCCGGCGCGGTAGTACGGCGACAGCGGGTGGCCGCTCTGGCCGCCCGGCATCTCGAAGTACGCCTCCGCCTCGTGGCCCGGCGACACCGCGAAGCGCTCCGAGGCGCCGAAGGCCGGGCCCTGCACGCGCGGCATGTCCTCGTCGCCGGGCAGCATCTCGGCCGGCATGTCGAGCAGGCTGCCGAGCAGCGGCAGGGCCGATGACAGCGGATGGCGGATGCGCGTCAGGTTGGCGCGGCCCCAGGTGCAGTCGGCGAGCTTGGCGCAGTCCGACTCGACGCCGGCGACCGCCGCGTCCGCGGCCGCGAGCAGGAAGGCCGGCCAGTCGCTCGCCCCCGGCGGCAGCAGGTGCGCCGGACGCTGCTCGAGCAGCGTCCACAGCGGCCCCTCGAACGATGCCGGCACCACGAAGCGAAAGCCCGGGTTCTTGGCGCGCGCCGGCGCGATCAGCGCGTAGAACACGCGCCGCTCGACCTCGGCGCGGAACGCCCGCACCAGGCGGTAGGCCGCATCGGGCACCGCGGCGCTCCCCGACCAGGTCCGCAGCACCGCCTTGAGCTCGGCGCGGCGCGGGTGTCCCGCGACCGCGGCCGTGTCCAGCAGCCCGACGAGCAGCTGCTGCCAGCGCGCGAGGAACAGCGCCCGGTCGTCGAGCTGCACGGCGAGCGCGTCGCGCGGCGTCTGCGGCGCATCGCGAGCGCTGAGCGCGGTCAGGATCTGCCGCGCGCGCGCGCCGCGGTCGTAGCCGCCGTCGCCGATCGTCGCCAGCGCCGCGCCACCGACCACGCGCGCGTTCGCGGTCGCGATCTGTCCGCCGGGAGGATCGACGATCGCCGGGCGCTCGGCGGCGGCCACCCAGCCGGCAAAGCCGAGCTCGGGGTCGGTCGACGGCCGCGGCAGCGACGGCTCGCCGCCGCGGCGGCGCGGGATCTGCCCGGCGATCGTCCAGGCGATGTGGCCGGCAGCGTCGCCGGTGACGAAGTTCTGCGCCGGGATGCCGGCGCGCGCGGCCACCGCGAGCGCGTCGGCGATGCCGGTCGCACTCTCGAGCCCCACCAGCTCGAGGTTGACCGCCGCCGGATCGTGCGCGGTCCACTCGAGCGCGTAGCCGCGGCCGGCCTCGTCGCGCCACACCACCGGGCCCCACTCGGTGCCGACCACGTCGAGCTCGATCGCCGCGCCGCCACGCACCTCGATGCGCTCGTGCATGTGCGTGAACGGCCGCGGCCCGGCCGCGCTCAGGTAGCGGTCGGGAGCGGCCGGGTCGGGCACGATCCGCACCACGTCCTCGAAGTCGCCGTAGCTGTTGGTGAACGCCCAGGCGACGTGCGTATTGCTGCCGGTGACCACCGCCGGCGTGCCGGGCAGCGTCACGCCGGTCACGTCCACCGGCGGCCCGCCCGCGGCCGCGACCCGCAGTCGCGCGCGGTACCAGGTGTTCGGCACGCGGATGCCGAGGTGCATGTCGTTGGCGACCAGCGCCGCGCCGGTCGCGGTGCGCGCGCCGGCGATCGCCCAGTTGTTGCTGCCGGCCGCGGGCCGCGTGCGCGTGTGGCGGGCGGGCGGCTCGAAGTTGAGCGGCCCGACGCGCGCCAGGTCGTAGTCGTCGGCCGCCGGCACGACCGGCGGCGCGCTGTGCGAGTCGTCCAGGCTCGCCTCCCAGTCGCTGGCCGCGGCGTAGACGAAGCGTGCGGCGCTGGCCGGCAGCGCCTCCTGGATCAGGCCGCGCTCGATCTTGCGATGACCATCGTGCTCCTGCAGCTGCACGAACATGGCCAGCGTCACCAGCACCGAGTCCTCCGGCCGCCACGGCTCGGGCACGGCGCGCAGCACGAGGTACTCGAACGGCCGCGCGCGCAGCGAGGCGAGCCCGGCGTTGACGCCGGCGGCGTAGGCCTCGACGAGCGCGCGCTGCGCGGGCGACGAGGCGGCGATCGCGGCACGCGCGACCGCGCGGAAGCGGTGCACGCGCAGCTCGCGGTCGGTGTCGACGGTCGCCTCGCCGAGCAGCGCGGACAGCTCGCCGGCGGCGGCGCGCCGCAGCAGGTCCATCTGGAAGAAGCGGTCTTGCGCGTGCGCGTAGCCGAGCGCGAAGGCGACGTCGTCGCGCGACCGGCCGCTGACGGTGGTCGCGCCGTCGGCGTCGCGCTCGATCGTGACGCGCTCGCCGACGGCGTGGGTCGAGAGCTGGCCGTCGATCACCGGCAGGCTGGCGCGCAGCACGAGCCAGCCGGCGGCGGCCGCCAGCAGCGCCAGTGCGCCGAGCGAGGCGCCGATGCGCAGCAGCGTGGTTCTCATGGGGCGCGTCCAGTGCGGCGACCGCGGCATCGTCGCCGCTTCGGCCGGGGCTGGCAAGTCCGGGCCGGGCGGCGCGCCCGGCCCGCTCAGCGGCTGCTCAGGGCCGGACCTCGAGGATCTTCATGGAGTTCGTGCCGCCCGAGACGCCCGACAGCTCGCCCTTGGTGGCGATGATCTGGTCACCCGGCGCGCACAGGTGCAGCTCGACCAGGATGTGGAAGATCGACGCGTACAGGATCGCCGGGTCCGTGTGCGTGACGTCGAAGGACACCGGGTAGACGCCGCGGTACAGCGTCACGCGGCGGCGGGTCGCCTCGTGGCGCGTGAACGCGTAGATCGGGATGTCGGAGCGGATGCGCGACATCCACAGCGGCGTCGAGCCCGACTCGGTCAGCGCCACGATCGCCTTCACGTCCATGTGATTGGCCGTGTACATGACGGCCATCGCGATCGCCTCGTCGGAGCCGTGGAACAGGCGCGGCTCGACCCGCTGGCGCGAGCGCGCGCCCTGCGTGACCTGGTACTTCTCGGCGCCCTCGATCACCTGCGCCATCGCCTCGACCGCCTTGACCGGGTACTTGCCGACCGCGCTCTCGGCCGACAGCATCACGGCGTCGGTGTCGTCGAGCACCGCGTTGGCGACGTCGGAGACCTCGGCGCGCGTCGGCACCGGGTTGTGGATCATCGACTCCATCATCTGCGTCGCGGTCACGACGATGCGGAACTTCTGCCGCGCACTCTGGATGATGCGCTTCTGCAGGCCGGTGAGCTCGGCGTAGCCGACCTCGATGCCGAGGTCGCCGCGCGCCACCATCACCGCGTCGCTCGCCTCGACGATCTCGTCGAGGTGGCGGATCGCCTCGGCGCGCTCGATCTTCGCCATCAGCCGGCCGCTGCCGCCGGCCGCGCGCAGCAGCTGCCGCGCCTCGAGCATGTCCTCGCCGCTCTTCGGGAACGACACCGCCAGGTAGTCGACGTCGAGCCTGGCCGCGACCGCGATGTCGGTGCGGTCCTTGTCGGTGAGCGCGCCGGCCGAGAGCCCGCCGCCGCGGCGGTTCAGTCCCTTGTTGTTCGACAGCTCGCCGCCGGTGACGACGCGCGTCAGCACCCGCGGCCCGGCGACCGACCGCACCTCGAGCACGATCAGGCCGTCGTTCAGCAGCAGCACGTCGCCCTCGTGCACGTCGTTCGGCAGCGCCTTGTAGGCGCAGCCGACGACCTGCTCGGTGCCGGCGTTCGGGTCGAGCGACACGTCGAGCGTGAACTCGGCGCCCTCCTCGAGCTGCACCGCGCCCTTGGCGAAGCGCTCGATGCGGATCTTCGGCCCGGCGAGGTCGCCGAGGATGCCGACGTAGCGGCCGACGCTGAGCGCGGCGTCCCGCACCAGCGCGATGCGGCGCGCGTGGTCCTCGAAGCTGCCATGCGAGAAGTTCACGCGCACGACGTCGGCGCCAGCCCGGAACAGCTCCTGCAGCACGCGCGCATCGTCGGTCGCCGGACCCAGCGTCGTGACGATCTTGGTGCGGCGCGGCGTGCGGATCGGCGTCATGCGCGGCGCCCCTCGCTCGCGCGCGCCTCGAGCATGACCACCGCCGGCAGCGGCTTGCCCTCGACGAACTCGAGGAAGGCGCCGCCGCCGGTCGAGATGTAGCTCATGCCGTCCTCCACCTGGTACTTCTCGATCGCCGCCAGCGTGTCGCCGCCGCCGGCGAGCGAGAAGGCCCTGGAGCGCGCGATCGCGGTCGCGAGCACGCGCGTGCCCTCGCCGAACTGGTCGAACTCGAACACGCCCACCGGGCCGTTCCAGATGATCGTCCCCGCCTCGCCGACGATGCGCGCGAAGCGGTCGGCGGTGTCGGGGCCGATGTCCAGGATCATGTCGTCGGGCGCCACGTCGGCGACCGCCTTGACGTCGGCCTCGGCCCTGGCCGAGAACTCCTTGGCGACCACGACGTCGCTCGGCAGCGGCAGCTCGATGCCCTTCGCGGCCGACTGCGCCAGCAGCCGCCCGGCGATGTCGACCATGTCCGGCTCGGCGAGGCTCTTGCCGATCGGCGCGCCGCGCGCCAGCAGGAAGGTATTGGCGATGCCGCCGCCGACGATCAGCTGGTCGACGCGCGCCAGCAGCGCCTCGAGCACCGTCAGCTTGGTCGACACCTTCGAGCCGCCGACGATCGCCACCAGCGGCCGCTTCGGGCTGTCGAGCGCGGTGTCGAGCGCCACCAGCTCGTTGACCAGCAGCGGCCCGGCGCAGGCGACCGGCGCGTACTTCGCGACCCCGTGCGTGCTGGCCTCGGCGCGGTGCGCGGTGCCGAAGGCGTCCATGACGAACACGTCGCAGAGCGCCGCCATCCGCCGCGCCAGCTCCTCGGCATCCTTCTTCTCGCCCTTGTTGAAGCGCACGTTCTCGAGCAGCACCGCCTCGCCGGGCGCGACCGCGACGCCGCCGAGCCAGTCCTTGACCAGCGGCACCTTGCGGCCGAGCAGTTCCGAGAGCCGCGCCGCGACCGGCGCCAGCGAGAACTCCTCGGCGGGCCTGCCCTCCTCGGGCCTGCCGAGGTGCGACATCAGCAGCACGCGCGCGCCCGCGGCCAGCGCCTGCTGGATCGTCGGCAGCGCGGCGCGGATCCGCGCGTCGCTCGTGACCACGCCGTCCTTGACCGGGACGTTGAGGTCCTCCCGGATCAGCACTCGCCGCCCCGCGAGCGCGACGTCCTGCATGCGCACCACGCGCGTCGAGACGCCTCCCGGCGCGCCGGCGCCGGCGCCGGCCTCGGCCATCATTTCGCGCGGCTCCAGGCGAGCGTCGTGTCGAGCATGCGGTTCGAGAAGCCCCACTCGTTGTCGTACCAGGCGCAGACCTTGACCAGCGTGCCGTCGATGACCTTGGTCAGCGTCGAGTCGTAGGTCGAGGAGGCGGGGTCGTGGTTGAAGTCCACCGACACGAGCGGCTGGTCGTTGTAGGCGAGCACGCCCTTGAGCGCGCCGTCGGCCGCGGTCTTCAGGATCTTGTTGATCTCCTCGACGCTGGTCGCGCGCCTGGCGGTGAAGGTCAGGTCGACCAGC
Organism: Steroidobacteraceae bacterium; assembly: GCA_035524595.1. Lineage (GTDB taxonomy): Bacteria > Pseudomonadota > Gammaproteobacteria > Steroidobacterales > Steroidobacteraceae > CAIKZZ01. The sequence continues at coordinate 3,406 of DATKOP010000050.1, read as the reverse complement.
GAGACGTTGATGGTCGGCACGCGCACCGCGAAGCCGTCGAGCCGGCCCTTCAGCTCCGGCAGCACCAGCCCGACCGCCGCCGCGGCGCCGGTCTTGGTCGGGATCATCGACATGGTCGCCGAGCGCGCGCGCCGCAGGTCCTTGTGGAACACGTCGGTCAGCACCTGGTCGTTGGTGTAGGCGTGCACCGTGGTCATGATGCCGGCAACCAGGCCGATCGCGTCGTGCAGCGGCTTGACCAGCGGCGCGAGGCAGTTGGTCGTGCACGAGGCGTTGGAGATCACGCTCATGTCGGCCTTCAGCGTGCCGTGGTTGACGCCGTAGACGATCGTCGCGTCGACCGCGCCCTCGGCCGGCGCCGAGATCACGACCTTCTTGGCGCCGCCGGCGATGTGCTTGGCGGCCTTCTCCTTGTTGGCGAACAGGCCGGTGCACTCGAGCACGTACTCGACGCCGAGCTCGCCCCACGGCAGCCGCGCCGGATCGCGCTCGGCGAGCACGCGGATGCGGTCGCCGTTGACCACCATCGAGTCGCCGTCGACGGCGACCTGGCCCGGGAAGCGGCCGTGCGCGGTGTCGAAGCGCGTCAGGTGGGCGTTGGTGTTGGCGTCGCCGAGATCGTTGATCGCGACGATCTGGATCTCGCCGTTGCGCCTGCCCTCGTAGAGCGCACGCAGCACGTTGCGGCCGATGCGGCCGTAGCCGTTGATTCCTACCTTGATGGCCATGTTCGAGTCCTCTCTGAGACTGGCGGATAGCCCGGCGTCAGCCGCCGAGCGCTTGCGTCGCGACGGCGACCACGTGATCGGTCGTCAACCCGAAGTGCTGGAACAGATCCTTGGCGGGCGCCGAGGCGCCGAAGCCGTCGAGGCCCACGACGTGCTCGCGGCTCGCGGTGTAGCGGCACCAGTAGTCGCGCACGCCCGCCTCGACCGCGACGCGCGGCACGCCGGGCGGCAGCACGCCGGCACGGTAGTCCGCCGGCTGCGCGTCGAAGCGCTCGACCGAGGGCATCGACACCACCCGCACGCGCCGGCCGCGCGCCTCGAGCGCGCGCGCCGCCGCCATCGCCAGCTGCACCTCCGAGCCGGTCGCGATCAGCACCAGCTCCGGCGCGCCCTGGCACTGCAGCAGCACGTAGCCGCCGCGACGCACGTCGGCGAGCTGCTGCGCGTCGCGCGGCTGGTGCGGCAGCGCCTGGCGCGTCAGCACCAGCGCGGTCGGGCCCGAGCGGCGCTCGATCGCGTCGATCCAGGCGACGTGGGCCTCGACCCCGTCGCAGGGCCGCCACAGCGTCATGTTCGGGATCAGCCGCAGCGACGCGAGGTGCTCGATCGGCTGGTGCGTCGGGCCGTCCTCGCCGAGGCCGATCGAGTCGTGCGACCAGACGAAGATCGAGGGCACCCGCATCAGCGCCGCCATGCGCACGGCGCTGCGCGCGTAGTCGGAGAACACCAGGAAGGTACCGCCGTAGGGCAGCAGGCCGCCGTGCAGCGCGATGCCGTTCAGCGTCGCCGACATGCCGAACTCGCGCACCCCGTACCAGACGTAGTTGCCGGCGGGATCGCTGCGGGTGATGCCCCTGGAGTTCCTGGCCCAGGTGTTGTTGGAGCCGGTCAGGTCCGCCGAGCCGCCGATCAGCTCCGGCAGCTTCGGCATGAAGGCGTTCAGCGCCGCCTGCGAGGACTGGCGGGTCGCGACGGCGCTGCCCTGCTGCTGCACCGTCGCGAGCGTCGCCTGCGCGAACGCGCTCCAGTCGGCCGGCAGGTCGCCGCGCGTGCGCCGCTCGAACTCGGCGGCGTGCTGCGGATAGGCGTTGCGGTAGTCGCCGAGCAGCCGCCGCCACTTGTTCTCGGCGCGCTGGCCGCGCGCGCGCGCGTCCCACGCGGCGCGGATCTCGTCCGGCACCTCGAACGGCGGGTACGGCCAGTCGAGCGTGCGGCGCGCGGCGGCGACCTCGTCGGCGCCGAGCGCCGAGCCGTGGGTCGCCTCGGTGCCCTGCTTGTTGGGCGCGCCGAAGCCGATGATCGTCTTGCAGCAGATCAGCGTGGGCTTGCCGGTCTCCCTGCGCGCCCGGCGCACCGCGCGGCGGATGGCCTCGGCGTCGTGGCCATCGACACTGCGGATCACCTGCCAGCCGTAGGCCTCGAAGCGCTTCGGCGTGTCGTCGGTGAACCAGCCCTGCACGTGGCCGTCGATCGAGATGCCGTTGTCGTCGTAGAAGCAGATCAGCTTGCCGAGGCCGAGGGTGCCGGCGAGCGAGGCCGCCTCGTGCGAGATGCCCTCCATCAGGCAGCCGTCGCCGAGGAACACGTACGTGTGGTGGTCGATCAGGTCGAAGCCCGGCTGGTTGAATGTGGCAGCCAGATGACGCTCGGCGAGCGCCATGCCGACGCCGTTCGCGAGGCCCTGGCCGAGGGGCCCCGTGGTGGTCTCGATGCCGAGCGCCGGATCGCGCTCCGGGTGGCCGGCCGTGTGCGAGCCGAGCTGGCGGAAACGCTTGATGTCGTCGATCGACAGCGGATAGCCGGTCAGGTACAGGAGCGAGTACAGCAGCATCGAGCCGTGGCCGTTCGACAGCACGAAGCGGTCGCGGTTGAACCAGGTCGGGTTGCCGGGGTTGTGCCTGAGGAAGCCGCGCCACAGCACCTCGGCGATGTCCGCCATGCCCATCGGCATGCCGGGGTGGCCCGAGTTCGCCTGCTGCACGGCGTCCATGCTGAGGGCGCGAATCGCGTTGGCGAGCGAACGTCGGCTCGGCGTCGGCATTCTCGGCTCCAGTCCGGGAAACCCGGCATTGTCCAATACCCGTCCGGCAGGGGCAACGCCGCGCCTTCATCTGTATAATTTCACGGCTCAACCCCTGGAGGCGCGGCCCTGCGCTCGACCCCGAACGATGAGCTCCAATAGCTACCTGTTTACGTCCGAATCCGTGTCCGAGGGCCACCCGGACAAGATCGCCGACCAGATCTCGGACGCCGTGCTCGACGCGATCCTCGAGCAGGACCGCAAGGCGCGCGTCGCGTGCGAGACGCTCGTCAAGACCGGCTGCGTGATCGTTGCCGGCGAGATCACGACCCGCGCGTGGGTCGACCTCGAGGCGCTCGTGCGCCGCACGGTCCTGCGCATCGGCTACGACCACTCCGACATGGGCTTCGACGGCGCGAGCTGCGCGGTCATCAACATCATCGGCAAGCAGTCGCCCGACATCGCGCAGGGCGTCGACCGCAAGAACCCGCGCAAGCAGGGCGCCGGCGACCAGGGGCTGATGTTCGGCTACGCGAGCAACGAGACGGACGTCCTGATGCCGGCGCCGATCACCTACGCCCACCGGCTCGTGAAGAAGCAGGCCGCCGTCCGCCGTGGCGGCAAGCTGCCGTGGCTGCGCCCCGACGCGAAGAGCCAG
>DATKOP010000049.1:0-8610 GCA_035524595.1 Steroidobacteraceae bacterium | reverse complement strand
GTGATCGAGTTGGCGACGCTCTCGAAGCGCGGCGCGGAGATCTGCCGCAGCGGCACCTGGCGGCCGGTGACCGAGCTGACCTCGATCGCGTCGAGCGCATCGAGCGTCGGCCGCTCCTTCATCGGCAGGCGCATCGTGATGTCGTACTCGTCGCCGGTGCGGGTGCGGAACTGGCCGGCCACGAGGCCGGCCACCGCGAGGCGCACGGTGCGGTTGGCCTCCAGCGCCGGCACGCCGAGCAGGCCCGCCTTCTCGGTGTCGATGCCGAGGTTGAGGTCGGTGCGCAGCAGCCGCACCGGGTTCTTGACGTCGCGCGTCCCCGGCGTGTCCTTGAGCGCCTGCTCGAGCTGGGCGGCGATCGCGCGCAGCTCGTCGAGCTCCGGGCCGACGACGCGGATCGCGACCGGGTTGTCGATCGGCGGGCCCTGCTCGAACTGCTTGAGCGCGATGCGCGCCGCCGGGTAGGCGGCGAAGCGCGCGCGCAGCGCCTCGAACAGCTTCGGGGTGCGTCGCGGGTCGAAGCCGTCGAGCTCGACGAACACCTCGCCGACGTTGGCCACCCGGCCCTGCGGGAAGACGTTGTAGTAGATGAACGGCGAGCCGTGGCCGACGTGCGTGTACCAGCGCCGGACCTCGGGGTGGCCGGCGAGCTCGGCCTCGACGTAGCGCAGCGCGCGGTCGGTCTCGGCGATGCTGGCGCCCTCGGGCGCGTCGACGTGCACCAGGAACTGCGGCACGTCGGCGCGCGGGAACAGGCTGAAGCCGATCAGCGGCACGGTGGCGACCACCAGCACGAACAGCCCGAGCGCGGCCGCGAGCGTCGCCCGCGGCCGGCCGAGCGCATAGCGCAGCGCCGGCCCGTAGACCGCGTGGATCGCCCCCATGACCCGCTGCAGCAGCCGGTCGGCGAGCGCGTCGAAGCGCTGCACCGCCGCGTGCAGGTGCGTGCGCAGGCGGCCGGCCGTGCTGCCGCCGCCGGCCGGCGCCGACGGTGCGTGGCTGCGCAGCATGCGGCTCGCGAGGAACGGGATCACCGTCAGCGCCACGAACAGCGAGGCGAGCACCGTGAACAGGATCGCGGCCGGCAGCGAGCGGATGAACTCGCCGGCGCCCTCGGGCAGGAACAAGAGCGGCAGGAAGGCGAGCAGCAGCGTCGCGGTGCAGCCGAGCACCGCGAGGTAGATCTGGTCGGTGGCCCGGATCGCCGCCTCGACCCGCCCGTAGCCGTTGCGCACGAAGCGCGCGATGTTCTCGACCACCACGATCGAGTCGTCGACCAGGAGGCCGAGCGCGAGCACGAAGCCGGCGATCGACAGCTGGTTGAGGCCGAAGCCGGCGAGGTACAGGAACGCGAGCCCCATCGCGAGCGACAGCGGGATCGAGATCATGACGACGCCGGCGGCCCTGAGGCCGAGCGGCAGCAGCGTCAGCAGCACGAGCCCGACCGCGATCGCGAAGTCGCCGCCGAGCCGGTCGAGCCGGCGGGCGACGTTGCGCGACTGGTCGAAGCCGCGCTCGAGGCGGATGTCCGGCGGCAGGGCGCGCTCGAACTCGGCGAGCCTGGCGTAGATGCCGTCGCGCACCTTGAAGATGTTGGTGTTGTCCTTCTGGTTGGCGGTGACGAACACCGCGCGCTTGCCGCTGAAGCGGCCGGTGTAGGCCTGCTCCTCGGTTGCCCAGGAGACCGCGCCGATGTCGCGCACCTTGACGATGCGCCCGGCCGCGCCGCCGACCACCGTGTTCTCGACCTCCTCGAGCGAGGCGTAGCTGCCGGCGGTGCGCAGGTTGTAGCGCCTGAGGCCGACGTCTACCGAGCCGCCCGGCACGTTGACGTTCTGGCCCTGGATCGCCTGCGTGACCTGGCCGAGCGTGACGCCGGCGCGGGCGAGGCGCTCGAGGTCGACCGCCACCCGCACCTCGGGCTTCGGGTAGGCCCAGGTCTCGGCGGTGCGCACGCCCGGCACGGTCTCGATGAGGTCGCGCAGCGCCTCGGCGCGCTCCTTGAGCTCGCGGTAGCTGGCGGTGTCGGAAACCAGCGCCATCTGCACGATGTTCACCAGGCCCGGGTTGTTCTTGACGATGTCGATCTGCGCGATGTCGCTCGGCAGCGTCGAGCGGATCCGGTTGAACTCGCGGATCACCTCGTCCTGCTTCTTCTCGGGGTCGGAGCCGTAGTGGAACTCGACGTGCACCACCGCGATGCCGTCGAAGGCGGAGCTGACGATCTTCTTGACGTTGTCCAGCGAGTTGACCGCGTCCTCGAGCGGCTTGACGACCACGCGCTCCATGTCGCTCGGGTCGGCGCCGGGCCAGACGATCGTGATCGTGGTGGCCGGGAACGGGAAGGTCGGGTCCTCGGAGCGCGCGATGCTGAAGAAGCTGGCGACGCCGAGCGCGATCAGGAGCGCGAACAGCACCAGCGTGAACTGCCAGCGCCGCACCGCGAATGCCCAGATGCTCATGGCGCGCCCCTCAGCCGGCCCGCGCCGGCGCACGGCCGTCGTCGGCGGCGATGCGCACCGACTCGCCGTTCTCGAGGAAGGCCGCGCCGTCGACGACGACCTCGGCGCCGGGCGCGAGCCCCTCGAGCACCTCGACCTCGCCGCCGCTCATGCGGCCGATCCGGATCGTGGTGCGCGTGACGACCCGGCGCGTCGCGTCGAGCACGAACACGCTCGCCTCGTTGCCGTTCGCCTCGACGAGCGCCTGCAGCGGCACGATGTTGACGACGCGGCTGTTGGCGGGGCTCAGCGTCACCTTGGCGACCAGACCCTGCACGAAGTGCGCATCCGCCGGTGCCACCTGCACCTCGACCGCGAACGTGCCGGTGGCCGCGTCCGCGCTCGAGGCGATGTTGCTGATGCGGCCGGCGAACGCCCGCTCCGGCCAGGCATCGAAGGTCACCCGCGCCGCGTCGCCGGGGCGCACCCGCACCACGTCCCGGTCGGCGAGCCCGAGCCGCACCACCCAGCCGCGGCCGGCGCCGCCGAGCACCAGCACCGGCTGGCCCGCCTGCACCAGCTCGTTGGCCTCGGCGAGCTTCCTGAGCACGACCCCGGCGGCGGGCGCGACGATCCGGGCGTAGGCGGCGTTGAACTCGGCGCCGCGCCGCGCGGCGGCCGCGACCCGCGCCGCGGTCGCCAGGTCCTGCACCTGCTCCAGCGTCGCGACGCCGTCCGCGTACAGCGCCTGGCCGCGGGCCAGGTCGCGCTCGGCCTTCTGCGCGGACTGCCGCGACTGCTCGAGGGCGGCCTCGATCTCGGCCTGCTTCAGCACCGCGAGCAGCTGGCCGGCCTTCACCGGCGCGCCCTCCTCGACGCGCACCGACTCGATGACGCCCCCGACCTTGAACGACAGGCGCGCCTCGTCCTTGGGCGTCAGCAGGCCCACGGCATGCACGCTGTCGGCGAGCGCCGCGGGCGTGACCGGCGCGACGCGCACCGGCCGCAGCGGATTGGCGGGCACCGCCTCGTCGTGTGCGCGGCTGCAGGCGGCGATGCCCGCGACCGCGAGCGCGAGCGCGGCGAGCGACATGAGGGCGGTGCGGCGGGGGCTCATGGCAGCGGCTCCGGCGGTGAGGGACGGGCGCCCGCGCCGATCGCGTACTCGAGGTTGGCGAGGCTGGCGAGGGCGGCGAAGCGGGTGACGTTCTGGTTGAGCGCGGCGTCGGTCAGGGCACGCCGCGCGTCGAGGAATTCGGCCTGGTTGATGGCGCCGAGGTCGCGCTTGCGCTCGGCGATGCGAAACGCGCTGCGCGCCGCCTCGACGCGCTTGGCGGCGGTGCCGAGCGAGGCCATCGCGACCTCGAGGTTGTCGAGCACCTGCTGCACCTCGAGGCGGATGCGCAGCTCCGCGTCGTCGCGCTGGTCGCGGGCCTGGCGCCCGAGCGCGTGCGCGGCCGCGACCCGGGCCGTGTCGCCGCCGCCGGCGTACAGGTTGAAGCGCAGCACCACGGAGGCCAGCACGTAGCGGTCGTCGGCCGACAGGCCGTAGCGCTCGCCCTGGGTGCCGGCGTCCACCGCGAGCGCCAGCTGCGGCTGGAAGGCGGCCCGCGCCAGGCGCTCGCCGGCGGCTGCCGCGGCGACGGTCGCGTCGAGCTGCTTCAGCTCCGCGCGCCGGTCGATCGCCGTCGCCGCCAGCGCCTGCGGCGCCAGCGACGGCTGGCCGAGGCGCCGGCCGAGGGCGGTGCGCAGCCGGTCGAGGTCGGCGTCCTCGAGCGTCGCCACCGGCAGCGCGCGGTCGAAGGGCGCGTTGCGGATCAGGTTCACGTAGCTCTGCGCGAGGTGCACGCCCTTGTCGGCGGCGAGCCGCGACTGCTCGACCTCGAGCACGTCGGCCTCGGCCCGGTAGACGAGGTCGCGGGTGATCTTGCCGTTGGCGTACAGGCTCTCGTTGACCCGCTGGTTGGCGCGCGCGAGCTCGAGCGTCGCATCGAGGATCTCGCGCCGCGCGCGCGTCTCGAGCCAGCGGGTGTAGGCGGTGCGCATGTCGCGGTCGATGCGACCGGCGAGCGCGGTGCGCGCCGCGCTCGCGGCGTCGTACTGCGCCGCGCTCGCCTCGCGCGCCGGGCGCAGGCGCGCGTCGTAGAGCGGCTGCGTCAGCGACAGCCTGGTGTCCTGCTCGCGGCTGCGCTGCAGCGGGATCTGCTGGTTCGCGACCGTCGGGAACTGGTTCTGCCCGGTCAGCTGGTTGAGGGTGGCGTAGACCGGGTTCAGCAGATCGCCGACCGGGACCTCGATGACCCGGCCGCCGTCGGCCGCCGAGTAGCGCGCGTTGAGGTCGAGCGCCGGCAGGTAGCGCGCGCGGGCCTCGTCGAGCGCGGCGACGCGCCGCCAGACCTCGGCGCCCGCCGCGTCGAGCTCGAGGTTGGCAGCGAGCGCATCGCGCACGAGTTCCTCGACCACGGCGTCGACCGCGGCAACCGGCGGCTCGGCGCCGTCGCGCTCCGCGGCGCGCGCGAACGGAGTCGCGAGGAGGAGGCCAAACGCGACGACGAGTGCCAGGAGCTGGGCGGCCCAGCGCACGTAGTCATCTGTAGAACGTCTGGACATGTGTCAATTCCGTGACAAAAAAAATCACCGGGCCGGCGGCGGCGCGCCGACCGAGCGCAGCAGCGACAGCGCGTATTCGCTGAAGTCCCGGGCCGCGATGCCGAGGCGGTCGAGGTCGCTGCCCTTCGCCATCAGCTGGATGACGCCGTGCGTGAACGCCCACAGCGTCACGGCGAACAGCATCGGGTCGCCGATGTCGTTGCGGATGCTGCCGTCCTGCATCCCGGTGCGGATCGCCTCGACCACGACCCCGATTGCGGCGTCGCCCGCGACCGCGCAGGCACCCTCGTTGGAACCGGGATCGGCCGACATCGCATGCGCCTGGATGCGGGCACAGATGTCGAAATAGTGGGGATAGTCGGTCGCGTAGGTCATGTACGCGCGGCCGATCGCCTCGACCTGGTCGAGGCCCCGCGGATGGCGCGCGACCGCCGCGAGGAAGCGCTCGCGCAGCATCGCGAGCGCCCGCTGGCCGATCGCGAACTGCAACTCGTCGCGGTCGCGGAAGTAGACGTAGAGGAGCGCGCGCGACAGGCGCGCGCTCTTCGCGACCTGGTCCATGGTGACCGAGTCCCAGCCCTTGGCGGCATAGAGCTTCTCGGCCGCGTCGACGATCTCGGCGCGGCGGCGCTCCTTCTCCTCGACCCGGCGTTCGGCGATGTACGACATGGCTGCAGGCTAGCGCGGTTCTGACAGCATGTCAACAGATAGACACATGTACAATACCGACCGTCAGACGACGCGGTGGCGCCGCTCGCCACGCAGGAACGCCGCGGCGTTCTCGGCGAGCTCGTCGATGGCGCGCTGACGCGCCTCGCGCGCCGCCCAGGCGGTGTGCGGGGTCACGATCAGGTTGCCGAGGTCCGGCGCCAGCAGCGGACTGCCGTGCACCGGCGGCTCCTCCTCGAGCACGTCGATGGCGGCGCCGCCGAGCCGGCCGGCGCGCAGCGCCGCCGCGAGCGCCGCCGCATCGACGAGTCCCCCGCGGGCGGTGTTGATCAGCACCGCATCCGGCTTCATGAGCGCGAGCTCCCGGGCGCCGATCAGGCCGCGCGTCGCGGGCGTGATCGGGCAGTGCAGCGACAGCACGTCGACCGCTGGCAGCAGCTGCGGCAGCGCGAGCCGGCCGGGCTCGGGCGCGGCGCCGGCGCGGGCCGCGACCAGCACCCGCATGCCGAAGGCCGCGGCGATGCGCGCCACGCCCCGGCCGAGCGTGCCGTAGCCGACGACGCCGAGCGTGCGGCCGGCGAGCTCGCGCACCGGGTAGGCCGGCAGCCGCTCGCCGTCCGCCCGTTCCCAGCCGCCGGCCTTGAGCGCCCGGTCGTACTCGCGCAGCCGGTGGGTGAGTGCCAGCAGCACCGCGAACACGTGCTGCACGACCGACGCCGTGCAGTAGTCGGTGATGTTGCAGACCGCGACACCGTGCTCGCGCGCGGCCTCGAGGTCGACGTTGTTGGTGCCGGTGGCGGTCAGCGCGATGAGCTTGAGCTCCCGGTTCGCGGCGATCCGCGCCCGCGTCAGCCGCGCCTTGTTGCAGAGCACGACCGCGGCGCCGGCGATGCGCGCGTCGACCTCGGGCTCGGGCGTCGCCTCGTGGATCACGAGCCCGGGCAGCACGGCGCAGAGCCGCGCGGGGTCGAGGTCGCCGTCGACCGCCACCGAGCCGTAGTCGAGGAACACCGCGCGCGTCACGGGCGGCGGGCCCTGGCGGGCGGGCGGCGGTGCGCGTGTCGCGCGTCGTCCATGGGGCACCGTTGCGCCGGGCGCCGGGCCCGGCGGCTAGTCGCGGAAGTTGTTGAACTGCAGCGCGACCTCGAGCTTCTGCTGGCGCAGCAGCGCGATCGCCGCCTGCAGCTCGTCGCGGCTCTTGCCGCTGACGCGCAGCTTGTCGCCCTGGATCGCGGCCTGCACCTTGAGCTTGGAGTCCTTGATCGCGCGCTGGATCTTCCTGGCGTTGTCGGCGTCGATGCCCTCGCGCAGCAGCACCTTCTGCCGCGCGCGCGCGAGGTTCACCTCGGCGTCCTGGATCTCGAGGCAGACGAGGTCGATGCCGCGCTTAGTGAGCTTCAGCTTCAGGATGTCGAGCATCTGCTTCAGCTGGAAGTCGGCCGGCGCCTCGAGCGTGACCTCGGTGCCCTCGCGCTCGAACTTGGCGCCGGTGCCCTTGAAGTCGAAGCGGCTCTCGAGCTCGCGGCTCGCCTGGTCGACCGCGTTCTCGACCTCGTGGTGGTTGAGCTCGGAGACGACGTCGAAGGACGGCATCGCGTCCCCCTAGCCGTGCTTGCCGGCGCCGAGCTGCCGGTAGTAGATCGAGGTCGGCTCGAATTCGCCGCTCGCCGACTGCACGAAGCCCGGGATCGAGCCCGCGTACTCGTAGCCGCAGCGCTTGCAGAGGCGCTCGGCGTCGTCGCCGGGACGCACGTCGAGCACCAGGAGCGTCAGCCCGCGCGCCTGCGCCGCCTTGTCGATCGCGGTCACCAGCGCCTGGCCGATGCCGCGGCGCCGGTACTGGGAGTGCACCATCAGCTTCTGCACCTCGCCGCGGTGGCGCGCGTTCTGCCGCGGCGCGAGCGCCACCTGGATCGCGCCGGCGCAGACGTGGTTGTCGGTCGCGACGAACAACAGCCGCTCGCCGCGGCCGACCGCCTCCAGCACCTGGGTCCAGTAGTTGCGCGCCTCCTTGGTGCTCGGCAGCTGCGTCCAGCCGATCGAGGCGCCGCCGCCGACGGTGTCCTGCAGCAGCTCGACCAGCTCGCTGAACAGCTCCAGCGACGGGGGGGCCTTCAGTTCCTTGATTTCCAGCATGCAGTTCTCCGCTGTCGATCCACGCGCCGCGGCCGTTCGCCGCCCGAGTCTAGCCGCTTGAGCTCACAACGTCGGCAGCTCGACGCCCTCGAACAGCCGGTCGAGCTCGGCGCCCGAGCCCGCGCGGATCGCCTGGTCGACCAGCCGGCGGCCGAGGTGCGGCGCGAACGCCTTCAGGAACTCGTACATGTAGCCCCGCAGCAGCCGGCCGCGGCGAAAGCCGATCCAGGTCACGTGCGGCGCGAACAGGTGCGCCGCGTCCAGCACCACGAGGTCCCGGTCCTCCTCGGGGTCGAGCGCCATGCTGGCGACGATGCCGACGCCGAGGCCGAGCCTGACGTAGGTCTTGATGACGTCGGCGTCGCTCGCGGTCAGCGCCACGTGCAGCTTCAGGCCCGCGCTCTCGAACAGCGCCGGCAGCGACGAGCGGCCGCTGAAGCTGAAGGTGTAGGTGACGATCGGGTGGCGGGCGAGGGCCTCGAGGCTGACGCTGCGCTCCTTGGCGAGCGGGTGGTCGCGCGGCACCACCACGCGCCGGTGCCAGCGGTAGCAGGGCAGCAGCACGAGCCCGGGGAACAGCTCGCCGCCGCCGGTCGCGATCGCGAAGTCGATGCGGTCGAGCTTGGCGAGCTCGGCGATCTGCTCGGTGCTGCCCTGGTGCAGGTGCAGGTCGACGTCGGCGTAGGCGGCGCGGAACTGCTGCACGATCGGCGGCAGCACGTAGCGCGCCTGGGTATGGGTCGTGCCGATCGAC
>DATKOP010000048.1:0-10420 GCA_035524595.1 Steroidobacteraceae bacterium | reverse complement strand
TGCCCTTCCCGAGAGAGGGGTAACACTTCATTCCGGGCACATGGGTAACACTTTCCGGCATTTGCGGGAGACGCAACATGCCGTGGCGGGAGTGTTGCCAGATGGACGAACGCCTGCGCTTTGTGGCTCGGCTGCTTGAGGGCGAGAAGATGGCGGTGCTGTGCCGGGAGTTCGATATCTCCCGCAAGACCGGCTACAAGATCTTCTCGAGGTACAAGGACTGTGGCGTCGAGGGTCTGACCGACCGCAGCCGGCGCCCCTACCGCCAGGCGAACCGGCTGCCCATGCAGACCGAGACGCTGATCGTGCGGTTGAGGCAGGAGCACCCGAGCTGGGGAGCTCCAAAGATCCGCGAGAAGCTCCGGCGGCTGCACAGCGGGATACAGCTGCCGGCGATCAGCACGGTACATGCGGTGCTCGACCGGCACGGACTCGTCAGCCGCGGCCGGCGGCGGCGCTATAAGGCTGAGGGCACGAGCCTGTCCAGGCCCACGCGGCCGAACGATCTGTGGTGCGCGGACTTCAAGGGCGAGTTCATGCTCGCCGACCGGCGCTACTGCTATCCACTCACGATCACCGACTTCGCCAGCCGCTACCTGCTCTGTTGCGACGCGCTGGCGACCACCAAGGAGATCTACGCCTTCACCGTGTTTGAGCACGCTTTCAAGGACTTTGGGCTGCCGCAGGCGATCCGAACCGACAACGGCTGCCCCTTCGCCAGCGCGAGCGCGATCTTCGGCCTGAGCAAACTCTCGGTGTGGTGGCTACGCCTCGGGATCGGCATCGAGCGCATCAAGCCCGGCAATCCCCAGCAGAACGGCCGGCACGAGCGCATGCATCTGACGCTCAAGAAGGAAGCCACCCGGCCCGCCGCCAGGAACTTCCTGCAACAGCAGGCCAAGTTCGATCGCTTCGTCCAGTGCTACAACCACGAACGGCCGCACCAGGCGCTCGGCATGAAATATCCGGGCGAGCTCTATCAGCCCTCGCCGCGGCCCTATACCGGCCTCAGCGACCTCGAATACCCCTTCCACGACCGCACCATCACGGTCACCAACTGCGGACGGATCTGTATCGGTCGCCGCAAGATCCACTTGAGCCACGTGTTCGCTGGGCAATGCGTTGGCATCAAGGAAATCGCAGAGAAGATCTGGCTGGTGACCTTCATGAACTACGACCTGGGGTTCTTTGATCACGAGACCGGACGCGTCGAATGCGCCGAAAACCCCTTCGCTGCTAAAGTGTTACCTATGTCTCCGGTATAAAACGTTACCCATCTGTCCGGAACAGACACGGCAGTCGTGGTGGGCCCGCTGGGATTCGAACCCAGAACCAAGGGATTCACTCTGCCCCGCGGTTTCCCGCGGGAGTGGACTATCTCTTCACCCTCGCGCGTGTGCCTCGCGGCGGCACGCCGTTCGGGCGCGGGACGCTCTCGCCTGTCATCAAGGGCACTCGGGCGCGGGCCCAGCCCCCAGGTAGTCTCTGCACCTTCCGGCGGTGCACCGCCGGCTTGGCTCAGGGTTGCCATCGCGTCCGCCGGCGCGGACCCGGTCAGGGTTCCCTGAATTCATCCCGTCCACTTCGCGCGTTACCGCGCGAAGGCACCTTCCCGACCCGTCGGGTCGATGAGTCCCCTGCTCTAACCATTGAGCTACAGGCCCGGCACCAGTCTAGCAAGCGCGCCGGCCGCGCGGGCGCGCCCGGGGCTCAGGCCGCGAGCGCGTCCCTGAGGCCCTGGATCTGCGCCGCGGTCGCGCCGAGCAGCCGGCCGCAGTCGGCGGTCGCGAGCCCGAGGCGGCGGAAGGGCGCCACCGCGGTCACCGTGTCATCGAGCAGCTCGCGGCAGTAGACGCAGGGCACGAGCGAGGTGGCGACGATCAGCACGTCGGTCAGCGCGCCGCCCCCCGAGGGCGGGCGCTCCCAGGCGTTCTGGTCAGTGACCGCGAGCACGACCGGCTCCGGGAACCGCCAGTGCGCGAGGATCGCGGCGCCGATGCGCGGATGCCAGTCGTGCGACACCTGCTCCCAGAGGCCGGTCTCGATCACGGCCGAGGTGAGCGTGCGCGCGCGCAGCAGGAGGTAGAGCCGCCCGACGTTGTGCAGCAGGCCCGCGACCAGCGCCTCGTCCGGCCGCGCGGCGCCCGTCTCGCGCGCGACCACGTAGCCGATCGCGGCCACCAGCGTCCCCTTGCGCCACAGCTCCTGCAGCGGCGCCCTGAGCGCGCTGTCGGCATCGACGAGCTGCATCTGCCGCAGCGCGAACGACAGCGCCGCCGAGCGCACCAGCTCGAAGCCGAGCCGGCTGATGGCGGCCGGCAGTGCGGTGACCGGCCTGCCGGCGGCGTTGAAGACCGCCGAGTTCGCGATCCTGAGGACGCGCGCCGCGAGCGCGGCGTCGGCACCGAGCAGCCGCGCGACCTGGGCGGGCGTGGCGGCGGGATCCGCGAGCACCTGCTGCAGCCGCTCGACCACGTCCGGGAACGAAGGCAGGCGCACGTCGCCGGCCGCGAGCTCGGCGGCGAGCTTGCGGGTCACGTCGAACGGCGTCAGCGTCAGGGTCGGCGTCAGCGCCTCGCCCGCGACCGGATCCGGGGTGGACATCGCGCTCGCCTCGCTGTGCAGCGGGTCCCTGCGGCGGTTATCGGCCGCTGCGGGCGGCTCTTGAGCGCGCGATGCGGCTGCCGGCGCCGCCACGTACACTGCGCCCATGAGCCCGCTCGCGCTGCTCGCCCTCGCCCTCGCCGCGGCCGCCGCGGGCGTCGTCGGCTACCTGCTCGGCGGCGCGCGGCGCGCCGCGGCGCTCGAGGAGCGCCTCTTGACCGAAACCGGCCTGCGCACCGCCGCCGAGGCCACCGCGCGCCAGCTGGAGGGACTGCGCTCCGAGCTCGCCGACCGCGACGCGGAGCTCGTGGCGCTGCGGGCCGAGGCCCGCCGGCTCGGCGAGGCGCGCCAGGCGCTCGAGACCCGGCTCGAGGCCCAGGACCGCGCGCTCGCCGAGCAGCGCGCGCTGCTCGAGGGCGCGCAGCTGCGCCTGACGGACGTGTTCCGCTCGCTCGCCGCCGAGTCGCTGCAGGCCAACAACCAGCAGTTCATCGATCTCGCGCGCTCGCAGTTCGAGACGCTGCAGCAGGCGGCGCGCGGCGACCTCGAGCGGCGCCAGGCGAGCATCCAGGAGCTGGTGAGCCCGGTGCGCGAGTCGCTCGACAAGGTGCAGGCGCGCATCGGCGAGATCGAGAAGGAGCGCGCCGGCGCCTACGGCCAGCTGCTCGCGCAGGTCGAGGCGCTCGCCACCGGCCAGCAGGCGCTGACCCGCGAGACCGGGAACCTCGTCGGCGCGCTGCGCCGGCCGAGCGTCCGCGGCCGCTGGGGCGAGCTGCAGCTGCGGCGCGTCGTCGAGCTCGCCGGCATGGTCGACCACGTCGACTTCTTCGAGCAGCAGCAGGTCGCGGGCGAATCCGGCGACCTGCGCCCGGACCTCGTGGTGAGGCTGCCGGGCGGCAAGAGCCTGGTCGTCGACGCCAAGGTGCCGCTCGAGGCCTACCTCGAGTCGCTCGAGCTGGTCGACGAGAAGCCGCGCGCCGCCAAGCTCGCCGACCACGCGCGCCACATCCGCGACCACATCGCGCGCCTGTCGCTGAAGCAGTACTGGGACCAGTTCGAGAACACGCCGGACTTCGTGGTGCTGTTCATCCCGGGCGAGGTCTTCTACAGCGCCGCGCTCGAGCAGGACCCGGGCCTGATCGAGGCCGGCTTCCAGAAGAAGGTGATCCTCGCGACGCCGACCACGCTGATCGCGCTCCTGCGCACGGTCGTCTACGCCTGGCGCCAGGAGGCGCTCGCCGACAACGCGCGGCGGATCGCCGACCTCGGCAAGGACCTCTACGAGCGCATCCAGGTCATGGGCGGCCACTTCGCCGCGATGGGCGGCGGCCTGAGGCGCGCGCTGACCGCCTACAACGACGCGGTCGGCTCGCTCGAGTCGCGGGTGCTGCCGGCGGCGCGGCGCTTTCGCGACCTCAACGTCGGCACCGAGGCCAAGGAGATCGAGGCGCTGGCGCCGCTCGACACGCTGCCGCGCGATCCGCAGGCCGAGGAGCTGCGCGCGCCGCCGCCGCCGCGGCTCGGCGCCGCCGACCCCGATCCCGAGCGGCACTGAGCCGCGGCGCCGGGCGCTACTTGGTCAGCCGCCGGCGCGCGATCCACGCCGCGAGGCACACGCCCGCGACGCCGTAGCCGAGCAGCACCGCGACGCTGAGCCAGGGCCGCGCCATCGCGTCGCCGAGCGTGAGTCCCCGCGCCAGCGATGCGGCGTGCGCGAGCGGCAGCAGCCACGCGAGGCGCTGCACCGGCCCCGGCAGCTGGTGCAGCGGGAAGAACACGCCCGACAGGAAGCCCATCGGCGTGATCAGCAGCGTGAAGTAGTAGGTGAAGAAGTCGTAGCCGCGGGCCAGCGTCGTCATGATGAGCGCGACGCCCGAGAAGCACAGCCCGACGACGAACAGCACCGGCAGCACGGCGAGCGGCGCGACGCCGCGCGCGAAGCCGAAGCCGTACATGACGGCGAGGATCGCCGCGCCCGACAGCGTCGCCTTGGCCGCGGCCCACAGCCACTCGCCGACCACGACGTCGGTGATCGTCATCGGCGCGTGCAGGATCCCCTCCCAGGTGCGCTGCACCTTGAGGCGCGAGAACGCCGAGTAGAGCGCCTCCGCCGAGGCGCTGTTCAGCGTCGAGTAGCAGAGCATGCCGCCGGCGAGGAAGGTGCTGTACGGGCGGCCGTCGACGTTGCCGACCAGCGCGCCGAGCCCGAAGCCGAGGCCGAGCAGGTAGATCAGCGGGTCGGCGAGGTTGGCGATCAGCGACGGCACGAGGAGCTTGCGCCACACCAGGAAGTTGCGTTCCACGAGGTACAGGAAGCGCCGGCTCATGCTCAGTCCCGGATGTCGCGGCCGGTGAGCTTGATGAACACGTCCTCGAGGTTCGCGGCGCGGCGCAGCACCTTGAGCGCAGGCTCGCGGCGCGTCATCGCGAGCAGCGGCTCGGGATCGTGCATGTAGCAGAAGGCGGTCTCGCCCGTGACCTCGAGGCGCTCGACCAGCGCGCGCGCGTGGCGCGCGGCCCAGCCGGCGACGCCCTCGCCGTAGACCTCGACCACCACCGGCTCGATCAGCCGCTCGATCAGGCCGCGCGGCGTGTCCTGGGCGATGATCGCGCCCTCGTCCATGACGCACAGCCGGTTGCAGAGCCGCTCCGCCTCGTCCATGAAGTGGGTCGTCAGGATCAGCGTCCGGCCGCCCGCGACCAGGCGCTTCAGGCCGTCCCAGATCAGGTGCCGGGCCTGCGGATCGAGGCCGGTGGTCGGCTCGTCGAGGAACAGGATGTCCGGGTCGTTGACCAGCGCGCGCGCCAGCGTCAGGCGCCGCTTCATGCCGCCGGACAGCTGGTCGATGCGCGCCCCGGCGCGGTCGGCGAGCCCCGCGAACTCCAGCAGGCGCGGCACGCGCTCGCGCGCGACCCGCCCCGGGATGTCGAAGTAGCGGGCGAACATCACCAGGTTCTCGGTCACCGTGAAGTCGGGATCGAGGTTGTCGAACTGCGGCACGACGCCGACCCGGTAGCGCGCAACGCGCGCCGCCTCGGGCACCGGCAGTCCGCCGAGCTCGATCGCGCCGCCGTCGGCGCGCGTCAGCCCGAGGCAGCAGCGCAGCGTCGTGGTCTTGCCGGCGCCGTTCGGGCCGAGGATGCCGAAGCACTCGCCGCGCCGCACGCTGATGCTGAGGTCGCGCACCACCGCGCGCCCGCCGTACACCTTGCGCAGCGCCTCGACGCGCAGCATCGGCGCCGGCTGCGCCGCGGTCGCGGCCGGCAGCTCGGCGGGCACCGGCGGCAGGTCGAGGCGCGGCGCGGCGGGCGTCTCGGGCGGGGTCAGCATGGGTGGCGCGCGGCGGCGGCTGGCGGGGCGCCCACCCTAGCGGAACGGCCCCGGGCCGGGAAGTGCCGCGGCCGCGGTCCGTGACCGCCCGCGCGGGCCGCGGCGGCGGGCGCTCGCGCCGCGACCGGCCGCGCGGGTTATCCTTGCCGCCTCGATGATCACCTTCAAGCTGCGTCTGTCCGCGCTCCTGATCGCGCTCGCCTTCGCGCTCGTGACGATCGGCACGTGGGCCTGGTTCAACCGCCCGGAGACCGAGCCCGGGTGGCCGCACAAGGTGTGGGGCTTCGCGCTGTCGCCGTACCGGCCCGGGCAGGACGCGATCAAGGAGGAGTACCCGACCCGCGAGCAGATCGCCGCCGACCTCGACCTGCTGAAGGGCAAGACGCAGGCGGTGCGCACCTACACCGTCTCCGGCACCATCGGCCTCGTGCCCGAGCTCGCCGCCGAGCGCGGCCTCAACGTCGCGATGGGCGTCTGGATCGACTCGCGCACCGCGCGCAACGCCGAGGAGCTCGCCAAGGCCATCAACCTCGCCGCCAGGCACCGCAACGTCGTGCGCGTGATCGTCGGCAACGAGTCGGTGCTGCGCGGCGACGTGCCCTTCGAGGATTTCCTCAAGCTGCTCGACCAGGCGCGCAACGCCATCGAGCAGCCGATCAGCACCGCCGAGCCCTGGCACGTGTGGCTCAAGAACCCGGAGCTCGCCGACCACGTCGACTACATCGCCGTGCACCTGCTGCCCTACTGGGAGGGCGTCGACGTCGAGAAGGCGGTCGACTACTCGATCCACATGTACCGCGAGGTGCAGGCGCGCTTCCCGAACAAGCCGGTCGTGATCGGCGAGGTCGGCTGGCCGTCGAACGGCCGCACCCGCGAGAAGGCGGTCGCGAGCGACGCCAACGAGGCGCTGTTCCTGCGGCGCTTCCTCGCCTGGGCCGAGAAGGAGAAGGTGCCGTACTACATCGAGGAGGCCTTCGACCAGCCGTGGAAGGCGCAGAGCGAGGGCGGCGTCGGCGCCTACTGGGGCGTCTGGGACGCCGAGCGCCGGCCGAAGTTCGAGTTCATGAAGCCGATCGTGCGCGTGCCGCAGTGGCAGATGCTGGCGTCGGTGTCGGTGGTGCTGGCCGCGGCGATGCTGTTCTGGTTCTACATGTACAGCGGCACGCTCAAGAACCGCGGCCGCAGCTTCCTCGCGATCATCATCTACGCGACCAGCGCGCTGACCACCTGGGTCATCTACAGCTACTCGCAGCAGTACCTGACGGTGACCAGCGTGACGGTCGGCGTCCTGCTGTTCATCGGCATGCTGGGCGTGATCGCCGTGCTGCTCGCCGAGGCGCACGAGTGGGCCGAGGCGCACTGGGTGCGGCTGCGGCGCCGGCTGCTGGTCGGCCCGGCCGCCGAGGGCTCCGACGGCCGCTACCGGCCGAAGGTGTCGATCCACGTGCCGGCCTACAACGAGCCGCCGGACATGCTGATCGAGACGCTCGACGCGCTGGCGCGGCTCGACTACCGCGACTTCGAAGTGCTGGTGATCGACAACAACACCCGGGACGAGGCCGTCTGGCGGCCGGTGGAGGCGCACTGCGCCAGGCTCGGGCCGCGCTTTCGCTTCTTCCACGTCAGCCCGCTGGCCGGCTTCAAGGCCGGCGCGCTCAACTTCGCGCTGCGCGAGACCGCCGCCGACGCCGAGATCGTCAGCGTCATCGACAGCGACTACGTGGTCGAGCCGAGCTGGCTCAAGGACCTCGCGCCGGTGTTCAGCTCGCCGAAGATCGCGATCGTGCAGGCGCCGCAGGACTACCGCGACGACCAGCAGAACGCCTTCAAGGCGATGTGCCACGCCGAGTACCGCGGCTTCTTCCACATCGGCATGATCACGCGCAACGAGCGCAACGCGATCATCCAGCACGGCACGATGACCATGGTCCGCCGCCAGGTGCTGCAGCAGCTCGGCGGCTGGGCCGAGTGGTGCATCACCGAGGATGCCGAGCTCGGCCTCAGGATCTTCGAGCACGGCTACGAGGCCACCTACATCCCGCACAGCTACGGCAAGGGGCTGATGCCGGACACGTTCATCGACTTCAAGAAGCAGCGCTTCCGCTGGGCGTACGGCGCGATGCAGATCCTGCGCGCGCACGGCGCGGCGCTCGTCGGCCGGCGGCGGACCGAGCTGACGGCCGGCCAGCGCTACCACTTCCTGGCGGGCTGGCTGCCGTGGCTGGCCGACGGCCTGAACGTCGTGTTCAACCTGTTCGCGCTCGTCTGGTCGCTGCTGATGGTCACGCTGCCGGCCAAGGTCGACGCGCCGATGGCGATGTTCTCGGTGCTGCCGCTGTCGCTGTTCGTGTTCAAGCTCGCGAAGCTGATGCACCTCTACCGGGTGCGCGTCGGCGCCGGGCTGCGGCAGACGATCGCCGCCTCGATCGCCGGGCTCGGGCTCGCGCACACGATCGGCTTCGCGGTGCTGAAGGGGCTGTTGACCAACAACGAGCCGTTCTTCCGCACGCCGAAGCAGGCGCACACGCAGCGCCTGTGGGGCGCGCTGCAGGCCTGCCGCGAGGAGTTCCTGATGGCCATCGCGCTGCTGCTGAGCGCCTGGGCGGTGACCGTCAACCTCGAGAACGCGAGCCTCGACCGCATGCGCATGGACAGCCCGGACCTGCGCGCCTGGGTGCTGGTGATGGTGGTGCAGTCGATCCCGTACCTGTCGGCGGTGGTCGCCTCGGTGGTGAGCTCCCTGCCGATCCCGGCGCGCTGGGTCGGCAACGGCTACGTCAAGGTGGAGACCGACGAGGAGTTCACCACGGTGGACCAGTACGCGACGATCCTCGAGAAGCCCGCCGACGCCGCCGGCGCGTCGCCCCGGGACCCGTAGCGGGGCGCGCGGTGCAGCTCGAGGCCGACCTGCTGAGCGCCCCGGCACGGCTCGCGGCGCTGGCGCTCGCGCTGCCGGTGCTCGCGGTCGCGGCCGTGACCGCGCCGTGGCGGAGCTGGCTCGGCCGCGGCGACCGCCAGCACGCCTACCTCGGCGGCCTGGTGGTGCTGCTGATCGTCTGGTCGATGCGCGCCGGCATCACGCCCGGGCTCTCGCTGCAGTTCCTGCTGGTCACGGCGCTCACGCTGATGCACGGCTGGGCGCTGGCGGTGGTCGGCGTCGCCGTCGTGCTCGGCGCCGAGGCGCTGCAGTACGGGGACCTCGCGGCCTGGCCGGCGAACCTGCTGTGCTTCGGCATCGTGCCGGCGAGCGCGACCGCGCTGATCCACCGCCTCGTCGCGGCGCGGCTGCCGCGCAACTACTTCGTGTTCTTCTTCGCGACCGCGTTCGCGGGCTCGATCGTCGCGTTCCTGCTGGCGGCGGCGGCGCGGCTCGCGCTGCTGTGGCTCGCGGGCTCCCTGCCGCGGCCGCAGCTCGGCGAGGAGTACCTCGTGCTGCTGCCGATGATGGGCCTCGCGGAGGCCTTCATGAACGGCCTCGTGATCGCGGTCGCGGTGGTCTACACGCCGGACTGGGTGCGCAGCTTCGACGACCGGCTGTACCTGCGGCGCTGAGCCGGCGCGTCGCGTCCGGAATGGTTCCCGTTCCGGCCTTCAGGGGCCGTTCAGTCGCCGGGGTCCAGGATGCCTGCGGCGTCCGGCGACGACGGCCGCGGCGGACACGGGCGGTCGCGCACGGGGTAGAATCCCGCCCGCGCCTCGCCCCGGGAGCGCCCGCCGCCGCGTTGCTGCGCCGCCGGAATTCACGCCCAGAGCCCCATTGGAAGGAGTCAGCCGATGTTCGACCAGAAGATGCCGCGCCGCACCGTGCTCAAGGGTGCTCTCGCAGGACTTGCCGCGATCCCGGTCGTCGGACTCGCGACGCGCGCCGACGCCGCGCCCGCGACGCTGGACCCGAACACCGACGCGCAGGCCAAGAGCCTCGGCTACGTCCTCGACACGACCAAGGTCGACGACAAGTCCAACCCGATGCACAAGCCCGACCAGAAGTGCGCGAACTGCGCGCAGTTCCAGGGCAAGGCGACCGACGCCTCGGCACCCTGCACCATCTTCGCGGGCAAGCTCGTTGCCGGTGGTGGCTGGTGCAAGGTCTGGGTGAAGAAGCCCGCCTGATCCCGTCGCCGGACGGCTGGGGCGCGCCGGCGCGCCGCCCCTGCCCGTCCCGGCAGGATGTTCCCGCGCGCCGGCGCACGCCGCGCCGTCGCGCCGCCTGCCATCCGCTGGCATAGTGCTTCCCCGCCGCGCCCGCTCCGGGCGCCCTGCGAGGTCGCGCCATGCATCCCACGCACTCCGTCGCCCGGCTGCTGATTGCAGCGGCACTGGCACTGCTCGTCGGCGTCGCCGCGCCGGCCTCGGCCCCGCGGCCGGCGATCGGGCGCCACGGCCTCGATCTCGCCGGCCGGGACCCGGCGGTCCGGCCGGGCGATGACTTCTACCAGTACGCCGACGGCCGCTGGCTCGCCGAGACGGCGCTGCCCGCGGATCGCA
>DATKOP010000047.1:0-22816 GCA_035524595.1 Steroidobacteraceae bacterium | reverse complement strand
CTGTCCGAGATGTTCCTGGTCGAGGGTGACTCCGCCGGCGGCTCGGCGAAGCAGGGCCGCGACCGGCGCACGCAGGCGGTGCTGCCGCTCAAGGGCAAGATCCTCAACGTCGAGAAGGCGCGCTTCGACAAGATGCTGTCGAGCGTCGAGGTCGGCACGCTGATCACGGCGCTAGGCTGCGGCATCGGCCGCAACGAATTCGACGTCGCCAAGCTCCGCTACCACCGCATCATCATCATGAGCGTCGACGGCGACGAGCACGTGTTCGTGCGCGACGCGCGCCACGGCGTGCGCATGGTCCGCATCGGCGCCTTCATCGACGCGACCCTCGCGCGCCATGCGCCGCAGGTGAGCCGCGACGCCGCCGGCCACTGCGAAAAGCTGTCGGGCCAGCCGCTCGGCGAGGTGCTGTGCTTCGGCGTCGACAGCCACGAAGTGCGCTTCCGGCCGATCAAGGCCGTGCTGCGCCACCCGCTCAAGGACCGGCTGTACGCGGTGCGCACCAGCTACGGCCGGTCGGTACGCGTCACGGAGAGCCACAGCGTGTTCGTCCACGAGCACGGGGCCATCCGCCTCAAGCGCGGCGACGAACTGCGGATCGGCGACCGGCTGGTCGCGCCGTCGCGGCTGCGGCTGCCGGAGAGCGGGCCGCGGCGCATCGACCTGCTCGCGCAGCTGTGGCAGGTGCCCGAGGCCGCGCGCCACGTCTGGGTGCGCGGACCGGCGGTCGAGGCGTGGACCCGGTCGCGGGTCCGCGAGCGCCATGCCGGTCGCCGCGACCTGACCGCCCCGCGGGTCGACATTCCGGAGCCGCTGCGCCGCACGCTCGCCCAGCAGCGCCGTGCCAGCGGCGTCACGAACCAGGCGCTGTGCGCCGCGGTCGGCATCCGCCAGCCGGTCACGTTCTACGCCTGGGAGAAGGGCGCCTCGCGCCCGAGCCTCGAGCACTTCGAGGCCTACGTGCGCGCCGTCGGCGCCGACCCGTCGGCCGCGCTCGGCCAGGCGCGCATCGCGCCGAGCCGCCTCGAGCGCAGCTGGGCCGAGCAGTACCGCGGCTCCGGCCGAAATGCCGTCCGCAACCTCGTGCGGCTGTCGACCCTGGATGCCGAGGACCTCGCCTGGTTCGCCACGCGCGAGGACCTCGAGCTCACCCCGGAGCACTACCGCGGCAAGGGCCTGCCGCGCTACCTCGCCGTCGACGAGGATCTGCTGACGCTGCTCGGCTTCTACGCCGCCGAGGGCTCCTGCTCCGACCGCAACGGCGTGCGTTTCTCGATCGGCGCGGGCAACGCGCGCTTCGCGGCGGAGATGGCGGAGCGCCTGACCCGCGTGTTCGGCCAGTCGCCGGTACTGTACGAGTCCGCGACTCGGGTTGCCGAGCTGCGACTCGTCAACCGCGTGGCGGCGCTCGCCTGGCAGCACCTGTTCGGCTTCGCCGGTGCCGACTCCTGCAGCAAGCGCGTCCCCGATCTCGTCTTCAACGTCCCCGAGGCCCTGCGCCTCGCCTTCCTGCGCGGCTTCCTGCTCGGCGACGGCACGGCCTCCGCCGGCCGCGTCGTGCTGGCGACCTCGTCCTACGACCTCGCCAGCGGCCTGATGTACTGCCTGAGCTCGCTCGGCGTCGTGGCCTCGATGAGCGAGCGCGAGCCGGACGGCGTGCGGCGCGAGATCCGCGGCGCGCCGTGCGTGACGCGCAGCAGCCACTGGAGCATCACGGTCTGTGCCCGCGACGACCTCGCGCGACTCGAGCCGGTCTGGCGCGACCATGCCGGCGCGACGTCGGTGCGCGAGCGGCTCGCGACGGCGTCGCGGGCCGGTATCAACCGCTCGTTCGAGCCGATCGACGCCGACCTGATGGCGCTGCCGATCGTCGCCATTGACGAGGTGGCGGCCTCGAGCGGCTACGTCTACGACTTCTCGGTGGCCGGCGACGAGAACTTCATCGCCGGCATGGGCGGCATCTGCTGCCACAACACCGACGCGGACGTTGACGGCTCGCACATCCGCACGCTGCTGCTGACGTTCTTCTACCGGCAGATGCCGGAGCTGATCGAGCGCGGCCACATCTACATCGCGCAACCGCCGCTCTACAAGGTCAAGCGCGGCAAGAGCGAGCAGTACGTCAAGGACGACGCCGAGCTGAACTCGGTGCTGCTGCGCAACGCGCTCGAGGAGGCCGCGGTACACGCCGGCGCGATCGGCGATGCTGCCGCGCGCGTCATCAGCGGCGCCGAGCTCGAGGCGCTCGCCAAGCAGTACGTGGACGTGCAGGCGATCTTCGCCAAGTGGGCGCGGCGCTACGACCCGAGGCTGCTCGAGCAGCTGCTGAACCTGCCGGTCGTGCGCCATGAGGACCTTGCCGACGCGACGCTGCTGACGGCCTGGGCGCGCCAGCTCGAGCAGCGCCTGAACGGCACGACGCAGCAGTCGCGCAGCTACCGCGTCGAGCTGCAGGTCAATGCCGGCGGCGTGCCGGTGCGCTTCAACGTGTTCCGCACCGAGCACGGCCTGACGACCGAGAAGCACCTGCAGCGCGAGTTCTTCGACTCCGCCGAGTACCGGCGCATCGCCGAGCTCACCCGCGCGATCGACGGGCTGCTGCGGCCGGGCGCGTTCGCCACCAAGGGCGACGAGCGCCTCGACATCGCGAACTTCAAGGAAGCGATGACCTGGCTGATGGAGCAGGCCAAGAAGGGCCAGGGCATCCAGCGCTACAAGGGCCTCGGCGAGATGAACCCGGAGCAGCTCTGGGACACGACCATCAATCCCGCGACGCGGCGCCTGATCCAGGTGCGGATCGAGGACGCGGTCGCGGCGGACGACCTCTTCACGACGCTGATGGGCGACCAGGTCGAGCCGCGCCGCGAGTTCATCGAGAAGAACGCGCTGGCGGTCGCGAACCTCGACGTCTGAGCGCGCGGCGCCCGCCACTCCAGGGAGGCAGCATGTCGCACCGCACCCGGCTCCTCGTCCCGCTCGCGCTGCTGGCCGTCGCCGCGGCGGCCGCCGCGGCGCCGTCCGGGCCGCGGCCCGCCGGCGAGCCGCTCTACCCGCCGGCCGGCATCGACATGTCCGGCACCGATCCGGCGGTGCGCCCGGGCGACAGCTTCTTCGACTACTGCAACGGCGCCTGGATCGCGCGCACGGCGATCCCCGCGGACCTTGCGGCCATGACCTCCGGCCAGATGATGCGCGACCAGACCGAGCTGCAGGTGCGCGGGCTGATCGAGGCGGCCGCGCAGCAGCCGGGCCACGAGCCGACCTCGGTCGCGGGCAAGGTCGGCGCCTTCTATCGCGCCTTCATGGACGAAACCCGGGTCAACGCGCGGCGCGCACGGCCGCTGTCGCCGGAACTCGACGCGATCCGCGCCAGCAGGCACCGCGCCGACCTCGCGGCGCTGATGGGCCACTCGGCGTTCGGCTTCGAGGGCGGCTTCTTCCGCGCCGGCATCGACGTCGACCTCAAGGACACGTCGCGCTACGCCGTGTACCTGACGCAGGCCGGGCTGTCGCTGCCGGACCGCGACTACTACCTCAAGTCCGAACTCGCCCCGCAGAAGGCGGCGCTCGGCACCTACGTCGAGCGGCTGCTGACGCTCGGCGAGTGGCCCGAGGCGCGGGCCGAGGCCGAGCGGATCGTGGCGCTCGAGACGCGCATCGCCGAGGCCAGCTGGACCAAGGTCGAGCAGCGCGACACCACCAGGATCTACAACCCGGCGACCCCCGCGCAGCTGGCGGCGCTGGCGCCGGGCTTCCCGTGGGCCGCCTACCTGCGCGGCGCGGGCCTCGGCGCCAAGGCGCGGGTCATCGTCGCCGAGCAGAGCGCCTTCCCGAAGATCGCGCAGGTGTTCGCCACGACGCCGCTGCCGACGCTGCGCGCCTGGCTCGCGTTCACGGTGCTCGACGCCGCGGCGCCGTACCTGGCGCACGACTTCGTCGCGGCGCGCTTCGCGCTGCGCGACGAGGCGCTGCAGGGCATCAGGCAGCCGCCGCCGCGCTGGAAGCTCGGCGTGCGCGCCGTCGCCGGCGGCGACTGCGGCGCGGCGCCGGAGTCGTGCTTCGGGACGCTGAACTGGGCGGTCGGCGAGCTGTACACGGCGCGCTACTTCCCGCCGGCGACCAAGGCCAGCATCCAGACGCTGGTGGCCGAGGTGATGCGCGCCTACCGCGCCCGGATCGAGCGGCTCGACTGGATGGGCGAGGCGACCCGCGCCGAGGCGCTCAGGAAGCTCGACACCTACGTCGTCAAGGTCGGCTATCCCGACAAGCCGCGCGACTACTCGCACGTCGTGATCCGCGACGACGACCTGGTCGGCGACGTGCGGCGGGCCGCCGCCGCCGACTGGGCCTTCTACCTCGGCCGCAGCGCCGGCCCGGTCGACAAGAGCGACTGGGGCATGACGCCGCAGACCGTGGACGCCTACAACGGCTCGCTGCGCGACATCGTGGTCCCGGCGGCGATCCTGCAGCCGCCGAATTTCGATCCCGGCGCCGACGCGGCCGTGAACTTCGGCGGCATCGCCACGATCATCGGCCACGAGCTGACGCACGGCTTCGACGACGAGGGCCGCACGCTCGACGCCACCGGCGCGCTGCGCGACTGGTGGACCGAGGCGGACGCGCGTGCGTTCAAGGAGCGCGCCGCCGTGCTCGGCGCGCAGTTCGCGACCTACGAGCCGGTGGCGGGGCTGCACATCAACCCGGACCTGACGATGGGCGAGAACCTCGCCGACCTCGGCGGCCTGATGATCGCGCTCGACGCCTACCACGCCTCGCTGCACGGCGCCGCGGCGCCGCTCATCGACGGCCTGAGCGGCGACCAGCGCTTCTTCCGCGCCTACGCGCAGATCTGGCGCGGCAAGGCCCGCGAGGACTCGATCCGGCAGCAGACCGTCAGCAATCCGCATTCCTGGCGGCGCTTCCGGGTCGACGGCATCGTCCGCAACGTCGATGCCTGGTACGCCGCCTTCGACGTGCAGCCCGGCGACCGCCTGTACGTGGAGCCGGCGAAGCGCGCCCGCGTCTGGTGATCGCGGCGCGCGGCGACCGAGGATTCCTGACGCCCGCGCCGGCCGGACGCGGCCGGGTGTCGCAGCGCTCGCCAACGGGAGCCCGCAGATGATCGAGCTCTACTACTGGCCGACGCCGAATGGCCACAAGATCACGATGTTCCTCGAGGAGGCCGGCCTCGAGTACCGCCTGACGCCGGTCGACATCGGCGCCGGCGACCAGTTCCGGAAGGAATTCCTCGCGATCGCGCCGAACAACCGGATGCCGGCGATCGTCGACCACGCGCCGGCCGACGGCGCCGCGCCGGTCTCGGTGTTCGAGTCAGGCGCGATCCTCGTCTACCTCGGCGAGAAGACCGGCCGCTTCCTGCCGACGGCGCTGCGGCCGCGCGCGGCGGTGCTCGAGTGGCTGTTCTGGCAGGTGGCCGGCCTCGGCCCGATGGCCGGCCAGAACCACCACTTCAACCGCTACGCACCCGAGCCGGTGCCGTACGCGATCGAGCGCTACACCAAGGAGACCAACCGCCTGTACGGCGTGCTCGACCGGCGCCTCGCCGGCCATGCCTTCGTCGCCGGCGCCGACTACTCGATCGCCGACATGGCGATCTACCCGTGGATCGTGCCGTGGCAGGCGCAGCGGCAGAACCTCGACGACTTCCCGCACCTCAAGCGCTGGTTCGAGACCGTCGCGGCGCGGCCGGCGACCGTGCGCGCCTACGCGCGCGCCGCCGAGTTCAAGCGACCGGCGGTGATGAGCGAGGCGGCGAAGAAGATCCTGTTCGGCCAGACCGCCGCCAGCACGCGCGTCACCTGAGCCGGCGCGCCACAGGATGACGCGCAGCGACGCAGGCCTGCACCGCATCGTGATCGTCGGCGGCGGTGCCGGCGGGCTCGAGCTCGCGACCCACCTCGGCGACCGCCTCGGCCGGCGCGGCCGCGCCACCGTGACGCTGATCGACCGCAGCCGCACGCACGTCTGGAAGCCGCTGCTGCACAAGGTCGCCGCCGGCACGCTGGACCCGGGCGACCACGAGCTCGACTACTTCGCGCAGGCGCACTGGCACGGCTTTCGCTACCAGCAGGGCGAGATGGTGGGGCTCGAGCGCGCCGCGCGGCGGCTCAGGCTGGCACCGGTAGTCGATGCCGACGGCGCGGTCGTGGTGCCGGCGCGGGCCGTGCCCTACGACACGCTGGTGGTCGCGATCGGCAGCCAGACGAACGACTTCGGCACCCCGGGCGCCGCGCAGCACGCGATCTCGCTCGACTCCGCCGAGCAGGCCGAGCGCTTCCACGCCCGGCTCCTGAACACCTGCCTGAAGGCCGACCTCGAGCCGCTGGCCCCTGCGCCCGGCGCGCTCGGCATCGTCATCATCGGCGCCGGCGCCACCGGGGTCGAGCTCGCGGCCGAGCTGCACAAGGTGGTACGCGAGCTGGTCGCCTACGGCTTCGACCGGATCGATCCCGAGCGCGACCTCAGGCTCACGATCGTCGAGGCGGCGCCGCGGATCCTGCCGGCGCTGCCCGAGCGGCTCGCGGCGGCGACGCTCGGGCTGCTCGAGCGGCTGCACGTCGAGGTGCTGAGCGGCGAGCGGGTCGTCGAGGTCGGCGCCCACGGCGTGCGCACCGCATCCGGGCGCGTCGTGCCGGCGGCACTCGTCGTCTGGGCGGCCGGCGTCAAGGCGCCGGACTGGCTGCGCGACCTCGACGGCCTCGAGAGCAACCGGCAGAACCAGCTGCTCGTGACGCCGACGCTGCAGACCACTCGCGACGAGGCGATCTTTGCGCTCGGCGACTGCGCGGCCTGCGCCTGGCCCGGCAAGAACACGACCGTCCCGCCGCGGGCGCAGGCGGCGCACCAGCAGGCGAGCTACCTCGCCCGGGCCCTGCCGCGGCGGCTCGCCGGCGCGCCGCTCTCGCCGTGGCGCTACCGCGACTTCGGCTCGCTGGTCTCGCTCGGCCGCTACAGCACCGTCGGCAGCCTGATGGACTCGATCACCCGCGGCAGCCTGATGGTCGAGGGCTACTTCGCGCGCCTCGTGTACCTGTCGCTGTACAAGATGCACGAGCTCGCGCTGCACGGCCCGGCCAAGGTCTGCCTCGACACGCTGGCGCGGCTGATCACGCGGCGCACCGAGCCGCAGGTCAAGCTGCACTGAAGGCGGCTCAGCCGCCGAGCTCGGCCGTCTTGGCGTCGATCCAGGCGCGCACGTCCTCGATGATGTCGCGCGGCTCGCGGCCGGCGCAATCGATCGGCGGCCCGATCACGACGCGGATCGTGCCGCGGCGCTTCAGCAGCCCGCGCCGCGCCCAGTAGCGGCCGGCGTCGTGCGCCACCGGCACGATCTTGCAGCCGGCCGCGGCGCCCAGCAGCGCGCCGCTGATGCCGTAGCGGCGGCGCTGGCCGACCGCGACGCGCGTGCCCTCCGGGTAGATCAGGATCCACCGGCCCGCGTCGAGGCAGGCGCGGCCGCGCGTGATGACCTGGTTGACGGCCGCACCGCGCGCCTCGCGGTCGATCGCGATCGGGCGCATCAGCCAGGTGGCCCAGCCGATCACCGGGATCCACAGGATCTCGCGCTTCAGCACCCACGACTGCGGCGGGAAGATCACCGCCTGCGCGACCGTCTCCCAGGCCGAGGAGTGGCGCCACATGGAAATGTGGCTGCCGGGCGGGATGTGCTCGCGGCCCTCGACGACGTAGTCGAGGCCGCAGATCAGGCGCGCGGCACCGAGCTCGGTCCGCGCCCAGGCGCGCACCACCGCGTAGCGGCGCTCGTACGGGAGCGCGAACGTCGCCAGCACGAGGCCCGCGAAGAGCACCGTCGAGGCGAACATGAACGTCGTCAGCAAGAGCGAGCGCAGCCACTGCATGCGCGGCCGAGTGTACGGTAATCGGCCTCGGCCCGGCCACGCCGCCGCGCGCCGCTCAGCCCGGCAGGCGCGACAGGTCGGCAACCTCGAGGAACAGCCGCTGCAGCGAGGCGAGCAGGTGCAGCCGGTTGGCGCGCACCGCTGGGTCCTCGGCCATCACCATGACCTTGTCGAAGAACGCATCGACCGCCGGCCGCAGCGTCGCGAGCAGCTGCAGCGCGCGCGTGTAGTCGCGCGCCGAGAGCAGTGCCGCGACCGGCGCCTGGACGCGTCCGAGCTCGCGGGCCAGCGCCTGCTCCTCGGCGAGCGTCAACAGCGCCTGGTCGAGGCTCCGGCCCGTGCCGCCGTCGCTCTTGCGCAGGATGTTGGCGATGCGCCTGTTGGCGCTCGCCAGCGCCGCCGCGTCCGGCAGCTGCAGGAACGCGCCGAGCGCGCGCAGGCGGGCGTCGAAGTCGAGCGGCGAGGGCGGCCGCCGGTCGAGCACCGCATCGAACATCTCGGTCGTGATGCCGGCGCCGCCCTCGAGGTAGTGGGCGCGCAGCCGCTCGAACAGGTAGTCGTAGACCTCGGCGGCCACCGCGCCGCCGTCGGCCGGCGCCGTCGGCCGGCCGCCCGCGGCCGCGCGGCTCGCCGCGGTCGCGGCGATGTCGGCGCGCGCGAGCTCGACGGCGCGTCCGACCAGCGCGGCGAGGTCGAGCTCGAGGCGCTTCTCGAGCACGATCCTGAGCACGCCGAGTGCCTGCCGGCGCAGGGCGAACGGGTCCTTGGTGCCGGACGGCTTCTGGCCGATGGCAAAAATGCCGACGATCGTGTCGAGCTTGTCGGCGAGCGCAAGCGCGGTGCCGACGCCGGTTACGGGCAGCGCGTCGCCCGCGAAGCGCGGCAGGTATTGTTCCGCCATTGCTGCGGCGACGTCGGCCGGTTCGCCGTCGTGGCGCGCGTAGTAGGCGCCCATTGTGCCCTGCAGCTCCGGGAACTCGCCGACCAGGCCGGTCAGCAGGTCGCACTTGGCGAGCGCGGCGGCGCGCGCGCACGCGCCGGCGTCGGCCCCGGCAGTGGCGGCGAGCGCGACCGCCAGCGCGCCGACGCGCTCGCTCTTCTGGTGGTAGGAGCCGAGCTGCGCCTGGAAGGTGACGGACTTCAGCGCCTCCTGGCGCGCGGCGAGCGGCTGCCGGCGGTCCTGTTCCCAGAAGAACGCGGCGTCGGCGAGTCGCGGACGCACGACGCGCTCGTTGCCCGCGCGCACCTCCTCGGGCGCACGGCTTTCTATGTTCGCGACCGTGATGAAACGCGCGACCAGCGGCCCGCCCGGTCGCCGCACGGGGAAGTAGCGCTGGTGGTCCTGAAGGGTCGCGATCAGCACCTCCGCCGGCAGCTCGAGGAAGCGCTCCTCGAAGCGACCGGCGATCGGCGCCGGCCACTCGACCAGCGCCGTCACCTCGTCGAGCAGCGCGTCGCTGACGATCGCCTCGTCGCCCCGCTCGGCGGCGAGCGCGACGACACCGCTCCTGATCCGCTCGCGGCGCACCGCGAAGTCGGCGATCACCTTGCCGGCCTTCTCGAGCCGCGCGGCGTAGCTCGCAGGCGTGCGCAGCACGATCGCGCGCGGCGCCATGAAGCGGTGGCCGCGCGTCGCGTTGCCGGCGACGAGGCCGAGGATCCGCGCCGGCACGACCTCGCGGCCGTACAGCAGCACGACCCAGTGCACCGGTCGGACGAATTCGGCCGTGCCGCTGCCCCAGCGCATGCGCTTGGCGATCGGCAGGCGCTCGAGCGCACTCGCGACGATGCCCTCGAGCAGCGTCAGGGTCGCGGCACCGGGCCTGACGCCCGCGTAGTGCAGGAACTCGCCCTTCGGCTCGGTGACGCGCCCGAGCGCGGCGACGCTCGTGCCGCACGACTCGGCGAACGCGGTCGCGGCCCGGGTCGGCTGGCCGTCCGCGCCGAAAGCGGCGCTGAGCGGCGGGCCGCGGCGCTTGAGTTCCTGGTCGGGCTGGCGCTCGGCGACGCGGCGCACCAGCACCGCGAGGCGCCGCGGCGCCGCGTACAGCTGCGTCCGGCCGTGACCGACCCCCGCCGCCTCGAGCCCGGCGACCACGCCGTCGCCGAAGGCCTGCGACAGCGCGAGCAGCGACTTCGGCGGCAGCTCCTCGGTGCCGATCTCGACCAGCAGGTCGCGCACGCTCACGCCAGCCTCCCGCCGCCGGCGGGCACGCTGCCGGGCAACGGCGGATCGACGCGCGGTACGACGCTCTTCAGCATCGGGAAGCCGAGCGCCTCGCGGCTCTTGTAGTACGCCTCGGCGACGCCGCGTGCCAGCGTGCGCACGCGCAGGATGTAGCGCTGGCGCTCGGTGACCGAGATCGCGCGGCGCGCGTCCAGCAGGTTGAAGGTGTGCGAGGCCTTCAGCATGCGCTCGTAGGCCGGCAGCGCCAGCGGCACCGCGAGCAGACGCTGGCACTCGCGCTCGTGCGCATCGAACTGCCGCAGCAGCTCGTCGGTGTCGGCGTACTCGAAGTTGTACTTCGACTGCTCGACCTCGTTCTGGTGGTAGACGTCGCCGTAGCTGACGCGGCCGAGCGGCCCGTCGGCCCAGGTGAGGTCGTAGACGCTCTCGACGCCCTGCAGGTACATCGCGAGCCGCTCGAGGCCGTAGGTGATCTCGCCCATGACCGGCCGGCAGTCGAGACCGCCGACCTGCTGGAAGTACGTGAACTGGGTGATCTCCATGCCGTTCAGCCAGACCTCCCAGCCGAGACCCCACGCGCCGAGCGTCGGCGATTCCCAGTTGTCCTCGACCAGGCGGACGTCCTGGGTCAGCGTGTCGAAGCCGAGCGCCGCCAGCGAGCCGAGGTACAGGTCGATGAAGTCCGGCGGCGAGGGCTTGATGACCACCTGGAACTGGTAGTAGTGCTGCAGCCGGAACGGGTTCTCGCCGTAGCGCCCGTCGGTCGGCCGCCGCGAGGGCTGCACGTAGGCGGCGCTCCAGGGCTCCGGGCCGACGGCGCGCAGGAAGGTCGCCGTGTGGAACGTGCCGGCGCCGACCTCCATGTCGTACGGCTGCAGCAGCACGCAGCCCCGCTCCGCCCAGTAGCGCTGCAGCGCGAGGATCAGGTCCTGGAACGTGCGGGGGCGGATCCCTGGGCGGGCCATCGGTTGCCTCGAGCGATTGTCGCCGGCAGTCCGGCAGCGCGAAGGCAGCGATTATAGCGGAGCACGCGCCGGGCCCCGTTCCGGTATCGTTGCTGACGGCACGCCGCGCGGGGTCCGGCGCCAGAGGACTACGGATGAATCGCAACGACGCCGCAGACGTCGCCGACCTGATGCAGCGCTGGAGCATGACGGTCGACCGATTCCTCGCGCATGCCGCGCGCTGGCACGGCGGCCGCGAGCTGGTCACGCGCGGCGCCGACGGCCTGATCAGCCGCACGACCTGGCGCGACGTCGAGCGGCGCGCGCGCCAGCTGTCGGCGGCGCTGCTGGCCGGCGGCGTCGGCCACGGCACGCGCGTCGCGACGCTGTCGATGAACGTCAGCCGCCACGTCGAGGCGTGGTTCGGCACGATGGGCATCGGCGCGGTCTGCCACACGCTGAACCCGCGGCTGTTCGAGGAGCAGCTGGTCTACATCGTCAACCACGCGCGCGACCGCTGGCTGCTGGCCGACCCGCAGTTCGCGCCGAT
Organism: Steroidobacteraceae bacterium; assembly: GCA_035524595.1. Lineage (GTDB taxonomy): Bacteria > Pseudomonadota > Gammaproteobacteria > Steroidobacterales > Steroidobacteraceae > CAIKZZ01. The sequence continues at coordinate 11,254 of DATKOP010000047.1, read as the reverse complement.
CGTCGAGCGGCTGCGGCCGCAGTGCCCGACGCTCGAGCGCGTCGTCTACCTGTGCGACCGCGAGGCGCTGCCGCCCGGCGCCGCCGACGACTTCGAGAGCCTGATCGCCGCGCGGCCGGGCGAGGTGCGCTGGGGGGACTTCGACGAGCACACGGCGGCGGCGCTCTGCTACACCTCCGGCACCACCGGCAATCCCAAGGGCGTGCTCTATTCGCACCGCTCGCAGGTGCTGCACACGCTGATCGTCGCTCAGCAGGACGCGCTCGCGCTCTCGGCCCGCGACTCGCTGCTGATGATCGTGCCGATGTTCCACGCCAACGCCTGGGGCCTGCCGTTCGCGGCCGCGGCCGCCGGCGCGAAGCTGGTGCTGCCGGGACCGAAGCTCGACCCGGCGTCGCTGTACGAGCTGCTCGAGCAGGAGCAGGTCACCTTCTCCGGCGGCGTGCCGACCGTCTGGCAGCTGCTGCTCGACTACCTGAAGGCGCAGCACCTGCGGCTGTCGACGCTGAAGCGCGCGCTGATCGGCGGCAGTGCGGTTCCGGAGGCCGTGGTGCGCGCGCTGCGCGACGACCATGGCGTCGAGGTGCTGCACGGCTGGGGGATGACCGAGCTGTCGCCGATCGGCACGGTCTCCGGCCGGCCGACCGCCGAGGTCGCCGCGCTCGACGCCGAGGCGCAGCTCGCCTACAACCTCAAGCAGGGCCGCGTGCCCTTCGGCGTCGACATGAAGATCACCGGCGACGACGGCGCGCGGCTGCCGCACGACGGTGCGCGCACCGGCTATCTGAAGGTCGCCGGCCCCGCCGTCGTCGCCCGCTACTACGGCGAGGAGCGCGACGCGCTCGACGCGGAGGGCTTCTTCGACACCGGCGACATCGGCTCGATCGACGCGCGCGGCTACCTGCAGATCACCGACCGCGCCAAGGACCTGATCAAGTCGGGCGGCGAGTGGATCAGCTCGGTCGAGGTCGAGAACATCGCCGCCGGCCATCCCGCGGCGCTGATGGCGGCGGTGATCGCCGTGCCGCACCCGAAGTGGCGCGAGCGGCCGCTCCTGGTCGTCAAGCTCAAGCCCGGCCGCAGCGCGACCCGCGAGGAGTTCCTGGGGTTCCTCGAGGGCAAGATCGCCAAGTGGTGGCTGCCGGACGACGTCGTGTTCGTCACCGAAATGCCGCTCGGCGCGACCGGCAAGCTCGACAAGAAGAAGCTGCGGGCGCAGTTCCAGGCGCCGCCCGGCGCCTGACCGGGCCGCCCCGGCCGCGCAAGGCCGGCTTGCCGAATGCTCCACTACGGTGCATGTCAGGGTGATTTTGCACCATGATGGTGCGAAAATCCTCTCGTACCCGTGTGCCGACCCGCCTAACCGTCTGATTTTGCGCCATTGAGGTGCATAGGCACGGTTCCTGCAGTCTCTCGGGCCTCGGTTCACAGCCATTGTCCGATATAGGGAGGTTTGCGATGACGACGCCCGCCGATGTGGTGAAGCTGATCAAGGACCGCGAGGTCAAGTACGCGGATCTGAGGTTCACGGACACGCGCGGCAAGGAGCAGCACGTCTCGATCCCGGCGCGCTACGTGACCGAGGAATTCTTCGTCGACGGCAAGATGTTCGACGGCTCCTCGATCGCCGGCTGGAAGGGCATCAACGAGTCGGACATGATCCTGATGCCCGACGCCTCGACCGCGGTGCTCGACCCGTTCTTCGAGGAGACCACGCTCAACCTGCGCTGCGACATCATCGAGCCGGCGACCATGCAGGGCTACGAGCGCGACCCGCGCTCGCTCGGCAAGCGCGCCGAGGCCTACCTGAAGAGCACCGGCATCGCCGACTCGGCGCTGTTCGGCCCCGAGAACGAGTTCTTCATCTTCGACGACGTCAAGTGGGCCGCCGAGATGCACACGGCGTCGTACGCGATCAACTCGGTGCAGGGCGCATGGAACTCGGGCAGCGAGCTGACCGAGGGCAATCGCGGCCACCGGCCCGGCATCAAGGGCGGCTACTTCCCGGTGCCGCCGGTGGACGCCTACCAGGACATCCGCGCGGCGATGTGCGGCGCGATGGAGGAGCTCGGCCTCAAGGTCGAGGTGCACCACCACGAGGTCGCGACCGGCGGCCAGTGCGAGATCGGCGTCGGCGCCAACACGCTGGTCAAGAAGGCCGACGAGGTGCAGATCCTCAAGTACGCGGTCCTGAACGTCGCGCACGGCTACGGCAAGACCGCGACCTTCATGCCGAAGCCGCTGGTCGGCGACAACGGCAGCGGCATGCACGTGCACCAGTCGCTGTCGAAGGAGGGCAAGAACATCTTCGCCGGCGACAAGTACGCGGGCCTGTCCGAGACCTGCCTCTACTACATCGGCGGCATCATCAAGCACGCGCGCGCGCTGAACGCCTTCACGAACCCGGGCACCAACAGCTACAAGCGCCTGGTGCCGGGCTTCGAGGCGCCGGTGATGCTGGCGTACTCCGCGCGCAACCGCTCGGCGTCGATCCGGGTGCCGTGGGTGTCGAGCCCGAAGGCGCGGCGCATCGAGGTGCGCTTCCCCGACTCCTGCGCGAACCCGTACTTCGCCTTCGCGGCAATGATGATGGCCGGTCTCGACGGCATCCAGAACAAGATCCATCCGGGCGACCCGGCCGACAAGGACCTGTACGACCTCGAGCCCGAGGAGGCCAAGCACATCCCGACCGTGTGCCACTCGCTCGACATGGCGCTCGACTACCTCGACAAGGACCGCGAGTTCCTGAAGAAGGGCGGCGTGTTCACCGACGACGTCATCGACGCCTACATCGGCCTCAAGATGCAGGAGGTCACCCGCCTGCGGATGACCACGCACCCGGTCGAGTTCGACATGTACTACAGCGTCTGACGGCCGCCGGGCCGGGGCGCCGCCGCCGGCGGCCGCCCCGGCCCGGGCCATCTGTGACGCGGTACACGAACCGGGTGACGCAGGGGGTCGCGCACGCGCGCGTGCTTTGTCACGCGGGAGGCGAAGGGCTATGCTGAGTTCATGCGCTGCAAGCGTCCCATTCTCGGCTGGCGGTGGCTCGGCGCGGCGTTGTGCTGCGTCGCCCTGGCCGCCCACGGCGGCGCCATCCTCTACAAGTGGGTCGATGCCGACGGCGTCACCCACTACTCGGACCGCCCCGAGCCCGGCTCGCAGAAGATCAAGGTCCCCTCGGCGCAGACCTACAAGGGCGGCGGCACCACCCAGTCCTCGGCCGACAGTCGCGCGCAGCCGAAGGCCGCCGCGCCCGGCAAGTCCTACACGCGCCTCGAGATCACGAATCCCGAGGACGGTGCCGTGCTCTGGAACACCGGCGGCCACATCGAAATCGCCGCGGCCCTAGAGCCGGAACTGGTCAACGGTCACGAGCTATGGTTCGTCGTCGACGGCAAGTCGCAGCAGGCCAGCGCCGAGGGCACCGCCTCGGTGGAGGTGGTGCGTGGCTCGCACACGGTGGTCGCGTCGGTGACCGACCCGGCGGGCCAGGAGCTGATCACCTCGGCGCCGGTGAACTTCGTCGTCAAGCAGACCTCGATCGCCCAGCCGCCCTCGGGCCCGCAAGTGAACCCGCTCCCCAAGCCCAAGCCCGGTCCCAAGCCCTGACGGTGCCGCGCGGCGCCGGAGCGCGCCGTGGCGACTGAAGCCCGCTTCGCGCCGCCCGACGCGCACCACGATCCGCTGCTCGACGCGCTGACCACCGCGGTCGCGATCCTCGACGCGCGCGGCGCGGTCGACTACCTGAACTCGGCGGCCCAGACCCTGCTCGCGGTCGGCATGAACCAGGCGCGCGGCCGGCCGCTCGGCGAGCTGGTGCGCGAGCCGGCGCCGATCGAGGCGATCATCGCGCGCGCCCGCACCGGCGCCGAGCCGATCGCGCAGCGCGAGCTCAGGTTCGCGCCGACCACGCGCGGCGACAGCCACTTCGTCGTCGACTGCACCGCGACGCCGATCGACGCCGGGCGCGTGCTGCTCGAGATCTCCGACACCACGCGCCAGCAGCGCATCAGCCGCGACAACGCGCTGCTCGCGCAGCTGGACGGCAGCCGGCAGATGGTCCGGCAGCTCGCCCACGAGATCAAGAACCCGCTCGGCGGCCTGCGCGGCGCCGCGCAGCTGCTCGAGCGCGAGCTGCCGGCCGAGCCGCTCAAGGAGTACACGCGGCTGATCATCCGCGAGGCCGACCGGCTGCGAAAGCTGGTCGACAACCTGCTCGGTCCGGGCGCGCCGCTCAACAAGGTCTGGATCAACCCGCACGAGATGCTGCAGCACGTCTACCAGCTGCTGCGCGGCGAGGCGCCCGGCGGCGTCGCGATCCTGCGCGACTACGACCCGAGCCTGCCGCCGGTGTACGCCGACCGCGACCAGATGATCCAGGCGATGCTGAACCTCGGCCGCAACGCGGTGCAGGCGCTCGGCGACTACGGCCGCCTGACGCTGCGCACGCGGGCGATCGTCAACGCCACGATCGGCACGCGCCGCCACCGGGTCGTCGCCAGCATCCAGTTCGAGGACAACGGCGCCGGCGTGCCGCCGGAGCTCGCCGACACGATCTTCTACCCGCTCGTGACCAGTCGCCCCGGCGGTACCGGCCTGGGCCTCGCCGTGGCCCAGGACCTCGTGACGCGGCACGGCGGGCTGATCGAGTTCGAGAGCCGTCCCGGGCACACCGTGTTCACGCTGCTGCTGCCGTTCGAGGAGCCCACCGATGGCTGAACCGCTCTCCGTCTGGCTCGTCGAAGACGACGCCTCGATCCGCTGGGTGCTCGAACGCGCGCTGCGGGCGAGCGGCATGGCGCCGCGCGCCTTCGAGGAGGCGCAGGGGGTGCTCGCGGCGCTCGCGAGCGGCGAGCCGGACGTGCTGATCACCGACATCCGCATGCCGGGCAAGAGCGGCCTCAAGCTGCTCGACGAGGTGCAGGCCTCGCACCCGCGGCTGCCGGTGATCGTGATGACCGCGCACACCGACCTCGACGCCGCGGTCGCCGCCTACCAGGGCGGCGCCTTCGAGTACCTGCCCAAGCCCTTCGACATCGACGAGGCGGTGGCGCTGGTGCGCCGCGCCGCGCACGAGCCGTCCGCCGCCACGGGCGGCCCGGCCGAGGACGGCCAGATTCCCGAGCTGCTCGGTCACGCGCCGGCGATGCAGGAGGTGTTCCGCGCGATCGGCCGCCTGTCGCGCTCGAGCATGACGGTGCTGATCACCGGCGAGTCGGGCACCGGCAAGGAGCTGGTCGCGCGCGCGCTGCACCGGCACAGCCCGCGCGCCGCCAAGCCCTTCATCGCGCTCAACACCTCGGCCTTCACGCCGGACCTGCTCGAGTCCGAGCTGTTCGGCCACGAGAAGGGCGCGTTCACCGGCGCCGACAGCCTGCGCCGCGGGCGCTTCGAGCAGGCCGACGGCGGCACGCTGTTCCTCGACGAGATCGGCGACATGTCGCAGGCGCTGCAGACGCGACTGCTGCGCGTGCTCGCCGAGGCGGAGTTCTACCGCGTCGGCGGCAACACGCCGATCCGGGTCGACGTGCGCGTGATCGCCGCGACCCACCAGGACCTCGAGGCGCGCGTCGCCGCCGGCCAGTTCCGCGACGACCTGCTGCACCGGCTGAACGTCATCCGCATCGCGCTGCCGCCGCTCAGGGCGCGGCGCGAGGACGTGCCGGTGCTGCTGCGCCACTACCTGGTGGCCGCGGCGCGCGAGCTCGGCGTCGATCCGAAGGCGCTGACGCCGGCGGCCGAGCGCGCGCTGGTGGCGGCCGACTGGCCCGGCAACGTCCGCCAGCTCGTGAACGTCTGCCGGCGCCTCATGGTCGCGGCGCCCGGCAGCGAGATCCGACCGGAGGACCTGCCGGCCGAGCTCGGCGGGCCGCCGCGCGCCGAGGTCCAGGAGGACTGGGCCCGGGCGCTGGAGCAGTGGGCGCGCGGCCGCGCGCGCGAGGGCGGCGAGCCGCTGCTCGACGCGGCGCTGCCGGAGTTCGAGCGCACGCTGATCCGCGTCGCGCTGGCGCGTTGCGAGGGGCGCCGCCAGGACGCCGCCAAGGTGCTCGGCTGGGGCCGCAACACGCTGACCCGCAAGATGCGCGAGCTCGGCATGGACGGCGGCGCCGACGAGGAGCCGTCGGCGGCCTGAGGCGCGTCAGCCGGCCGCGAGCCGGTGGGCCTCGTCGCGCAGCGCGCGGCGCAGGATCTTGCCGACCGGGGTCTTCGGCAGAACGTCGCGGAACTCGATCCGCTTCGGGCACTTGTAGGCGGTGAGCTGCTCGGCGCAGTAGGCGCGCAGCTGCGCCTCCGTCAGTGCCGGGTCGCGGCGCACGACGAAGGCGGCCGGCACCTCGCCGGAGCGCGGGTCCGGCGCCGACACGACCGCCGCCTCCAGCACCCCGGGATGCGACAAGAGCACCGCCTCGACCTCGTTCGGGAAGACGTTGAAGCCCGACACCAGGATCACGTCCTTCTTGCGGTCGGAGATCCTGAGCCAGCCGCCCTCGTCGATGCTGCCGATGTCGCCGGTCCGCAGGTAGCCGTCGTCGGTCATCACCCGCGCGGTCTCCTCCGGGCGGTTCCAGTAGCCGGCCATGACCTGCGGGCCGCGCACGCAGATCTCGCCGGGCTCGCCCGGCGCCAGCTCGCGATCGAGCGGGTCGCGGATCGAGATCTCGGTGAGCGGGTACGGCAGTCCGACCGAGCCGTTGAACGGCCGGCCGTCGAGCGGCTGCTGGCTGATGTAGCAGCAGGTCTCGGTCATGCCGTAGCCCTCGACGATGCTCATGCCGGTCAGCGCCTGCCAGCCGTCGACGATCGGCTGCTGGGTCGCGGTCGCGCCGGCGCCGGAGACGAAGCAGTGCGAGAAGTCGACCTCGCGGATGCGCGGGTGGTTGAGCAGCGCCGCGTACAGCGTGTTGACGCCGCCCATCGTGGTGAAGCGCTGCGTCGCCATCGTCCCGACCAGCTCGTCGAGGTTGCGCGGGTTCGCGATCAGGATGCAGCTGCCGCCGAGCAGCAGCTGGCGGAACATGCCGGCCATCAGCGCCGCGATGTGATAGAGCGGCAGCGCCGTGATCGCGCGGTACGGGGCGCGCTCCGGCGGGATGAAGGGCGAGCTCCACGCGAGCTGCTGGGCGAGGTCGGCGAGCACGTTGCGCTGCGTCAGCACCGCGCCCTTCGAGACGCCGGTGGTGCCGCCGGTGTACTGCAGGAACGCCGGGCTCGACGCCGCGACCTCGGCCGTCGGCGGGCGCTCCCCGGCCCCGTCGGCGAGCGCGGCCTCGAGGCTCCAGCGCGCCGGTGCGGCGCCGGCCGGGCGCGCCGCGCGCCGGCCCGCGGCGCTCAGCAGCGCGTCCGGCGCGACGCTCACGATGCGCTCGAGCCCGAGCTCCGCGAGTGCGCTCTCGACCACCGCCAGCGCCGGCTCCCAGACCACCAGCGTGCGCGCGCCGGCGTCCTTGAGCTGGTGCACGAGCTCGCGCGCCGTGTAGAGCGGATTGACGTTCACGAGCACGTGGCCGCCCGCCAGCGCGCCGTAGGTCACCACCGGGAAGGCGAGCACGTTCGGCAGCATCACCGCGACGCGCTCGCCGGGCGCGACGCCCTGCCGGTGCAGCCAGCCGGCGAAGGCCTGCGCGAGCGCGTAGCACTCGCCGAAGTTCATCGACCGGCCCATCGACCAGAACGCCTCGCGGTCGGCAAAGCGGCGGCAGTGCGTCGCGACCAGCTCGGCGACCGAACCGTCCGGGATCGGCGGCGCGGGATCGACCGCGCGCGGGTAGCTCTTGAGCCAGACCGGTTCCATCGGCACTCCTCGGCGGCCGGGGCGGGCGAGCGCGCATTCTGGCACGCGCCGCGTCCCGCGCGCCGGCAGCGCCGGCGCCCCGGCGCCTATAATCGCCGGCCATGTACGACCTGCTGCACCGCATCGGCCTGGACGCCGACCGCCTCCTGCTCGGCAACCCGCTCGGCGACTGGCTGTACGCGCTCGGATTCGGGCTGGTCACCTTCCTGGGGCTGCTGTTCCTGTTCCGCCAGCTCGCGGCACGCACGCGCCGCTTCGCCGGCCCCGAGCTGCCGCGCGGCCTGCGGCTCCTGCTCGCGCTGCAGCGGAAGACGAAGTTCCTGCCGCTGCTCGCGGTCTCGCTGCTGGTCGGCTCCAAGTACCTCGACCTCGGCAGCCACGCGGAGCGCCTGACCTCCGGCGTGCTGGTGGTGCTGGTGGCGGTGCAGCTCGCGCTCTGGTCCTCGGCCGCGGTGCGCTTCTACCTCGAGGAGCAGCTGGCGAGCGCGCGCTACCAGAAGTCGCAGGCGATGGTGACGATCGCGCAGTTCATCGCGAATCTCGCGATCTGGTCGCTGGTGGCGCTGCTGGCGCTCGACAACCTGGGCTTTCAGGTCAAGACGCTGCTCGCCGGCCTCGGCATCGGCGGCATCGCGATCGCGCTCGCCGTGCAGAACGTGCTCGGCGACCTGTTCGCGTCGGTGTCGATCGCGCTCGACAAGCCCTTCGAGGTCGGCGACGCGCTGACGCTGGACTCCGGCTACAGCGGCACCGTCGAGGCCGTCGGCATCAAGAGCACGCGCCTCAGGAGCACCAGCGGCGAGCAGATCGTGGTGGCCAACGCCGAGCTCGTGAAGGCGCGGATCCGCAACTACGGCCGGCTCAGCGAGCGCCGCTCGGTGTTCCGCTTCGTGATCGCGCCGGGCACCGGCGCCGCGGACCTCGCCACCGTACCGCCGATCGTCTGCGCCGCAGTGGAGGCGCAGCCGGGCGCGCGCTTCGAGCGCGCGCACCTGATCGGCATCGTCGCCCGCGGCTACGAGTACGAGGCGTCATTCGTGGTCGGCGGCTCGGACTACACGCGGTTCCTCGACGTGCAGCAGGCGATCCACCTCGCGATCGCCGCCGAGCTCGAGAGGCGCGGCATCCGCCTCGCGCCGGCGGCCGCCGCCTAGTTCAGTGCGCCGCGGCGGGCCGCGAGCTGTCGAGCGTGCCGGTCAGCGCCGCGACGCCCGCCAGGCCGTGCTCGGCGAGGTAGGCGGCGATGCCGTCGTTGATGCGGCGGCAGACGTGCGGGTCGTAGAACAGCGCCGTGCCGACGCCGACGGCGCTCGCGCCGGCGATCAGGAACTCGAGCGCATCGGTCGCGCTGACGATGCCGCCCTGGCCGATGATCGGCACGCCGTGGCGCCTGGCGACCTCATAGACCTGGTGCACCTTGAGCAGCGCGATCGGCTTGATCGCCGGCCCCGACAGGCCGCCCTGCACGTTGCCGATCACCGGCCGGCGCGTGCGCGCGTCGATCGCCATGCCCATCACGGTGTTGATGACCGCGAGGCCGTCGCTGCCGGCCTCGATGCACAGCCGGGCGTTCTCGCGGATGTCGGTCTGGTTCGGCGACAGCTTGGTGATCAGCGGCTTGCGCGTCGCCGCGCGGCAGGCGGCGACCACGCGCGCGCTCATGTCGGGGTAGTTGCCGAACTGCACGCCGCCTTCCTTGACGTTCGGGCAGGAGATGTTGATCTCCATCGCGTCGATCGGCGAGTCGTCGAAGCGGCGCACGACCTCGACATACTCCTCGATCGTGCTGCCGGAGACGTTGGCGATGAAGCGCGTCTCCTCGAAGTCGAGTTCGGGCAGGATGCGCGCCACGACGTGCGGCGCGCCGGGGTTCTGCAGCCCGATCGCATTCAGCATGCCCGCCGCGGTCTCGTAGACCCGGTGCGGCGGGTTGCCGAGGCGCGCCTTGAGCGTCGTGCCCTTGAGCACGATGGCGCCGCAGTCGCGGTTCGAGAAGCCGGCGACGCGCGTGTACTCCTCGCCGAAGCCGACGCAGCCGGACAGGAGCACGATCGGCGAGGCGAACTTCAGCCCGCAGAAGGTCGTCGCGAGCGACGCGGGCAGGGCTTCTCGGACCTCGGGCATGCGAGGATTATAGCCCGCAAGCCCGGGGCCGCCGCCGCATGTTCGACATCATCCTGCTCGAGCCCGAGATCCCGCCGAACACCGGCAACGTGATCCGCCTCGCCGCCAACACCGGCTGCCGGCTGCACCTCGTGCACCCGCTCGGCTTCTCGATCGACGACGCCCAGCTGCGCCGCGCCGGCCTCGACTACCACGCGATGGCCCGGGTCCGCGAGCATCCGGATCTCGCCACCTGTCTGCAGCGCGTCGCGCCGGCCCGGCTGTTCGCGGTCGAGACCGGCGGCTCGCGTCGCTACAGCGACGTCGGCTACCGGCCCGGCGATGCGTTCCTGTTCGGACGCGAGACCACCGGCCTGCCGGCGGCGGTCACCGCGGCGCTGCCCGCGGACGCGGTGGTCCGCATCCCGATGCGCCCCGGCAACCGCAGCGTCAACCTGTCGAACGCGGTCGCGCTGGTCGTCTACGAGGCCTGGCGGCAGAACGACTTCCGCACGGAGGCGCCGTGAGCGGGCCGCCCGCGGACGACGCGCCGCCGGCGCCGGCCCGCCTCGGCCGCTGGGTCATGGCGCTGGTGCGTCTCGGCGCGGGCTGGCTCGTGGTCGCGCGCCCGCTGCTCATGCTCGCCGCCGGCCCCGCGGCGCTCGACGGCCGGCTCGCCGGCGCGGCGCGCATCGCGCTCGCCGCGCTGCTCGGCATCGGCCTCGGCGCCTTCGCCTGGCCGCGCAGCTGCCCGTGGGGCCTCGGGCTGCTGCTGGCCGGCCTCGGTGCCTTCGAGTGGCGGGCGCGCTCGCTCGGCCTGCCGCCGACGCCGCATCTGGCGAGCGCGGCGGCGATCCTGGCGGTGCTCGCCGCCGGCGAGTGGCTGACGCGCCGGGTGGGCGCGCGTCGCTAGCCGCGGCCCGCGGCCGCGCGCGCCTGCGCGCGCAGCACCGCCTTCTGGATCTTGCCGGTCGCGGTCTTCGGCAGCGTCGCGAACTCGACCAGCCGCGGCACCTTGAAGTGCGCGAGCTGCGCGCGGCAGTGCGCGATCAGCTCGGCGGCGGTCGCGCTCGTGCCCGGGCGCAGCTCGACGAAGGCGCAGGGCGTCTCGCCCCACTTCGGATCCGGCCGCGCGACGACCGCGCAGGCCAGCACCGCCGGGTGCCGGTACAGCACGTCCTCGACCTCGAGCGAGGAGATGTTCTCGCCGCCGGAGATGATGATGTCCTTGGAGCGATCCTTCACCTCGACATAGCCGTCGGGATGCATGACGCCGAGATCGCCGGAGCGGAACCATCCGCCCTTGAAGACGGCGTCGGACGCGTCCGGGTTCTTCAGGTAGCCCATCATCACCGT
>DATKOP010000046.1:0-30323 GCA_035524595.1 Steroidobacteraceae bacterium | reverse complement strand
GTAGCGGCGCTTCTCGCCGAAGGTCGCGAACGAGAACGTCGAGGTCAGGTGGATCGGCGGCACCACCGCGCCGTGCTCGGCGTCGGTGTCGAGCGCGGCGCGCACGGTGCGGGTGCGGGGGTCGGTCGGGCGGCTCATCGGGCGAGTCCTTGCAGGCGGTCGGCGATAGGGCCGCGGCGCGCGGGCGACGCGGCGCGGCCGGAGGGCGGGCCGCGGCGGCGGCGCGGCGCCGGCATGAGCGGGCACGACGCGCCCGCCCCGCCGCTTGCGGGGCCGGCTACCGTGGGCCATCGATCGATTCGGGACAGCATCGCCGCTCCTCGGGTCACGCGCTGGCGCGGACTCCCGAGCCGCCGGATGCGGCGGAACCGGCCTCGGCCGGGCGCGGGGCCCGGTCATCCGGCGACCCATCTACCGGACCCGGTCCGGATCCGCAGGAGTTGGCACCTGGACGCTTCGCGCCGGTTGCCCCGGCTTCAAAGGGCCAGTCCCTCAGCCGGTCTAGATGGGCGGCAGGAGTCTAAGAGCCGCACCGCAGTGCGTCAAGAAACTTGCCCGGCGCCCGCGCTTGTATTAATGTATTAGTACGTTAATACATTGCGACAGGTCATGAAGCTGCACCGACCCCTGAGTCCGCGCCAGGAGGCGCTCGCCGAGCGCTCGCTCTACCAGGCGATCCTGACGCTGCGCAACGGCGACGAGTGCCGCGCCTTCTTCCGCGACCTGTGCACGCCGGCCGAGCTGCAGGCGCTCGCCGACCGCTGGGCGGTGGTCGAGCTGCTGCAGCAGAACCGCCCCTACCGCGAGATCCACCGCCTGACCGGCGTCAGCGTCACGACCATCGGCCGGGTGGCGCGCTACCTGCTCGCCGGCAACGGCGGCTACGCGCTCGCCGCCGGCCGCAGCCGCGAGCCGCGCCATGGATAAGGAGCAGCGCCTCAAGGTGGCGGTGCAGAAGACCGGCCGCCTCACCGACCACTCGCTCGACCTGCTGGTCCGCTGCGGGCTGAAGTACAGCCGCGGCAAGGACCAGCTGCTGTGCTACGGCGAGAACATGCCGCTCGACGTGCTGCTGGTGCGCGACGACGACATCCCCGACCTCGTGCAGGAGGACGTCTGCGACCTCGGCATCGTCGGCCGCAACGTGGTCGAGGAGAAGCGCCTCGGCTTCCTCGCGCGCGGCGCCGCGCCGCTGTTCGTCGAGATGCAGCCGCTCGACTTCGGCCGTTGCCGGCTCGCGATCGCGGTGCCGGAGGACTTCGCCTACCGCGCGGCCGGCGACCTCGCCGGCCGGCGCATCGCGACCACCTACCCCAACATCCTGGCGCGCTGGCTGAGCGGCAAAGGCATCGCCGCCGAGGTGGTGGTGCTGTCGGGCGCGGTCGAGATCGCACCCCGGCTCGGCCGCGCCGACGTCGTCTGCGACCTCGTCTCGACCGGCAGCACGCTCAAGGCCAACCACCTCCGGGAGGTCGAGACCGTGCTCGAGAGCCAGGCGATGCTGATCCGCACGCCGGTGCCGCTGCCGGCCGTCAAGGAGTCCTGGCTCGAGCGCATGCTGCTGCGCATCGACGGCGTCGAGCAGGTCAAGGAGAGCAAGTACATCATGCTGCACGCGCCGCGCGCCGCGCTCGCCGAGATCCGCCGGCTGCTGCCGGGCTCGGAGTACCCGACCGTGATGCCGCTCGAGGGCAACCCCGACAAGGTGGCGGTGCACGCGGTGTGCCGCGAGAACGTGTTCTGGGAGACGCTCGAGGGCCTCAAGGCCGCCGGCGCCTCGGCGATCCTCGTGCTGCCCGTCGAAAAGATGCTCGCCTGATGCTCGCCTGCCACGACTGGAGCCGGCTGACGGCCGCCGAGCGCGCGGCGCTGCTCAGGCGCCCGGCGCAGCGCGACGCCGCCGAGGTCGAGCGCGCCGTGGCGGCGATCATCGCCGACGTGCGCGCGCGCGGCGACGCGGCGCTCGCCGACTACACGCGCCGGTTCGACGGCGTCGCGCCGGCCGCGCTCCTGGTCGGCGACCAGGAGTTCGCCGCCGCCGAGGCGGCGCTGCCGCGCGCCGCGCACGCGGCGCTCGACGCCGCGATCGCCAACGTCACGCGCTTTCACGCCGCGCAGCGCCTCGCGCCGCTCGCGCTCGAGACCGCGCCCGGCGTGCGCTGCGAGCGGCTCGAGGTGCCGATCGCGGCGGTCGGGCTGTACGTGCCGGCGGGCTCGGCGCCGCTGCCGTCGGCCGCGATCATGAGCGCGGTGCCGGCGGCGCTCGCGGGCTGCCCGACGCGCGTCTTGTGCACGCCGCCGCGGCCCGATGGCGGCGCCGACCCCGCGGTGCTGGTCGCGGCGCGGCGCTGCGGCGTCGGGCGGGTGTACAAGGTCGGCGGCGCGCAGGCGATCGCGGCGCTCGCTTACGGCACCGCGACCATCCCCAAGGTCGACAAGATCTGCGGCCCGGGCAACGCCTACGTGACCGCCGCCAAGCTGCAGGTGGCGCGCGACCCCGAGGGCGCGGCGCTCGACCTGCCGGCCGGGCCCTCCGAGGTGCTGGTGATCGCCGACCACACGGCGCGCGCCGCGTTCGTCGCCGCGGACCTGCTCGCGCAGGCCGAGCACGACCCGGCCGCGCAGGTGATCCTGGTCACCACCTCGGCGGCGCTCGCCGCGGCGGTGGTGGCCGAGGTGGCGCGCCAGCAGGCGACGCTGTCGCGGCGCGCGATCACCGCGCGGGCGCTGGAGGCGAGCCGCGCGATCGTGGTCGCGGACCTCGAGACCGCGTTCGAGGTCAGCAACGCCTACGCCCCGGAGCACCTGCTGCTCGAGATCGAGGCGCCGCGCGCCTGGCTCGGGCGCGTCAGCGCCGCGGGCTCGGTGTTCCTCGGCCACTGGTCGCCGGAGCCGCTCGGCGACTACTGCAGCGGCACCAACCACGTGCTGCCGACCTACGGCTACGCGCGCGCCTTCTCGGGCCTCGCGCTCGCCGACTTCACGAAGCGCATCACGGTGCAGGAGCTGACGCCGGCGGGCCTGCAGGCGCTCGGGCCGGTGGCGGCGACGCTCGCCGGGCTCGAGGGCCTCGACGGCCACGCGCAGGCGGTGGCGCTGCGCCTCGCCGCGCTCGCGCCGCCATGAGCCTCGCCGCCCGCCTCGCCCGCCCCGAGATCCTCGCGCTCGCGCCCTACGCGCACGCCCGCTGGGAGCCCGCGCTCGAGCGGCTGCATGCCAACGAGAACCCGTGGCGCTACGTCGGCGACCGCTCGCAGGCGGGCCTCAACCGCTACCCGGAGCCGCAGCCGCGCACCCTCGAGGCGCGGCTCGCCGCGCTCTACGGCGTGCGCCCCGAGCAGCTGATCGCCGGGCGCGGCTCGGACGAGGGCATCGACCTCCTCTGCCGCGCCTTCCTCGTGCCCGGGCGCGACGCGGCGCTCGTCTGCCCGCCCACCTTCGGCATGTACGCGGTCGCGACCCGCATCCAGGGCGCGGCACTCGTCGAGGTGCCGCTCGACCGCGAGGCCGGCTACGCGCCCGACGAGGCGGCGCTCGCGGCCGCGCTGACGCCGGCGGTGAAGCTCCTCTACCTGTGCACGCCGAACAACCCGACCGGCAACCTCGTCGACCCGGCGCTGATCGAACGCCTCGCCGGGCGGCTCGCCGAGCAGGCGCTGGTGGTCGTCGACGAGGCCTACCTCGAGTTCGCCGCGGTGCCGAGCCTCGCGGCGCGCATCGGGCGGCTGCCGAACCTGGTCGTGCTGCGCACGCTCTCGAAGGCCCACGCGCTCGCCGGCGCGCGCGTCGGCGCGGTGATCGCGGACCCCGCGGTCATCGAGCTCCTGCGGCGCGTGATCCCGCCCTACTCGATGCCGACGCCGTGCAGCGAGGCGGCGCTCGAGGCGCTCGCGCCGGCGCCGCTCGCGCGCGCGCGGCTGCGCATCGCCGAGCTCGGCGCCGAGCGCGGCCGGCTCGCGGCCGCGCTCGCGCGCCTGCCGCTGGTGCGCCGCGTCTGGCCGAGCGCGGCCAACTTCCTGCTCGTCGAGTGCCACGACGCCGCCGCCGCGCTGGCGCGCGCGCGCGCCGCGGGCTTCCTGCTCAGGGACTTCAGCCACGGGCCGCTGACGCCCGGGGCGCTGCGCATCACGGTCGGGACCCCTGCCGCGAACGACCGGCTGCTGGCGGGGCTCGCCGCCCCATGACCCCGACGCTGTTCATCGATCGCGACGGCACGCTCATCGAGGAGCCGCCCGACGAGCAGGTGGATGCGCTCGCCAAGATCCGGCTGATGCCGGACGTGATCCCCGCGCTCCTGGCGCTGCGGCGCGCCGGCTACGCGCTCGTGATGGTCACCAACCAGGACGGGCTCGGCACGCCGAGCCTGCCGGAGGCGGCGTTTCGCGAGGCGCACGAGTTCATCCTCGCGCTGTTCGCCTCGCAGGGCATCGTCTTCGACGCGGTGCTGATCTGCCCGCACTTCCCCGCCGACGGCTGCGACTGCCGCAAGCCGCGGACCCGGCTGGTCAGCGAGTACCTCGCGCGCGCGCCGATGGACGCGGCGCGCTCGGCGGTGATCGGCGACCGCGCGAGCGACCTCGAGCTCGCCGCGAACCTCGGCATCCCCGGCTACCGGGTCGCGAAGGACGGCGCCGCCGAGCACTCGTGGCCCGCGATCGGGCGCCGCCTCACCGAGCGCCACCGCCGCGCGCGCATCGAGCGGCGCACGCGCGAGACCGAGCTCGCAGTCGCGGTCGACCTCGACGCCGAGGAGCCGGTCAGGATCGCGACCGGCATCGGCTTCCTCGACCACATGCTCGAGCAGGTCGCGCGCCACGGCGGCTTCGCGCTCGAGCTCGAGTGCCGGGGCGACCTCGAGGTCGACGAGCACCACACCGTCGAGGACTCGGCGCTGGCGCTCGGCCAGGCGCTCCGGGCCGCGCTCGGCGACAAGCGCGGCATCGGCCGCTACGGCTTCCTGCTGGCGATGGACGAGGCCGAGGCGCAGGTGGCGCTCGACCTCTCGGGCCGCGCCTATTTCGTGTTCGAGGGCCGCTTCGCGCGCGACGCGGTCGGCGGGCTGCCGACGGAGCTCGTGCCGCACTTCTTCCGCAGCCTCGCCGACGCGCTCGGCTGCGCGCTGCACCTCGCGGTGCGCGGCGACAACACCCACCACATGGTCGAGAGCTGCTTCAAGGGCGTCGGCCGGGCGCTCAGGCAGGCGTTCAGGGTCGAGGGCACGTCGCTGCCGAGCAGCAAGGGCGTGCTGTGAGCCTGGTGGCGATCGTCGACAACGGCGGCGGCAACGTCGCCTCGGTGCGCTTCGCGCTCGAGCGCCTCGGCTGCGAGACGCTCGTGACCCGCGATCCCGGGCAGCTGCGCGCCGCGCCGCGGGTGATCCTGCCGGGCGTGGGCGCCGCGCGCGAGGCGATGCAGCGCCTACGGAGCGCCGGCCTCGAGCGCGTGATCCCGGCGCTGACGCAGCCCGTGCTCGGCATCTGCCTCGGCATGCAGCTGCTCTACGCCGCCTCGGCCGAGGGCGACACCGACTGCCTCGGCATCCTCGAGGGCCGCGCGACCCGCTTCGCCGAGCTCCCCGGCCGCAGCGTGCCGCACATGGGCTGGAACCAGCTGACGCCGGTGCGCCCGAGCCCGCTCTTGGCCGGGATCCACCCGGGGGACTACGCTTACTTCGTGCACAGCTACGCCCTGCCGCCGGGCCCGGACACGGTAGCGACCTGCGACTACGGCGGGCCGTTCACGGCGATCGTGAGCCGCGGCAACTTCCACGGCGCGCAGTTCCACCCCGAGCGCTCGGCCGGCACCGGCGCGCGGCTGCTCGCCAACTTCCTCGCGCTCGGCAGCGGGCCGTGCAGCTGATCCCGTCCATCGACCTGCGGGACGGCCACTGCGTGCGGCTGCTGCAGGGCGAGTTCGCGGCCGAGACCCGCTATCCGGTGGCGCCGGAGGAACTGTGCCTGAGCTACGCCGAGCTCGGTGCCGGCTGGCTGCACGTGGTCGACCTCGACGGCGCCCGCGACGGCGCGCCGGCGCACCTCGCGCTGGTCGCGGCGCTCGCCCGCCTCGGCCGCCTGAGGCTGCAGGTCGGCGGCGGGCTCCGCGAGCGCGCGACCGTCGAGCAGACGCTCGCGGCGGGCGCCGCGCGGGTCGTCATCGGCAGCCTCGCGGTCACCGACCCCGACCTCGTGGCCTCCTGGCTGCGGCGGCTGGGGCCGGAGGCGATCGTGCTCGCCCTCGACGTGCGCCTCGACGCGGCCGGCGAGCCGCGGGTCGCGACCCACGGCTGGCGCGAGCAGTCGCGCCTCAGCCTCTGGGACGCGGTGGCGCGCTTTCGCGGCGCGGGACTCCGGCACGTGCTCTGCACCGACGTCGGCCGCGACGGCGCGCTCGGCGGCCCCAACTGCGCGCTCTACGTCGACGCGGTGCGGCGCTTCCCGGACATCCACTGGCAGGCCTCCGGCGGCGTGCGCGACGCGTGCGACCTGTGGGCGCTCGCCGACGGCGGCGTCGCGGCCGCGATCAGCGGCCGGGCGCTCTTGGAGGGGCGGCTGAGGGCCGAGGAGCTGAAGCCATTCTTGCCCGCCGCATAATCCCCTGCCTCGACGTCCGCGACGGCCAGGTCGTCAAGGGCGTGCGCTTTCGCGACCACCGCGTGGTCGGCGACATCCTCGAGCTCGCCGCGCGCTACCGCGACGCCGGCGCCGACGAGCTCGTGTTCTACGACATCACCGCGAGCCCGGCCGGGCGCACGGTGGAGCGCGGCTGGGTGGCGCGCGTCGCGCGCCTGCTCGACATCCCGTTCTGCGTCGCCGGCGGCATCCGCTCGGTGGCCGACGCCGAGGCGGTGCTCGGCGCCGGCGCCGAGAAGGTCTCGGTGAACTCGCCGGCGCTCGCCGACCCCGACCTGATCGACCGGCTGGCCGAGCGCTTCGGCGCGCAGTGCGTGGTCGTCGGCGTCGACAGCCAGACGCTCGCCGGCGGGCGCGCGCCGCGCTACGAGGTGTACGAGAACACCGGCGACCCGCGGCTCGCGCGCGGCACGCGCCGCGACACGCTCGCCTGGATCGGCGAGGCGCAGGCGCGCGGCGCCGGCGAGATCGTCCTCAACTGCATGGCGAGCGACGGCGTGCGGGCCGGCTACGACCTCGCGCAGCTGGCCGCGGCGCGCGCGGTCTGCAGGGTGCCGCTGATCGCCTCGGGCGGCGCCGGCATCCCGGAGCACTTTCGCGACGTGTTCGCGGCGACGCGCGTCGACGGCGCGCTCGCCGCGAGCGTCTTCCATCTCGGCACGATCCAGATTCCGCAGCTGAAGCGCTATCTCGCGGCCGAGGGCATCGAGGTGCGGCCATGAACGAGGGCGACGTCGCGACGCTCGACTTCGACAAGGGCGCGGGGCTCGTGCCCGCGATCGTGCAGCACGCCGACAGCGGCAGCGTGCTGATGCTCGGCTACATGAACCGCGAGGCGCTCGAGAAGACGCTGCGCGAGCGGCGCGTGACCTTCTACAGCCGCAGCCGCGGCCGCCTCTGGACCAAGGGCGAGAGCTCGGGGAACTTCATCGCGGTCGAGGCCGTGACCGCGGACTGCGACCGCGACGCGCTCCTGGTGCTCGGCCGGCCCGCCGGCCCCGTCTGCCACACCGGCGCCGCCGACTGCTTCCACGGCCAGCCGCCGTCGCGCGCGACCGAGCTCGCCTTCCTGCAGCGCCTCGAGGCCGTGATCGCGACCCGCATCGCCGAGCAGCCGGACTCGAGCTACACCGCCAAGCTGCACGCCCGCGGCCCGAGCCGGGTGGCGCAGAAGGTCGGCGAGGAAGGCCTCGAGGTCGCGCTCGCGGCGGTCGGCGGCGACCCGGCGGCGGTGGTCAGCGAGAGCGCCGACCTCGTGTTCCACCTGCTGCTGCTGCTCAAGACCCACGACCGCTCGCTCGGCGACGTCGTGCGCGAGCTCGAGTCCCGGCACGCCGCGCGCCGCTCAGCCGCGGAGCCGCCCGCGCTCTAGTGGCTGAGCTCGTCGTAGATGCTGTCGGAGATCACCTCCCGCAGCGCGGCCACCTTGAGCATCTCGGCGGCGATCTCCGGGTCGCTGCGCGCCGCGTCCATGCCGGTCGCGAGCGCCACCATGCTCGGGAAGCGCGCCTCGACCACCACGGCGCCGGTGTCGGTGCCGGCGTAGCTCGCGCGGTAGACCGTGAGCGTCGCCGGCACGTTGTGCTTCTTCCACAGCGCGCGCACCGCGTCGATCTCCTTGACGTAGGCGGCGACGTCGCGCGCCTGCACGACGATCACGCGCATCACCGGGCGGTCGGCGGCGAGCGCGGCCGCGAGCGGCCAGAGCGAGAGCGCCGCCGCGCAGGCGACGGCAGCGAAGCGAGGCTTCATGGGGATCCCCTTCGAGGCACTGGGTAGGCGGCGCGGCGCGCGGCCGCGCGCGGCGGCCGGCGGCGCGCCCGCCGAGCGTGCGCTGCGGGGCCCGGAAAATCCAGCTCAGCCGCGCCTCGGGGCCTAGCGCACCGTGTAGCCGCGGCCCTCGAGGCAGGCGCTCTCGGCGCGCCGGTAGGCGCCGGCCTGGCCGGCGGCCGCCTCGGCGTTGCCGCCACCGTTGGCGCGCGTCGGGTCGAAGCCGGTCTGGTCCGCCGCCCAGCGGTAGCACTGGTAGCGATCCTGCTGCAGCTGCTGGTCCGACTGGCCCTGACGCGGGTAGACGTAGGGCTCGTTCGCCGCCGCCGGCGGCGCGCCGCCCTGGGCTTCCTCCGGCGGCGCGACCGTCTCGTACTGGCCGACGGTGTCGTTCCAGCGGTAGAAGGTCTCGTCCGCGTAGTAGTACGGCACCCCGCCCCACCACAGCGTCTGGTAGTAGAGCGGCAGCGTCGCGAAGTAGAGGCCGAGCCCGTACACGCCGCCCCACGGGTACCAGTAGCCGCCGTACCAGGCGCCGTAGTAGCCGTGGCCGTAGTAGTAGTGGCCGTGGCCGCCGTAGTAGCCGCCGTGGCCACCGTAGTAGGCGCCGTGGCCGTTGTAGTAGGCGCCGCCGTGCCCGCCGTAGTAGGTGCCGTGGCCGCCGCTGGTGCCGCCGTGGCCCGCGTAGTACGCGCCGCGCGGCGCGTGCCCGTAGCCGCCGGCCGGGGCGTGCGCGTAGCCGCCGGCCGGGGCGTGCGCGTAGCCGTGCGCGGAGGCGCTCGGGTGCCCGCCGCCGCCGTGCCCGCCGCCGCCGCCACCGCCGTGGCCACCGCCGCCGCCGCCGTGGCCGCCGTACCCGGCGGCAAAGGCCGCGCCCGCGATCCCGAGCGCCAGCACGCCGACCGCAGCGGCGAGCGCGCGGATCGTTGCGTTGCGAGGCCGGGTGTCGATGCGCATGGCTCTCTCCCGTGACTGCGCCCGAGGGCGCTCACATCTTATAGCGCCTTCGCGCCCGGGCCGTTGACGGCCAGTTCGCACCTTCGCTGCGGCGCGGCGAAACACCCCGCGCCGCACCTCCTAACTCACTGAATTCACGGTATATCCCGGGGAGACTGCCGGCCCCGCTCCGACCGGCCGCAAGGGCCGGGCGAGGCCCCGGCCGGGGCGCCGGATCCGCCCGGGACCGGGGCCGCGCCGGCGCGCGCTCAAGGCTCGCGGGCGAGATGGCGAGCGGCGGTGCGCGCGGCGAGCGCCATGCCGAGCGCCGCGAGCGCCGTGATCACGGCGGCGAGCCCGAAGGCGACGCCCGAGCCCGCGCGCTCCCAGACGAGGCCGAAGAGCACCGCCCCCGGCAGCACCAGGAGGCCGCTCGCGAGGTGGTAGAGCCCGAAGGCGGTGCCGCGCACGGCCGGCGGGGCGACGTCGCCGATCAGCGAGCGCTCGGCGGGCTCGGTGAGCGCGAGCGTCGCCGAGTAGCCGAGGAAGAGCGCCCAGATCGCCGCCCCCCGCGCCGCGACCGCCGCGAGCGCCGCGAGCGCCAGCACCCTAAGCGTCCAGCCGGCGAGCAGCAGCGGCACGCGGCCGTAGCGGTCGGTCGCGACGCCCGCGGGATAGGCGAGCAGCATCTTGGCGAGGCTCGCGCCGGCCCAGACGAGCGGCACCCGATCGAGCGGCAGCCCCGACTCGCGCGCCCACAGCACCACGAACACCTCCGGCACCGTCGCGAGCGCGAGCACCGCCGCCGCGATCAGGAGCGCGCGCAGGCGCGCATCGAGCGCGCGCCAGCGGAGCGGCGCCGGCGCCGCGGCCGGCGCCAGCGGCGCATCGGCGGGGACGCCGAAGCCGAGCAGCACGAGCACGAGCACGCCGGGCAGCGCCGACCACAGGAACACGCGCCCGAGCGCCGCGCCGCCCGAAAGGAGCGCGAAGGCGACCAGCGGCCCGACGACCGCGCCGGCGTGGTCCATCGAGCGGTGGAAGCCGAAGGCGCGGCCGCGGATCGCCGCGCCCGCGGCGCCCGCGATCAGCGCATCGCGCGGCGCGGTGCGCACGCCCTTGCCGACGCGGTCGGCGAAGCGCAAGAGCAGCACCACCGGCCACAGCGCCGCGAGCCCGAGCGCGGGGCGCGCGAGGTTGGCGAGGCCGTAGCCGGCGAACACCAGGCGCTTGGCGCCCGCGCCGCGGTCGACGAGCCGGCCGGCGAGGAGCTTCAGGACGCTCGCGGTCGCCTCGGCGACGCCCTCGACGAGGCCGACGATCGCCGGCCCCGCGCCGAGCGTCGCGGTCAGGAACACGGGCAGCAGCGGCGTGATCATCTCGCTCGCCGCGTCGTTGAGCAGCGAGACCCAGCCGAGCACGACGACCGTGCGCGGCAGCTGCGCCCGCGTCGCGGCCGGGGCCGTCACCGCGCGGCGCTCAGCGCCGCGCCGCGAGGATCCGCAGCATGCGCCGCAGCGGCTCGGCCGCGCCCCACAGGAGCTGGTCGCCGACCGTGAACGCGGCGAGGTACTCCCCGCCCATCGGCAGCTTGCGCAGCCGCCCGACCGGGATCGCGAGCGAGCCCGCCACCGCCACCGGCGACAGCGCCCGGATCGAGGCCTCGCGCTCGTTCGGCACCACGCGCACCCAGTCGTTGGCGGCGCCGAGCAGCCGCTCGACCTCGGCGAGCGGCAGGTCGCGCTTCAGCTTCACGGTCAGCGCCTGGCTGTGGCAGCGCATCGCGCCGATGCGCACGCAGATGCCGTCCACCGGCACCGGGCGCGACTCGCGGCCGAGGATCTTGTTGGCCTCGGCGCCGCCCTTCCACTCCTCGCGGCTCTGGCCGTTGCCGAGGTCCTTGTCGATCCACGGGATCAGGCTGCCGGCGAGCGCGGTGCCGAACTCGGCGTGCGGCAGCGAGGGGCCGGCAAGCGCCGCGCCGACCGCGCGGTCGACGGCGAGGATCGAGCTTGCGGGGTCGGCGAGCAGCGCCGCGGCGGCGGCGTGCGCCGCGCCCATCTGCGCGACCAGCTCGCGCATGTGGGCGGCGCCCGCGCCCGAGGCCGCCTGGTAGGTCATCGCCGTGACCCACTCGACCAGGTCCGCGCGGAACAGCCCGCCGAGCGCCATCAGCATCAGCGAGACCGTGCAGTTGCCGCCGATGAAGTCGCGCCGGCCGGCGTCGAGCGCGGCGTCGATGACCGGCCGGTTGACCGGGTCCAGGATCACGACGGCCTCGGGCCGCATCCGCAGCGCCGAGGCCGCGTCCACCCAGTAGCCGTCCCAGCCGCCGGCCCTGAGCCGCGGGTGCACGTCCTGGGTGTAGTCGCCGCCCTGGCACGAGACCAGCACGTCCATCGCCGCGAGCGCGGCGAGGTCGGCCGCGTCCCGGACCGGCCCGACGGGCCGGCCGACGTCCGGCGCCGCGCGCCCGGCCTGCGTGGTCGAGAAGAACACGGGCTCGACGAGGGCGAAGTCGCCCTCGGCGCGCATGCGCTCCACGAGCACCGAGCCCACCATGCCGCGCCAGCCGACGATCCCGACCTGCATCCGCGTCTCCTCGGCGCCGCCCGGCGCCGCTACAGCACGAGCTCCTCGGCCGGCTCGCGCAGATTGTAGTGCGAACTCATCGCGTGGCCGTAGGCGCCCGCGGTCGCGATCGCGAGCACGTCGCCCTCGCGGCTCACCGGCAGCAGCCGCTCGTGGCCGAGCACGTCGGCCGACTCGCAGATCGGGCCGACCACCTCGTAGGTCGCGCCCGGCGGCTCCTCGAGCCGCGTCAGGTTCGCGATGTCATGGTGCGCGCCGTAGAGCGCCGGCCTCAGCAGCGAGTTCATGCCGGTGGCGACGCCGAGGTACTGCTTGGCGCCCTTGCCCTTCAGCTGCGTGACCCGCGCGAGCAGCACGCCCGCGGCCGCCACCAGGTAGCGGCCGGGCTCGAGCCAGAGCGCGTAGCGCGGCTCGCGCGCGCGAAACGCCCCGAGCGCGCGGTCGAGCCCGGCGAGGTCCACCGGCAGGCGGCTCGCCTTGTCCGGCACGCCGAAGCCGCCACCGAGGTCCAGCACGCCGACCGCCGGGAAGCGCGCCGCGACCCGCGCCAGGCACTCGGCCACCTCGACCCAGGTGTCGGTCGTGAAGATGCCGCTGCCGGTGTGCGCGTGCAGGCCGACGATGCGCGCGCCGGCGGCCGCCGCGAGGCGCTCGAGCTCGTCGAGCTCGAACAGCGGCACGCCGAACTTGGCGTGCACGCCCGCGGTGCGCACGTGCCGGTGGTGGCCCTGGCCGCGGCCGGTGTCGATGCGCACGAAGAGCTCGCGCCCGCCAAACAGCGCCGGCCACTCGCGCAGCGGATGCAGGTTGTCGAGCGTCACGGTCAGCCCGTGCGCCAGCGCCCACTCGTACTCGTGGCGCGGCGCGAAGTTCGGCGTGTACAGCACGCGCCCGCGGGCGAGGCCCGGCACGGTCGCCTCGAGGTGCTCGACCTCGCCGCGCGACACGCAGTCGAAGCCCACGCCCTCGGCGGCCAGCGTCGCGAGGATCGCCGGGTGCGGGTTGGCCTTCATCGCGTAGTGCACCTCGGCCGGTGCGCGCAGCGACTTCAGCGCGCGCGCCGCGGCGCGCACCGTGTCGAGGTCGTAGACGTAGGCGGCGTCGCGTGCGCCGAGGCGCGCGATCAGCGCCTCGCGGCGCGTGCGCCACCACGGCGGCGGCGGCGGCGGCCCCGGCGCCGGCGCGTTGAGCTCGTCCCAGGTCGGGCCGAGCACCAGGTCGTTGACCGCGGCGCGGATCAGGAGCTCGTGCAGCTGCCCGACCAGCCGGTCGCCCTGCGCCTCGTCGATGACGAAGGTGAAGTTGAGGTCGTTGGCCGCCTGGCTGACCAGGTAGATGCGCTCGTCCGCGAAGAGCGCGAGCGCCTCGCCGAGGTCGTGCAGGATGCCGCGGATGTTGCGCCCGACCAGCGACAGCGCCGCGCACGGCCCGATGACCTCGGCGCGGCACAAGGGCGCGAGCGAGCGCACCAGCGCCGCCACCGCCTGGGCGTCGAGCGTGTTGGCCTGCGGGTCGAGCGACACCGTGACGTTGGTCTCCGAGGTCGAGACCAGGTCCACCGACAGGCCCTGCGCCTTGAACACCTGGAACACGTCGGCGAGGAAGCCGACCTCGTGCCACATGCCGGGGCTGTCCATCGAGATCAGCGTGATGCCCTTCTTGATCGCGATCGCCTTGACCTGCGCGGCGTCGCCGCCGGCGGGGTCGGCGGTGATGTGCGTGCCCTCGAGCGCCGGCGTCTGGGTCGCGTAGACGTAGAGCGGGATGCCGTACTGCTTCACCGGCAGGATGCAGCGCGGGTGCAGCACCTTGGCGCCGCTCGAGGCGATCTCCTGCGCCTCGTCGTAGTGCAGCTGCCGGAGCAGGCGCGCGTTCGGCACGCCCTTCGGGTTGGCGCTGAACATGCCCGGCACGTCGGTCCAGATCTCGAGCCGGCAGGCGCCGAGCTTGGCGGCGAAGTAGGCGCCGGACGTGTCCGAGCCGCCGCGGCCGAGCAGCACGGTGTTGCCGGCCGCGTCGCTCGCGATGAAGCCCTGGCTCAGGATCACGACGCCCGGCCGCGCGAAGCGCCGGCGCAGGGCCTCATCCGGCGCGTAGTCGCAGGTCGCGGCGAGGATGCCGGCGCGGGCGCCGTGGCCGCGCGTGTCGGCGCGGAGCACGCTGCGCGCGTCCACCCACTCGACCGTAAGCCCCTGCCCGGCGAGCCAGGCGGCGCCGAGCTCGGTCGCCATCAGCTCCCCGGCCGCCATGACCCGCGCCCGGACGCGGTCGCTGACCTCCTTGACGAGCGCGACGCCGGCCGCGATCTGGCCGAGGTCGTCGAGGTGGCGCCTGGCGCCTGCGGGCAGCGCGATGCCGAGCTCGCGCGCGAGCGCCTCGTGGCGGGCGGCGATCGCCTCGAGCACCGGCGCGTGCCGGCCGGCGATGGCCTCGACCAGCAGCTGCTCGAGCCGGTCGGTGATGCCGGAGAGCGCCGAGTGCACCACGACCGGCTGCAGGCCGGCCGCGAGGCGCGCCTTCAGGACGTCGCGGATGTTGGCCCAGTTGGCCGCCGACGAGACGCTGGTGCCGCCGAACTTGAGGACGACGAAGGGCGCGGTCTCTGGGGTCATCGGCGGCATTCGGGCGGGGGCGGCCACGCGGCCGTCAGCATCGGGAAGCGGCGGCGGCTGCGGCCGCGGTCAGGGACGGGGCCTCAGGCCTCGTCCTCGAAGTCTTCCAGGGCCTTCTTCAGGCGCCGCTCGGCGAGCACGTCCTCGAGCTTGCTCCAAGCGGCCTTGCCCTTCTTGCTCGGCTGCACCTTCTTGCGATCGACGCGGTCGATCAGCCGGTCATAGTCCGGCTCGTCGGCCTCGGCGTCGGCGAGGAACTCCTCGTCCAACTCGAAGTGCTCTTCGTCCCGCTCTCTCATGGGCCGCCATGCCTCGAAAATCATCAATCAGATCAACAAGATCTGACGCTTTTTGCAGCTGCGAAGCCACCGAACTATACAGAAAAGAGGCTTAACTGCAACTGCAGTTGGCCCGGGCGCCCGAAGGGCCCGGGAGGCGCAGGCCGGGCGGCGCGGACGGCCGCCCGGGGGGGTCCGGCCCGCGGCCGGCGCGGGCTCGCTCAGGCGGGGCCGGTCACTGGCACTTGCGCAGGCACTCGTCGTAGCTCGAGTCGCACTGCTTCTGCTTGGCGCTGTCCTTGCCCGCCGCCTGCATGCAGCGGTCCGACTCCTCGTCGCACTGCGCGGTGCACTTGTCGTCGGCCGTCGTCTTCGGATCGGCCGCAAGCGCGGCCGCCGCGGCGCCGCACGCGAGCCACGCCGCGAGCAGCAGAGCCAGGGGGCGGACGCGGGTATCGAGCATCATGTTGTTGTTCCTCCCATAGCCCGGCGACGCACACCGCCGGGGCGAGGCCACGATGATGAGTCCGGCACCGCCGCGTTGCAACGGGGAAAGTCCCGCGTTTCAGGCCGCGAAGTGCTCCGGGGCGAGCGCCGGCAGCGTCGCCCCGCCGGCGCGCACCGCGGCCGCGGTCGCGAGCGTGCGCGGCAGCAGCCGCTCGAAGTAGAACGCCGCGGCCGCGAGCTTGCCCTCGTAGAAGGCGCGCTCGGCGCTGCCGGCGGCGAGCCGCCGGGCGGCGACGTTCGCCATCCTGAGCCAGCCCCAGCCGACCAGCACGTAGCCGGCGTAGTTGAGGTAGTCGACCGCGACCGCGCCGAGCTCGTCGGGATCCTTCGCGACCCGCGCCGCGACGATGCGGGTGAGCTCGGCCCACTCCTCGACCTTGGCGCGCAGCGTCGCGGCGTGGGGCCCGAGCGCCGGCGCGAGCTCGCCGGCGAGCGTCGCGCCGATCTCCTCGGCCAGCAGCTTGACGGTGGCGCCGCCGTTCGCGAGCACCTTGCGGCCCAAGAGGTCGAGCGCCTGGATGCCGTTCGTGCCCTCGTAGATGCAGGTGATCTTGGCGTCGCGCAGGTACTGCTCGACGCCGGTCTCGCGGATGAAGCCCGCGCCGCCGTGCACCTGCATCGCGAGCTCGGTGGTCTCCATCGCGCTGTCGGTCAGGAGCGACTTCACGATCGGCACCAGCAGCGCGACCAGCTGGCCGGCGCGCTCGCGCGCCGGCGCGTCGCGCCCCAGGTGCTCGACGTCGGCGAGCAGCGCGGTCTGGTAGGCGAGCAGCCGCTGGCCCTCGGTCAGCGCCTTCTGCGTCAGCAGCATGCGCCTGACGTCCGCGTGCGCGGCGATCGGGTCGGCGGCCTTGTCGCGCGCCAGCGCGCCGCGCGCCGAGCGCCCCTGCAGGCGCTCGAAGGCGTAGCGCGCCGAGGCCTGCAGCGCGCGCTCGCTGAGGCCGAGGCCCTGCAGGCCGACGCCGAGGCGGGCGTGGTTCATCATCGTGAACATGCAGGCGAGGCCGCCGCCCGGGCTGCCGACCAGCCAGCCCTGCGCGCCCTCGAAGCTGAGCACGCAGGTCGGCGAGCCGTGGATGCCCATCTTGTTCTCGATCGAGTCGCAGCGCACGCCGTTCGGCCGGCCGTCGATCAGCTTCGGCACGAGGAACAGGCTGATGCCGCGCGTGCCGGGCGCGGCGTCCGGCAGGCGCGCGAGCACGAGGTGCACGATGTTGTCGGTGAGGTCGTGCTCGCCCCAGCTGATGAAGATCTTGGTGCCGCCGAGGCGGAAGCTGCCGTCGGCCGCGGGCTCGGCGCGGGTGCGCAGCAGGCCGAGGTCGGTGCCGGCCTGCGGCTCCGTCAGGCACATCGTGCAGGTCCAGGCGCCGGTGACGATCTTGCCGAGGAAGCGGGCCTTCAGCGCCTCGCTCGCGTGGCGCGAGAGCGCGAGCACCGCGCCCTCCGACAGCCCGCTCGCCATGCGCCAGGCCATCGCGGCGCTGCACAGCATCTCGCCGACCGCGATGTGCGCGATCGACGGCAGCCCCTGGCCGCCGTACTCGGGCGCCGCCGCCATGCCGGCCCAGCCGTCGCGGCAGAACTGCTGGTAGGCGGCCCGATAGCCCTGCGCCGTGACCACGGCGCCGTCGTCGTAGCGCGCGCCCTCGCGGTCGCCCTGCGCGTTGAGCGGCGACAGCACGCCCTCGGCGAACTTCGCGCCCTCCTCGATGACGCTGTCGATGAGCCCCTGGCCGACGTCGTCGCGGCCGAGCGCCGCGAGCGCCGCCTCGGCCCCGAGCACCTCGTGGATCACGAACCCGAACTCGCGGCGCGGCGCACGGTAGTCGTACATGGGACGGGGTGCCCTCGGTCGATGAATGAATGCCATCATGCTAGCAGCCGCGTCCGTCGCGCCGCGGCGACGGGGTTCAAGGCCCGCGCGGCGGGCGCCGCGCCCGGCGCAGCGCCTTCGAGACGGCCCCCCCGGCGAGCCCCGACGGCCCGCGCGGGCGCATGCCCCGGGGGGCGCCCCCGAGGCCGGTAGCGGCATTGGCCCGGGCGGGCTGTAAGCTAGCGCCCCGCGGGCGGGTTCCCGGGCGCCGGCTGCGGCCCCGGCCGGGGCCGCCCGCGCCCGAGACAGCCCCCGCCGGAGGCGGTGCATGACGATGACCATCCGCGAGCGCAGCGGACGCGCCGCGCGCGCGCTCACCGCCCTCCTGCTCGCGCTCGCGCTCCTGCCCGGCTGCACGGTCCAGCGGCTGGTCGCCGACCGCGTCGGCGATGCGCTCGCCGTCGGCGGCGACGTCTACGCCTCGGACCCGGACGTCGAGCTGGTCGGCGCGGCGACGCCTTTCGGCCTCAAGCTCATGGAGAGCGTGCTCGCCGACACGCCGCGCCACGAGGGCCTGCTGCTCGCGCTCGCGCGCGGCTTCACCGAGTACAGCTACGCCTACGTCGAGCTGCCGGCCGAGGCGCTCGAGGCGCGCGACGTCAGCGCCGCCTACGCCGAGCGCGACCGCGCGCGGCGGCTCTACCTGCGCGCCCGCGACTACGGCCTGCGCAGCCTCGAGGTCACGCACCCCGACGCCGCGGCGCGCCTCGGCGCCGACCCGAAGGCGGCAGCCCTCGGCTTCGCGCGGCGCGACGTGCCGGCGATGTACTGGACGGCCGCCGCCTGGGGCGCGGCGATCGCGCTCGGCAAGGACGACGCCTTCCTGGTCGCGGGGCTGCCGGCGGTGCGCGCGCTCGCGGCGCGCGCGCTCGAGCTCGACGAGGGCTTCGACGCGGGCAGCCTGCACCTCCTGGCGATCAGCCTCGTGATGAGCGAGGCGCGGCCCGAGGCGGAGCGCCTCGCCGCGGCGCAGGAGCACCTCGCGCGCGCCGTCGCGCTCTCGGGCGGCACGCTCGCCGCCCCCTACGTCAGCTACGCCGAGGCGGTCTCGGTGCCGACCGCCAACCGCG
Organism: Steroidobacteraceae bacterium; assembly: GCA_035524595.1. Classification (GTDB taxonomy): domain Bacteria; phylum Pseudomonadota; class Gammaproteobacteria; order Steroidobacterales; family Steroidobacteraceae; genus CAIKZZ01. The sequence continues at coordinate 12,056 of DATKOP010000046.1, read as the reverse complement.
CCGAGTTCGACGCGCTGATCGCGAAGGCGCTCGCGGTCGATGCCGCCGCCGCGCCGCACGCGCGCCTCGCCAACGAGCTCTTCCAGCGCCGCGCGCGCGCGCTCAAGGCGCGCGCCGGCGAGCTGTTCACCGAATGACCCGCCCCGTGGAGAACGCCCTGATGACGCCGTGCCGACCGCCCCGCCGCCCCGCCGCCTCGCTGCTCGCCTGCGCGCTCGCGGCCCTCGCGCTCGGTCCCGGCGCGCCGCCGGCGGCGCGCGCCGAGAGCCAGGTGCACATCAAGCTCGCGACCATCGCGCCGAAGGGCTCGGTCTACCACCGCGTGCTGCAGCAGATCGGCGCCGCGATCCGCCAGAGCGAGGGCGACGGCGCGACCGTGACGATCTACACCGACGGCTCGCAGGGCGGCGAGGCCGACGTCGTCAGGCGCATGCGCATCGGCCAGCTGAACGCGACCATGATGTCGGTGGTGGGGCTGTCGAGCATCGAGCCCTCGGTGAGCGTGCTGCAGAAGCTGCCGCTGCTGTTTCGCTCGACCGACGAGATCGACTACGTCGGCCAGGCGCTGCTGCCGCAGGTCGAGAAGAACCTGCTCGCCAAGGGCTTCGTCGCGGTGCAGTGGTCCGACGCCGGCTGGGTGCGCTTCTTCACCAAGGAGCCGGCGGCGCTGCCCGCCGACTTCAAGGCGCGGCGCATGTTCGTCTGGTCGGGCGACCCCGACCAGGTCGAGATCATGAAGCAGCTCGGCTACCGGCCGGTGGTGCTCGAGACCGCCGACATCGTGCCGGGGCTGCAGACCGGCCTGGTCGACACCGTGCCGCTGGTGCCGATGTACGCGCTCGCGACCCAGGCCGACAGCGCCGCGCCCTACATGATCGACGTGCGCTGGGCGCCGGTGTTCGGCGCGATCGTGTTCTCGCGCCAGAGCTGGGAGTCGATGCGCGAGGCGACGCGCAGCGCCGTGCGCGCCGTCGCCGCGCAGGGCGGCAGGGAGCTGCGCGAGTACGCGGTCAGGGCCGACATCGAGGCGGTCGCGGCGATGCAGAAGCGCGGCCTCAAGGTCGTGCACCTCAGCGCCGAGCAGGAGCGCGGCTGGCAGGCCTTCGCACAGCAGCTCTACCCGCTGATCCGCGGCCGCACGCTGCCGGCGGCCACCTTCGACGAGGCGCTGAAGCTGGTCGGCGAGTACCGCGCGCAGCACCCCGCCGCCGCCGGCGGCGCACGGTGACGCTGCCCGCGCCGGCGGTGGAGGCGCTCGCGGCGCCCGCCGCCGCGCCGACGCTGCTGCGCAGGCTCGAGGACGGCCTGCTCGCGACCGTGCTCGCGCTGATGGGCCTCGTGCCGGTCGCCGAGCTCCTGCTGCGGGCCGCGACCCGCAACGGCATCTACGGCGCCGCCGCGATCGTGCAGCACCTCGGGCTCGCGGTCGGCATGCTCGGCAGCGCCGTCGCGGCGCGCGAGCGGCGGCTGTTGACGATGTCGGCGCTGACCACGGTGCTCGGCCCGCGCCTGCGCGCGGTCGCGACCCGGGTCGCGAACGGCATCGCGGCCGCGGTCTGCGCGGTGCTGGCGACCGCCGAGACCTCGTTCGTGGCCGCCGAGCGCGGCGCCGGCGCGATCCTCGCCTACGGCGTGCCGGTGTGGTGGTTCGAGGCGCTGATGCCGGCCGGCTTCGCGCTGGTCGGCTGGCGGCTCCTGGCGCGGGTCGCGCCGGGGCCTGCCGCGCGCGCGCTCGGCCTCGCGCTCGCGGCGCTGCTGGTCGCGGTGACGGTCGCCGCGCCGCGCCTGCCGGGCGGGCTCGCGCCGCTGCTCGCGCTGCTGCTCGGCGTCGGCGCGCTGATCGGCACGCCGCTGTTCGCGGTGCTGGCGGGCGCCTCGGTGCTGCTCTTCTGGCACGCCGGGCTGCCGCTCGCGGCGATCGCGGTCGACCACTACCGCACCGTCGTCAACGCCTCGCTGCCGGCGATCCCGCTGTTCACGCTCGCCGGCTACGTGCTCGCCGAGAGCCAGGCGCCGCGGCGCCTGATCGAGGTGTTCGACGCGCTGTTCGGCCGGCTGCGCGGCGGCGCGACGATCGCGACCGTGCTCGTGTGCACGTTCTTCACGAGCTTCACCGGCGCCTCCGGCGCGACCGTGCTCGCGCTCGGCGGGCTCGTGATGCCGCTGCTGGTCTCGCGCGGCTACGCCGAGCGGCCGGCGCTCGGCCTCGTGACCGGGGCGGGGCTGCCCGGCACGATCCTGATGCCGGCGCTGCCGCTGCTCTTGTACGCGATCGTCGCCGGCGTCGGCATCAAGGCGATGTTCCTGGCGGGGCTCCTGCCGTCGCTCTTGATGGCCGCGATCGTGATCGGCTTCGGGCTGCGCCACGAGCCGCCGCGGCGCGCCGCGGCCGGCGGCTTCGATCCGGCGCGCGCGCGGCGCGCGCTCGCCGGCGCCGGCTGGGAGCTGTCGGTGCCGTTCGTCGCGATGGGCTCGCTCGCGAGCGGGCTCGCGACCCCGGTCGAGTCGGCGGCGCTGACCGCGGCCTACGTGCTCATCGTGACGACGCTGATCCGCCGCGACCTCCTCTGGCGGCGCGACCTGCCGCGGATCCTGCCGGAGTGCGGCCTCGTGGTCGGCGGCATCCTGCTCGTCATGGGCGTCGCGCTCGGCCTCACCGACTACCTGGTCGACGCGCAGATCCCCGACCAGGTCGTCGGCTGGGTGCAGGCCGCGGTCAGCGGCCGCATCGGCTTCCTGCTGGTGCTGAACGTCGCGCTGCTCGCGGCCGGCTGCCTGATCGAGATCTACCCCGCGATCCTCGTGCTCGCGCCGCTCGTGACCCAGCTCGGCGCCGCCTACGGCGTCGACCCGCTGCACCTCGGCGTCGTGTTCCTCGCCAACATGGAGCTCGGCTACCTGACGCCGCTCGTCGGCCTCAACCTGTTCTTCGCCTCCTACCGCTTCGACAAGCCGGTCGCGACGATCTTTCGCGCGGTGCTGCCGCTCTTCGTCGCGCTCGGCGCGGGCGTGCTGCTGATCACCTACCTGCCGGCGCTGTCGCTGACGCTGCCGCGCCTGCTGCGTTGAGCGGTTCCCCGCTTGGCGCGGCGCCACCGTTCCGGTAGAACGCGGGGGCCGCCGTCGCGAGTGGAGCATGCGAGCCGACCCGAGCCTTTCGCCGACCGAACCGGTGCCGACCGGGGTGCCCGAGCCGCTCGGCGCCGCGCTCGCCGCGACGCTCGCGGCGTCGCCGGACGCCGCCTTCGCCTGCGACGGCGCGGGCCGGCTGATCGCCGCCAACGAGCGCGCCGCGGCGCTCTTCGGCGAGCCGCGCGCGGCGCTGATCGCGCGCCGGCTCGCGGCGATCGCGCCCGGCGCGGCGGCGGCGCTCGCCGCGACGCCGCCCGCGCCCGGGGCGGCGCTCGAGCTCGAGACCGCGCTCGGCCGCGCCGACGGCAGCGCGCTCGCGGCCGCGGCGCACCTCGCCCGGCTCGCGCTGCCGGGACCCGCGCTCTACGTCTGCCAGCTGCGCGCGGGCGGCACGCGCCGCGATGCGTCGCTCGCGGCCTTCCTCGAGGGCACTCCGGCCGCCTGCTTCCAGAAGGACCGCGCCGGCCGCTACCAGCTCGCGAACGCGAGCTGCGCCGAGCTGCTCGGCATCGACCCGCTGGCCTGCCTCGGCCGGACCGACGAGGAGCTGTTCGCGCCGGCGACCGCCGCCGCGATCCGCGCCCGCGACCGCCGCGTCATCGAGACCGGCGAGGTGGCCGAGGCGCGCATCACGGTGCCGACGGCGCAAGGCCCGCGGCGCGTGCTGCTGCACAAGTTCCCGGTCCGCGACGCCGCCGGCCGGGTCAGCGGCGTCGCCGGCATCGCGACCGACGTGACCGCGCACGAGGCGCTCAGCGACCGGCTGCGGCTGCGCGAGCAGCAGCTCGCGATCTTCGTCGACAACAGCCCCGCCGCCTGCTTCCAGAAGGACCTCGACGGCCGCTATGAGCTCCTGAACGCGACCTGCGCCGAGCGCTTCGGCATGGACGCCGCCACCTGCATCGGCAAGACCGACGAGGAGCTCTTCCCGACCGCCGCCGAGACCTTCCGCGCCACCGACCGCGAGGCGCTCAGGCGCGGCGACGTCTACGTCTGCGAGCAGGCGGTCCCGACCGAGGCCGGCACGCGCCACTTCCTGACCCACAAGTTCCCGATCCGCGACGCCAGCGGCCGGATCGTCAGCATCGCCGGCACCTCGGTCGAGATCACCGACATGAAGCGCGCCGACCGCGTGCTGCGCGAGGCCGAGGCACGGCTGCGCGCGATCGTGCAGGGCATGCCGGTGCTGCTCGACGCCTTCGACGACCAGGCGAACATCGTCGCCTGGAACAGCGAGTGCGAGCGGGTGACGGGCTATCGCGCCGACGAGATCATCGGCAACCCGCGCGCGCTCGAGCTGCTCTACCCCGACGCCGCCTACCGGGCCGCGATGATGGCCGAGGCGGCCGAGCTGCGCCACCAGCCGTACAGCCGCAGCTACGACCTGACCGCCAAGGACGGCAGCATCAAGACGATCGAGTGGTTCAACGTCGGCGCCGCGATGCGGGTCCCCGGCTGGCTCGAGTGGAGCGTCGGCATCGACGTCACCGAGCGCCACCGGCTCGAGGCGGCGCTGCACGAGGCGGCGGTGCTCGAGCAGCGCCGGCTCGGCTACGACCTGCACGACGGCCTCGGCCAGGAGCTGACCGGGCTCTCGCTGCTCGCCTCGAGCCTCGCGCGCCGCTACGCCGCGGGCAGCCCCGAGCTCGCGACCGAGCTCGGCACGCTCGCCGGGATCGCCGCCCACGCGATCGTCACCTGCAAGGACGTCGCGCGCGGGCTCGCGCCGGTCGACGAGCCGCGCCGCGGCCTCGTCGAGGCGCTCGAGCGCCTGACGGCCGGCTTCCCGCATCCCGGCAGCGGCCCCGAGGTCAGCTTCGCCGACCGCTCCTCGGCCGTGCCGCAGATCACGCTCGAGGCCTGCAACCACCTGTACCGGATCGCGCAGGAGGCGCTCGCCAACGCGGTCCGCCACGCGGGCGCGCGCCACGTGCGCATCGAGCTCTGCACCGACGCCGAGCGGCTGCGGCTCCTGATCAGCGACGACGGCCGCGGGCTGCCGCGCGGGGCCGGCACGCCGCCGGCCGGCATGGGACTGCGCAACATGCGCCACCGCGCCAAGGCGATCGGCGCGCGGCTCGCGATCGGCCCGGGGCCGCGCGGCGGCACCATCGTCAGCTGCGACTGCGCCAACCGGGCGACGGTGCCGCGCCGCCTCGCCTGAGGGCGCCGCTGCGGAATCCGCGGATGGGGCGCGACGCGCCGGCGCGTAGCGTCGCGGCGCGCGGCAGAGGAGCGGCCATGGCGCGGCGCATCGCCATCATCGACGGACACCCGGACCCCGACCGCGCGCGCTTCGGGCACGCGCTCGCCGCCGCCTACGAGGCCGGTGCGCTCGCCGCCGGCCACGAGGTGCGGCGGATCACGGTCGCGACGCTCGACTTTCCGCTCCTGCGGACCGCGGCCGACTATCGCGGCGCGGCGCCCTCCCCGGTGATCCGCGCCTGCCAGGAGACGCTCGGCTGGGCCGGGCACTGGGTGATCGTCTACCCGCTCTGGATGGGCTCGATGCCGGCGCTGCTGAAGGCCTTCCTCGAGCAGGTCTGCCGGCCGGGCTTCGCGATCGGCGCGGCCGGGGGGCGCGGCCTGCCGCGCCGCCTGCTCGCCGGGCGCTCGGCGCGCGTGGTCGTGACCATGGGCATGCCGGCGCTCCTCTACCGCTGGTACTACCGCGCCCACGGCCTCAAGAGCCTCGAGCGCAACATCCTCGGCTTCGTCGGCATCGCACCGGTGCGCGCGACCGTGATCGGCGCGATCGAGGACGCGGCCGAGGCCCGGCGCGCCCGCTGGCTCAGGGAGCTCGGGCGCCTCGGCGCCCGCGCGGCCTGAGGCACCCGCCCGCGCCCGCCGAAGCGGCACGCGGTTCGTGCCGGCGGCGCCCTCGTGGCAAGATCGGCCGGCCGGCCGCGGGCCGCACGATGGGCCCGCCCGCCCCGTCCCCGTCGCCGCAACGGAGTGCCCCCATGAGCCCGAACCGCGCGCCCGCCACGCTCGCCGTCCCGGTCCAGCCGCTCGATCACGTCATGGGCTCGGTGGACGCCGAGGTCACCGTGGTCGAGTACGGCGACTTCGAGTGCCCGAGCTGCGTCGGCGCCGAGCCCGCGGTGCGCCAGCTGCTCGCGCTGTACGGGCCGCGGCTCAGGTTCGTGTTCCGGCACTTCCCGCAGGAGGACGCGCACCCGCACGCGCTCCTGGCCGCCGAGGCGGCCGAGGCCGCGGGCGCGCAGGGCCGGTTCTGGCCGATGCACGACCTCTTGCTCGCGCACTCCCCGCAGCTCGCGCGCCGCCACCTCGACGGCTACGCCGCGCGGCTCGAGCTCGACCTCGCGCGCTTCAAGGCCGAGCTCGACGACGAGGTCTACCGGCAGCGCGTGCGCGAGCACCAGGAGGGCGGGCGCCTGAGCCACCTGCGCGCGACGCCGACGTTCTTCGTCGACGGGGTCGTGCAGGACGTGAGCGGCGGGCTCCGGGACCTGTTTGCGGCGGTCAAGTCCGCGCTCGGCGACTGAGCCGGCGCGGCCGCGGTGCGCGGCCTACGGCGCGTACTTCCACAGGTCGTTGAGCACGCCGACCGCGCCGGTGCCGTCGATGCCCTGCCCGCCGAACAGCCACAGCGCGCCGGTCGCGTCGAACCAGGCGTGGCCGCCGAAGCGGCCGCCCGGGATCGTCGCGGTGGTCGCGCTGCCCTGCGTGCCGTAGACGCCGACGACGTTCGCGACCGCCGCGCCCGCGATCCAGGTCCACTGGCCGCTCGTGGCGTCGAGCTTCCACAGGTCGCCGAGGTAGCCGCTCGTGCCGTTGCCGTCGAAGCCGACGCCGCCCGAGAGCCACAGGTTGCCGGACGCGTCGGTCGCCGCCGCCGCCGCCTCGCGCCCGCCCGGCCAGTTGCCGGCGGCGGCCGTGCCCTGCGTGCCGTAGCTGCCGGGCGTGTTGGCGAAGGCGCTGCCGCCGACCCAGGTCCACTGGCCCGAGGACGGGCTGAACTCCCACAGGTCGCTGAGGCTGCCGTTGGTGCCGGCGGAGTCGTAGCCCGAGCCGCCGAGCAGCCACAGGTTGCCGGCAGCGTCGGTCCACGCGATCGCCGCGTAGCGCGCGCCCGGCGCGTTGCCGGCGGCGGGCGTGCCGCGCGTGCCGTACACGCCGACCGCGTTCGCCGTCTGCGCGCCGCTGACCCAGGTCCACTGGCCCGTGGACGGGCTGTAGACCCAGAGGTCGTTGAGATCGCCGGAGCCGCCGACCCCGTCGTAGCCGACGCCGCCGAAGAGCCACAGGTTGCCGGAGCCGTCGAGCCAGGAGGCCGCGACCTCGCGCGCACCCGGCGCGTTGCCGGGGGCGGCCACGCCCAGGACCCCGTAGGCGCCGGTCGCGTTGACGGTCGACGCACCGCCCACCCAGGTCCACTGCGCGCTCGCGGGATCGAGCTGCCACAGGTCGCTGAGCGCGCCGCTCGCGCCGGCCGAGTCGTAGCCGGCGCCGCCGAACAGCCAGACGGTGCCGGCGGCATCGACCCAGGTGACCGCGGACTCGCGCGCACCGGGGGTGTTGGCGGCCGCGGTCGCGTTCTGCGTGCCGTAGATGCCCTTGCCGTTCACGCTCGACGCACCGCCCACCCAGGTCCACTGCCCGGAGACGGGACTGAACCGCCACAGGTCGTTGAGATCGCCGCCCGCGCCGCTGCCGTCGTAGCCGAGCCCGCCGAAGAGCCAGAGGTTCCCGGCCGCGTCGCGCCAGCCGGCGGGGCCGTTGCGCGCGCCGGGCGTGTTGGCGGCGGCGGCCGTGCCCTCGGTGCCGTAGCTGCCCGCGGCGCCGGCGGTGCTCGCGCCCGCGACCCACGTGAAGGCATCCGACGACGCCGGCGGCGGTGGCGTGCTCGAGCCGAGCGACCCCGAGCCGCCACCGCCGCAGGCGGCGAGCCAGGCAGAGGCGACGGCGGCAACGAGCGGACGCAGGCACGGGCGCAGGTCGTTCATGGCGGCGGAGTCTCCGTGGCGGGGCCGGGGCACGACGCGGGGACGCGGGCGCCTCGGCGCCGGACCGCGGCCTTTTGGCGGCAGGCCGCCATCAGCAGCGCGGCGCGCGCGGGCGGGCGCGCGCACGGCGCGCGTCGCGCGCGGCGCGGTCGGCGGCGAGCACGGCGGGCACGGCCTCGCGCTGCGCGGGCGTCAGCACCGCGTGGATGCGCTCGCGCAGCGCCGCGGCCGCGAGCGTGCGGCCGAGCAGCTGGCTCTGCTCGGCGGCCGCGAGCGCGGCGTAGCGCGGGTCCGCGGGGCTCAGCCGCTCGAGCGCGGTGCGCGTCTCGCGCAGCGTCGCCACCAGCGCATCGAGCGCGGGCTTCGCCGCCGCGACCGCCGCCTCGATCGCGGCGCGCTGCGCCGCCGTCACCCCGAGCGCCGCGAGCGCGCGCAGGAATTCCCGGTATCCGCGTGTGTCGCGGTCGTAACAGTCCTCGACCGCGCGCGCGCCGGCGCGCGAGGCCCGGCAGATCGTGCCGCCGTAGAGCACCGACGGCGTGATCATGACGGTGAGGCGCGCGGCGGAATGCGGGTGTCGCGTCATCGTCGGTGGCGGCCGAGAACTTCCCCGGGTCCTGCGAGTGGTGCGCGTAACGCGGGTGCCGGGCTGAGGTTGACGCGCGCCCGGTGAGGATTCTGCAAAGAAGTGTCGGCGGCGACGGCGGCGCGGCGATGCGCGCCGCGGCCCGGCGCCGCCGACACTTCTTTGCACGCAACGCACCGATCGTCGCGTCAAGACGTCTTCAACCGCGACGCCAGCCGGCGTAGCGTGGCGATCCCGGGCCGAGTCGAGGAAGCCTGCATGCAGCCGCGCCGCATCGCCGTCACCCGCCTTTCCGTCGCCGGCCAGCGCGCGTGCCCGCACGCCTCGTGATGACGCCCGCCGTGCACGCCGTGCTGGTCGTCCTGCGCGACGGCCTGATCTGGCTGATGCTGGCCGCGGTGCTCGGCATCCGCGCGGCGCGCGCGCTCGCCGAGGGCGGCGCGCCGGATACCGCCGCAGCTCCGCCAGCCGCGACCGACGACGCGGCCGCAGGCGCGCCACGCGATGCCTGAGGTGCGCGCCGGCGGCACCGCGAGCCTGGCGTCGCGGCTGCTCGCGCTCGCCGTGCTCGGCATCGCGACCCAAGGCGCCGCCGCGGGCGAGCGCGGCCACGCGGGCCAACCGCAGGTGCAGAAGCAGCGCGAGGATGCGCCCGCGCCCGGTGACGCGAGCGAGAGCTTCGATGCGGGCGCGGTCAATCAGGTCGTGACCAAGACCGCGAGCGGCGGCATCCGCCGCGTGGTCGCGAACGAGTCGAGCGACGCGAAGCAGATCGGACTCATCCGCGAGAATCTCAGGGCGTTCGCCGAAGCCTTCGGCCCGGCGACGTTCTCGGGGCCCGGGGCCGCGCGCGGGCGCGTCACGCCGGCCACCGCCACGCTCGCCGCCGCCGCGCCGGGCGATCTCAGCGCGCAGTACCTCGAGATCCGCGGCGGCGGCGAGCTCAGGTACTTCGCGGCGAGCCCGGCGCTCGTCGCCGCGCTGCACGAGTGGCTGGACGCGCCCTGGCCGGCCACGCCGTCCGACCGCCGGGCGGCGGGCGACGCACCCTCGCCCGACACCCGTCGCTGACCGCGCGCTGCCAGCGCGCGCCGCGCGGCCGGCCGTTCACTTCGGCGCGGAGCCCGGCGGTGTCAGCACGAGGGTGGTCGCCGGCTTCCCGGCGCGTTTCGCGGCCGGGTCGACGTAGCCGCCGTTGCCGAGCGTGAAGTGACCGACCTCGACGAGCAGCGGTGTGCCGCGGTCAACGGTCCGCTGCCCGAAGACGATGATCGTGCGCGATGCCTCGCCCGCCCGGTGCGTGACGGTCCCGCGGCAGCCGCACGAGCCGCCCGCGACCAGCGCAGCGAACGCCTCTGGTCGTGGCCGACGCCTGGCGCTTCGGAGCCGCCAGACCGCCCCTTCAAGAGCGGCCAACCCGGATCGGCTAAGCTGACTCCCCGGTCTCTCCATCCGGGCGGGGCATCGTGGCGATCTCCAGGGCTGTCTTCCTGAGCTATGCCTCCGAGGATTCGGAGGCCGCCCAGCGGATTGCCGATGCCCTGACCGCCGCCGGCATCGAGGTCTGGTTCGACCGGAGCGAGCTGCGCAGCGGCGATGCCTGGGATCACAAGATCCGGCAGCAAATCCAGGACTGCGTGCTGTTCATGCCGCTGGTGTCGCGTGCCACGGAAGCGAGGCTGGAGGGGTACTTTCGACGCGAATGGCACCTCGCGGCCGATCGCATGCTCGACATGGCCGACGGCAGGGCTTTCCTGGTGCCGGTCGTGGTGGACGACACGCGCGAGCGCGGCGCGCAAACGCCCGACTCGTTCCGACGGGTGCAGTGGACGCGTCTGGCGGGCGGCGAGACCTCGCCTGCGTTCGTCGCGAGAATCGCCGCATTGCTGGCCGCGACCGGGCCAGGCAGCGCTGCCCAAGCGTCTTCGCATGCCGGGGAGGCCGGCGCCACCCGGCCGGCCGTTCGGATGCGATGGACCGGACGGGCGGCGGCCGGCGCCATTGCACTGGCTGCGGTCGCCATCGCCGCGACGGGCTGGCTCCTCGCGCGCCACTATTCGGCGGGCCCGAGAACGACGGCGGTCGCTGCGGCCGACAAGTCGATTGTCGTGCTGCCCTTCGCGGACATGAGCGAGAAGCACGACCAGGAGTACTTCAGCGATGGCATGGCCGAGGAACTCATCGACCGCCTGGCGCAGATCCCCCAGCTGCGGGTGATCTCCCGCACCTCGGCGTTTCGGTTCAAGGGCAATGGCGAGGACGTCGCCGCGATCGGGCAGAAGCTCTCCGTCGCCAACGTCCTCGAGGGCAGCGTCCGTCGATCCGGCGATCGACTGCGGATCGACGTCAAGCTCCTGTCGGTTGCGGACGGCGCACAGCGCTGGTCGCAGCGCTACGACCGCCCCATCAGCGATGTCTTCAGGGTTCAGGACGAGATTGCCAGCGAGGTCGTCCTGGCTCTGAAGGCCAGATTGCTGGAATCGAGTGCTCTCGACCAGGCACTGACCCGGAGCGATGCAGCCCACAATCTGCTTCTGGAGGGACGATTCCTGGTGGAGCGCTCGGGCCCGGGCGACGCCGAGCGCGCCATATCCAAGTATCAGCAGGCCCTGAACGAGGACCCGGACTACGCGCTCGCCTGGGCGGAGCTCGCGTGGGCCCAGATCTGGACGACGCCACAGAACTACGCCGGCTGCGCGAGCGCGGCGCGCCACGCGGTCGAGGTTGGCCCGAACCTCGCCTCGGCCCACGCGACCCGAGGGTGGTGCGAGTCGCTGCTCGGTTTCGATTGGGCGCTCGGCGATGAGGAGTTCGACAAGGCGCTCGCGCTCGAGCCGAACAACGCGCGCGCGGTCTATGGCAAGGGCAGACTCGCGAGAGCCCTGGGCAAGACGAGCGATGCGCTTCGCTATTACCAGGCGGTTCTCGAGTGGGACCCCATCAACCCGTCCGCCCTTGGGGGCCTCGCCTTCACGCTGGTTGCGGCCAAACGCCCTGCGGAGGCCGTTCAGCAGGCGCGAAGGATGCTCGACCTCAGCCCGAATGCCCGGTGGGGGCACTACTACCTGGCGTACGCGCTGCTCTGGAACGGCGAACTGGAGGAGGCGCTCCGAGCGAGCACCCTCGAGCCCGTGGCGTCGATGCGATCCTCCTGTCAGGCCCTGATCGCGCACGTCCGCGGCGATCGGCAGGCGGAAGATGCCGCGCTGCGTGCGCTGCTCGCGAGCGACGATCCGTACCGGCCGTATTTCGCGGCCCAGGTGTACGCTGCCCGCGGTGATTCCAAGGCGGCCATCGACTGGCTCGAGCGCGCGCGCCTCGCCAGGATCGGATGGTTCTCGGAATTCAACAGCGATCCGGCATTCGAC
>DATKOP010000045.1:0-36495 GCA_035524595.1 Steroidobacteraceae bacterium | reverse complement strand
CTCGCGGTCGTTGGCGTGCTTCGAGTACATCGAGAACACCGCCCGGTTGATCGGCGCCGCCAGCTCGCTCGTCGACAGGTGGGCGATCTCGTTGGCGACCGAGTACAGACCCGTCGCGCGCGGGCCGAACACGCGGCCGACGAAGATGTCGGCGAAGCGCGACGCCATGAAGGCAATCAGGTTCGTCACCAGCAGCCACACCGAGAACCCAAGCAGCTCTTTGGCCGCCGCGAGCGACAGGCGTGGCCGGTAGGGGTGCAGCACGTAGCTCATGCCGGTCGCGGCGGCGCGGGCCCCGAACGTACCGAGCACCAGGCCCCAGTAGGAACGCGTCAGATAGGCCACCGTGAGACCGAGGATGAAGCCGCCGATGCGCGATGCGCTGCGCAGCAGGAACTCCTTGTTCAGCTGGAAGTCGCGCCGGAAGTCGACGACGCCGATGTTCTCGGCGGCGCTGACGAGCGTCGAGAGCGCGAGCACGGCGAGCAGGGGCGCGACGGCACTCTGCTTGTAGAACGCCGCGGCCAGCGGCCCGGCCGCGACCAGCACAGTCGCGCTGGCGGCACCGAGCAGCAGCCGCAGCGTCCACGCGGAGTCGTAGTGGGCGCGTTCGGGCGCCGGGTGGCGGACCAGCGCCCAGTCAAAGCCGAAGGCGCTGAAGACCTCGATCAGCGCGGCGACGCTGCTCGCCATCGCGACCAGACCGAAGTCTGCCGGCGTCAGCAGGCGAGCGAAGCAGGCGATGCTGACAAATCCGAGCGCCCGCTCCACGAGCCGGGCGCCGATCATCCACATCGCGCTGTCCGCGACTTGCCGGCGTTGATTGCTCACGCGAAGGCGATGGCGACCCCGTCCGCCGTCCACCGCTGCGCCACCGTGGCGCGCGGGCCGCAATCGAGACGGGTGGAACGGATGGCAGACTCCGGTGGTCGTGCGCGTGAGTGGCGGCAGGATACCCCAGTTTCGCCGGGCGTCGTTGCGTGCGATTCGATTGACAGGCGCCGCAACTTCTGTCGCGGCGCCGTGCGCGCGAGCGCGTTGGCGCTGCGGCGCCGGCGAAGTCCGGCGGCCGATCGGCTGGCGGGGCGGAGCTCGACCGAGACGCGGCCGCGAGGCGGGCGCCGTCCCGCACGGCCGGCCGAGTTCGCAAAGCGTCGCTGGCCGACGGCCCGGTGCCGACGGCGGTCTCGGGAACGCGGGACCCGACCGATCGGTCTGACAGCGGCCAACCAGGCAGTCGCGGGCGCCGGATCAAGCGCCGCCCCGACCGGGGTGGCCGATGCTCCGCAATTGCGGGCATGTTTCGGTGCAGCGCCCGATCCAGAGCGCGCCGCGGCGGCGGGTCGGGCCGGTTGCGGGTCGTTGCATTGCCGCCACCTGCCCCGCCGGTGCATTCTCCGCTCAAGGGAAGAGGGAGCACGATGGGGGAGTACCGCCACAAGGTGGGGCCGGAGCGCGCTCGTCCGGGCTCGGGCCCGTCGGACACGGGTCGCGCAACGCGCCGTCGAACACGGGCGGTCCGGCGATGACCGAGCCCGCCAAGGCCGTCTTCGTCAGCTACGCCTCGCAGGACGCGCAGGTGGCGCGGCGCATCGCCGAGGCGCTGCGGGCCGCCGGCGTCGAGGTCTGGTTCGACCAGAACGAGCTGCGCGGCGGGGACGCCTGGGACCAGAAGATCCGCAAGCAGATCCGCGAGTGCACGCTGTTCCTGGCGATCATCTCGGCCCAGACCAACGCCCGGCTCGAAGGCTATTTCCGCCGCGAGTGGAAGCTCGCCGTCGACCGCACCCACGACATGGCGGACGACGCGCCGTTCCTGCTGCCGGTCGCGATCGACGCCACGCCGAACGAGACCGCGCGCGTCCCCGAGAAGTTCAGGGAAGTGCAGTGGACCGCTCTGCCGGGCGGCGAGACGCCGCCCGAGTTCGTCGCGCGGGTGCAGCGGCTGCTCGATCCCGGCGCGCACCCCGCGCCGGCGGCCGGCGGCTCGCGCGCGGCGCGCGGCCACGGTGCCGGGCTGCATCTGCCGCATGTCGAGCTCAAGTTCCTGCAGAAGATGCGGCATCGCAACGTCGGTCGCGTCGCGATCCTCTACCTCGGCATCTCCTGGGTCGTGCTCGAGCCGATCCACGTCATCTTCAACATGCTCGGCGTGCCGGAGTGGATCAATCGCCTGGTCGTCGTGTTCATGGCGCTCGGCTTCCCGCTCGCGGTGCTGACCGCCTGGGTCTACGAGGTGACGCCCGAGGGGCTGAAGCCCAGCGCGACGGTCGACCCGCGCAAGTCGCTGCTGCGCCACACCGGCAAGCGCCTCAACCGCGCGATCCTGTCGGTGCTGAGCCTGATGGTCGTGTACTTCCTCGCCTACCACTTCTGGCTGGCGAAGCACCTGATCGAGCCGGTCGCGGAGCCCGCGCAGGGCCAGCTCAGCAAGGCCGAGGCGGGCATCGAGGTCACGCAGCGCTCGATCGCGGTGCTGCCGTTCGTCGACATGAGCCAGACCAAGGATCAGGAGTACCTCTCCGACGGGCTCGCCGAGGAGCTGCTCGATCTGCTCGCCAAGATTCCGGAGCTGCGCGTGGCCGCGCGCACCTCGGCGTTCGCGTTTCGCGGCAAGGCCGAGGACGTGCCGACCATCGCCAAGAAGCTGCACGTCGCGCACATCCTCGAGGGCAGCGTGCGCAAGGCCGGCAGCCGCGTGCGGATCACGGCGCAGCTGATCCGCGCCGACAGCGGCTACCACCTCTGGTCCGAGACCTACGACCGCGACGTCACCGACATCTTCAAGCTGCAGGACGAGATCGCCGGTGCGGTCGTGCAGGCGCTCAAGGTGGCGCTGCTCGGCGGCACGATGCCGGCGCGCGCCGCGCCGAAGAGCCCGGAGGCCTACAACCTCTATCTGCAGGGGCGGTTCTTCGCCGACCAGCACACCAAGGAAGGCCTCGCGAAGGCGGTCGACTACTTCCGCCGCGCGATCGCGCTCGACCCGGGCTACGAGCCCACCTGGACAGCGCTCTCCTTCGCCTACAGCGACACCGCCGCGCGCGGCTTCGCCTCGCCCGACCAGACGATCGCCCAGTCCCGCGAGGCCGCTTCGCAGGCGCTCAAGCTCAATCCGAAGAGCGCCCGTGCGCACGTCGGGCTCGGACTCATCCACATGAATTACGACTTCGACTGGCCGGCGGCCGAGGCGGAGCTCAAGCAGGCGGTCGAGTTCGACGCCGGCAACGCGACGGTGCTGGGCTATGGCGGCTACATCGAGCTCGCCTTCGGGCGCACCGCCCGCGCCGCCGCGCTGTTTCGGCAGGCGCTCGCGCGCGATCCGCTGTACGCGCCTGCCTACAGCAACCTCGGCGTCACCTACTATGTGGAAGGGCGCCTCGACGACGCCGAGGCGGCATTTCGCAAGTCCGCCGAGCTCAAGCCCGCGCAGGCCTACACGCACTGCGGGCTCGGGCTGGTGCTGCTGGCGCAGGGCAAGCGCGAGGCGGCGCTCGCGGAGATGCGCCTGGAGACCGACGAGAGCTGGAGGCTGTCGGGCGTCGCCATCGCCAGCCAGGCCCTCGGCAAGCGCGCCGAGGCCAACGCCGCGCTCGCGGAACTCACGGGCAAGTACGCCAAGGACGCGCCGTACTCGATCGCGACCGTGCACGCCTACCGGGGTGAGGCGGACAAGGCGTTCGAGTGGCTCGATCGCGCGGTCGCCGAACACGACGGCACGATCTCGAGCATCAAGGCCGACCCGCTCTTGAAGTCGCTGACGACCGACCCGCGCTACAAGGCGTTGCTCAAGAAGCTCGGCCTGCCGCAGTGACCGCCCAAAACGAACCGGCGCCCGAAGGCGCCGGTGCGAGAAGGCGGGCGCCGGCGCGGGGCGCGGCGCGTGGGATCAGGAGCGCGCTCTGATCCGCCGGGTCCAAAGCTTGCCGAAGCCGAGGCCGAACAGGCCGAGGCCCATCAGCCCGAGCGTCGCGGGCTCCGGGACCGGCACGCCCGTGGAGGCGCCGCCGCTGATGTTGATCGACGCCTGGTAGACCAGCGGATTGCTGGGCTGGAAGCAGGACGTCGGCGGGTCCACCGGCCCCTGCGGGTCGACGATGATCTTGGGATCGACCGACGCCCCGGCGGAGGTCCCCTTGCCGACGGACGTCACCCCGGCGGTGATCGTGATCGCGTACACCTCGCCCTGCGTCAGGCAGAGGTGGTCCGAATTGAACTGCGTGAGCTGGGTCCAGGCATCGCCGCTCTCGGAGCAACTGTCGCCCACGCAGCTGACGGCGTCGTAGTGGTAGTCGACCAGCGCGCCGCCGGGGTTCAGGTGGCCCGCCGCGGCGGCGGCATCCGACCCCGCGTCGTTGACCGACAGCAACGCGACCGCGCCGCCGAGGCTGCCGTCGACGAAGGCCGAGCCGCTGCTCAGGATGTCGACCGCGATCTGGCCGGTCGGCGAGGTCGGACCGCCGACCTCGAAGTAGTAGGTCATCGTCGCGATCGAGCTCTGCAGCGGTCCGACCGCTCCGGAGGACACGCTGGTGCCCGTATTGTTCGCGACACCGCCGTCGGTGGTCGCGAACCCGTTGCCCGACACGCAGGTGCCCTGCACCGACTGTGCCCCGGTCGGGCAGGCGGGCGTGATGCCGTTGATGACGTCGTAGATGAAGGTCGTCGGCGGCAGCGTCGTCGCCTGCGCGGCGGTGGCAGCGAGCCCCGCGAGCGCGGCGGCAACCCCTGCGACCAGCTTCCGATTGTTGTTCTTGGTGCCCATGGCGCGTCCTTCGCCGATTGACGGCTTTGCTTGACTCATGCAAACACCATGCCGATGCAACCGAGTCTCATTCGATCAACGGCTTGTCGCGGACCCGTGGTCGCCCGCACACCCGAACTGTAAGGAATCCCGACGCCGGCGGCGCGAAGGTGCGCCCCTGATCGCAGCGCAACATCGACGCCTACGCCGCGCCGTCCGCGAGGGCGCGCTCGATGCGGCGGTCCGGGACCAGCCAGATCAGCGCGACCGCGACGTAGAGCGCCTGCGCGAGGCCGGGCGACCAGAACGCGACGCCGATCGCGGCGAGGTAGATGAGCGGCGACGACTTGCCCTGCCAGTCGCCGCGCACGGCGCGCTTGAGGAGCGAGTCCGGGCCCTGCGAGCGGATGATGAGCTGCTGCAGGATGTAGTACGCGACCCCGGACATCAGCAGCACCGATCCGTAGAGCGCGGTCGGCACCGCCGCGAAGTGGTTGGCGCCCATCCAGTGGGTCGTGAACGGCACGAGCGACAGCCAGAAGAGCAGGTGCAGGTTCGCCCACAGCATCGGCCCGGTGACGCGGTGCACCGTGTGCAGCATGTGGTGGTGATTGTTCCAGTAGATGCCGAGGTAGACGAAGCTGAGCACGTAGCTGAGGAACACCGGCAGCACGGGCACGAGCGCCGCGAGGGTCTCGCCGCCCGGCACATGCATCTCGAGCACCATGATCGTGATCAGGATCGCGATCACGCCGTCGCTGAACGCCTCGAGTCTCGTCCTTCCCATGCCCGCTCCCGCGCCCGGCGCGCCGTGCTGTGCGCTGCCTCCGCCACCTGCGGCCGACGCGCGCGACGGCGCGAGCCGAGCTTGCCACGATGACGCGCCCGCTCACCACCGCGGCGCGCTCCCGGTGGCGATATAGTGCGCGCGACACCGGCCCGTGCGCCGCGACCCGAGCCACTGCAAGGGGCACTTCATGACCCGACCGGTCCTTTCCCGCCTGCCGCTCGCGCTCCTGCTCGCGCTCTCGCTGCCGGCCGCGCGCGCTGCCGCCGAGCCGCCCGCCGCCGCCGTCGAGCCGCTGCCCGCGCTCGAGTGGCGTCTCCTCGGGCCGTTTCGCGGCGGCTGGAGCACGATGGCCGTCGGCGTGCCCGGCGAGCCGGACACCTTCTACGCCGGCGCGGCCGGCGGCGGCGTCTGGAAGACCACCGACGCGGGCCGCACCTGGCGCAACCTCACCGATGCGCAGCCGATCACGGCGGTCGGCGCGCTCGCGGTCGCGCCCTCCGACCCGCGCGTCGTCTACGTCGGCACCGGGCAGCCGGAGCCGCGCTACGACATCGGCGCGGGCAGCGGCGTCTACCGCTCGACCGACGCGGGCCGGAGCTGGACGCCGCTCGGGCTCGCGGCGAGCCGCCACATCGGCGCGATCGCGGTGGACCGCCGCGACGCGAACGTCGTGCTGGTCGCGGCCCTCGGCCACGTGTTCGGCCCGGGGGGCGACCGCGGCGTCTACCGCAGCGACGATGGCGGCCGCAGCTGGACGCGGACCCTGTACGTCGACGAGTCGACGGGCGCCGTGGACCTCGCGGTGGATCCGGCCGACCCGGACCTCGTCTACGCCGCGACCTGGACGGTGCGCGTGTGGCCGTGGCTCAGCTACTTCACGCCGCTCGAGGGCGAGGGCAGCGCGCTCTGGCGCTCGCGCGACGGCGGCCTGAGCTGGCAGCGCCTCGGCGGCGCCGGCTGGCCGGCCGGCCCCCTCGGCCGCATCGGCCTCGCCGCGACGCGCGCCGGCGGCGCGGCGCGCATCTACGCGAGCGTGTCGCGCTCCGCGGGCGGCGGCCTGTACCGCTCGGACGACGGCGGCGGCCACTGGGCCCGCGTCCACGACGCGCACTGGCTGACGAGCTGGTACATGAGCCGGCTCACGGTCGCGCCCGACGATCCCGACACGCTCTACACGGTCGGCCAGTCGGTCCACGAGTCCAGGGACGGCGGCAAGACCTTCAGCGTCGTGCGCGGCGCGCCGGGCGGCGACGACTTCCACTACCTGTGGATCAACCCGAAGGACCCGAGCCACCGGGTCGCGGCCAGCGACCAGGGCGCGATCGTGACCGTCAACGGCGGCGCGACGTGGGGCGACTGGTACAACCAGCCGACCGGGCAGTTCTACTACCTCGCCGCCGACGACCGCTTTCCGTACCGCGTCTATTCCGGGCAGCAGGACAGCGGCACCGTCGCGATCGCGAGCCGCGGCGACTACGGCTCGATCAGCCTGCGCGACTGGCAGCCGGTGGGCGGCGACGAGCGCGACTACGACGTGCCGGACCCCGAGGATCCCGCGATCACCTTTGCCTCGGGCCTCGGCGGGCGCATCGCGCGCTACGACGCGCGCACCGGCGAGGTCGCGAACGTCACGCCCTGGCCGGTCGAGAGCTATGGCAAGCGGCCGACCGACTACCGCTACCACTACAACTGGTTCACGCCGATCACCTTCTCGCGCCAGGGGCCGCACCTGCTGTACGCCGGCGCGCAGGTGCTGTTTCGCTCGGCGGATCGCGGTGCGCACTGGGAGGTCGTGAGTCCCGACCTGAGCGCACGGCAGGAGGGCGCGCAGGGCTGCGGCGGCAGCCCCGCGCCCGCCCAGGCGCTGGCCTGCGGCTACGGCGCCATCAACGTGATCGCGCCGTCGCCAGCGGACGGTGCCGAGATCTGGGTCGGCACCGACGACGGCCGCGTCTGGCTCACCCGCGACGGCGCGCAGCACTGGCGGGGGGTGACGCCGCCGGCGGTGCCCGCCTGGGCCAAGGTCGGCAGCATCGACCTCGTCGCCGCGAGCCCCGGGACGGCCTATGTCGCGGTCGACAACCACCGCCAGGACGACGTGCGTCCCTACGTCTACCGGACCCGGGACTACGGCGCGAGCTGGACCGAGATCGGCGCGGGGCTGCCGGCCGATCACTTCGTCAGCGTCGTGCGCGCCGATCCCGCGCGCGCGGGCCTGCTGTACGCCGGCACCGAGCTCGGCGTCGCGGTCTCCTTCGACGACGGCGCGCACTGGCAGAGCCTGTCGCTCAACCTGCCGCCGGCGTGGGTCCACGACCTGCTCGTCAAGGATCGCGACCTGATCGCGGCGACGGTCGGCCGTGCGCTCTGGGTGCTCGACGACCTCGCGCCGCTGCGTCAGCGCGCCGCGGCGGCGGGCGACGGGCCGCGGCTGTACGCGCCGTCGCCGGCCTACCGGCTGCGCGCCAACCAGAACCGGGACACGCCGCTGACGCCCGAGACGCCGCTCGCGCGCAACCCGCCGACCGGCGCGGTGATCGACTACTACCTGCCGCGGGCGGCCAGGGCGCCGGTGGTGCTCGAGATCCGCGACGCCGCCGGTGCGCTCGTGCGCCGCTACACGAGTGCCGACGCCGCCGAGGACCTCGGCGCCGAGCCGTACTTCGAGCCGGGCTGGCTGCGGGCGCCGGCGCGCCTCTCGGGTGCGCCGGGCGCGCACCGCTTCGTCTGGGACCTGCGCTACCCGCGCCCGCCCGCGCTCGAGTACCAGTGGAGCATCGCCGCCTCGCCCTTCGACGGCGCCGCGCTGCTGCCGGCGGGCGCGCTCGCGCTGCCCGGCGACTACCGGCTGGCGCTGACCGTCGATGGCCGGCGTCTCGAGGCGCCGCTCGCGATCCGCCCCGACCCGCGGGTCGCGACGCCGCGCGCGGAGCTCGAGGCGGCGCTCGCGTTCTCGAACGCGCTCGCCCCGGACCTCGCGCAGGTCTGGCGCGCCAGCGCCGAGATCAGCGCCGTGCGCCACGGCCTCGCCGAGCGGCGCGCGGCGCTCGCGGCCGCCTCGCCGCTCGCCGCTCGGCTCGCCGCGCTCGACGCCGCGCTCGAGCCGATGCTGGCGGCGCAGGCCGAGCGGCCTTTCGGCCTCGCGCGCGCCGGCGAGACGCTGGCCGCGATCGAGACCGACGTCGAGGGCGCGGACCGGGCCCCGACTCAGGCGCAGCGCGCGGTGGCGGCCGCAGTGCACGCGGACCTGGCGGCGCTGCTCGTGCGCTGGCGGGCGATCCGGGGCGCAGAGCTTGCGGCCGTCAACCGCGCGCTCGCCGCCGCCCGGCTCGCGCCGGTCGTGGTCCCGGACGCGGCGCACCTGCCGCGGCCGGAGCTGCCGGGGGGGCAGGACCTGCCCTGACGGGCCGGTTGCGAGGCGCGTCACGGGCCGAAGATCCGGGACCGCCGCCCGCCCGGCCGGACTCAGTTTCGGGCCGGCGCAGCCGATAAGCGGTGATCACCGGAATACTTTCGGGGCGGCCCCGCGCCAGTACCGATGCACCGATTCCTGCAACTCTGGCCCGACTCGGGCGACCCGGTCGCCGCCCGCAAGTCGCTGCGCGACGGCCTGGTCGCCGCGGCCTCTGTGATGCTGATCTCGTCGCTCGGGCTCGCGTTCCTGTACCGCTCGGCCCGCGACATCCAGGTGGAGGCGGTCCGCAGCGAGCTCGCGCAGCTGGCGCGCACGGCGGCGGTGCAGGTCGACGGCGACCTGCACCGCCGGATCACCTCGCCCTCGCAGGCCGGCAGCCCCGAGCACCTGGCGCTGCTCGCGCCGCTGGTGCGCTTCCACAAGTCGACCCGCGACATCATCTACGTCTACACGGCGGTGCTCGACGGCCCGGTCATGCGCTGGGTCGCCGGCACCGACTACCTGTACCGCGTCGAGGGCGACACGCTGCCGCCGGACCCGCTGCTGATGCCGGTGACCAGCCAGGACCGGGACCTCAGGCAGGCGCTCGAGGAGCAGCGCCTCGTGGTCAACACCCGGCCCGTGCACGAGGAGCACCGCAGCTACATGAGCGCCTACGCGCCCTTCTACGATCGCGCCGGGCGCTTCGTCGGGGTGCTCGGCATCGACATGTGGGTCAAGGACCTCGAGGCGCGCCTCGCGCGCATCGAGCGCGCGGCGATCGCCGCGTTCGCGGGAGTCGCGCTCCTGTCGGTGCTGGTCGGTGTCGCCGCGCGGCGCCTGTCGGCCGCGATCCGCCGCGCGCGGGCCAGCGACCGGGCGCTGTCGCTGAGCCTCGCCGAGGCGAAGTCCGCCGCCGAGGCCGAGGCGGGCCGCGCCGAGGCGGCGGTGCGCGCCAAGAGCGAGTTCCTGGCCACCATGAGCCACGAGATCCGCACGCCGATGAACGGCGTGCTCGGCATGGTGGAGCTCCTGCTCGACACCGAGCTCTCGGCCGAGCAGCGCGAGTACGCCGCGACCGCCAAGCGCTCGGCGGGACTCCTGCTGACGATCATCGACGACATCCTCGACCTCTCCAAGATCGAGGCCGGCCGGCTCGAGGTCGCCTGGGTGCCGTTCGACCTGCGTGCCGCGCTCAGGGAGATCGGCGAGCTGCTCGCGCCGCGCGCCCGCGCCAAGGGCCTCGAGTTCACGACCTGCTACCCGGAGGGCGTGCCGAGCCACTTCGTCGGCGACCCGACCCGGATCCGCCAGATCCTGCTGAACCTCGCCGGCAACGCGGTGAAGTTCACCGCCAAGGGCCGCGTGCGGGTGGCGGTCACGGTCGCCGACGCCGGCGAGGGCCGCGCGGCCATCGGCCTCGAGGTCGCCGACACCGGCATCGGCATCGCGCCGGAGGTGCAGGAGCGGCTGTTCTGCCGCTTCAGCCAGGCCGATGCCTCCACTACCCGCAAGTACGGGGGCACCGGCCTCGGGCTCGCGATCTCGCGCCACCTGATCGAGCTGATGCACGGTCGCATCGGCGTCGAGAGCACGCTCGGCGCCGGCGCGCGGTTCTGGTGCGAGCTGACGCTGCCGGTCGCGGAGGTGCCGCTCGCGGCGGCGCCGGCGGCGCCGGCGCCGGCGCCGGTGCCGAGCCGGACCGCGGCCGCGCAGAAGGTGCTGGTGGTCGACGACAACCAGGTGAACCGGCTGGTCGCCAACCGCATGCTCGCCAAGCTCGGCTGCGAGGTCGTCGAGGCGACCGACGGTGTCGAGGCGGTGGCGCTCGCCGCCGCCGGCGGCGTCGCGCTGATCCTGATGGACTGCCAGATGCCGGAGCTCGACGGCTATGCCGCCACCGCCGCGATCCGCGCCGCCGAGACCGGCCGGCGCGTGCCGATCGTCGCGATGACGGCGAACGCGATGGAAGGCGACCGCGAGCGCTGCCTCGCGGCGGGCATGGACGATTACGTGACGAAGCCGGTCAGCGCCGCCGCGCTCGCGCGGGTGGTGGCGATCTGGGGGTCGGCGGGCGCCGCCGCGCCGGTGGCCGGGCGCGAGCGCGAGAGCCGCGCCGGCTGAGCCCGCGCCTCAGCGGTAGCGCGCCATCAGCTTGCCGAGCGCCGCGGCCCCCGGCGAGAGTCGCTCGTAGGGGACCTGGTTGAGCGGCGTGCGCGCCGTACGGTTGACCGCGTGCAGCTCGCTCGCCGCGCCTTCAGCGACGTGGATGAGGCCCGTGACGTACTCGCCGTCCTTGAGCTTGCCCTCGATGTAGTTGTAGGCCGCGGCCCGGTCCGAGGCGTCGTAGCTCGGGTCGAGCTTTCGCAGCCGCACGCGGCTGCCGTCGTGCAGCACGACCACGGTCGACTCGCCGGCCGGGTAGTCGACCGCGATCTCCTCGGCGCGCGCGATGAAGTCGGTCTCGACCGCCGCGTGGTAGTGCTCGCGGGTGAAGGCATAGCTCTTGGTCGAGCCCTCGTGGTCGTTGAAGGTCACGCACGGCGAGAGCACGTCGATCAGCGCGAAGCCCTGGTGGCGCAGGCCGGCCTGGATCAGCGGCACGAGCTGGCGCTTGTCGCCCGAGAAGCTGCGCGCGACGAAGGTCGCGCCGAGCGTCAGCGCCAGGAGCACCGGGTCGATCGGCGGCTGGGCGTTGGCCTCGCCCTTCTTCGACTTCGTGCCGATATCGGCCGAGGCCGAGAACTGGCCCTTGGTCAGGCCGTAGACGCCGTTGTTCTCGATCACGTACAGCATGTTGACGTTGCGGCGGATCGCGTGCGCGAGCTGCCCGAGCCCGATCGACAGCGAGTCGCCGTCGCCGGAGACGCCGATGTAGCCGAGCTCGCGGTTCGCGGCGTTGGCGCCGGTCGCGACCGAGGGCATGCGGCCGTGCACGCCGTTGAAGCCGTGCGCGCCGCTGACGAAGTAGGCAGTGGTCTTCGAGGAGCAGCCGATGCCCGACATCTTGACCAGCTGCTCGGGGCGCATCGACAGTCCCCAGCACGCCTCGACGATCGCCGCGGTGATCGAGTCATGGCCGCAGCCGGCGCACAGCGTCGACATCGCGCCCTCGTAGTCGCGCCGCGTCAGGCCGAGCTCGTTCTTCGGCAGCGAGGGGTGGGCGATGCGGGGCTTGACGATCGAGGTCATCGCGGTCTCCTAGCGCGCCACGGCGGCGCGGCGGGCGGCGCCGCCGAGCGCGGCGAGCACGGCTTCGGCGACGAAGTCGGCCGTCATCGGCAGGCCGTCGTAATGCAGGATCGAGCGCAGCTTGCGCTTGTCGACGGCGGTCTCGAGCGTCAGCAGCGACTTCAGCTGCGCGTCGCGGTTCTGCTCGATCACCAGCACCGCGGCGTGCGCCGACAGGAAGGATTCCACCTCGAAGCCGAACGGGAAGCCGCGCACGCGCAGGTAGTCGAGCGCGACGCCCTCGCGCGCGAGGCGCCCGAGCGCCTCGCGGATCGGCGCGTCGCAGCTGCCGAGGCTGATGATGCCGACGTCGCGGTTGCCCGGGCCCTCCAGCACCGCCTTCGGCACGAGCTTGGCCGCGGTCAGGAACTTGCGCTTCAGGCGGTCGACCACCTGCGCGTACTCGGCCGCGTCCTCGGTGTAGCGGCCGGTCTGGTTGTGGCCGGAGCCGCGCGTGAAGTAGGCGCCCTTGGCGCTGACGCCGGGCAGCGTGCGGTAGGTGATGCCGTCGCCGTCCTTGTCGACGTAGCGGTAGAACTTCTCGAGCTTGGCGAGCTCCTCGGCCGACAGCACCTTGCCGCGGTCGGGGCGGTAGGCGTCGTCCCACTCGAGGTCCGGCACCATCCAGTCGTTCATGCCGATGTCGAGGTCCGACAGCACGAACACCGGCGTCTGCAGCCGCTCGGCGAGATCGAAGGCGGCGCCGGCGAACGTGAAGCACTCGGCGGGATCCGCCGGGAACAGCAGCACGTGGCGCGTGTCGCCATGCGAGGCGTAGGCGCACAGCAACAGGTCGCACTGCTGCGTCCGCGTCGGCATGCCGGTCGAGGGCCCGACGCGCTGCACGTCGAAGATCACGCACGGCACCTCGGCGTAGTAGGCGAGGCCGATGAACTCGTTCATCAGCGAGATGCCGGGGCCGCTGGTCGGGGTGAAGGCGCGCGCGCCGTTCCACGAGGCGCCGATCACCATGCCGATCGCGGCCAGCTCGTCCTCGGCCTGCAGCACGATGTAGTTGCGCTCGCCGGTCTCGGCGTCGACGCGGTAACGCTCGCAGAAGCCGCGGAACGCGTCCATCAGCGAGGTCGAGGGGGTGATCGGGTACCAGGCGCCGACGGTCGCGCCGGCGTACAGGCAGCCGAGCCCGGCCGCCGTGTTGCCGTCGATCAGCACGTGGCCGCGGGTCTTGTCGAGGCGGCGGATCCTGAGCGGCAGCGGGCAGGGGAGGTGGGCCTTGGCGTAGCTGTAGCCGAGGTCGATCGCCTTCATGTTGGCGTCCACCAGCTTCGGCTTCTTCGCGTACTGCTCCGAGACCAGCGTGCGGATCACCTCGAGGTCGATGTCGATCAGCGCCGCGAGCACGCCCGCGTAGCAGATGTTCTTCATCAGGATGCGGTTGCGCACGCCGTCGAAGTTCTCGTTGCAGAGCCGCGCCAGCGGCACGCCGAGCACCGTGACGTCGTGCCGCTCGAGCAGCGCGCTGCGCGGCCAGGTCGAGTCGTAGATCAGGTAGCCGCCCGGGGCGACCTCCTCGGCGTCGCGCGCGTAGGTCTCGATGTTCATCGCCAGCATCAGGTCGACGCGGCCGGTGCGCGACAGGTGGCCGTCGGCCGAGACGCGGATCTCGTACCAGGTCGGCAGCCCCTGGATGTTCGACGGGAAGTAGTTCTTGCCGACCACCGGCACGCCGCTCCTGAAGATCGACTTCATGATCAGCGTGTTGGCGCTCGCGGACCCCGTGCCGTTGACGTTCGCGAACTTGATGACGAAGTCGTTCAGGCGCTCTGGCGCTGGCTCTGCTGCTGGCATGGTGCCTCGTCGTCACTGGCGTGGGGGATGTGGACGCTCGACTTCTGCATGTCCCAGGCGGCCGTCGGGCAGCGCTCGGCGCACAGGCCGCAGTGCACGCACAGGTCCTCGTCCTTGACCATGACCCGCGCGGTCTGCTTGAGCGGCGCCGAGACGTACAGCGGCTGCGCCGTGCTGCGGCGCGGCGCCTTGAGGCGCGCGCCGAGCTCGGCCTCGGTGCCGTTCGGCGTGATCGTCAGGCAGTCGACCGGGCAGATGTCGATGCAGGCGTCGCACTCGATGCACAGCGGTGCCGCGAACACCGTCTGGATGTCGCAGTTGAGGCAGCGCTCGACCTCCTGCGCGGTCTGCTCGGCCGTGAAGCCGAGCTCGACCTCGATCTTGATCTTCTTGAAGCGCTCGGCCAGGCCGACGTGCGGCACCAGCCGGCGCGCGACCGGGTTGTAGTCGTTCTTGTACGACCACTCGTGCAGGCCCATCTTGCGGCTCGCGAGCGTGATCCCGCGCGGCGGCCGCGCGGCGACGTCGAGGCCCTGGCAATGGCGGTGGATCGAGATCGCCGCCTGGTGGCCGTGCTCGACCGCCCAGATGATGTTCTTCGGGCCGAAGGCGGCGTCGCCGCCGAAGAAGACGCCCGGCCGGGTCGAGGCGAAGGTGCGCTCGTCGACCTTCGGCACCTGCCACTTGTCGAACTCGATGCCCAGGTCGCGCTCGATCCACGGGAAGGCGTTCTCCTGGCCGATCGCGAGGATCACGTCGTCGCACGGGATCAGGCGCTCGCCGACGACGCGCTCGCCGACGATGCGGCTGCCGTCCACCTGGTACTCGAGCACGTCGAAGCGCATGCCGGTCAGGCGCCCGCCCTCGGTCACGAAGGCCGTCGGCGCGTGATTGATGACGATCTCGACGCCCTCGCCCTCGGCGTCCTCGAGCTCCCACTCGGAGGCCTTGAAGAACTGGCGCGACTTGCGCGCCATGACCTTGACGTCCCTGGCGCCGAGCCGCAGCGACGAGCGGCAGCAGTCCATCGCCGTGTTGCCGACGCCGATGATCAGCACGCGCTCGCCGATCTTGTCGGTGTGGCCGAAGGCGATGGAGTGCAGCCAGTCGATGCCGATGTGGATCCGGTCGCTGTCCTGGCGGCCGGGCAGCGCGAGCTCCTTGCCCTTCGGCGCGCCGGAGCCGACGAACACCGCGTCGTAGCCGCCGTCCGCGAGCAGCGCCTTGAGGCTCGCGACCGGCGCATTGAGCCTCAGGTCCGCGCCCATCGCGACGATCGCGCCGATCTCCTCGTCGAGCACCTCGCCGGGCAGCCGGAAGGCCGGAATGTTGGTGCGCATCAGGCCGCCGCTGAGCCCGAACTGCTCGAAGATCGTGACCGCGTAGCCGAGCGGCAGCAGGTCGTTGGCGACCGTCAGCGAGGCGGGCCCCGCGCCGATGCAGGCGACGTGCTTGCCGTTGCGGCGCGCCGGCGCCTTCGGCAGGCGGTCGCTGACGTCCTCGCGGTGGTCGGCGGCGACGCGCTTCAGGCGGCAGATCGCCACCGGCTTCGCCTCCACCCGGCCACGGCGGCAGGCCGGCTCGCACGGCCGGTCGCAGACCCGCCCGAGGATGCCGGGGAACACGTTCGACTCGCGGTTGACGAGGTACGCGTCGCCGAAGCGTCCCTGTGCGATCAGGCGGATGTACTCCGGAACGTCGGTATGGGCCGGGCACGCCCACTGGCAGTCGACCACCCGGTGAAAGTAGTCCGGGTGGCCCGTATCCGTCGGATCCATCGTCCCTCGTCGCGAGCGAACCGCACAGGCGGCGCGAAAGTATAGACGCCTAGGGCCCCCGAAGGTTCGTGATCGGGGTCGCGGTCACGCCAGCCGGCCGCGCCCCCGGGCGGGCGCGGCGCTGCTGCGGGCCCCGCGGCTGGCGCCCGGCCGCCGACGGCGCTATGGTCGCCGGCCGCGGCCCGGCGGCCGCGCGCCCGGGCCCGGCCCGGCGGCCGAGTCGCTCCCGGAGACCGTCATGACCCGAACGTTTCTAGGCTGTATCGCGCTGTTGCTCCTCGCATCGCTCGCCGCGCCCGTCCCCGCGGCGCGGGCCGCGGCGCCGGGCGTCGCCGAGCTCGAGGCGATGACGGCGCGCTTCGCGCCGGTGGACATCGTGGTGCCGCTCGAGGGCCTGCCGGCCAGCGAACGGGCCGCGATCGCCAAGCTGATCGCCGCGGCGCGGATCCTGAACGGCATCTACCTCGGGCAGATCGCCCCGGGCAACGCCGCGCGGCTCGTGACGCTGGCCGCCGACCCGACCGCGCTCGGCCGCGCCCGCCTCGACTACTTCGAGATCAACAAGGGCGCCTGGTCGATGCTCGACCGCGACGAGCCCTTCCTGCCGGGCGTCGGGCCGCGGCCGGAGCAGGGCGGGTTCTACCCCGCCGACGCGACGCGCGCCGAGGTCGAGGCGTGGTTCGCGACGCTCGCGGGCCCGGCTCGCGCGGCGGCCGAGGGCTTCTTCACCACGATCCGCCGCGACCCCGCCGGCCGGCTGCTGGCGGTGCCGTACAGCCTCGAGTACCAGTCCGAGCTCGGCGACGCGGCGCGCCTGCTGCGCGAGGCCGCGGCGCTGACCGCCCAGCCGACGCTGCGGGCCTTCCTCGAGGCGCGCGCCCGGGCGTTCCTCACGAACGACTACCACGCGAGCGACGTCGCCTGGATGGACCTCGATGCGTCGATAGAGCCCACCATCGGGCCGTACGAGACCTACGAGGACGCCTGGTTCAACTTCAAGGCGGCCTTCGAGGGGGTGGTCGGCGTCGTCGATGCGGCCGAGACGCAGAAGCTGGCGCGCTTCAGCCGCGAGCTGCAGTACCTCGAGGACCACCTGCCGGTGGACCCGCGCTACCGCCGCGCGAAGCTCGGCGCGGCCTCGCCGATCCGGCTCATCAACGTCGTCTACGCCTCCGCCGACGCCGACCGCGCGGTCAAGCTCGCCGCCTACAACCTGCCGAACGACGAGGCGGTGGTGGCCGAGAAGGGCTCGAAGCGGGTGCTGCTCAAGAACTTCCAGCGCGCCAAGTTCGACCACGTGCTGGTGCCGATCGCCAAGGTGGCGCTCGGCCCGGCCGACCAGCCGCTCGTCGCCTTCGAGCCCTTCTTCACGCACATCCTGATGCACGAGCTGATGCACGGCCTCGGGCCGCAGACCATCAGCGTCGGCGGCCGGGCGACCTCGGTGCGCGCCGAACTCAAGGAGGTCAACGGGCCGCTTGAGGAGGCCAAGGCC
The DNA here is from genome assembly GCA_035524595.1 of Steroidobacteraceae bacterium. Classification (GTDB taxonomy): domain Bacteria; phylum Pseudomonadota; class Gammaproteobacteria; order Steroidobacterales; family Steroidobacteraceae; genus CAIKZZ01. The sequence continues at coordinate 19,254 of DATKOP010000045.1, read as the reverse complement.
GACATCGCGGGCCTGTGGGCGCTCGAGCAGCTGATCGACCGGGGCGTGCTCGCCAAGGCCGACGAGCCCGCCTACCACGTGACCTATCTCGCCTCGATGTTCCGCACGCTGCGCTTCGGCACCGCCGATGCGCACGCCAAGGGCATGGCGCTGCAGCTCAATTACCTGCTGGACGCCCAGGCCGTCACCGTCGGCAGCGATGGCCGCTTCGCCATCAACCCCGCCCGGATGCGCGCGGCGGTCGAGGGCCTGACGCACGAGATCCTGACGGTCCAGGCGACCGGCGACTACGCCCGGGCACGCGACTGGCTGGCGCGCATGCAGCCGCTGAGGCCCGAGGTCCGGCGGATCTTCGAGCGCCTCGGGACCGTCCCGACCGACATCCGCCCGCGCTTCGTCACCGCCAATGCGCTCGATCCCGGCTGACGAGCTTTCTTAGGCGGCGGGAGTCCCGTATAATTGCCGGCTCGTAGGGGCCGGCTCTGGCGGAGCGGTCCTGGTTCAGGTGAAGCCCCCGAGGGGGCTTTTTCGTTTCGGTCGGGGGCCGGAAGGCCCTGCGACCCCAGAGAGTGGGCCGAGGGCCCATTTTTTTGGCCCTTTTTTTGGGACCGGGTGGTGGCGGAGCGAGGCTGGAGGCGCCCGTTGGGGGCCGGGATGGGACGATGCGCGAGGCGCTGATGCGGCTCCTGGAGCCCGAGGTGGCGGCGCTCGGCTGCGAGCTGGTCGAGCTCGAGTTCCACCCGCACCGCGGCGGCGGGCTCCTGCGGCTCTACATCGACCGCACGGATGGCGCGGCCGGCGGGGTGACGGTCGAGGACTGCGAGGCGGTCAGCCGCCGGGTGAGCGCGGCGCTCGACGCCGCGGACCCGATCGCCGGCGAGTACACGCTCGAGGTGTCCTCGCCGGGCCTCGACCGGCCGCTGCGCACGCGAGCGCACTTCGAGCGCTTCACCGGCGGGCGGGTGAAGGTCGAGAGCCTCGTGCCGCGCGCCGGGCGGCGCCGCTGGACGGGCCGGCTGGTCGCGGTCGGCGAGGCGGGCGTCACGCTCGAGGTGGACGGCCAGCCGGTGGATTTGGCACTGAACGAGATCAAGACGGCGCGGCTCGTGCCGGAGTTCGGCACGCGACGGGAGTGAAGACATGCGGACTACGCTGAAAGAGATCGTCGACGCCGTCGAAAGCGTCGCCAACGAGAAGGGCATCGACAAGGAGATCATCTTCGAGGCCCTCGAGGCGGCGCTCGCCTCGGCGACCCGCAAGCGGCTCGGCGAGGACATGGACGCGCGCGTCGCGATCAACCGCAAGAGCGGCGAGTACGACGTGTTCCGGCGCTGGAAGGTGTTCGCCGACGATTCGCGCGAGCTCGAGTTCCCCGAGCGCGAGCTCAGGCTCGAGGACGCGCTCGACGTCGACCCGGCCGCCGAGGTCGGCGGCTTCGTCGAGGTGCCGCTGCCGTCGGAGACCTTCGGTCGCATCGACGCCCAGACCGCCAAGCAGGTCATCGTGCAGAAGGTGCGCGAGGCCGAGCGGGCCCAGGTCGTGGACGCCTACAAGGACCGGGTCGGCACGCTCTGCAGCGGCATCGTCAAGCGCGTCGACCGCAACGGCGTCTACGTCGACCTCGGCCAGAACGCCGAGGGCTTCGTGCCGCGCGAGAACCTGATCCCGCGCGAGCCGATCCGCACCCAGGACCGGATCAAGGCCTTCCTCAAGGAGGTGCGCTCCGAGCCGCGCGGGCCGCAGCTGTTCCTGTCGCGCACCGCGCCCGAGTTCCTGATCGAGCTCTTCAAGCTCGAGGTGCCGGAGGTCGGCCAGGGCCTGATCCAGATCCTCGGTGCCGCCCGCGACGCCGGCGTGCGCGCCAAGATCGCGGTCCGCAGCCTCGATCCGCGCATCGACCCGGTGGGTGCCTGCGTCGGCATGCGCGGCAGCCGCGTGCAGGCGGTCTCGAACGAGATCGCCGGCGAGCGCGTCGACATCATCCCCTTCGAGGACAACCCGGCGCAGTTCGTCATCAACGCGATGCAGCCGGCCGAGGTCACCTCGATCGTCGTCGACGAGGACCAGCACAGCATGGACATCGCGGTCGCCGAGGAGAAGCTGTCGCAGGCGATCGGCCGCGGCGGCCAGAACATCCGCCTCGCCTCCGAGCTCACCGGCTGGAAGCTCAACATCATGAGCGAGCAGGCCGCCGAGGAGAAGAGCGAGGCCGAGACCACGGAGCTGCGCGACATGTTCATGAAGGCGCTCGACGTCGACGCCGACGTCGCGACCATCCTCGTGCAGGAGGGCTTCTCGACGATCGAGGAGATCGCCTACGTGCCGACCAACGAGCTCCTGGCGGTCGAGGAGTTCGACGACAACATCGTCCGCGAGCTCAGGAACCGGGCCCGCGACGTGCTGCTGACGCAGGCGATCGCGACCGAGGAGACCGCCGAGGGCGGCGCCCCGGCCGAGGACCTGCTGACGCTCGAGGGCATGGACGAGCGGCTCGCCAAGACGCTCGCCGCGCGCGGCATCCGCACCCGCGAGGACCTCGCCGACCAGTCGATCGAGGACCTCGAGGGCATCGACGACCTCGACGACGCGCGTGCCGGGCAGCTGATCATGGCCGCCCGCGCGCACTGGTTCGCCGACGGCGCGGCGTCAACTTGAGGAGCCTCCTGCATGTCTGACGTCACCGTTGCCCAGTTCGCCGAGGTGCTCAAGGTGCCGGTCGACAAGCTGCTCAAGCAGCTTGACGAGGCCGGCATCCGCGTCGCCGGCGCGGAGGACCGCATCAGCGACGAGGCCAAGACCGAGCTGCTGTCGCACCTGCGCCGCGCGCACGGCCGCGCCGCCGAGGAGGTCGCGACCGCGGGCCCGCGCAAGATCACGCTGAAGCGCAAGACCCAGAGCGAGATCAAGGTCAGCGCCGCGCAGGGCCGCGCGCGCACCGTCAGCGTCGAGGTGCGCACCAAGCGCACCTACATCAACCGCGGCGTGCTCGAGGAGCAGGCGCGCCTCGCGCAGGAGGAGATCGACCGCCAGCGCGAGGCCGAGGAGGCCGCGCGGCGCGCGGTCGAGGAGGAGCAGCAGCGCAAGGAGGCCGAGGAAGCCCGCCGCCGCAGCGACGAGGAGAACCGCAAGCGCGAGGAGGACGCGCGCAAGGCCGCCGAGGAAGAGGTCCGCCGCCAGGCCGAGCAGCGCGAGCGCGACGAGGCCGAGCGCCAGCGCAAGGCCGCCGAGCGGCCCAAGGCCGCCGACGCCGATACGCGCGAGACCCGCTACGGGCGCCAGGAGCTGCACGTCTCGACCGACGTCAGCTCGCGCTACAAGAAGAAGAAGCCGGTGCGCGGCCGCCGCGGCGTCGCGCCCGCCGCCGAGGGCCGGCACGCCTTCGAGATGCCGACGCAGCCGGTCAAGCGCGAGGTCTCGATCCCCGAGACGATCACGGTCGCCGAGCTCGCGCAGAAGATCGCGGTCAAGGGCAGCGAGGTCATCAAGACGCTGATGAACATGGGCGTCATGGCGACGATCAACCAGCCGCTCGACCAGGACACCGCGGTGCTGGTGGTCGAGGAGATGGGCCACACGGCCAAGGCGATCCGCGAGAACGCGCTCGAGGAGGACCTGCAGACCGAGGCCGCCGCCGGCGCCGAGGCGCAGCCGCGCCCGCCGGTGGTGACGATCATGGGCCACGTCGACCACGGCAAGACCTCGCTGCTCGACTACATCCGCCACACCAAGGTCGCGGCCGGCGAGGCCGGCGGCATCACGCAGCACATCGGCGCGTACCACATCCAGACGCCGCGCGGCATCATCACCTTCATCGACACGCCGGGCCACGCGGCCTTCACGGCGATGCGCGCCCGCGGCGCGCAGGTCACCGACATCGTCGTGCTGGTGGTCGCGGCCGACGACGGCGTCATGCCGCAGACGGTCGAGGCGATCGAGCACGCCCGCGCGGCCGAGGTGCCGCTCGTGGTCGCGCTCAACAAGATCGACAAGCCGGAGGCCGAGCCGGACCGCGTCAAGAACGAGCTGGTGCAGCACGGCGTGATCCCCGAGGAGTACGGCGGCGAGGTGATGTTCGTGCCGGTCTCGGCCCGCACCGGCGCCGGCGTCGAGCAGCTGCTCGAGACGCTCGCGCTGCAGGCCGAGGTGCTCGAGCTGAAGGCGCCCACCGACGGGCCGGCCGCCGGCGTCGTGCTCGAGGCGAGCATCGAGAAGGGCCGCGGCGCGGTCGCGACCGTGCTGGTCAAGCGCGGCACGCTCAGGTCCGGCGACCCGCTGCTGGCCGGCCAGGAGTTCGGCCGCGTGCGCGCGATGTTCGACGAGACCGGCGCCGCGGTCGAGAGCGCCGGCCCCTCGATCCCGGTGCAGGTGCTCGGGCTGTCCGGTGCGCCGAACGCCGGCGACGAGCTGCTGGTCGTCGAGAGCGAGCGCAAGGCGCGCGAGGTCGCGCTGTACCGCCAGGGCAAGTTCCGCGACGTCAAGCTGGCGCGCACGCCGACCAAGATCGAGGACGTGTTCTCGCCGCTCGAGGGCAAGCTGCAGACGGTGCAGGTGGTGATCAAGGCCGACGTGCAGGGCTCGGCGGAGGCGCTGCGCGATGCGCTCACCAAGCTCTCCACCGCCGAGGTCGCGGTCAAGGTGGTGTCCTCGGGCGTCGGCGGCATCACCGAGTCCGACGTCATGCTGGCGGTCGCCTCGAAGGCGCGCATCATCGCCTTCAACGTCCGCGCCGACGCCGCCGCGCGCACCGCGATCAAGGACAACGGCGTCGACCTGCGCCACTACAGCATCATCTACGAGGCCATCGACGACGTGCGCAACGCGCTCTCGGGCATGCTGGCGCCGGAGGTGCGCGACCAGATCGTCGGACTCGCGCAGGTGCGCGAGGTGTTCCGCTCGAGCAAGTTCGGCCAGGTGGCGGGCTGCCTGATCACCGAGGGCTTCGTCAAGCGCAACAACCCGATCCGCGTGCTCAGGGACAACGTCGTGATCTTCGAGGGCGCGCTCGAGTCGCTCAGGCGCTTCAAGGACGACGTCAACGAGGTCCGTGCCGGCACCGAGTGCGGCATCGCGGTCAAGGACTACAACGACGTCCGCGCCGGCGACCAGATCGAGTGCTACGAGCGCGTCGTGACGACGCGTACGCTGTGACGTGCCGCGCGAGTTCCACAGGAGCCAGCGCGTCGGCGAGCAGATCCAGCGGCTGCTCGCCGAGCTGATCCGCCGCGAGGTCAAGGATCCGCGCGTCGGGCTGGTGACGATCACCGCGGTCGAGGTCAGCCGCGACCTGACGCACGCCAAGGTGTTCTTCCTGCCCTTCGACCAGCGGCGCCCGGCCGACGAGGTCGGCGCGGCGCTCGCCTCCGCCGCGGGCTTCCTGCGCATCCACCTCAAGAAGCAGCTCGGCATGCGCAGCGTCCCGGAGCTGCGCTTCCTGCCGGACGAGTCGATCGAGCGCGCGGCCCGGGTGTCGGCGCTGATCAGCGCCGCCGTCAGGGACGACGCCGAGCGCGCCGACGGCGCGCCGCCCGCGGCCGCCGACGCCGGGGACGAGCCGGCGCCATGAGCGCGCCCGCCCGGCCGCGGCCCGAGTGGCGGACGGTCGACGGGATCCTGCTGCTCGACAAGCCCGCGGGGCTGTCCTCGAACCAGGCGCTGCAGCGCGTGCGGCGCATCTTCCGCGCGCGCAAGGCCGGCCACACCGGCAGCCTCGACCCGCTCGCGACCGGCGTGCTGCCGCTGTGCTTCGGCCAGGCGACCAAGGTGGCGGGCCTGCTGCTCGACGCCGACAAGACCTACCGCGCGACGCTCGCGCTCGGCGCGCGCACGGCCACCGGGGACCGCGAGGGCGAGGTCGTCGAGCGCGCACCGGTGCCGCCGCTCGACGCGGCGGCGGTCGGCGAGGCGCTCGCCGGCCTCGTCGGGCCCGGCCAGCAGGTGCCGCCGATGTACTCGGCGCTGAAGCGCGACGGTGAGCCGCTCTATGCGCTCGCGCGCCGCGGCGTCGAGGTCGAGCGGTCCGCGCGGCCGGTGCGCATCGAGCGGCTGCTGCTGCTCGGGCTGCGCCCGGCGGAGCTCGACTTCGAGGTCACCTGTTCCAAGGGCACCTACGTGCGTACGCTCGGCGAGGACATCGCGCGCGCGCTCGGCAGCGTCGGCCACCTGACGGCGCTGCGCCGCACGTCGTTCGGCGGCGCCTTCGCGGGCGCGACGCCGCACGCGCTCGCCGAGCTCGAGGCGCTCGCGGGCGAGACAGCGGCGCTCGATGCGCTGCTGCTGCCGACGGACGCGGCGCTCGCCGGCTTGCCCGCAGTCACCCTCGGCGCCGGCGAGGCGAGCCGCTTCCGGCACGGGCAGCCGGTGGCCGCGCTGGCGGGACCCGGCGCGCGCGTCCGCCTGTACGCGCCGGGCGGCGCCTTCCTCGGGCTCGGCGAGAGCGACGCGGCTGGGCTGCTGGTGCGCCCGCTCAGGATGATGACCGAGGCCGCGGCGGACTGAGGCCGCGGCGACCACGGCGAGGCAATCTGAAACAATGGCTTGCAACGGTTTGCTGCGGTCGGGACGACGCACGCGGGCGAGCGGTCCGCGCGGCCGCGGGCGAGCGCCTCGCGCGCGCCGCGCGGCGGCCGAGCGCGCGACGTCGGGCAGCCCGTGCTTTACGGGCCGGCGCTGAGCGCGTACCCTTCGCCGCTCAATTTTCCTATTGAGAACAAGGCCCTGCGATGCGCATCACGATCTTCGGTTCAGGTTACGTCGGCCTCGTAACCGGCGCCTGTCTTGCCGAGGCCGGCAACCACGTGGTCTGCGTCGACGTCGACCCGCGCAAGGTCGAGATGCTGGGCCGCGGCGAGGTGCCGATCCACGAGCCCGGGCTCGACGAACTCATCGCGCGCAACCAGGCCAAGGGCCGTCTCAAGTTCACGCTCGACGCGGCCGAGGGCGTCGCGCACGGGCTGTTCCAGATGATCGCCGTCGGCACGCCGCCGGACGAGGACGGCTCGGCGGACCTGAAGCACGTGCTCACGGTCGCGCGCACGATCGCCGAGCACATGAACGACTACAAGGTCGTGATCACGAAGTCGACCGTCCCGACCGGGACCGCGGACAAGGTGCGCGCCGCGCTCGTCGAGACGCTCGCGCGGCGCAGCGCCGCGGTCGAGTTCGACGTCGTCTCGAACCCCGAATTCCTCAAGGAGGGGGCGGCGATCAGCGACTTCAACCGCCCGGACCGGATCATCATCGGCACGGACAACCCGCGGGTGACCGAGCTCATGCGCGCGCTCTACGAGCCGTTCACGCGCAACCACGACCGGCTGATCGTCATGGACATCCGCTCGGCGGAGCTCACCAAGTACGCCGCGAACGCGATGCTCGCGACCAAGATCTCGTTCATGAACGAGATGGCGAACCTCGCCGAGCTGCTCGGCGCCGACGTCGAGAAGGTACGCCTCGGGATCGGCTCGGACCCGCGCATCGGCTACGGCTTCATCTACCCGGGCGTCGGCTACGGCGGCTCGTGCTTCCCGAAGGACGTGCAGGCGCTGGAGCGCTCGGCGCGGGCGGTCGGCTACGAGTCGAACCTGCTGGGCGCGGTCGAGGCCGTCAACGCGCGCCAGAAGCGCGTGCTGCACCAGAAGATCAGCGCGCACTTCGGCGGCCGGCTCGGCGGGCGGACCTTCGCGGTCTGGGGCCTCGCCTTCAAGCCGAACACCGACGACATGCGCGAGGCGCCGAGCCGCGTGCTGCTCGAGTCGCTGTGGGCGGACGGAGCCAGGGTCCGTGCCTACGATCCGGTGGCGATGGCGGAAGCGCGCCGGCTGTTCGGCGAGCGCGCGGACCTTGCGCTCTGCGCCAGCATGGAGGAGGCGTTGCAGGGCGCCGACGGGCTCGTCATCGTCACCGAGTGGCAGGAGTTTCGCAGCCCCGACTTCGACGCGATCCGGGCGGCGCTCTCGACGCCGGTGATCTTCGACGGCCGCAACCTCTACGATCCGCAGCTGATGCAGCGCTTCGGCTTCACCTACTACGGCATCGGCCGCGGCGCCAAGGTGCCGGCGGCCGGCGCCTGATCGCCATCGACCGCGAGGAACCGCCACGATGCTGGTCCCCGTCATCCTGTCCGGCGGCTCGGGCACCAGGCTCTGGCCGCTGTCGCGCGAGCTGTACCCGAAGCAGCTGCTGCCGCTGGTCGGCGACGAGACGATGCTGCAGGACACGGCGCGCCGCATCGAGGGGCTGAGCGCCGCCGGGCCGGTCGTCGTCTGCAACGAGCACCACCGCTTCATGGTCGCCGAGCAGCTGCGCCAGATCGGGGTCGCGCCCGCGGCCATCGTGCTCGAGCCGGTCGGCCGCAACACCGCGCCCGCGGTCGCGGTCGCCGCGCTCGCGGCGCTGGCCGCGGCGCCGCCCGGCGAGGAGCCGGTGCTGCTGGTCATGCCGGCGGATCACCTCCTCAAGGACGTCGCCGCGTTCCACCGCGCCGTGCGCGCCGGGCTCGCCGCCGCCGCCGCCGGCAAGCTCGTCACCTTCGGCGTCGTGCCGACCAAGGCCGAGACCGGCTACGGCTACATCCGCCGCGCCGGCGGCGCGGGCCCCGCGTACCCGATCGCCGAGTTCGTCGAGAAGCCGGACGCCGCCCGCGCCGCCCGCTACCTCGCGGCCGGCGACTACCTGTGGAACAGCGGCATGTTCCTGTTCGGCGCGCGCCGCTACCTCGAGGAGCTCAGGCGCCTCGCGCCGGCGATGCTCGCCGACTGCGAGGCGGCGCTCGCGGCGGCGAAGCGCGACCTCGACTTCACGCGGCTCGACGCCGCGGCCTTCGGCCGCTGCCCGAGCGACTCGATCGACTACGCGGTCATGGAGAAGACCCGCGACGCGGTCGTCGTGCCGCTCGACGCCGGCTGGAGCGACGTCGGCTCCTGGTCGGCGCTGCACGAGAGCCTCGCCCCGGACGCCGCCGGCAACGTCACCCGCGGCGACGTCGTGACCGAGGACTCCTCCGGCTGCTACCTGTACTCGACCGAGCGGCTGGTCGCGACCGTCGGGCTCAGGGACCACGTCGTCGTCGAGACCAAGGACGCGGTGCTGGTCGCGCCGCGGGAGCGGGTCCAGGACGTCAAGAACCTCGTCGCGCGGCTCAAGCAGCAGGGCCGCAGCGAGCCGGCGCTGCACCGCGAGGTGTTCCGGCCGTGGGGCAGCTACGACAGCGTCGACGCCGGCGCGCGCTTCCAGGTGAAGCGCCTGACGGTGAAGCCGGGTGCGACGCTGTCGCTGCAGATGCACCACCACCGCGCCGAGCACTGGATCGTCGTCTCGGGCACCGCCCGCATCACCTGCGACGACAAGGTGTTCCTCCTGTCCGAGAACGAGTCGACTTACATCCCGGTCGGCGCCAAGCACCGCATCGAGAACCCGGGCAAGGTCGAGCTGCACATCATCGAGGTGCAGTCCGGCTCGTATCTCGGCGAGGACGACATCGTCCGCTTCGAGGACCGCTACGGCCGCGAAGGCACCAACACCTGACCGCCGGCGCGCGGCGCCGCCGCGCCCTGCCCGGTCCGCACACGAGAGCGAGCGCCGATGACCGCGATCACCGCCTTCAAAGCCTACGACCTGCGCGGCCGGATCCCGACCGAGCTCAACGCCGACATCGCCTACCGCGTCGCGCGCGGCTACGCGGCGTTCCTGTCGCCCAAGCGCGTCTGCGTCGGCCGCGACATCCGCCTGTCGAGCGCGGAGCTCGCGCAGAGCGTGATCCGTGGCCTCGTCGACTCGGGCGTCGACGTGGTCGACATCGGGCTGTGCGGCACGGAAGGGGTCTACTACGCGACCTTCGCGCTCGGCCTCGACGGCGGCATCATGGTGACCGCGAGCCACAATCCGCCGGACTACAACGGCATGAAGTTCGTGCGCGAGGGCTCGCGGCCGATCTCCGGCGACACGGGGCTCAAGGACATCCGCCGGCTCGCCGAGGCCGGCTCGTTCCCGGCGGCGGCGCGGCCGGGCGCCGTGAGCGCCGTCGATACCGGCCCGCGCTACGTCGAGCACCTGCTCTCGTACGTCGACCGCCGGACGCTGAAGCCGCTCAAGATCGTCTGCAACGCCGGCAACGGCGGTGCCGGCCTGATCATCGACAAGCTGGCCCCGCAGCTGCCGTTCCAGTGGGTGAAGCTGAACCACGAGGCCGACGGCACCTTCCCGAACGGCGTGCCGAACCCGATGCTGGAGCAGAACCACGCGCCGGTCATCGAGGCCGTGCGCCGCGCGCGCGCCGATCTCGGCATCGCCTGGGACGGCGACTACGACCGCTGCTTCTTCTTCGACGAGGAGGGCACCTTCATCGAGGGCTACTACATCGTCGGGCTGCTCGCCTCGGTGTTCCTGAAGCGCCATCCCGGGGCGCGCATCGTCCACGACCCGCGCCTCACCTGGAACACGCTCGACATCGTCGCGGGCGCGGGCGGGGAGGCGGTGCTGTGCAAGTCGGGCCACGCCTTCATCAAGGCGCGGATGCGCGAGGTCGACGCCGTCTACGGGGGCGAAATGAGCGCGCACCACTACTTTCGCGACTTCGCCTACTGCGACAGCGGCATGATCCCGTGGCTCGTGGTCGCGCAGGTGCTTTCCGACACCGGCAAGTCGCTCTCGTCGCTGGTCGGCGAGCGGATGCGGCTGTTCCCGGCGAGCGGCGAGATCAACCGGCGGGTGCCGGACGGGGCGCGGGCGATCGCCGCGGTCGAGGCGCGCTACGCCCCGGGCGCCCGCGGCGTCGACTACACCGACGGGCTGTCGATCGAGTTCGACGACTGGCGCCTCAACCTCAGGTCCTCGAACACCGAGCCCCTGATCCGGCTCAACGTCGAGAGCCGCGGTGACCTTCGGCTGATGAAGGCCAAGACGGCGGAAATCCTCGCATTCCTCGACTCGATGGGGGCGGTGGCCGCCGACCACTGACCGGCCGGGCCGCTCTTGCCGCACTGCGGAAGACCCGGATTGACGGATGAGAGTGATTCTCAATTACCATAGCGTCATCGTTGCTGAGACCGTGACGTGCCGACCGACCGACCGACCGCCGCCGCCGAAGAGACCCTGGGGCTTCAAGACCTTCCGCCGCACACCGACGCCCGGATCGTGGCCGTGGAGGCCCACAACGGCCGGGAAACCGCCGATCTCGCCGAAAGGCTGGCCGAGATCGGCTTCCTGCCCGGCGAGCGGGTGAGGCTCCTGGCGCGGGGGCCTTTCGGCGAGCCGCTCGCGGTGCGCGTCGGCAGCGACACCTTCGCGCTTCGCCGCGGCGAGGCCGCCTGCGTGCGCGTGGTGGCGATCGGCCCGGCCGGGGACGGTCGCCCGTGAACGCCCTGGTCGCCGATCCCCTGGTCGCGCTGGTCGGCAACCCGAACTGCGGCAAGACGGCGCTCTTCAACCTGCTCACCGGCAGCCGCCAGAAGATCGCGAACTATGCCGGCGTCACGGTCGAGCGCAAGGAGGGGCGCCTGCGGACCCGCTCCGGTCGCCGGGTCCGCGTGCTCGACCTGCCGGGCGCCTACAGCCTGAGGCCGCGGACCCCCGACGAGCAGATCACCTGCGATTTCGTGCTCGGGCGGCTGCCGGACGAGCCGCGCCCGGACGTGGTCGTCGCCGTGGTCGATGCAACCAACCTGCGCCGCCACCTGCGGCTCGTGCTCGCGCTGAAGCGCCTCGGGCAGCCGGTGGTGGTCGCGCTCAACATGGTCGATCTCGCGCGGCGGCGCGGCCTGCCCATCGATGGCGCCGCGCTCAGTCGCGAGCTCGCGCTGCCGGTCGTCGAGACGGTCGGCGTGCGCGCCGGCGGCGCGCAGGCGCTCCTCGACTACCTCGAGCGCGAGCACGCCGCGGCCGAGCCCGTCGCGGCGCCGGGCGATCACCCGGTCGCGGACGCGATCCCGCTCGATGAGCCGGCGGCGGCGACCGCGGACATGGCGTCGGTGGCCGCCGACCAGCACGAGGTCGAGCGCATCCTCGGCCGGCTGGGCCTCGCGGGCGTGCGCGCCGACACGCCGAGCGACCGGATCGACCGCGTCGTCCTGCACCCGGTCGCGGGCCCCCTGATTCTCGCCGGCACGCTGTTCCTGATGTTCCAGGCCGTGTTCGCCTGGGCCCAGCCGTTCATGCGGGCGATCACCGCGCTGATCGCCGCGCTCGCCGGCCTCGTCGCCACCGTGCTGCCCGCGGGGCCGCTGGCGAGCCTGCTCGTCGACGGCGTGCTCGCGGGCGCCGGCAGCGTGCTCGTGTTCCTGCCGCAGATCGTGCTCCTGTTCGCGTTCATCCTGCTGCTCGAGGACTCGGGCTACCTGCCGCGGGCCGCGTTCCTGCTCGACCGGCTGATGGGCAGCGTCGGCCTGTCCGGCCGCTCGTTCATTCCGCTCCTGTCGAGCTTCGCCTGCGCCGTCCCCGGCATCCTCGCGGCGCGCACCATCCCGAACGCCCGCGACCGGACCGTGACGATCCTGATCGCGCCGCTGATGACCTGCTCGGCGCGGCTGCCGGTCTACACGCTCCTGATCGGCACGTTCGTACCGGCGCGGACGGTCGGCCCCGGCATCGGGCTGCAGGGCCTCGTGCTGCTCGCGCTCTACGCCGCGGGGGTCGGCGGCGCGTTCGCGGTGGCCTGGATCCTGAAGCGCCTGCGCCGCGGCAGCGCGCTGCATCCGCTGCAGATGGAGCTGCCGACCTACCACGTGCCGAGCCTGCGCAACCTCGGCATCGGGCTCCTGCAGCGCGTCGAGGTGTTCGTGCGCCGCGTCGGCACGATCATCCTGGCGCTGATGGTGCTGCTGTGGTTCCTGAGCAGCTTCCCGGTGCCGCCGGCCGGCTACCCGGGCGCGGCGATCGAGTACAGCCTCGCGGGCCGGCTCGGGGCGCTGCTGGCTTACCTGTTCGCGCCGATCGGCTTCAACTGGCAGATCTCGATCGCGCTGGTGCCCGGCATCGCCGCCCGCGAGGTCGTGGTCGGCGCGCTCGGCACGGTCTATTCGCTCGCGGCCACCGGACAGGACGTCGCCGGCCAGGTCGCGCCGCTGATCGCGCGGGCCTGGAGCCTGCCGACGGCGTTCGCGCTCCTCGCGTGGTACGTGTTCGCGCCGCAGTGCCTGTCGACGCTCGTCACCGCGCGGCGCGAGACCAACTCGTGGCGCTATCCCGCGCTGATGGCGGGCTATCAGCTCGCGCTCGCCTACGGCGCCGCGGGCCTGACCTACCACGCGAGCCGCTGGCTCCTGGGACCGGCGTGAGCGCGCTCTGGGAGCGCCTGATCGTTGCCGCAGCAGTCGCCGCGAGCGCGCTCTACGCGTTCAAGGCGCTCGCGCCCTTCGGCTGGCGGGTGTCGCTGGCACGGCGGCTCACGGGCCGACTGCCCGACCGGGTGCTGATCTGGCTCGCCGGCCAAAGCGCCTGCGATGCCTGCGGCCCGCGCCCGGCGGCGTTGCCGCCGCGGCCGCGCGCGCCGTAGCGCCTCAACCCACCAGCAGCACCACGACGGCGGCGAACAGGCAGTAGGCGCCGAACAGGTGCCAGCGGCCCTGCTCCAGCCAGCGCGACAGCCAGCGCAGCGCGGCGAGGCCCGCGAGGAAGCTGAGCGCCATGCCGATGACGCTCGGTCCGGCGAGACCCCAGAGGGAAGCTGCGTCCGGGGCGTGCAGCGCGCCCTCGGCGCGCCACAGCCGGTGCGCCTCCCGGGCGATGACGGCGGGCGTCAGCACGACGGCCAGCGCGAAGCTGAATTCCTCCGCCCGCCGGCGCGCGATGCCGAGCACGAGTCCGGTCGAAATCGTCGCCCCGGACCTCGAGAAGCCGCGAAACGGCAGGCACAGCCCCTGCACCGCGCCGATCCAGGCGGCCGAGCGCAGCGACAGGTCGCCGGCGCGCTCCCGCTGGCGCGCAGACACGATGATCAAGAGGCCCGCGGCGGCGAGCGCCGTGGCCATCAGCCGGGCGTTGCCGAAGAGGTGCTCGATCTCGAAGCCGTCGGCGCCGCGCGCCGCGACGCGCTTGATCAGCTGCAGGAGCGCGAGCCCGACCGCGCCGGTCATCGCGGTGGCGACCACGAGGCGCAGCGCCTGGGTGCGAAACGCCGTCAGCGAGGCGAAGTAGGTCGCGTGCCACGACTTCCAGAAGTAGGCGATGACGGCGAACATGGTGCCCGTGTGCAGCATCACGAGCAGCAGCGTCATCTGCGGGCTGGTCGGATCGAGGCCCATGAGCTTCTCGGCGACGATCACGTGGGCGGAGCTCGACACCGGCAGCAGCTCGGCGGCGCCCTGGACGATGGCGAGGATCAGGATCTGCAGCAGGGTCATGGCGGCTCGGGCTTCGGCGCGGGGAGTGGATTATCCACGACGGCGCCGGCGAGAGCGACGCCGCGCGGACCTTCAGCAGCAGCGCCGGATGCCTTCCCAGCGCGCCGACAGGTCGCGTCGGAAGAACTCCTCGCGCGACAGCGGCTGCTGCCCGGGATGGTGCCGCCGGGCGTGGGCGAGATAGCCGGCGTAGCGGTCGGCGCCCGCCGCGCCGCGGATCACGTCGCCGAGGGCGCGGCCGATCGCCCGCAGCCGGCGCAACGGGGCGCTAGGCACTGGCGCCCTCCGCGAGACGGCTGCGCTGGTAGGCGGCCTCGGGGGACGGCGGCACGGGCTCGCCATGGGCGCGCCGCCACGCGATGCGCAGCATGTCGACGATCACGGCCCAGAGCACCAGCAGGAAGAACGCGGTCAGCAGCGCGTCGAGGCGCTGGTTGAGGATCAGCCGGCCGGCGACCGCCGCCTTCTCCGGCGGCAGCGCCGACGCCGCGAGCTTCGCGGCGAGGTCGGCCGCGCCCGCGAGGAAGCCGATCTTCGGGTTGGCGCTGAAGAGCTTCTCCCACGCGGCTGACGTGGTGACGATCGCGAGCCACGCGAGCGGCAGGCCGGTGATCCAGGCGTGTCGGGCGCGCCTGCCCTTCAGCAGGATCGCCGTCACGACCGCGAGCGCGATCCCGGCCAGCATCTGGTTCGCGATGCCGAACAAGGGCCACAGGATGTTGATGCCGCCGTTCGGGTCGATGACGCCGACGTACAGGAAATAGCCCCAGGCGGCGACGACCAGCGCGCTTGAGAGGATGACGGACGGGTACCACGAGGTGCGCCCCAGGGGCTCCGAGAAGCGCGAGAACGCGTCCTGCAGCATGAAGCGCCCGACGCGGGTGCCGGCGTCGAGCGTCGTCAGGATGAACACCGCCTCGAACATGATCGCGAAGTGGTACCAGACCGCGATCAGCCCGGCGCCGAACACGCCGGACAGGATGCTGGCCATGCCGACCGCCAGCGACGGCGCGCCGCCGGTGCGCGCAAACAGCGTCGCCTCGCCGACCTGGGCCGCGAGCGCGTGCATCTGCGCGACGCTGACCGGGAAGCCCCAGGCGGTCAGCGTCGCCACCGCCGCGTCCGGCGTGCCGCCGAGGGCGGCGAGCGGGCTGTTGATCGCGAAGTAGACGCCGGGGTCGAGCAGCGCGGCCGCGATCATCGCCATCGTCGCCACCAGCGACTCGAGCAGCATCGAGCCGTAGCCGACCAGGCGGACGTCGGCCTCGGTGCGGATCAGTTTCGGAGTCGTGCCGCTCGAGACCAGCGCGTGGAACCCCGAGATCGCTCCGCAGGCGATCGTGATGAAGACGAAGGGGAACAGCTTGCCTGCGAAGATCGGCCCGGTGCCGTCGACGAAGCGCGTCAGCGCGGGCATCTTGAGCTCGGGGCGCATGAGCAGTATCGCGACCGCGAGCAGCACCACGGTGCCGAGCTTGAGGAAGGTCGACAGGTAGTCGCGCGGCGCGAGCAGCAGCCACACCGGCAGGATCGCGGCGAGGAAGCCGTAGCCGATCACGAACCACGCGAGCGTGGTGCCCGCGTCGTCGAACAGCGGCCGCAGCGCGGGCTGGTGGTCCACCCAGCCGCCGCCGACGACCGCGAGCAGCAGCAGCGTGACGCCGATCAGCGAGGCCTCGGCCACCCGCCCCGGGCGGATGCTGCGCATGTAGAGGCCCACCAGCATCGCGATCGGGATGGTCGCGAACACGGTCGCCGTCGCCCACGGGCTGTGCTTCATGGCATTGACGACGACGAGCCCGAGCACCGCGATCAGGATGACCATGATCGCGAGCGTGCCGACGATCGCCGCGAATCCGCCCACCGGCCCGAGCTCGTCGCGCGCCATCTGGCCGAGCGTGCGGCCGTCGCGCCGGGTCGAGGCGAACAGGACGATCATGTCCTGCACGCAGCCGCCGAGCACCGAGCCGATCAGGATCCAGAGCGTGCCGGGGAGATAGCCGAACTGGGCGGCGAGCGTCGGGCCGATCAGCGGCCCGGGGCCGGCGATGGCCGCGAAGTGGTGGCCGAAGACGACCCAGCGCGCCGTCGGCACGAAGTCACGGCCGTTGTCGAGGCGCTCCGCGGGTGTCGCGCGGACGGCGTCGGTCGCGAGCACCTGCGCGGTGATCCAGGCCGCGTAGAAGCGGTAGCCGAGCGTGTAGATGCAGCCGGCCGCGGCGAGGATCCAGAGCGCGTTGATCGGCTCGCCGCGATTCAACGCGATGCCGCCGAGCGCGAACGCGGCCGCGCCCGCGAGCGCGACGCCTAGAAGTCGCCGCATCGTTCCCCCTCAGTGACCGTTCGGCCGACCGCCACGGTCGGCCGTCGCGCAGCGGGCGAGATTGCCCTGCCGGCGGCGCCGATGCAACGGGCCGGGCCGGGGCCGCGGCCCTCAGCGCCGGCCGCTCAGGCTCGCGGCGACCGCGTGCAGCAGCGCCGCGGCCGTGCGCCGCTGCCCGGCGGCATTCAGGTGCCCGCCGTCAGTCGTGTAGTCGGGCGCGAGGGTGTACACGGTGCGGCCGTCGCGGGTGAAGGCGCTGCGGCTGCCGTCGGGCCGGGTCGATTCGACTTCGGCGAGGTCGAAAAGCGGCGCGCCGGGGAAGCGGGATCTCAGGCCCGTGTTGAACGCGTTCCTGAGCGCGTTGTCGGCGTCCTCGGCCGCGTCGCGGCCGAGCCAGCGCTTGAGCGACGTCCGCCACCCGGGCGGATCGGCGCGCAAGGGCATGGTCACGTGCAGCAGCGGCACGTCCGGGCGCGCCGCCGTCAGGCCGGCCACGAGCGCCGCGTAGCGCTCGAGCAGCCGCGCGGCGTCGAGCTTCGCGTCCGCGCTCAGGTCGACGTAGCAGAACTTCATCATCGCGAGGTCGTAGCGCGGCCGATCCGGGCGGTCGAGCAGGTGCAGGAAGACTTCGCACTTGCCTTCGGGGTCGCCGTTGCGGCCGATGTTGGAATGGAAGATGCCCGGCAGGTCGTCGGGCGGAGCGCCGTCGATCTCGACGATGCGCAGCGGCACGCCCGCCTCGGCAGCGAGGGTGCGCACCCCCGCGAGGATGTCGCGGCCGACCGACTGGTGGCCGAGCAGGATGCGCGCCCGGGCCACCACCGCAAGATCGGCGCGCACGGTCGCAACATCGACGCCGTCGGTGGCCGGCGGCGTGCCGCAGGCCGATGACAGCGTGCACAGCAGCGTCGCGAGCGCGAGCCGGGTCGCCGCGGCGCGGCTCTGGCGCGCCGCAGCGCGGGCCGGCGCGCGACCCTGGACGTGCAGGGCGCGCGTGGTCACGGCGTCACTTCGTCGGCCACGACGGGGCGGGCGGGCGCGGCGTCCGGATGCCTGCGCCAGCCGATCACTCGGCCCGGGTTGCCGGCGACGATCGCGTATGGCGGCACCGACTTGGTGAGCACGGTCGCCGCGGACACGATCGCGCCGCGGCCGACGGTGACGCCCGGCATCACGAACACGTTGGCGCCGAGCCAGACGTCATCCTCGATGACCACCGGGCTCTTGTCCCAGCCCTGCAGCTGCCAGGGCCGCTCCGGGTCCGCGAACCGGTGGTTCACCGACCAGATCTTGACGTCCGGGCCGAGCCCGACCCAGTCGCCGATGGACACGCCGCCGCCGCCCGTGATGAACACGCGCCGCCCGAAGTTGCAGTGCGAGCCGATCGACACGAGCTCCGGGTTCGTGATCCAGAGGCCATCCTGCAGCACGGCGCCGGAGCCCAGCCGCTTCAGGAAGTAGGGCATCAGCCAGCCGCGGGCGCGGACGCCGAGGTTGAGCGGCGCACCGCCGAGCAGCCAGAGCGCCAGGGTCTTGAGCTCGGCGCGAAATTCCCACCAGAATCGTTTCAGTGTGGTCATGGCGCGCTCAGGCCTTGCGCCGTGCCAGCATGAGTTCCATCGAAGGCCCCTCCGTGCACACGGCGCCGATGGCCGTGTCGATACCGTACAGCAGCGCGCCGGCCGGTCCCGGCAGGCGCTGGATCCAGGGGTTCAGAAGGCGCCAGGCGCCGTCCATGCGCGCCATCGCGCGCGGCGTCCGGCAGTCATTGGGCTGGACCATGAAGAAGAAGATCGGCGCGCGCGCAACGATCTCGAATCCGGCGCCGGCGAGGGCCGCCTGCCAGTCGCCGAGCGAGCGCCAGCGGATGTAGCCGTGGTCCTCGCTGGGCCGGTGCAGGAACTGGTCGTGCAGCGCCAGCAGCCCGCCGGGGCGCGTGACCGCGGCGATGTTCGCGAGCGCCGCCGCGAGTCGCGAGTCGTCGACGACGTGGTACAGCACATCGAGTGCGGTCGTCAGGTCGAAACCGGCCCCGACGTCGCGCTGCAGGTCGGCCTCGGTGATGTCGCGCTTCAGGATGCGGGCGCCGGCGTGATGGCGGCGCAGGTAGGCGACCGCCGCCGCACTGATGTCGACGCCCGTCAGGTCGGACACACCGAGCCGTTTCCACAGGTCGAGGTAGGCGCCGAGACCGGCACCGAGTTCGAGGACCCGCTTGCCGGCGACCGAGAAGCCGGCACGGCCGAGGGCGCGGCGCAGCACCGACTGCTTGCGGCGGTACAGCCAGCGGTTGTATGGCTCCGGCAGGTCCTGGTGGCCCGACCGCGTCAGGTCGAGGCGCGCGTAGCGGGCCTCCCAGTAGGGCTCCGGCACATAGTCGATGATCTTGCGGGTCACGGGCGCGCGCCGCCGACGTCCGGAATGGCTTCGACCAGCAGTGGCGGCAGGTGCTGGTAGCGCGTCGTCGAGCGCTTGGTGTCGATCTCCTTGTAGGCGCGCTCGACGACCGCGACGGCGAGGCCCGCGGCCGCGGCGACTTCGGCTGCGGCGACCTCGTGGTTCCTGCCGTACAGGCACAGGTCGAGCTGCTCGTAGGGGAGG
>DATKOP010000044.1:0-91581 GCA_035524595.1 Steroidobacteraceae bacterium | reverse complement strand
GACCGAGTGCACCGCGGGCGGCTTGGCCTTCAGGATCTGGTCCACCGTGCGCATCGCTACCCCCGGGCTCTTTGAGCCCATGGCGGCCGCGTCGGGTCCCGGCACCCCGCGCGGCGGCCTTGTTCGTTCGACGTCGGGCCGTGAGTCGTGGGGATTGTGCACCGGAGCGGGCGGGCGGACGAGTAGCGACGGGCCGCAGGCGGGGGTGGCGCGGGTCCCGGCACACGGTTGGTGAGTAAATGGTATATAGAACAACGAGTTACTAGCTGTACTTCATCCTGACTAGGAATTAACTCGCCACCGTGTGTCCCGGATCGCGGTGGCGGCGCTGCCCGCGGCGTCGAGGATCCCGCGAAGCCCGGCGGGGGGCGGTCCGGCGAGGCTCACCCCGACACCCGCCGTCGCGGCACAGCTCGATACGACCTCGGCCGCGGGCCTTCGCCGGCGGTGCATGCCGCGACCACACCGTCGCGCGTCGCGCCTGCGCGGCACGCCGACGGCGGCTTGGATCGCTCGCGGCGCGGCCGCCGTCGCGCGGGCCATGCGGGACCTCGCGCCGCGCGAGTGGGCCGTCCCTCGCGCCGTCGACTGGCTGGTGCGCGCGGAGGGACTCGAACCCCCACGCCTTGCGGCCGCGGATTTTAAGTCCGCTACGTCTACCAGTTCCGTCACGCGCGCGCGGCCGAGACTAGCACGGGCGCCGGCGGTGGGCGGCGGCGCCAAATACCGGCAAGCTCGCGACAAATCCGGCAGGAACCCGCAACCGGCTGCGGCCGCTGCCGCCCACACTGGGTCCCGGAGCGCAGCGCTGGGCTGCGCCGCGTCCCTTGCCGGCACGAGGTGGGTCATGAGCGCCGTCGCAGCATTCGCAAAGTGGAGCAGTCATCACCGGATCGCGGGCGAGGCGCGACGCGCGAGCGGCGGCAACAGCCTGGCGGTCATCGACCCGGCCACCGAGGCGCGAGTCGGCGAGATCGTCGACGCGGCGCCGGCGGAGATCGCGGCCGCCGTCGCGGCCGCGAACGCCGCGCAGCAGGGCTGGGCCAAGGTCAACTACCACCGTCGTGCCGAGCTGCTGCACGAGGTGGCGCGGCGGATCATGGCGGCCCGGCCGCTGGTGTCCGAGATGCTGACGCGCGAGATGGGCAAGCCGTTCAAGGAATCCGCCGACGAGGCGGCCTGGTCGGCGAGCGCGGTCGACTACTACGCCGAGGTGGCGCGCCACGACAACGGCCGCGTGCTCGGGCCGACGGTCGACGGCCAGTTCCACTTCACGACCAAGGACCCGCTCGGCGTGGTCGTGATCATCCTGCCGTTCAACTACCCGCTCTGCCTGCTCTGCTGGCAGGCGGCGGCGGCGCTCGCGAGCGGCAACGCGGTGATCATCAAGCCCGCCGAGCAGACCACGCTGACGACGCTCGAGTTCGTCGCCGCGTTCGAGGCGCTGCCACCCGGGCTCGTGCAGGTGCTGGCCGGCGGCGGCGCGGTCGGCCGCGCGCTGGTGGAGCACGACGACACGCACATGGTGGCCTTCACCGGCGGCATCGAGACCGGCCGGCTGGTCGCCGAGGCCTGCGGGCGGCTCTACAAGCGCGCGCTGATCGAGACCTCCGGCAACGACCCCTACATCGTGATGCCGTCGGCGCCGATCGACATCGCCGCGCGCGGCGCCGCCTTCGGCGCGTTCCTGAACTGCGGCCAGGTGTGCGCGGCGGCCGAGCGCTTCTACGTCCACGAGCGCGTGCACGACGAGTTCGTCGCGCGGCTCGTCCACCACGCGCGCCAGGTGCGCATCGGCAACGGGCTCGGCAAGGTCGACATGGGCCCGCTGGCCTCGCAGCGCGAGCTCGCGCGCTACCTGCGCGTCCTCGAGCAGGCGCGCAGCGACGGTGCGGTGGTGCTCTGCGGCGGCGGCCGGCCGGCGGCGCAGCCGAAGGGCTGGTTCGTCGACGCGACGGTGCTCGGCCAGGTGTCGCCCGAGGCCGCGATCATGAATAATGAGAGCTTCGGGCCGGTCGCCCCGGTGTGCCGCGTGCGCGACTTCGACGAGGCGATCCGGCTCGCCAACCGCTCGCGCTACGGGCTCGGCGCGACGATCTATACGCGGGATCTCGACGAATCGATGCGTGCCGTCAGCGAACTGCAGGCCGGGATGGTGTGGGTGAACGCGCCGCTGCTCGACAACGACGCCGGGCCGTTCGGCGGGCGCAAGCAGTCCGGCATGGGGCGCCAGCTCGGCGCCGAGGGCCTCGACACCTTCCGCCACACCAAGCTCGCGATGATCGACCCGGCGGCGAACCCGCACGATTTCTGGTGGTATCCGTACGCCGACGCCGAGGCGTTCCCGGGCCCGCAGCGTGGGTGACGGCGGTGCCCGAGAAGCGGCCGCCGCGGGCCGCGCGCTCGCGCCCGAGCTCGAGTCGCGCCTGGCGGCGGTCGCGGCCCACGGCGAGCTTGCCGACTTCGACGCCGCCAGCTGGCGGTGGATGCTGCTGCTCGGGGTGCTGCTGCCGGCGCTCCTGCTGCTGATCGGCTGGTGGCTGTGAGCCGCGGCGCGCGCGCCCCCGCCGACGAGAGCGCCTGGCCGCTGGTGCCGGGCGAGCGGAACTGGAGCCCGCTGCGCCTCGCCGTGACGCTGGTGACGGCCTCGGCCGCCACGTGGTGCTACCTGATCGGCGAGTCGGTCGGCCAGTACCTCGGCTTCGTCAAGGGCGCCCTCGCGCTGACGGCCGGCTGCATGATCGGCATGCTCCTGGTGCTGCTCGCCGCGGGACCCGCTTCGGTGCGCTTCGGCATCGACTCCATCGCCGGCACCAAGCCCCAGTTCGGCGCGCGTGGCTGGGTCGTGCCGGCGGCGCTGCAGGCGGTATCGATTATCGGTTGGAACTCGCTGCTGATCATCTTCTTCGCGAAGTCCGCGACCCAGCTCGCGATCGTGCTCGGCATCGTGCCGGCCGGCGGCGTCGATGCGGCGCTGGTGCCGCTGCTGACGCTGCTCGCGTGCGCCATCATCTTCGTCGCGCTGCGTCGCGGCGCGACCGGCGTCTCGGCGGTGTCGAACGTGCTGGTCGCGCACGTGCTGGTGGGCCTGTGGATGCTGTACCTGCTGGTCTCGCGCCGCTGGCCGGAGCTGATCGCCGCGGTGCCCGCGGCGGCGAGCCCGGACCCCGTCTGGAACTACACCACCGGCGTCGAGCTCGGCATCGCGACCACGCTGTCGTGGTGGCCGTACCTCGGCGCGATGATCCGCATGGCGCCGAACGGCCGCGCGGTCGTGCTGCCGGTGATGCTCGGCATGGGCGCGCCGGTGCCGTTGCTGAGCCTCATCGGCCTCGCGGGCGTGCTGGTGCTGAAGTCGTCGGACCCGGCGCAGTGGCTGCGCACCGTCGGCGGCCCGGCATACGCCGTCGTGTCGCTCGCCTTCGTGACGGCCGCGAACTTCGGCACCGCGATCACCGGCATCTACGCCTCGACGATCGGGCTCAGGAACTTCGCGGTGCTCGAGCGGCGCTCCTGGACGACGCTGCTGGTGCTGACGATCGCGCCGGTGGCGGTGGTCGGGATGCTGATCCCGGAGCTGTTCTTCGCCAAGTTCGGCAACTTCCTGGCGCTGATCGGGGTCGCGTTCGCGCCGCTCTGCGGCATCCAGATCGCCGACTACTTCGTGCTGCGGCGGCGCCGGGTCGACGTGCGCGCCCTGTACGCCGACGGCGCCGGCACGCCGTACTTCTACTGGCACGGCATCAATCCGGCGGCGCTGCTCGCGCTCGCGGCCGGCTGCGGCGCCTACGTCGCCCTGCTCAACCCGCTCAGCTACGCCTCGTTCGGCCCGTACCGCTACCTGACGGCCTCGCTGCCGGCGACGTTCGCTGCGGCGCTCGTCTACCTGGCCGCCAGCCGGCTGGTCGCCGCCGCCGGCCGCGGCGGCGGCGCGCATCGGTAGTGTCCGGAGCGGCGCGGCGATATATTTGGGGCCGGCACGCTCGAGCCGCCAGCACCCGGGACCCCGCACGCCGATGACCGACACCCCCCCTGAGGGCGCCTATCGCTCGTGGCAGCGGCACCTGCCGCAGCCGCCGACCCTCTCGAGCGGCGCGCTCGGCTGGCGGCACATCGAGGCGCATCGCTACGACGGCCTGCGCTGCTGGGAGCTCGACCTGCCACCGGTGCCGCGCCACTTCCTGTGCGCGCACCTGCTCAGGCCCTGCGAGGTGGACACGCGCTGGAGCGGGCGCACCCATCGCGGCCGCTCGCTGCCGGGCAACGCGATGCTGATGGCGGCCGGCCAGGACAGCGTCTGGCACTGCTCGGCGGCGATCGGCGAGCTGCACGTGTTCCTGGACCCCGTGATCGTCGACGAGGTGGCCGAGGAGATCGGCGGCCACCGCTTCGACCTGATCGAGGGGGTCGGGCTCGTCGACCCCGCGATCCGCGAGATCTCGATGCAGCTCTTGGCGGAGATCGAGCGTCCCGGGATCGGCACGCGGCTCTTCGCCGACAGCATGGCGCGCACGCTCGCGCTGCAGCTGCTGCGTCGCCACTCCACCGCGCACGCGGCCGGCGCGCCGCGGCGGATCGAGATGACCACGCGCCAGCTGCGCTGCGCGGTCGACTACATCGAGTCGCACCTCGACCAGGACCTGTCGCTCGAGAGCATCGCGGCGGCGTCGGCCATGAGCCCGTTCCGCTTCGCGCGGGCCTTCAGGAAGGCGACCGGCCAGTCGCCGCGCCAGTACGTCATCGCGCGGCGCATCGACCGCGCCATGGAGCTGCTGCGCTCGACCGACCGCGACCTCGCGGAGGTCGCGAACCTGGTCGGGTTCTCGACGCAGAGCCACTTCACGACGGTCTTCAGCCGGCGCTGCGGCACCACGCCCAAACGCTATCGCGACGCGTTACGCGCTTGACGGCGGGCGGCACGAAATCGGCAAGTTTCCGATAGCCGCGGCAGGAACACGAAAGACCGGCCGGATGCGCCGGCGCAGCCTTCTTGGCGGATAGCCCGGGGCCGCGAGGGAGGCCCGCACCGTGGCCGATGCCCGCCGGCCCGGCGGGCCGGGTGCCGGGGCCAGGGGAACCATGAACCGCCGCGCTTGCGCTGTGATGCCGCTGCTGCTGACGCTGTTCGCGACCGCGAGCGGCGCCGCCGAGCGCATCGTGCTCGTCGAGCGCGCCAGCAACGAGCAGGTGGTCGCCGTCACCCGGGCCGAGGACGCGATCGGGCACCTGCTGGTGTTCAGCAACGCGCTCTACGACGCCGCCAACCGCGCCGCGGCCGGGATGAGCCGCGGCTACTGCGTGCGCGTCGAGGTCGGCCGGTGGTGGCAGTGCCAGTGGACGCTCGAGCTCGCCGCCGGCGCGCTGCAGGTGGCCGGCGCCTACCCCGACAGCGGCGACGCCGACTTCGCGATCGTCGGCGGCACCGGCCGCTACGCCGGCGCGCGCGGCGTCCTCAGGGTCCACGCGCGCGACGCCGCCCACTCCGCCTACGACTTCGCCATCGAGCTCAAGTGAGCGACGCGACCGCCACCAGCCCTGCACTCCCGGCCCGCGCCCGGGTCGTGATCATCGGCGGCGGCGTCATCGGCTGCTCGATCGCCTACCACCTCGCCAAGCTCGGCTGGCGGGACGTGGTGCTGCTCGAGCGCAAGCAGCTCACGAGCGGCACGACCTGGCACGCCGCGGGCCTGCTGACGACGCTGCGCGACACCGAGACCCAGACCCGGCTCGCGAAGTACACGCAGGACCTGTACCGCACGCTCGAGCGCGAGACCGGCCAGGCCACCGGGCTCATCGACTGCGGCTCGATCCAGCTGGCGATGACGGCCGACAAGGCCGAGGAGATGCGCCGCGGCTTCCACATGGCGACGGGCTTCGGCGTCGAGGCGCACGAGATCAGCGCCGCCGAGGTGCAGAAGCTCTGGCCGCTGGCCGACGTCAGCGACCTCGAGGCGGCCTTCTACTTCCCGAACGACGCGCGCGTCAACCCGACCGACGTCACGCAGGCGCTTGCCAGGGGTGCGCGCCAGGGCGGCGTGCGGATCTTCGAGAACACGCCGGTGACCGGGATCAGGAGCGCCCACGGCCGCGTCGCCGGCGTCTGCACGGCGGGCGGCGAGATCGAGGCGGAGGTGGTCGTCAACTGCGCCGGCATGTGGGCGCGCGCGGTCGGCCGCATGGCCGGCGTCAACGTGCCGCTGCAGGCCGCCGAGCACTACTACCTGATCTCGGAGCCGGTCGCGGGCGTGCACCCGAAGCTGCCGATCCTGCGCGACCCGGGCCGCTGCGCCTACATCCGCGAGGAAGCCGGCAAGCTGATGCTGGGCCTCTTCGAGCGCGAGGCGCGGCCGTGGGGCCAGGACGGCATTCCCGCGGACTTCAGCTTCGGCGACATCCCGCCGGACTGGGACCGGATGTACCCGCACATCGAGCGCGCCATGCGACGCGTGCCGTGCCTGCTCGAGACCGGCATCAAGCTGCTGTTCTGCGGGCCGGAGTCGTTCACGCCCGACCACAACTACCTGATGGGCGAGGCGCCGAACCTGCGCAACTTCTTCGTCGCCGCGGGCTTCAACTCGCTCGGCATCCTCTCCGGCGGCGGCGTCGGCCGCGTCATGGCGCAGTGGATCGTCGACGGCCACCCGCCGATGGACGTCTGGTCGGTGAACCTGCGCCGCGCGCACCCGTGGCAGGACAACGACCGCTTCCTGCTCGACCGCACCGTCGAGACGCTCGGCATCGGCTACCAGGATCACTGGCCGTTCCGGCAGTGGCAGACGGCGCGCGGCGTGAAGAAGAGCATCCTGCACGACCGCCTCGCCGCGGCCGGCGCCTGCTTCGGCGAGTCGGCGGGCTGGGAGCGGCCGAACTGGTACGCGAGGCCCGGCCAGCTGGCCGCCTACGAGTACGGCTGGGGACGGCAGAACTGGTTCGCGAACAACGCCGAGGAGCACCGCGCGGTCCGCGAGCGGGTGGGCCTCTTCGAGCAGTCCTCGTTCAGCAAGCTGCTGGTGCAGGGCCGGGACGCGGTCACGGTGCTGAACCGGGTGGCGACCGCCGACGTCGACGTGCCGGTCGGCAGGTGCGTCTACACCCAGTTCCTCAACCCGCGCGGCGGCATCGAGGCGGACCTGACCGTCACCCGCCTCGGCGCCGAGCGCTTCCTGGTGCTGACGGCGGCCTTCACGCAGACGCACGTCGAGGCGTGGATCCGCGACCAGACGCCGGCGGAGGCGTGCTGCGTCGTCACCGACGTCAGCGGCGCCTACGCGATGCTCAACGTCCAGGGCCCGGCCTCGCGGGCGCTGCTCGCGTCGCTGTCGCCGGACGACTTCGGCAACGCGGCGTTCCCGTTCGCGACCTGCCGCGAGATCCGCATCGGCTACCAGACGGCACTCGCGCTGCGCCTCACCTACGTCGGCGAGCTCGGCTGGGAGCTCTACATCCCGACGCCGTTCGCGCTGCCGGTGTACGACGCGCTGCTCGCCGCCGGCGCGGCGCACGGGCTCAAGCACTGCGGCTACCACACGCTCAACTCGCTCAGGATCGAGAAGGCCTACCGCGACTGGTCGCACGACGTCGGCCCCGACGACACGCCGCTCGAGGCAGGCCTCGCATTCACCTGCGCGTGGGGCAAGACCGGCGGCTTCGTCGGCCGCGAGGCGCTCATCGCCGCGCGCGAGGCGGGCCCGCCGCGGCGGCGGCTGGTGCAGTTCCTGCTCGAGGACCCGGAGCCGCTCGTCTACCACAACGAGCCGATCTACCGCGACGGCGAGCGCGTCGGCTACGTCACCTCGGGCATGTACGGCCACACGCTCGGCGCCGCGGTCGCGCTCGGCTACGTCGGCGACGCCCGCGGCGTGACGCCGGAGTTCGTCAGCGGCGGCCGCTTCGAGATCGAGCTCGCCGCGCGCCGGGTCCGGGCGCGGGCGTCGCTCGCGCCGCTCTACGACCCGAAGAGCGCCCGGGTGCGCGGCTGAGCCCGTGCGCGCCCCACCCTTCACTGCCAGTCCGGAGCGGCGCGCGCGCGCCGTCCGGCGACCCCTGCCCGCCGCCCGGAGAACTAGAATGAACGCCAGAGCCCTCGCGTCCCCGCGTACCGCCCTCTGCATCGCCCTCGTCGGCGGCGCGCTGCTGCCGACCGCGGCGCTCGCGCAGGCCGCCGCCTCGGACGCGCTCGAAGAGGTGATCGTCACCGCCCAGCGCAAGACCGAGCGGCTGCAGGACGTGCCGATCGCGATCACGGCGCTGACCGGCGCCGACCTCGAGGCACGCGGCGTGCGCCAGGCCGCGGACATCGTCCAGTCGGTGCCGAACCTGACGCTGAGCCTGCCGTACGGCCAGGAGGCGCAGCCCACCTTCTCGCTGCGCGGCGTCACCACCAACGACTGGAGCCAGAACCAGAGCAGCCCGATCGCGATGTACGTCGACGACGTCTACAAGCCGGTTGGCGCGGTGCAGGCGCTGCAGACCTACGACCTCGACCGGGTGGAGGTGCTGCGCGGCCCGCAGGGCACGCTGTACGGCAAGAACGCGACCGGCGGCGCGATCAACTTCTACTCGCGCAGCCCGAACCTGACGCAGTACGACGGCTACCTGACCGCCGGCCTCGGCAACTACAACTCGCGCATGGTCGACGGCGCGATCGGCGGGCCGATCGTCGACGAGGTGCTCGGCTGGCGCCTCGCCGTGCTCTACGACCAGCGCGACGGCTGGGTGCGCAGCGTGGTGCCGGGAGTCGAGCCGCTCAACAGCGTCGACGCCGCCGGCGGGCGCCTGTCGCTGCTCTACAAGCCGACCGCGACGCTGTCGGCGCTGCTCAAGGTCGCGGTGACGCGCTCCGGCGGCACGCCCTACGGCGCACACGCGATCAACGTCGACAACGACCCGACCTCGCCGACCTACGTCGGCACCGCCGGCGACTACGGCTGGTACAACAGCGGCGCCAAGTACGCGATCCACAAGAAGCTCGACAACGACAGCGCCTCGCTGAAGATCGACTGGCAGATCAGCCAGTACTACACGCTGACCGCGGTCACCGGCTTCGACTACGGCGTGTGGTGGGAGCGCAGCGACGACGGCGCGCTGTCGACGACCGACGCGGGCGCCGCGATCCACATCGACGACCCGAACCTGTACTCCTCGAGCATCAACTCGTTCTCGCAGGAGCTGCGCATCGCCTCGCACGACACCGGCCGCTTCGGCTGGCTCGCCGGCGCCTTCTACGGGCGCGACAACACCCACTACGTCGAGCAGTTCCACTTCTTCGACTCGACGGTGCAGGGCTACTTCGTGACGCCCGACGGCCAGCAGCTGTGGGGCTACGACGAGTACAACAACTTCGACCAGATCCGCACCAGCAAGGCGCTGTTCCTGAACGCGACCTTCAACGTCGCGCCGACCGTGACGCTGCGCGCCGGCCTGCGCTACACGCACGACGACATCTCGATCCAGAACTTCTACGCGCTCGAGGGCGGCATGACCAACCAGCCGACCGTGCTCGGGCCGGACTCGTATCCGACGCTCTGGACGCAGACGATCCCGTACTTCGAGCCGATCTCGTACCTGACCTACCAGACGAGTCTCGATCCGCAGGGCGGCGTCAATCCCGAGCTGACCCACAGCGACAGCAACGTCAGCGTCAAGGTCGGCGTCGACTGGAAGATCAGCGACGACGTGCTCGGCTACCTGAGCTTCAGCCAGGGCTACCGCGGCGCGGCCTTCAACGGCCAGGCCTTCAACGGTCCCGCGGAGCTCACCTTCGCCAACCCCGAGAAGCTCGACGCCTACGAGCTCGGCGTCAAGAGCTCGCTGCTCGGCAAGCGCCTCGAGCTCAACGGCGCGGTGTTCTACTACGACTACCGCGACCAGCAGTTCCTCGACACCTACTGCGCGTTCCCGACCCCGACCGGCTGCGCCGGCACCGGCTTCGTGACCTCGAACGCGCCGAAGTCGCAGATCGTGGGCGGCGAGCTCGAGCTGCACGCCAGGCCGACCCCGGCGCTGGACCTGCGCGCGAGCCTCGGGCTCCTCAACAGCAAGTACGAGGAGCTGTACCTGCACTTCGCCTCGCGC
Source organism: Steroidobacteraceae bacterium (assembly GCA_035524595.1). GTDB lineage: Bacteria > Pseudomonadota > Gammaproteobacteria > Steroidobacterales > Steroidobacteraceae > CAIKZZ01. Next base: position 81,507 of record DATKOP010000044.1, on the reverse strand, counting down.
AACGGCAACCAGCTGATCATGGCGCCGGAAGCGAGCGGCGCGCTGGCGGTCGACTGGCGCGTCGCGCGCTTCGACATCGGCGACCTGCACCTCGCGGCCGACGGCAACTACTACGGCAAGCAGTACTTCGACGCGCTCAACACCGAGCGCATCGCGCAGCCGGCCTATTCGGTGTTCAACGCGCGCGCCTCGCTGCTCGCCAGCCACGACAACCGGCTGTCGTTCGCGATCTGGTGCAAGAACCTGACCGACCGCCACTACCTGTCCTACGGGCTCGCCCAGCGCAACATCCAGGACGGCGGGCTCGGCTTCGACTACGCGCTGGTCGGCGAGCCGCGGACCTACGGCCTTGAAGTCACGCTGCGCTACTGAGGGGGCGCCGGCGGCGTGCGCCGCGGCGGGGCGCGGCCAGCGGGCGGCGCCGGCGTGAGGGCGCTGCTGGTCGTCGCGCACCCGCGCCGCTCGTCGCTGACCTTCGCCGCGGCGGCGGCGTGCGCGCGCGAGATCGAGCGCGCCGGCGCCGAGGTGGAATGGGCCGATCTCGTGGGCGAAGGTTTCGATCCGGTGCTGCGCCCGCCGGATGAGCCGGACTGGGCCGACCCGGCCAAGGTCTACTCGCCCGCGGTGCGCGCCGAGATGGCGCGCATCGAGCGCAACGACGCGACGCTCATCGTGTTCCCGGTCTGGTGGTGGTCGATGCCGGCCGTCCTGAAGGGCTGGATCGACCGGGTCTGGAACCACGGCTGGGCCTACGGCGGCCGTGACTATCCGCACCGGTGCGTCTGGATGATCGGCATCGCCGGCAGCGGCGAGGCCGCGTACCGCAAGCGCGGCTACGACGAGGCCATGCGCACGCAGCTCGAGGTCGGCGTGCTCGAGTACTGCGGCGTCGCGCAGCGGCGCTTCGAGCTCCTCTACGGCGCGATCGACGGCGCGAGCGAGGCGGCCGACGTCTTGCTGCGCGCCGCGGCGCTCGGCGCGCTGTTCGCGAGCGCGGCGCAGGACGAGCCCAAGGCTCATCGAAAGTCGCCGGAATAGACCCTAACCCGTTGTTTTTATTGGAGGCGTCGGCCGGAATCGAACCGGCGTACACGGATTTGCAGTCCGCTGCGTGACCACTCCGCCACGACGCCGGCCGGGAGTCTGAAGATTGGAGCGGGAAACGAGGCTCGAACTCGCGACCTCAACCTTGGCAAGGTTGCGCTCTACCAACTGAGCTATTCCCGCCCGCGGCGAACCCTGAAGTTTATAGGCTGGGCGGTGCCTGTCAAGGATGCGGGCCGTCCGGATGGCCCCGCGACTTGAGCTCGGGCCACGCGGCCCTGAGGTAGATCGACATCGACCACAGCGTCAGCACCGCCGCGAGCACGGTGAGCGCGAGCCCGATGCGGTAGATCGGGATGCCGAACAGGTTCTCGTAGAACAGCATCATCGACAGTCCCACGATCTGCGCGATCGTCTTGAACTTGCCGAGCGCCGACACCGCGACCTTGTGCCTGAGGCCGATCCCGGCCATCCACTCGCGCAGCGCCGAGATCGCGATCTCGCGGCCGATGATCACCGCCGCCGTCAGCGTCACGTACCAGACGGGGTTGCGGCTCACGATCAGCACGAGCGCGGTCGCGACGATCAGCTTGTCGGCCACCGGGTCCAGGAAGGTGCCGAGGTGCGAGACCTGGCCGAGGCGCCGCGCCGCCCAGCCGTCGAGCGTGTCGGTGATGCCGGCGACCGCGAACAGGACGCCCGCGACGACGTCGCCCCAGCCGTACGGCAGGTAGAAGAGCCCGATGATCGCCGGGATCAGCGCGATCCTAAGCGCCGTCAGCAGGTTCGCGACCGTGTAGGGATTCGTCACGCGTCAGGCGTCCGGGTGCAGCCTTTCGTAAATCGCTTGCGCGAGCCGTCGCCCGATGCCGTGCACGCGCGCGAGGTCCTCGATGCCCGCGCCGAGCACGCCCTGCAGACCGCCGAAGCGCTTCAGGAGCTCGCGGCGGCGCGCGGGACCGAGGCCCGGGACCTCCTCGAGCACCGAGGCCTGGCGCGCCTTTGCGCGCCGGGCGCGGTGGCCGGCGATCGCGAAGCGGTGGGCCTCGTCGCGGATCCGCTGGATCAGATGCAGCGCGCGCGAGTCGGGCGGCAGTATAAGGGGCGTCTCCGACCCCAACAAGAACAGCCGCTCCTGGCCGGCGCGACGATCCGGCCCCTTGCTGACGCCGACCACCGCCGGCAGCGACACCTCGAGTTCGGCGAGCACGCGCGCGGCCTCGGCGAGCTGGCCGGGGCCGCCGTCGATGAACAGCACGTCCGGCAGCTTGCCCTCGCCCGCCTGCAGGCGGCGGTAGCGCCTGGACAGCGCCTGGTGCATCGCGCCGTAGTCGTCGCCGGGCGTCAGCCCGGCGAGGTTGAAGCGCCGGTAGTCGGCCTTCTGCGCGCCCTCGCGGCCGAACACGACGCACGAGGCGACCGTCGCCTCGCCGCGCGTGTGGCTGATGTCGAAGCACTCGAGCCGCGCCGGCGGCGCCGCGAGCCCGAGCGCGGCGCCGAGCTCCTCGAACTGCGACTCGATGCCGGCCTCGGTCGCGAGCCGCATCTTGAGCGCCTGCACCGCGTTCTCGCGCGTCATCTCCACCCAGCGCGCCTTGAGGCCGCGCTCGGCGCGGTGGATCTGCACGCGGTGCGCGGCGCGCGCGCCGAGCGCCGCCTCGAGCGGCTCGCGGTCGGCGAGCGCGCTGCCGACGACGATCTCGGCCGGCGCCTCGTGCGCGAGGTAGTGCTGCGCGAGGAACGCGGCCTCCACCTCCTCCGGCTCGCCAAAGGGCGCCTTGGCGAAATAGGTCGTGGTGCCGAGGTTGACGCCGGCGCGGATGAACATGAGGCCGATGCAGTAGAGCCCCGGCCCGCTGGCCGCGGCGACCACGTCGCAGTCGACGTCGGCGGCGGCCGAGACGATCTGCCGCGCCTGCACGCTCTTGAGCGCCGCGAGCTGGTCCCTGAGCGCCGCCGCCTTCTCGAAGCGCAGCGCCGCCGCCTCGGCCTCCATGCGCGCGGCGAGCTCGACCGCGACCTCGTCGTTGCGGCCCTCGAGCACCCGGCTCGCGGCGGCGACGTCGGCGGCGTAGTCGGCGGCGGTCACGAGCCCGACGCACGGTCCCGAGCAGCGCGCGATCTGGTACTGCAGGCAGGGCCGGGTGCGGTTCGCGAAGTAGCTGTCCTCGCATTGCCTCAGCCGGAACAGCTTCTGCAGCTGCAAGAGCGTCTCGCGCACCGCGACCGTGCTCGGGTACGGGCCGAAGTAGCGGCCCGGCCGGTTGCGCGGACCGCGGTAGAAGCTGAGCCGCGGGAACTGCTGCTCGGTGGTCAGGTAGAGGTACGGGAAGCTCTTGTCGTCCCTGAGCAGGATGTTGTAGCGCGGCCGGTGCTTCTTGATCAGGTTGAACTCGAGCAGCAGCGCCTCGGTGTCCGAGTTCGTGACCGTGACCTCGATGGCCGCGATCTGCTGCACCATCGCCAGCACCTTCGGCTGGACGAGGTCGGCGCGAAAGTAGCTGCCGACGCGCGCGCGCAGATTGCCGGCCTTGCCGACGTAGAGGATCTGGCCGCCCGCGTCCAGCATCCGGTAGACGCCGGGACGCGACGGCAGCGAGGCGACGAAGGCCTTCGGGTCGAAGGGCTGCGCGGGGTCGGGCCCCGCGGCCATCTCGAGCGCGGGGCCGGCCGGGCCGGCGGCGGGGGTGGTGGGGGGCATCGGCACGCATGTTCCGGCGCGCGCCCGCCCCCCGCAAGTCCCGTCAGCCGGTCTTGAACTGCGCCTCCTCGGTCGAGCCGCGCATCGCGGTCACCGAGGAGCTGCCGCCCGAGACCGTGGTCGTGACGTCGTCGAAGTAGCCGGCGCCGACCTCGCGCTGGTGCTTGGTCGCCGTGTAGCCCTGCTTCTCGGCGGCGAACTCGGCCTCCTGCAGCTCCACGTACGCCGACATCTGCGTCTCGCGATAGCCGCGCGCGAGCTGGAACATGGAGTAGTTGAGGGCGTGGAACCCGGCGAGCGTGATGAACTGGAACTTGTAGCCCATCGCGCCCAGCTCGCGCTGGAACTTGGCGATGGTCTTGTCGTCGAGCCGCTTCTTCCAGTTGAAGCTCGGCGAGCAGTTGTAGGCCAGCAGCTTGCCCGGGAACTGGCGGTGGATGCCCTCGGCGAACAGCTTCGCCTCGTCGAGGTCGGGGTGCGCGGTCTCGCACCACAAGAGGTCGACGTACGGCGCGTAGGCGAGCCCGCGGGCGATGCCGGCCTCGAAGCCCGCGCGCACGTAGTGGAAGCCCTCCGAGGTGCGGCCCTTCGAGTGGTCGATGAACGCCCGGTCGCGCTCGTCGACGTCGGAGGTGATCAGGTTGGCGCTCTCGGCGTCGGTGCGCGCGAGCAGCACCGTCGGCACGCCCATCGTGTCGGCGGCGAGCCGCGCGGCGACCAGCTTCGCGACCGCCTCCTGGGTCGGCACCAGCACCTTGCCGCCCATGTGGCCGCACTTCTTGGCCGAGGACAGCTGGTCCTCGAAGTGCACGCCGGCGGCGCCGGCCTCGATCATCGCCTTCATGAGCTCGAAGGCGTTCAGCACGCCGCCGAAGCCGGCCTCGGCGTCGGCGACGATCGGCTGCAGCCAGTCGACCGAGTGGTTGCCCTCGGCGTGGTGGATCTGGTCGGCGCGCAGCAGCGTGTTGTTGATCTTGCGCACCACCTCCGGCACCGAGTTCGCGGGATAGAGCGACTGGTCCGGGTACATCTCGCCCGCGACGTTGGCATCGCCCGCCACCTGCCAGCCGGACAGGTAGATCGCGGGCAGCCCGGCCTTGACCTGCTGCATCGCCTGGTTGCCGGTCAGCGCGCCGAGCGAGTTCACGAAGGGCAGCGTGTGCATGCTGCGCCACAGCTTCTCGGCGCCGAGCTTGGCGAGCGTGTGCTCCACCGGCACCGAGCCGCGCAGGCGCACGACGTCGGCGGCGCCGTAGCCGCGCTTGACGCCCTTCCAACGCGGATTCGTGTCCCAGTCACGCTGCAACTGCTCGGCCGTCAAGAAGGTCATGTCGTGCTCCCGGTGCGGTTAGTCGATTTCGCGGTACGCGGTCAGGGTCAGAAAGCTCTCGAAGGTCTCGCTCGTGGTCAGCGCCGCAAAGAGCTCGGCGGCACGCGCGAAGTGGCCGGCGGCGTAGGCCCCGGCGCCCGCCTCGGCGCGGATCTTGCCGAGCTCCTCGGCCTGCAGCGCCGCGACGAGCGCGGGCGTCACGGCGCGCCCGTCCTCGAGCGCGCTGCGGTGGCGCAGCCACTGCCAGACCTGGGCGCGCGAGATCTCGGCGGTCGCGGCGTCCTCCATGAGGTTGTAGATCGGCACGCAGCCGTTGCCGCCGAGCCAGGCGGCGAGGTACTGGATGCCGACCGCGATGTTGTTGCGAAGGCCCGCCTCGGTGATCGCCCCCGCCGGCACGGCGAGCAGGTCCCGGGCCCCGACCGCGACCTCGGGCCGGAGCACCGCGAGGTTGTTCGGCCCCGGCATCAGGCGGTCGAAGACCTCGCGCGCCAGCGGCACGAGCGCCGGGTGCGCGACCCAGGTGCCGTCGTGGCCGTCGCCGGCCTCGCGCTCCTTGTCGGCGCGCACCTTGGCGAGCGCTTCGGCGTTGGCGCGCTCGTCGTTCTTGATCGGGATCTGCGCCGCCATGCCGCCCATCGCGAAGGCGCCGCGGCGATGGCAGGTCTGGATCAGCAGCTGCGAGTACGAGCGCAGGAAGTGCGCCGTCATCGTCACGGCCTGGCGGTCCGGCAGCACGAAGCCCGGCCGGCGGCTGAACTTCTTGATGAAGCTGAAGATGTAGTCCCAGCGCCCGCAGTTGAGGCCGGCGGCGTAGTCCTTGAGCTCGTAGAGGATCTCGTGCATCTCGAAGGCCGCGAGGATCGTCTCGATCAGGACCGTGCAGCGGATCGTGCCGTGCTTGAGGCCGAGCCGGTCCTCGGCGGCGGTGAACACCTCGTTCCAGAGCCGCGCCTCGAGGTGGCCCTCGAGCTTCGGCAGGTAGAAGTAGGGACCGGTGCCGCGTGCGGCCAGCTCGGCGTGGTTGTGGAAGAGGTAGAGGCCGAAGTCGACCAGCGCGCCGGGCACCGGCCGGCCGTCGACCAGCCAGTGCTTCTCGAGGAGGTGCCAGCCGCGCGGCCGCACCAGGAGCACCGCGGTGCGCGCGTTGAGGCGGTAGTGGCGGCCCTCCGGCGTCGTCAGCTCGATCGTGCGGCGCACCGCGTCCTTCAGGTTCTGCTGCCCGCCGACGACATTGGCGAAGGTCGGCGACAGCGAGTCCTCGAAGTCCGCCATGAACACGCTGGCGCCCGAGTTGAGGGCGTTGATGACCATCTTGCGGTCGGCGGGACCGGTGATCTCGACGCGCCGGTCGAGGAGGTCCGCGGGGATGGGCGCGACCTGCCAGACCGACTCGCGGATCGAGCGCGTCTCGGCGAGGAAGTCGGGCAGCTCGCCCGCGTCGATGGCCTCCTGGCGCGCCTCGCGGCGCGCGAGCAGGGCCTCGACCTTCGGCCCGAAGCGCCGCGCGAGCTCGGCGACGAAGCCGACCGCCGCCGGGGTCAGGATCGCGTCGGCCCCGGCGATGCCGGCGGCGCGGATCTCGACGCCGGCGGGGTTCGGGGCGGTCGCGACCGGATTGCGTTCAGAGCTCACGACACCCCCTCACCGGGTCCACGCCAGAGGGATCTTTTGCACCGCACAATAGTAGCGGTGCGACCCTCCCACGGCAATCCGTCCGCTTGGTTAGGATCTGCCGCAACGGATGCGCCTTTACCTGCTCAACAAGCCCTACCGGGTGCTGACCCGGTTCACGCGGTCGGACGACCGCCCGACGCTCGCGGACCACGTGCCGGTGCCCGGCGTCTACCCCGCCGGGCGCCTCGACTACGACAGCGAGGGGCTGCTGCTCCTGACCGACGACGGCCGGCTGCAGGCCGGCATCACCGATCCCCGGCACGCGCTCGAGAAGACCTATTGGGCCCAAGTTGAGGGCGAGCCGTCGGCCGATCAAGTGGCGCGGCTCGCGGCCGGCGTTGCGCTCCCCGACGGCCGGACCCGGCCGGCCGGCGCGCGGCGCATCGATCCGCCGGCCGGGCTCTGGAGCCGCGAGCCGCCGATCCGCTACCGGGCGCGGATCCCGACCGCCTGGCTCGAGCTCAGGTTGCGCGAGGGCCGCAATCGCCAGGTGCGGCGCATGACCGCGGCGGTGGGCCTGCCGACGCTGCGCCTGGTGCGGGCCGCCGTCGGGCCGCTCTCGGTGGCCGGGCTCGCGCCCGGGGAGCTGCGCGCGGCGAGCGCCGCGGAGCTCGAGGCGCTTAGGGCCGCGCTCGCCAGCCCTAGCGGGCGGCGTAGCGCCCGATCCGCATCGCGACCTCGAGCGCCTGCTCGTAGTTGAGGCGCGGATCGACGGTCGAGCGGTAGGCGCGCGCGAGGTCGCCGTCCGAGAGCCCGCGCGCGCCGCCCGTGCACTCGGTGACGTTGTCGCCGGTGAGCTCGAGGTGCACGCCGCCGAGGTGCGAGCCCAGCGAGGCGTGCACGCGGAACGAGGTCTCGAGCTCGTTGAGGATGTTGTCGAAGCGCCGCGTCTTGAGCCCCGAGCTCGTGCTCTCGGTGTTGCCGTGCATCGGGTCGCAGATCCACAGCACCTCGGCGCCGGCGGCGCGCACGCCCTCGATCAGCGCCGGCAGCTTCGCGGCGACGTCGCGGGCGCCGAGCCGGTGGATCAGCGTCAGGCGCCCCGGCACGTTGCCGGGATTGAGGACGCGCGTCAGCTCCTTGAGGTAGGCCGGGTCCGCGGCCGGGCCGACCTTGACCGCGATCGGGTTGGCGATGCCGCGGAAGTACTCGACGTGGCCGTGCTCGAGGCCCGCGGTGCGCACGCCGATCCACGGCAGGTGCGTCGACAGGTTGTACCAGCGGCCGGTGCGCTGGATGTAGCGCGTCTGCGCCTGCTCGTAGAGGAGGTGCAGGCCCTCGTGGCTCGCGTAGAAGTCGACCCGCTGCGAGTCGTGCACCGGCCGGCCGGTGATCGACTCGAAGAAGTTGAGCGAGTCCGAGAGCGACTCGACGATGCGCTTGTACTCCTCGTACTTCGGCGAGTGGCGCATGAAGTCGAGGTCCCAGTACTCCGGGTGGTGCAGGTCCGCGAAGCCGCCGTCGATCAGCGCGCGCACGAAGTTGAGCGTCAGCGCGGCGCGCTCGTAGCCGCGCAGCAGCAGCTCGGGGTCCGGCTCGCGCGACACGGCATCGAAGGGCGCGCGGTTGACGATGTCGCCGCGGTAGCAGGGCAGCGTCACGCCGTCGCGGGTCTCGACGTCGGCCGAGCGCGGCTTGGCGTACTGGCCGGCGAGCCGGCCGACGCGGATGATCGGCTTCTTGAGCTCGTGCACCAGCACGAGGCTCATCTGCAGCAGGATCTTGAGCTGCTGCACGATGCGCTCGGAGGAGCAGTCGTCGAGCGACTCGGCGCAGTCGCCGCCCTGCAGGATGAAGGTCTCGCCGCGCTGCGCGGCCGCGAGGTGGCGGTGCAGCTCGTCGATCTCCCACGACACCACGATCGGCGGCAGGCGCGAGAGCGCGAGCACGGCGCGCTCGAGGGCGCCGCGGTCGCGGTAGACGGGCTGCTGCAGCGTCGTGCGGCGCTGCCACGAGTCCGGGCTCCAGTCTTCGAGGCGGGTCGCGGTCACCATGCGCCGATCCTAGCATCCCCGGCCGGGCTCATTGCAGTGCAATAAGCCGCTCAGCGCGCGGCGAGCGCGCCCTCCGCCGCCGCGAACGCCTCGGCGATGCGCTTGGCCGAGACCGGCACCCGCGTGCGCAGCTCCTGGGCGAAGAGCTGCACGCCGTACTCCCTCAGCAGCCAGCCGAGCTCGGCGAGCGGCGCGGGCCACGGCTCGCCGGGCTCGAGCCGCGCGCCGAGCGCGGCGTAGCGGCGCCGCGCCGCCTGGTACTCGGCCTGCGCCTCGGCGACCGCGCGGCGTGGCTCGCCGAGCTTCGCGGCGCGGCGCCCGAGCGCCTTCAGGTAGCGCCCGAGCCCGTCCAGCCAGGGATCCGGGGTCGCGGCCACGAAGCCCGGGTAGAGGAGCGTCGCGAACTCGTCCCTGAGGTCCGCGACCCGCACCGCGTCGAGCCCCGCCGGCAGCGCTGCGAGCGCGCCGCGCACGAGGCGCGCCTCGGCCAGCGCGGCCTTGACGGTGCCGGCGAGGCGCTCGGCGGCCGCCACCAGCACCGGCCGGCCGCGCTCGGCGGCGGCGGCGAAGGCGGCGGCGTCGCGCGGCGCGGCCACGGGCTCGGGCAGGCAGGCGCGCTCGAGCGCGCGCTCGGCGAGGGCGCGCACGAACGGCGCCGCCGGCCCGACCGGCTGGTGCAGCAGCAGCAGCTCGCGGTCGGCGCCGAGCAGCTTCTCCGCGTGCCGCAGCGGCTGCGCGAGCTCGAGCGCGAGCAGCCTCAGGAGGCCCCGGCGCGTGATCGCCGCGGCCGCGGCGGCGTCGGCCTCGAGCGAGAGCGCGGCGTGCGTGCCGCAGTCGCGAAGCGCCGGGTGGAGGTCGAGCGTCACGCCCTGGCGCTCGACGCGCACCGTCTCCGGCAGCACGCCGAAGTCGAAGCGCCGCACCTCGTCGCGCCGCCACGGGTCGGCCGCCGAAGGCGGCGGCGGGCGCGCGCCGCGCCGCGCGCGCCGCAGCGCCGCGGGATCGCGGCCCTCGGCGACCGTGCGGCCGTCGGCGTCGAGCACCCTGAGGTTCAGGCTCAGGTACGGCGGCAGCGCGACCGCGGCGAGCGCCTCGGCGCTGACCGCCTCGCCGCCCTCGCGCGTCAGGAACTCGGCCACCGCGGGCAGCAACGGCCGCGCGCCCGCCGTGCCGAGCGCCGCGAGGCAGCGCCGCGCCACGTCCGGCGCCGGCACGAGCCTGCGGCGGGCCGCCTTCGGCAGCCCGCGGATCAGCGCCGTCAGCTTCTCCTCGAGCCAGCCCGGGACTCCCCAGTCGAGCTCGCCGGCCGCGAGCCGCGCGAGCAGCGGTTCCGGCACGAGCAGGGTCGCACCGTCCGCCGGCGACTCGGGGTCGAAGCGGTACTCGAGCGGCAGCCGGTTGCCGGCGATCTCGAGCGCGGCCGGGAAGCGCGCCCGGTCGAGCGGCGGCTCGCCGGCACGGCGCAGCTCCGCGCGCGAGAGCCACAGGAGCTGCGGCGCGCTGCGCTCCGCCTCGCCTCGCCAGCGCTCGAAGGCGGCCAGCGAGCAGACGCCCGCCGGCAGGCGCGCGAGGTAGAGCGCCGCCTCCTCGCTCTCGTCGATCAGCAGCGTGCGGCGCCGCAGCGCCGCCTCCTCGGCGCGGATCTCGTCCTTGAGCGCGGCGTTGTGCCCGAGGAAGCGCGCCTTGAGCCGCGTGCGGCCGTGCACCAGCGCCTCGCGCACGAAGATCTCGCGCGCCGCCGCGGGGGCGACGGCGCCGTAGTTGACGCGCCGCCCGGCGGCGAGGGTCAGCCCCCACAGGGTCACGCTCTCGCGCGCGCTGACGATGCCGCGGGTCGCGTCCCACTCCGGCTCCGCGTAGTCGCGGCGCACCAGGTGAGCGGCGGCCGCCTCGATCCACGCGGGCTCGATGGCGGCGACGGTGCGCGCGTAGACGCGCTGCGTCTCGACGATCTGCGCCGCCATCAGCCAGCGCGGCGCGCGGTTCCTGAGCGGCGTGCCGGGCGCGATCAGGAAGCGGCGGCCGCGCGGCCCGAGGTAGTCGCCGCGCTCGGTCTTCTCGCCGATCTGGCCGAGGAGCCCGGCGAGCAGCGCGCGGTGCACGGCCTCCGCCGGCGCCGGCGCCGCGTTCGGCCGCCAGCCGAGTTCCTCGGCGATGGTCGCGAGCTGCGACTCGAGGTCCTCCCACTCGCGCATGCGCGCCGCCGACAGGAACGCCGCCGCGCACCAGCGCCGCAGCGCGCTGCGCGAGCGCGTCGCGCGCGCCTCCTGGTAGCGGCCCCAGAGCGCGAGCAGCGTCATGAAGTCGGAGCGCGGGTCGGCGCCCTCGGCGTGCGCGGCGTCGGCGGCCGCGAGCCGCTCGGCCGGGCGCTCGCGCGGGTCCTGGATCGAGAGCGCCGCGGTCAGCGTCAGCGTCTCCTTGAGGGCGCCGTGGCGGGTCGCCGCGACCAGCATGCGCGCGAGCCGCGGGTCGACCGGCAGCCGCGCCATCTGCCGGCCGGCCGCCGTGACGCGCTGCTCGCCGTCCACCGCCTCCAGCTCCTGCAGCAGCCGGTAGCCGTCGTTGACGAGGCGCGTGTCGGGCGGATCGAGGAACGGGAACTCGGCGGGGCTGCCGAGCCCGAGCACCTCCATCTGCAGGATCACGTTCGCGAGGTTGGTGCGCAGCACCTCCGGCGGCGTGAACGGCGCGCGCGCGTCGTGGTCGTCCGCGCCGTAGAGCCGGATGCAGAGCCCGGCGCCGACCCGCCCGCAGCGGCCGGCGCGCTGGCGCGCGCTCGCCTGCGACACGGGCTCGATCGGCAGGCGCAGGATCTTGGCGCGCGCGCTGTAGTGCGCGAGCCGCGCGAGGCCCGAGTCGATCACGGCGCGGATGCCGGGCACCGTCAGCGAGGTCTCGGCGACGTTGGTCGCGAGCACGACGCGTCGCGTGCCGCGCCGCTCGAACACCCGCTGCTGGTCGCTCCAGGCGAGCCGCGAGTAGAGCGGCAGCACCGCGAGGCGCGTGCCGTACGCCTGCTCGATGGCCTCGGCGGCCTCGCGGATCTCGCGCTCCCCCGGCAGGAACACCAGCACGTCGCCGTCGCCGATGCCGCCCGGCTCGGTCGCGATCTCCTCGAGCGCCGCGAGGATGCCGGCGGTCAGGCCCGGGTCGACCGGGTCGTCGGCGTCGGCGGCGAGCGGCCGGTAGCGGGTCTCGACCGGGTAGCCGCGGCCGGACACCTCGATGACCGGCGCGCCGCCGAAGTAGTCGGCGAAGCGCGCCGGGTCGATGGTGGCCGAGGTGATCACGAGCTTGAGCTCGGGCCGTCGCGGCAGCAGCCGCTTGAGAAGGCCCAGCAGGAAGTCGATGTTGAGGCTGCGCTCGTGCGCCTCGTCGATGATCAGCGCGTCGTAGCGCCTGAGCTCGCGGTCGGTGCGCGCCTCGGCGAGCAGGATGCCGTCGGTCATGACCTTGATCGCGGTCGCGGGCGCGGTGCCGTCGCTGAAGCGCACCTTGTAGCCGACGAAGCCCGGCGGCGCCGCCGGCAGCTCGGCCGCGAGCCGCGCCGCGACCGCGCGCGCCGCGATCCGCCGCGGCTGGGTGTGGCCGATGAGGCCCGCGCGCAGCGCGCCGGCCTCGAGCAGCATCTTCGGCAGCTGCGTGGTCTTGCCCGAGCCCGTCTCGCCGCAGACCACCAGCACCCGGTGCGCGCGCAGCGCGGCGACGATCTCGTCGCGGCGCGCGGCGATCGGCAGCTCGGCCGGGTAGCTGACGGGCGGCAGCGGCCGCGCGGGGCGCACCTCAGGCGCCCGGCAGCCGCACGATCGCGGCGAGCCCGCCGGCCGCGCTCTCGCCGAGCTCGAACTCGCCGCCGTAGGCCTTGACGATCTCGTCGACCATCGCGAGCCCGAGCCCCTGCCCCGGCACCCGCTCGTCGAGCCGCACGCCGCGGCCGCGCACCCGCGCGCGGGCCTCGGCCGGGATGCCGGGGCCGTCGTCGCTGACCGTGAGCACGAGCCCGGGGCGGCGCCAGTCGGCGCGCGCCCACTCGCCGGCCGCGATGACCACCGCGCGGCGCGCCCACTTGCAGGCGTTGTCGGCGAGGTTGCCGGCGAGCTCGAGGAGGTCGCCGCGCTCGATCGGGTAGCCGAGCTCGGCCGCCGCCTCGACCGTGATCGCGAGGCCGCGGCCGGCGTGCACCTTGCCGAGCGCCGCGGCCAGCTCGGCCAGCAGCGGCGCCACCGGCCGCGCGTGCGTGCCGACCACCGGCGCCGCGGCGGCGGCGCGGTCGAGCTGGTGGCGGACGATGTCCTGCATGCGGTCGAGCTGCGCCTCGATGAGCGCGCGGTCGGGGGCGGCGCCGGCGCCGAGCGCGCCGCGCATCACCGACAGCGGCGTCTTCAGGCTGTGCGCGAGGTTGCCGACCGTGTTGCGGTAGCGGGCGAGGCGCTCGTGCTCGACGCGCAGGAGCGCGTTCAGGCTGTGCGCGACGCCGACCAGCTCGCGCGGCCAGTGATCGCCGAGGCGCTCGCGCCGGCCGGCCTCGATCTCGGCGATCTCGGACTCGATGCGCCTGAGCGGCCGCAACAGGTGCCTGAGGCTGAGCACGACCCCGAGCAGCAGCACCGCGGTGAAGGCCACGAACCCGGCCAGCAGCTCGACCCGGAAGCGATACAGCTGCGAGTAGTAGGGCTCGAGGTTCTCGGCCGCCGTGAACACGTACTCGCGGCTCTTGCCGCGCGAGCTCTCCCAGGCGACGCCGAGCGAGAACGCCAGGAAGCGCGTGCCGTCGGGCGCCGTGAGGCGCCGTGCGCGCCGCTCGCCGGGCCTGAGGTCATCGTCCACCCTGAGCGTCAGGCCGACCGCGGAGGCCGAGCGCCAGCTCTCGCCGCCGCGCCGGGCGCGAACCAGCGCCACCAGCCCCGAGCCCGGCGTCTTCAGCCGCGGCTCCGACAGCTGCTGCTCGTCCGGCGCGAGCCGCCCCTGGCGGTCGAACTCGGCGGCCGCGATCAGCGCGTCGACGTCGGCCTCGAGCACGTCGCGGCGCGCGCGCTCGGCGAGGCCGCGGAACGAGAAGTCGAGCGCGGCGATCGTCAGCCCGAAACCCACTACCAACAACGCGGACAGCGTGACGACCAGCCGGGCCCCGAGCGACTTCATGCCCGTGCGGGGTCGGCGGCGGGCGCCTCCGGCTGCAGCCGGTAGCCCCGGCCGCGCAAGGTCTCGATCGGGCGGAAGCGGTCGTCGGGGTCGAGCTTGCGGCGCAGGCGGCCGACGAACACCTCGATGGTGTTGCTGTCGCGCTCGGCGTCGTGCTCGTAGAGCTTGTCGGTCAGCTCGCCCTTCGACACCACCTGGCCGGCGTGCAGCATCAGGTACTCGAGCAGCCGGTACTCGAAGGAGGTCAGCTCGATCGGCTGGCCGGCGACGGTCACGGCCTGGCTGCGGGTGTCGAGCGCGATCGGCCCGGCGCTCAGCACCGGATCCGCGTGGCCAGCGGCGCGGCGGATCAGCGCCTGCACGCGCGCCAGCACCTCCTCCACCTGGAAGGGCTTGGTGACGTAGTCGTCGGCCCCGGCCTCGAGGCCGGCGACCTTGTCCTGCCAGCGGTCGCGCGCGGTCAGGATCAGGATCGGCAGCCGCCGGCCTTCCTTGCGCGCGGTGCGGATCAGCTCGAGTCCGGCGATGCCGGGCAGCCCGAGGTCGACGATCGCGAGGTCCGCCGGGTACTCCCTGAGCGCATACAGCCCCTCGGTGCCGTCGGCGGCGGCGTCGACCGTGTGGCCCGCGCGGCGCAGCGCCGCGGCGAGCTGCTCGCGCAGCGCCGGCTCGTCCTCGATGATGCAGATGCGCACGGCTACTCCAGGCTGCCGGTGCGGGCGTTGACCCGCACGTCGAAGACCCGCCCGTCGGCCGCGAGCAGGCGGATCCGGTAGTAGATCTCCTCGCCCTCGTGCGCCTCCTCGGCGCGCAGCACGCGCGCCTCGTAGCGCCGCTTGACGAGCTCGACCGCCGCGTCGAGCGTCAGCAGCGCCGCCTCCGGTCGCCGCTCGGCGCCGGGCGGCGGCGCCGGCTCGCTGCCGGACGCCGCGGCCGGCGGCGGTGGCGCGAGTGCGAGCGCGAGCGTGACCGCGGCGAGCGCTGGCAACGGCAGTCGGGCGCGCATGGCGAGAGTCTAGCGGCTCGCCGGGCGGCCCGCGTCGGCGCGCGGGGCGGCGTGGCGGCAGGGATCGGCGTACGGCATGACGGCTCCGCGGGCCCGGACGGGCCAGCGCCCGGACTGCGGGCGCCCCGCGAGGCTCGCTCCCGGGCGCTGAACGGGCGCTGAACCGGCCTCAGCCGCGCCCGCGCTCGGCCGCCTTGGCCTCCTGCCAGTAGCGCTCGAGCTCCTCGGCCGAGCGGCCGCCGCCCGCCGCGACGCTCGCCTCGACGTGCCGGAAGCGCGACTCGAAGCGGCGGTTGGCGGCGCGCAGCGCCCCCTCCGCGTCGACGCCGAGGTGGCGCGCGAGGTTCGCAACCGCGAGCAAGAGGTCACCGACCTCGTGGCCGACACGCTCCGGCCGCCCGCCCGCGATCGCGGCGTCGAGCTCCGCGAGCTCCTCGGCGACCTTGGCGCGGGCGCCGGCGGCGTCCTTCCAGTCGAACTCGATGCGCGCCGCGCGCCGGCCGAGCTTCACGGCGCGGCTGAGCGCCGGCAGGTTGCGCGGCACGTCGTCAAGCAGGCCCGCCTCCCGGCCCGCGGCGGCCTTCTCCGCGGCCTTGATCTCCTCCCAGCGCGCCGCCTGCGCCGCGGCGCCGGCGAGCCGCTCGTCGCCGAACACGTGCGGATGGCGCCGCACCAGCTTCGCGGCGATGCCGCGCGCGACCCGCTCGAAGTCGAAGGCGCCCTGCTCGTCAGCGATCTGGGCGTGGAACACCACCTGCAGCAGCAGGTCGCCGAGCTCCTCCTCGAGCGCCCCGAGGTCGCCACGCTCGATCGCGTCGGCCACCTCGTAGGCCTCCTCGATCGTGTACGGCGCGATGGTCGCGAAGGTCTGCTCGAGGTCCCACGGGCAGCCGCGCTCGCGGTCCCGGAGCCGAGCCATGATCTCGAGCAGCTCCTTCATGCCGGAGTCTCCGCGGCCGGCGGCGGCGCCAGCAGCCGGCACAGCGTCAGCAGCATGCCGGCGGTCGCACCCCAGATGTTGCGCTGGCCGAAGGGGATGTCGTAGAGCTCGATGAAGCCGTCGCCGACCGGGCGCCGCCTGAGGCGGTGGTTGGCCGGATCGAGCAGGAACGCGAGCGGCACCTCGAACACCGACGCCACCTCCACCGGGTCGAGCCGAAGCGGCCGGCCGGGCGCCACCAGCGCGACCACCGGCGTGATCGAGTAGCCGGTGACGATCAGGTGGTCCGGCAGGAAGCCGAGCACCTCGATGCCGCCGCGCGGCAGGCCGATCTCCTCCTCGGTCTCGCGCAGCGCCGCCTCGAGCGGCCCCGCGTCGCTCGTCTCGAGGCGCCCGCCCGGGAACGAGATCTGGCCGGGGTGGTGCCTGAGGTCCGGCGCGCGCTCGGTCAGGAGCACGGTCAGCCCGTCGGCGTGGTCGAGGATCGGCACCAGCACCGCGGCCTTGGTCAGCGCCGCCGGCAGGAGGTGGCGGTAGCGGTCGCTGATCTCGCGCGGCAGGCCCGCGAGCGTGCCCTCGCCCGGGCCGCTCGGTCGCGTGCCGGCGAGGCGCGCGCGCAGCCGGGCGCGCAGCGCCGCCGGCGCGGTGGCGGCGTCCGCGGCGGCGCTCATCCCGGCCCGCCGGCGGCGCGCGTCAGGCGCGCGGGATCCAGCAGCCGCTCGAGCTCGGCGCGGTCGATGCCGGTGCGGCGCGCGGCGACCTCGATGATCGGCGCGCCGCTCGCGTAGGCCTCCTTGGCGATCGCGGCGCCGGCCTCGTAGCCGATCAGCGCGTTGAGCGCGGTCACCAGGATGGGGTTGCGCGCGAGCGGCGCCGCGAGCCGGGCCGCGTCGACCACGAAGCCGGCGATCGCGCCGTCGGCGAGCAGCCGGGCGCCGCCCGCGAGCAGCGTGATCTCGGCGCACAGGTCGTAGGCGATCAAGGGCAGCATGACGTTCAGCTGGAAGTTGCCGGAGGCGCCGGCGAGCGCGATCGCGGCGTCGAGGCCGACGACCTGCGCGGCCAGCATCGCGACCGCCTCCGGCGCCACCGGGTTCACCTTGCCAGGCATGATCGACGAGCCCGGCTGCAGCGCCGGCAGGCTGATCTCGCCGAGGCCGGCCAGCGGGCCGGAGTTCATCCAGCGCAGGTCGTTGGCGATCTTGGTCAGCGCCACCGCGAGCGCGCGCAGCTGGCCGGAGCACTCGACCGCCGCGTCCTGCGCGGCGAGCGCCGCGAACGGGTTCGGGTGCGGCACGAACGCGAGGCCCGTGCGGGCCGCGAGCTCCGCGGCGACCCGCGCGCCGAAGCCGGGCGGCGCGTTGAGCCCGGTGCCGACCGCGGTCGCGCCCTGCGCGAGCCGGTAGAGGCGCGGCCGCACCGCCGCGAGGCGCGCGCGCGCATCCTCGACCTGCGTGCGCCAGGCCGACAGCTCCTGGCCGAGCGTCAGCGGCAGCGCGTCCATCAGGTGGGTGCGGCCGGTCTTGACGACGCCGGCGAGCTCGCGCTCGCGGGCGGCGATGGTCGCGGCGAGGTGCGCGAGCGCGGGCTCGAGCTCGCGCTCGAGGCCGAGCGCGGCGGCGACGTGGATCGCGGTCGGGATGCAGTCGTTGCTGCTCTGGCTCCGGTTGACGTCGTCGTTGGGGTGCACCGCGGTGCCGAGCTCGCGGCCGGCGAGGTGCGCGATCACCTCGTTGACGTTCATGTTGGTGCTGGTGCCCGAGCCCGTCTGGAACACGTCGAGCGGGAAGGCGTCGGCGTGCGCACCGCCGGCGATCGCGAGCGCGGCGCGCTCGATCGCCGCCGCGAGGCGCGGCTCGAGGCCGCCGAGCGCGGCGTTGGCGCGGGCCGCGGCCCACTTGGTCAGCGCCAGCGCCTCGATGAAGCGCGCCGGCAGCACGAGGCCGCTGAGCGTGAAGTTGCGGCGCGCGCGCTCGGTCTGCGCGCCCCACAGCGCCGCCGCCGGGACCTCGACGGCGCCCATGCTGTCGTGTTCGAGCCTCGGTTGCGTTTCTGACATCCCGGTGCGGGCTATACTGGATGGCCTGTAATCCTAGCACCGGAACGAGGCCTGCCCGTGACCGATCGCACTGCGGAGCCGTCGGCCGCCCTCGAGGCGCTGTCCCCCGTCGACGGCCGCTACGCGGACCGCTGCCGCGAGCTGCGCGCGCTGTTCAGCGAGGCGGCCCTGATCCGGCACCGCGTCCGCGTCGAGGCAGAGTGGTTCCTGTTCCTGGCCGAGGACCTGCGCCTGCCCGAGCTCGCATCGCTCAGGCGGCCGGTGCTCGACGCCGCCGCCGAGCTCGCCGCACGCGCCGCGCCCGGCGAGGCGGCCGCGGTCAAGGCCGAGGAGCAGCAGATCAACCACGACGTCAAGGCGGTCGAGTACTTCGTGCGCGGCCGGCTCGCGGCGGCGGGCGCCTCGCCCGCCGAGCTCGAGTTCGTGCACTTCGCCTGCACCTCGGAGGACATCAACAACCTCGCCTACGCGCTGATGCTGCGCGCGGCGCGCGAGCAGGTGCTGCTGCCGGCGCTCGGCCGCATCCGCGCCGCGCTCGCCGCGCGCGCGCACGAGTACGCGGCGCAGCCGATGCTGTCGCGCACCCACGGCCAGGCGGCGAGCCCGACCACGCTCGGCAAGGAGCTCGGCGTGGTCGCGCGGCGCCTCGCGCGCGCCGAGGCCGCGTTCGCCGCGGTCGCGCCGCTCGGCAAGATGAACGGCGCGGTCGGCAACTGGAACGCGCACCTCGCCGCCTACCCGGACCGCGACTGGCGCGGCGCGACGCGCCGCTTCGTCGAGAGGCTCGGCCTCGGCTGCAACGAGTACACGGTGCAGATCGAGCCGCACGACTGGATCGCCGAGTACTGCGACGCGCTGGCGCGCGCCGACACGATCCTGATCGACCTGGCGCGCGACGTCTGGGGCTACGTCTCGCTCGGCTACTTCCGCCAGCGCGTGGTCGCCGGCGAAGTCGGCAGCTCGACGATGCCGCACAAGGTCAACCCGATCGACTTCGAGAACGGCGAGGGCAACCTCGGCCTCGCCAACGCGCTGCTGCGGCACTTCGCCGACAAGCTGCCGGTGTCGCGCTGGCAGCGCGACCTGACCGACTCGACGGTGCTCAGGAACCTCGGCGTCGCGCTCGCGCACGCGCTGCTCGCCTTCAAGTCGATCGAGCGCGGGCTCGGGCGCCTCGAGCCGGACCCGGCGCGCATGGCGGCGGACCTCGACGCCAACTGGGAGGTGCTCGGCGAGGCGGTGCAGACGGTGATGCGCCGCTACGGCGTGCCGAACGCCTACGAGCGCCTCAAGGCGCTGACCCGCGGCCAGCGCATCGACGCCGCGGCGCTCGCGGCCTTCGTCGCCAAGCTGCCGCTGCCGGCGGAGGAGCGCGAGCGGCTCGCGCGCCTCACCCCCGCCGACTACCTCGGCCTCGCGCGCGACCTCGGCCGCGATGCCTGAGCGCCGCGCCGCGCGGCCTGCGGTGGAGCTCTTGGTCGGCGACTGGGCCGCGGTCGGCGCGCGCCTCAGGCCGATCCGCGAGCAGGTGTTCGTGATCGAGCAGGGCGTACCCGCGGCGCTCGAGTGGGACGGCGCCGATCCGGGCGCCGTTCACGTTCTCGCCCTTACGAAGCGTGAACCAGTCGGCACGGGGCGCCTGCTGCCCACCGGTAAGATCGGCCGCCTCGCAGTGCTTGCTGCCTTTCGCGGGCACGGCGTGGGCAGCCTCGTGCTGCGCCGGCTGGTCGAGCTCGCGCGGCGACGGGGCCTCTCAGGCGTCTACCTGCACGCGCAGGTGGAGGCGGTCGGGTTCTACGCGGCGCACGGCTTCGTCGCCGAGGGCCCCGAGTTCGACGAGGCAGGACTCCGTCACCGGAGGATGCGGCTTGCATTTTCCGCCGAGCAACGTGCTGATCCCGCGGCTGACGGAGCCGCGCACGATCCTGTCGACGGTTGACGAGGCCCGCATCGCCGCGACCACGGTCGCCTCGAGCGCGCAGCGCGTGCTGACGCTGCTGACGCACAGCCTCGAGTCCGAGATCTACGAGTACCCGCCGTTCCTCGACGCCGTCAAGCGCCTGGTGCTCGGGCCGCGCTTCGCCAAGGTGCGCGTGCTGGTGCTGAACCCGGCGCGCATCATGTACAGCCGCCACGAGTTCATCGCGATCGCGCGCAAGCTCACCAGCTACATCGAGATCCGCAACGCGCTGGCGCCGTTTCGCGACAATCCCTGCAGCTACATGATCGCCGACGACCGCGCGACGCTGTACCGGCTGCAGGCGAGCCGCTGGGACGGCATCTGCGAGCTCAGGAACCCCGGCGTCGCGCGCCTCTACCTCGAGCACTTCGACACCGGCTGGAACCAGTGCGCGACCCCGCGCGCGCAGGTGCTCTCCGGCTGAGGCCGCGCCGCGTTAGCTATACTGCGCCGATGGGCGAGCGCGTCATCGTGGCGTTGTCGGGCGGCGTGGATTCGGCGGTCGCGGCGCTGCTGCTGAAGCGCGCCGGGCACCAGGTCGAAGCGCTGCACATGACCAACTGGGAGGCCGGCGAGGACGGCTACTGCAGCGCCGCGGCCGACTGGCAGGCGGCGCGCGCGGTGGCCGGGGAGCTCGGCCTCGTGCTGCACCGGGTCAGCTTCGCGGCCGAGTACCGCGAGCGCGTGTTCGGCGAGTTCCTCGCCGAGTACCGCGCCGGGCGCACGCCGAACCCCGACGTGCTCTGCAACCGCGAGGTCAAGTTCGGCGTCTGCCTCGACTACGCGCGCCGGCTCGGCGCCGGGCGCCTCGCGACCGGCCACTACGCGCGCCTCGTGGCGGGCGCCGGCGGCCCGCGGCTGCTGCGCGCCCGCGACGCCGACAAGGACCAGAGCTACTTCCTGCAGCAGGTGCCGCGGGCGGCGCTCGGCGCGGCGCTGTTCCCGCTCGGCGAGCTCCTCAAGGGCGAGGTGCGCGAGCTCGCGCGCCAGGCCGGGCTGGCGGTGCACGACCGTCCCGACAGCACCGGCATCTGCTTCATCGGCGAGCGGCCGTTCCGCGACTTCCTCGCCGGCTACCTCGCGCCCGCGCCGGGGCCGATCGAGACGCCGGACGGCGAGTGGCTCGGCACGCACGGCGGCCTGATGTTCCACACGATCGGCCAGCGCCAGGGGCTCGGCATCGGCGGCCTGCGCGCCCGCAGCGCCCTGCCCTGGTACGTCGCCGCCAAGGACGCGCGGCGCAATGCGCTCGTCGTGGTCCAGGGCCACGACCACCCGCTGCTGCAGTCGGTGGGCTTCGCGACCGCACCGGTGCGCTGGCTCGGCGCGCCGCCGCCGGCCGAGATCGAGTGCGCGGTGCAGGTGCGCCACCGGCAGGCGCCGGTGCCGGCGCGCGTGCGCTGGTCGGCCGCCGGCGCCGAGGTCGCGCTCGCGACGCCGATGCGCGCGGTGGCGCCCGGCCAGTACGCGGCCTTCTACCAGGCCGAGGAGTGCCTGGGCGGCGCGCCGATACTCGAGCACGCGCCGCCCGCGGCCTTGCCGGCGCTGCCCGCGCGCGGGCTCGGCGGCGCCTGAGCGCGCCTGCTCAGCGCAGCGCCGCGAGCCACCTCAGGATCGTGCTCTCGAGCGCGATGCGGTGATCCGACCAGCCGTGGTCGGTGGCGGCGTGCTCGCTGGTCACGCGGGTGCCGCCGGCGGCGCGGATCGCGGCGACCAGCGCGTCGGTGTGCGCGGCGAGGCCGTCGTCCGAGGTCAGCGCCAGCAGCGGCAGCGGCGCGAGGCCGGCGGCGGCGCCGGCGAGCCGGAACTCCTGCGCGTGCGCGTGCAGCTCGTCGGCCATGCTCTCGGCGCTGACGCCCGCGAGGCTCTCCATGTCGTCCGCCATCGCCGCGACCGCCGCGGCGTGGCCGCGCTCGTCGATGCGGCCGAGGTCCGCGGCCGAGATCAGCACCGCGCCCCTGAGGCCGTGATCGCGGGCCGCGGTCAGCGCCGTCACCCAGCCGCCCATGCTGTGGCCGGCGAGCACGATGCGCGCGGGATCGACGCCGAGCCGCGTGGCGTTGCCGGGCTCGCGCAGGTAGGCGAGCACCGCGGCGGCGTCCTCGGGGTTCTGCGCGAAGCGGAACACGCCCGGGCTGCCCCACGAGCCGCGGTAGTTGAAGGTCACCGCGTTCCAGCCGGCGCGGCGCACCGCCTGCGCGAGATCGAGGTTCTTCTCGTTGCCCGGCAGGCCGTGGCAGATGACGAGCGTCGGGTGCGGGCCGGCGCCGGGCGGCGAGTAGACGATGCCGTTGATCAGCAGTCCGTGCGAGGGGATGTGCAGCACCGTCATCGCCGCCGGGTGGGCGCGGTCCGCGGGCGGGTCGGTGTAGATCGCCGCCGGCACCGGCGGTGACGCCAGGGCGGGCGCCGCGGCCAGGACGAGCGCGAGGACGGCGAGCGGGCTCGGGACGATGCGCATGCGTGACCTCGCGCCGGCGACGGCGATGGACGGGACGGGCAGGACGGGCGGCACGATCCTACGCGGCCGGGCGGCCCGCCCGCCAATCGCGCGGGCGCCGCGGCGCCGGCCGCATCCGGGGACGCCGACAGTCCGGCACCGGCCGGGAGCGCCTATAATTGCGAGCTTCCCGCCGGAGGACCCATGACCGACAGCATGCAGACGCGCGCGACCCTCGACGTCGGTGGCCGCCAGTACGACTATTTCCGCCTGCCCGCGATCCAGGGCCACGACCTCGGCCGCCTGCCCTACTCGCTCAAGATCCTGCTCGAGAACCTGCTGCGCTTCGAGGACGGCGTCAACGTCACGCGCGCCGACGTCGAGGCACTGCTGCGCTGGGACCCGAAGGCGGCACCGTCGCACGAGATCGCGTTCACGCCGGCGCGCGTGATCATGCAGGACTTCACCGGCGTGCCGTGCGTGGTCGACCTCGCGGCGATGCGCGAGGCGATCGTGCGCCTCGGCGGCAACGCCAAGCGCGTCAACCCGCTGGCGCCCGCCGAGCTCGTGATCGACCACTCGGTGCAGGTCGACGACTACGGCCACGCCGACTCGCTCGGCAAGAACACCGCGATCGAGTTCGAGCGCAACGGCGAGCGCTACTCGTTCCTGCGCTGGGGCCAGACCGCGTTCAAGGACTTCAAGGTCGTGCCGCCGAACACCGGCATCGTCCACCAGGTCAACCTCGAGTACCTCGGCCGGGTCGTGTTCGGCCAGGAGTCCGGCGGCCGCAGCGTCGCCTACCCCGACACCGTGGTCGGCACCGACTCGCACACGACCATGATCAACGGCCTCGGCGTCGTCGGCTGGGGCGTCGGCGGCATCGAGGCCGAGGCCGCGATGCTCGGCCAGCCGGTGACGATGCTGATTCCGCAGGTGATCGGCTTCAAGCTCTCCGGCGAGCTCAGCGCCGGCACCACCGCCACCGACCTCGTGCTGACGATCACCGAGATGCTGCGCAAGAAGGGCGTGGTCGACAAGTTCGTCGAGTTCTTCGGCGACGGCCTCGCCAGCCTGCCGCTCGCCGACCGCGCGACGATCAGCAACATGTCGCCCGAGTTCGGCAGCACGATCGCGATCTTCCCGGTCGACGAGGAGACGATCCGCTACCTGAACCTGACCGGCCGCCCGGCCGAGCAGGTGGCGCTGGTCGAGGCCTACGCCAAGGCGCAGGGCCTGTGGCGCACCAACGGCATGCGCGCCGCCGAATACACCGACGTGCTGGCGCTCGAGCTCGGCAGCGTCGAGCCCTCGCTCGCCGGCCCCAAGCGGCCGCAGGACCGCGTGCCCCTCAGCAGGGCGAAGGCGGTGTCGCAGGCGGCGGTGCGCAAGTCCGCCGAGGAGCGCGCCGTGAAGAACCCGGCCGCCAGCGGCCGCGCGCCGGTCGCCGGCGGCGGCTACGAGCTCAGGGACAACGCGGTCGTGATCGCGGCGATCACGAGCTGCACCAACACCTCGAACCCGGCGGTGCTGGTCGCGGCGGGCCTGCTCGCGCGCAAGGCGCGCGCCCGCGGCCTCAAGGCGCGGCCCTGGGTCAAGACCTCGCTCGCGCCCGGCTCGCGCGTCGTCACCGACTACCTGCAGGCGGCGGGCCTCGCGGCCGACCTCGACGCGGTCGGCTTCTACACGGTCGGCTACGGCTGCACGACCTGCATCGGCAACTCGGGTCCGCTGCGGGGCGAGATCTCCGACGCGATCCGTGCCGGCGACCTGACCACCGCCTCGGTGCTGTCCGGCAACCGCAACTTCGAGGGCCGCGTGCACCCGGAAGTGAAGATGAACTTCCTCGCCTCGCCGCCGCTCGTGGTCGCCTACGCGCTCGCGGGCTCGATGGACATCGACCTGACGAGCGAGCCGCTCGCCACCGGCAGCGACGGCAAGGCGGTGTTCCTCAAGGACCTCTGGCCGAGCCCGGCGGAGGTCGCCGCGGCGGTGCGCGCCTCGGTGCACTCGGCGATGTTCAAGAAGAGCTACGCGGGGGTCTTCAAGGGCGATGAGCACTGGAATGCGATCAAGGTGCCGGCCGGCGAGGTCTACGCCTGGGAAGCGCAGTCCACCTACGTGCGCAACCCGCCGTACTTCGACGGCATGACCATGACGCCGGCGGCGGTCGGCGACGTGCGCGGCGCGCGTGCGCTCGCGCTGCTCGGCGACTCGGTGACCACCGACCACATCTCGCCCGCCGGCAACATCTCGAAGTCGGGCCCGGCCGCCAAGTACCTGATGGGCCAGGGCGTGCAGCCGAAGGACTTCAACTCCTACGGCGCGCGGCGCGGCAACCACGAGGTCATGATGCGCGGCACCTTCGCCAACATCCGGCTGCGCAACCTGCTGCTGCCCGGCACCGAGGGCGGCGTGTCGGTGCACCTGCCCTCCGGCGAGCAGGCCTCGATCTACGACGTCGCGATGAAGTACAAGGCCGAGCGCACGCCGCTCGTGGTGATCGCCGGCAAGGAGTACGGCACCGGCTCCTCGCGCGACTGGGCCGCCAAGGGCACGATGCTGCTCGGCGTGCGCGCCGTGCTCGCCGAGAGCTTCGAGCGCATCCATCGCTCGAACCTGATCGGCATGGGCGTGCTGCCGCTGCAGTTCGTCGACGGCGCGAACGCGGCCTCGCTCGGGCTCACCGGCCGCGAGCTCTTTGACATCGTCGGCATCGAGGGCGGCGCCGCCAAGACGGTGCGGGTGGTCGCCCGCGGCGACGGCGACAAGGCGATCGAGTTCAGCGCGCGGGTGCGCATCGACACGCCGAAGGAGCTCGACTACTACCGCCACGGCGGCATCCTGCAGTACGTGTTGCGCAGCCTGGTCG
Organism: Steroidobacteraceae bacterium; assembly: GCA_035524595.1. GTDB lineage: Bacteria > Pseudomonadota > Gammaproteobacteria > Steroidobacterales > Steroidobacteraceae > CAIKZZ01. The sequence goes on along the minus strand of DATKOP010000044.1, from coordinate 56,342 downwards.
GCAAGGACAAGGCCGCCTGACGACGCCGCCGCCACCGCCGGCTCCGGCACCGCGCGCGCGTGCGCGCGGCGTCGCGGTGTTCGATCTCGACGGCACGATCACCTGGAGCGACACGCTGCTGCCGTACCTCGTGCACGCGCTCCGGGTCCACCCGCGCCGCGTGCCGCGGCTCTGGCCGCTGCCGGCGATCGTCGGCGGGTTCCTCCTCGACCGCGACCGCGGCCGCATCAAGAGCCGCCTGATCCGCGCCGTGCTCGGCGGCCTCGAGCGCGACGAGGTCGCGAGCCTGACACGGGCCTTCCTCGATGAGCGCCTCGCGCGCCTGACGCGGCCCGCGGCGCTCGCCGCGATCGAGAGGCACCGTGCCCAGGGCGACTGGCTGGTGCTGCTGTCGGCGAGCACCGACTTCTACGTGCGCGAGATCGGCGCGCGGCTCGGCTTCGACGAGGTGATCTGCACCGAGGTCGTGTGGCAAGGCGCTGCGCTCGACGGCGCGCTCGCGACCCCCAACCGGCGCGGCGCCGAGAAGACCCATTGCCTCGAGGCGCTGCGGGCGCGCCATCCCGGCGCGCGGCTGATCGCCTACGGCAACTCCGGCTCGGACCTCGCCCACCTCGCGCGCGCCGACGCCCCGCTCCTCGTGAACGCCTCCGCCGCGACCCGCTGGCGGGCCCGCGAGCTCGGGATCGCTACCGACGACTGGCGCTGAGCGGGCGCCCCGCGGCAACGGCGCCCGGCCGGGCTCGCCGGCGCTCGTTATGACAAATACGAATAGGTATTATTCCCATATGGTAATGAGACCCATTCTCATTTAAGATCCTCCCACTGGCTTCAGGGAGGTTCTCGATGCGGAATCGTCTCACCGGCGCCGCCGCGCCCCTGTCCGCGTCCATCGGTGCCTGCGACGGGCCGCGACCGGCCTCAGGCGCCCGCATCCTGCGCCCGTCCTCGCCGGCGAATCCGCTGCGCCTCGGCGCGATCGCCCTGCTGCTGCTCGCGAGCGTCGCCGCCGCCCCCGCCCGCGCCTCGGCGGTGACCCTCGAATCACTCGCGCAGAAGATCGAGGCGCTCGAGCGGCAGAACGCCGAGCTCGAGTCGAAGGTGCGGCGCCTCGAGCTCGCGCAGACCGCCCAGGCCGCCGAGGCCGTGCAGCAGGCGCAGGCGGTCGCGCAGGCGCAGGCGGTCGCGGAGTCGGCGAGCCGATCGAGCGCCCTCGCCGACTGGGCCGCGACCACGACGGTCTCGAGCTACGGCGAGATCGGCTACAACCGCCCCTCCGAGACGCCCGCCGGCGCCACCGCCGACGTGCAGCGGGCGGTGATCGGCATGCAGCACCGCTTCGACGACACCACCAAGATGGTCGCCGAATGGGAGTGGGAGCACGCGGTCACCTCGGCCTCCGACCAAGGCGAAGCGGAGGTCGAGCAGCTCTGGGTCGAGCACGAGTTCCGCAACGGGCTGCGCGCCAAGGCCGGCCTCTTCCTGATGCCGTTCGGGCTCATCAACCAGAACCACGAGCCGACCGCCTACTACGGTGTGTTCCGCAACCAGGTGGAGCGCGTCCTGATCCCGAGCACCTGGCGCGAGGTCGGCCTCGGCGTGTCCGGCACCACCGAGGCGGCGCTCAGCTGGGAGGTCGGGCTGACCACCGGCTTCAACCTCAGCAAGTGGGACCCGACCTCGACCGAGGGCCGCGACGAGGGCCCGCTGCAGGCGATTCACGGCGAGGGCCAGTTCGCCGCCGCCCGCGATCTCAGCGGCTACGGCGCGCTCAACTGGCGGGGCTGGCCGGGTCTGCAGCTCGGTGCCGCGCTCTTCAGCGGCAAGGTCGGGCAGCAGACGCCGGGCTTCGCCGGCAACGACTCGCGCCTCGTCCTGTGGGACGCGCACGCACGCTACACGGTCGCCGGCTGGGACCTCGCCGCGGTCTACGCCCGCGGCACGATCAGCCGCACCGAGGCGCTCAACCAGCTCTATCTCGGGTCGGTCGAGTCGCCGACGCTCGTGCCGTCGCTGTTTCGCGGCGGCTACCTGCAGGCCGCCTACCACCTGTGGCGCGGCGACCGCGTCGCGCTCGACCCGTTCCTGCGCTACGAGCAGTACAACGACGCGGCCGCCTTCGGCAGCCTGACGGCCGCCGACGGTGCGGTCGTGCTGCCGGACGACAAGGTGTGGACGCTCGGCGCGAGCCTGTTCATCAGCGGCGGCGTGGTGCTGAAGGTGGACTACCAGCGCAACCAGACGTACAACGGCAAGGACGGGCTCAACCTCGGTGTCGGATACAGTTTTTGAACTACCGCACGACGCTCGCCGCGCGCCGGACGGGGTGGCCGTGCCGGCCGCGGCCGGCCGCCCGTCGCTGATGCCGTCGCTCGGCGCGCGCGCCCGCCGCTTCGCGCTCGTGGCCGGGCCGGGCATCGTCGTGATGCTGGCCGACACCGACGCCGGCAGCATCATCACGGCCGCGCAGAGCGGCGCGCAGTGGGGCTACCGGCTGCTGCTGCTGCAGCTCGTGCTGGTGCCGATCCTGTACGTCGTGCAGGAGCTGACGGTCAGGCTCGGGGTGGTCTCGGGCCGGGGCCACGGCGAGCTGATCCGGCTGCACTTCGGCCGCGGCTGGGCCTGGCTCTCGGTCGCGACGCTGGTGCTCGCCTGCGTCGGCGCGCTGCTCAGCGAGCTGAGCGGGCTCGCCGGCGTCGGGCTGCTGTTCGGCGTGCCGGCGTGGCTGACGATGGCGGTCGTGGTCGGCGGCCTGACGCTGATGGCCTACACCGGCTCCTACCTCTCGGTGGAGCGCATCGCGATGGCGATCGGCGCCTTCGAGCTCGTGTTCCTGGTGGTCGCCTGGCAGGCGCAGCCGGACCCCGCGGCGATGGCGGCGGGCCTCGGCAGCGTGCCCTGGCGCGAGCCCGGGTACCTGTACCTGGTCGCCGCGAACATCGGCGCCGTGGTGATGCCGTGGATGGTCTTCTACCAGCAGTCGGCCGTCGTCGAGAAGGGGCTGACGGTCGCGGACCTGCGCGCCGCGCGCTGGGACACCGCCGTCGGCGCGGTGGTCACGCAGGTGATCATGGCGGGCGTGCTGGTCGCGACCGCCGCGACGCTCGGCGGCGGCCGCCGCGCCGCGCTCGACACCGTGCAGCAGATCGCCGAGGCGATCACGCCCTTCCTCGGCGAGCGCACCGGCCGCGTGCTGTTCGCCCTCGGCATGACCGGCTCGGCGCTGGTCGCGACCATCGTCGTCACGCTGACCGCCGCGCGCACGCTCGGCGAGGTGCTCGGGGTCAAGCACTCGCTGGCGCACGCGCCGCGCGAGGCGCCGTGGTTCTACGGGATCTACACCGCCGCGCTCGCGGCCGGCGCGCTCTTGGTGACCTCCGGCGTCAACCTCGTCGAGCTCAGCGTCGCGGTGCAGGTCATGAACGCGCTGTTGCTGCCGATCGTGCTCGGCTTCCTGTACCTGCTGGCGCGGCGCCTGCCGCCGCCGCACCGCCTCGGCGGCCGCTACGCCGCGCTGGTGGGGCTGACGATCCTCCTGACCGCGGGCTTCGGCGTCTTCGCCGCGCTGCGCGGCGTGGCGGGTTGAGCGGTGCGCCCCGCGTCCTGGGTCTGGCTGCCGGTCGCCGCGGTGTCGACCTCGGTCTACGCGACGACCTACCTGTCGGTCGAGCAGGCGCAGCAGCTGATGTTCCCGGGCGCGACCCTGACCGCGCTGCCGGTGGCGCTCAGCGCCGCCCAGCAGGCGGAGCTCGCGCGCGCGCTCGGCGGCATGGCGCCGCCGCGCCCCTGGCACGTCTGGCGCGTGGCGGGCGGCGGCTTCTTCGTCGTCGACGAGGTTCTCGGCAAGCACGAGCTGATCAGCTACGCGGTCGGGCTGAACGCCGACGGCAGCGTCCGCCAGCTCGAGATCCTGACCTACCGCGAATCCTACGGTTACGAGATCCGCAACGAGCGCTGGCGGCGGCAGTTCGTCGGCAAGCGCACCGCGCTCGGCATCAACCGCGACATCCAGAACATCAGCGGCGCGACGCTGTCGTGCAGCCACGTCACCGACGGCGTCAACCGCATCCTCGCGCTGTACGCGGTCGCGCTCAGGGACTGAGATGCTGGCGCGCGCACAACCCTGGCTCGGCACGCTGGTCGCGATCCGCATCAGGGACGGCGGCGCCTGTACCGACGCGCACGCCGCCTGCGACGCCGCCTTCGCCGCCGTCGCGCGCGTGCAGGCGCTGATGAGCTTTCACGATCCGGCGAGCGAGCTGAGCGCGCTCAACCGCGGCGCGGCGCGCGCGCCGGTCGCGGTCTCGCCGTGGACCTACGCGGTGCTCAGCCGCGCGCTCGAGGTCGCGGCCGCCTCGGCCGGCGCCTTCGACTGCGCGGTGGCCCCGGCGCTGGTGCGCGCCGGCCGGCTGCCCGCGCCGCCCGGCGTCGCGACGCCGGCGGGACCGCCGGGCGACGGCGGCAGTCGCGAGCGCCTCCAGCTGCTCGAGGGCGGCCGGGTCCGCTACCGCGGGCCGCTGCTCCTCGACCTCGGCGGCATCGCCAAGGGCTTCGCGGTCGACCGGGCGCTGGAGGCGCTGCGGGACCACGGCGTCGCCGCGGCGACGGTCAACGCCGGCGGCGACCTGCGCGTTTTCGGCGCATGCGCCGAGACCATCCGCGTGCGCCTGCCCGCGGACCCGGCACGGGTCGTGCCGCTCGTGACTCTCCACGATGCGGCGCTCGCGACCTCGGCCCACTATCCCGACCGGCAGCCCGGTGCCGAGACTGGAGCAGCGATGACGGCCTGCATCGACCCGACGAGCGGCGCCTGCTGCGGCGAGGGCCTCAGCGTCAGCGTCGTCGCACCGGACTGCGCGACCGCGGACGCGCTCACCAAGGTGGTCGCCGTGAGCGGCGACGAGCGCCACCCGGCGCTGGCCGCGTTCGGCGCCGCCGCCCGGGTCGTCGCGGCCGGCCGCGACCGGCGGGTGCGGCCATGAGCGGGCGCCACGCCGCGCGTCGCGGCCATGCCGGGCGCCGTCCTGCGCCACCGCCGGCCGGCGGCGCCCCGGTCCGGCTCGAGCGCTGGCAGCGGCGCTTCGTCTTCGCGGCGTTCGGCCTGCTCGCGGCGAGCGGCGCGCTGTGGCTCGTGTTCCACTACTTCGTGCGCGTCGCGACCGAATGGGGCGAGGGCCCGCACCCGCTCGAGTCCTGGTGGCTGCGGCTGCACGGCCTCGCCGCCATGCTGAGCCTGGTCGCGCTCGGCTCCCTGCTCACGACGCACGTCAGCCGCGCCTGGCCCTTCGGTCGCAACCGCGCCTCGGGCGTCACGCTCGCGACGGCGCTGGCGCTGCTGGCCGGCAGCGGCTACGCGCTCTACTACTTCGGCGGCGAGCAGGCGCGCCCGCTGATCAGCCTCACGCACTGGCTGATCGGCGTCGGCGCGGTCGTGCTCGTGGTCGCGCACGTCGCGATCGGCCGCGGCCGCGGCGAGGAACGCAGCCGCCGCCGCCAGCCCGCGTCCCGTCCCCGGCCCGCCGCACCGCAGCCGGCCGACGGCGGCCGCGATCAGCCGCAGGCGCCGGGGCGCATCCACTGATGAAGAAGACGCCCGCCAGCCGCACGTCCAGCCCGCCGTTCGCGCCGGCGGAACTCGCATCGATCGCGCGCGAGCTCGACGGCCTGCTCGAGCGCGCGGCTGACGCGGAGGTGCTCGATGCGCTGCGCGCGCTGGCGCGCCGCGCGGGCGGCGTCGGCCGCCTCGCCGCCGCCACCGGCCTGAATCGCACCTTCCTCTACAAGGTGCTGTCGCCGGCCGGGAATCCCGAGATGCGCACCGTCGCGACCGTGCTGCGCGCGTTCGGCCTGCGCCTCGCCATCCGCCCGCAGCCTGCACCGCGCGCCGCCGGCGCGGCCGGGCGCCGCCGCCGGCCGCGCTAGCCTCCCCGCCGGGGCGCCGGAAATTTTCGGGCGTCCCGCCCGGTCTGATTGAGAGTGTGGCCGGGCGCCAGCGGGCGTCCGCCGCCCCGCCCGCTTTCGGAGCCGCCCATGCTGCTACGCCGCCCAGCCGCCATCCGCCCGTCCGAGATCACGCCGCCCGAGGTCTATGCCGGGCGGCGGCGCTTCCTCGGCGGCGCCCTCGCGCTCGCCGCCGCGACGGCCGCCCCGGCCGCGCTCGGGACCACCGGCCCGACCGGCACCGCCCTCAGCTTTCGCCGCAACGCCGACCTCAGCACCAGCGAGGCGGCGAACTCCTGGGAGGACGTGACCGGCTACAACAACTACTACGAGTTCGGCACCGACAAGGCCGACCCGGCGGCCAACGCCGGCCGGCTGCGCGTGCAGCCCTGGTCCGTCGCGATCGGCGGCGAGTGCGAGGCGAAGGGCAGCGTGCCGCTCGAGGAGCTGCTGAAGCCGCACGCGCTCGAGGAGCGCGTCTACCGCCTGCGCTGCGTCGAGGCCTGGTCGATGGTGATCCCGTGGGTCGGCGTGCCGCTCGGCGAGGTGCTGAAGCGCTTCCGGCCGACCTCGAAGGCGCGCTACGTCGCCTTCACGACGCTGCGCGATCCCGCGCAGATGCCCGGCCAGCGCTGGCCGGTGCTCGACTGGCCATACGCCGAGGGCCTGCGGATCGACGAGGCGATGCACCCGCTCGCGCTGCTCGCGGTCGGGCTCTACGGCCGGGTGCTGCCGAACCAGAACGGCGCGCCGCTGCGGCTCGTGGTGCCGTGGAAGTACGGCTTCAAGAGCATCAAGGCGATCGTGCGCATCGACTTCACCGAGCGCATGCCGGCCACGAGCTGGAACCGCGCGGCGCCCGGGGAGTACGGCTTCTACGCCAACGTCAACCCGGCGGTGGACCATCCGCGCTGGAGCCAGAAGACCGAGCGGCGCATCGGCGCCGGCGTGTTCGCGCCGCGCCAGCCGACCCAGCCGTTCAACGGCTACGCGCGCGAGGTCGCGGACCTGTACCGCGGCATGGACCTCGGGAGGAACTTCTGAGCGCCGACTTCTGGTGGCGGCGCGCCGGCAAGACGGCGCTGTTCGTCGCCCTGCTGCTGCCGCTCGCCAACCTCGCGGTGCGCGCCTTCGGGCTCGGCGGCCTCGGCCTCGGCGCGAACCCGGTGGCCGCGATCACCGACACGCTCGGCCTGTGGGCGCTGAGGCTCCTGCTCGCGACGCTGGCGGTCTCGCCGCTGCGGCGGCTGACCGGCCAGCCGCGCTGGCTGCTGTACCGGCGCATGCTCGGCCTGTTTGCGTTCTGCTACCTGTCGCTGCACCTCGCGATGTACTTCGCGGTCGACCAGGGCTTCGACTGGCGCGTGCTGCTCGAGGACGTCGCCAAGCGCCGCTGGATCACGCTCGGGGCCGCGGCCTTCGTGCTGCTCGCGCCGCTCGCCGCGACCTCGACGCACGCGGCGCAGCGCCGGCTCGGGCGCCGCTGGCAGCGGCTGCACTACGCGATCTACCCGGCGACGCTGCTCGGCTGCTGGCACTTCTACTGGCAGGTGAAGCGCGACGTGCGCGAGCCGCTCGTCTACGCGGCCGTGTTTGCGCTGCTGATGCTGCCGCGCGCGCTCGGCGCCTGGCGCCGCCGCCGCGCGGCGGCGGCCGCGGCCGCCGGCTACATCGAGGTGCGCGCCGACCAGAGCTCCGGGAAGAAGCGCAGCTCCAGCGCCTTGGCGAGGTAGGCGACGCCGCTCGTGCCGCCGGTGCCGCGCTTGTAGCCGATGATGCGCTCGACGGTCTTCATGTGTGCGAAGCGCCACAGCTGGAAGCGGTGGTCGAGGTCGACGAGCTTCTCGGCGAGCTCGTAGAGGTCCCAGTGCGCGTCGATGCTGTGGTAGACCGCGAGCCAGGCCGCCGTGACCCGCTTGTGTGCGACGTAGGGCGCGGAAAAGTCGCGGTCGAGCAGCGCCTCCGGGATCTCGAAGCCGCGCCGCGACAAGAGCCGCAGCGTCTCGTCGTACAGCGACGGCGCCACGAGCGCCTGCTCGAGCAGCTGGTAGGCGGCGGGATCGGCGCGGTGCACCGCGATCAGGTCGCGGTTCTTGTTGCCGATCGTGAACTCGAGCAGCCGGTACTGCCACGACTGGAAGCCCGAGGCTCGGCCCAGCTGGTTGCGGAAGCTCGAGTAGTCGAACGGCGTCAGCGTCGCCAGCACGTCCCAGGCGTGCACCAGCTGGCGCTGGATGTGGCCGACCCGGGTCAGCATCTTGAAGCACGGCGCCAGCTCGTCGCGGCGGATGCAGGCGATTGCCGCCTTCAGCTCGTGCAGGCACAGCTTCATCCACAGCTCGCTCGTCTGGTGCACGATGATGAACAGCATCTCGTCGTGCTCCGGCGAGCGCGGATGCTGCGCGCCGAGCAGGCGCGCGAGGTCGAGGTAGCCGCCGTAGGTCTGCGCCTGCGGCACGTCCCAGTGCACCGGCTCGTCGGAGACGTCGACGGCGACCGTGCCGGCCGGCTCGGTCGCTTCGGGGTCGGGCGGCTCGCCGGGTGCGGCCATGCGGGCCTCAGCCGTAGACCCAGGCGGGCACGTGGCGCCAGCCGCGGGTCAGCTCGCGGTCGAGCAGGCGGTAGTCGGGCTCGAGCGCGCGCACGAGGCCCCAGAAGCGCGGCGAGTGGTTCATCTGCCGCGTGTGGCAGAGCTCGTGCACCATCAGGTAGCGCACCACCGCGGGCGGCTGGAACAGCAGGCAGACGTTGAGGCTGATCGTGCCCGAGCGCGAGCAGCTGCCCCAGCGCGTGCGCTGGCGCCTGAGCTGGAGGCGCTCGAAGTCGAGTCCGGAGTCCCGCGCGAGCCGCCCGAGCCACGGCTCGAGCGCATCGCGCGCCTCGTCCACCAGCCAGCGGCGCAGCAGCCGGCGCGCGCCGCTGACCTCGGCCGGGTCGCCGTAGACCTCGAGCGCGCGCGCGGCCGTGACGCGCAGCCCCGGCCGGCGCCGCGCCACGTAGCGCACCTGCCAGTCGGCGTCGAGCGCCTGCAGGAACACGCGCTCCGGCAGCGCCTCCCGCTGCGGCGGCGCATGGGTCCTGAGCTCCGCGACCCGCGCGTCGATCCAGGCCCGATGGCGGGCGACGAAGTCGGCGACGGTCGCCGGACGGACCCCGGCCGGCACCGTGACCTCGACCCGCCCGCCCGGATAGACGCGCACCGTCAGGCGCCGCGCGCGGGTGCTGCGGCGCACGCCGAACTCGGCGGCGCCGGCGCGGGCATCGAAGAGCGGCAGCTGCGGCGTCATCGTGGCCGGCAACACGGCGGCCTCAGAGGCCGGCCGCGAGTTCGGCGCCCTGGCCGATCGCGCGCTTCGCGTCGAGCTCGGCGGCGACGTCGGCGCCGCCGATCAGGTGCACGCCGACGCCGAGCGCGTCGAGCGGTTCAACGAGCTCGCGCGCCGGCTCCTGGCCGGCGCAGACGACGATCGTGTCGACCTCGATGAGGCGCGGCTGCGTGCCGATCACGACGTGCAGGCCGGCGGCGTCGATGCGCTCGTAGCGCACGCCGGGCACGAAGCGCACGCCGCGACGCCGCAACTGCGTGCGGTGGATCCAGCCGGTCGTCTTGCCGAGCCCCTCGCCGAGCTTGCTGGCCTTGCGCTGCAGCAGCCAGACCTCGCGGGCCGGCGCGGCGGGCGCCTGCGCGGCCGCAATCCCGCCGCGCGTCGCGAGCTCGAGGTCGATGCCCCACTCGTGCGCGAAGGCCGCGATCGCCGCCGCCTGGTCAGTGCCGTCGCCCGCGCCGGCATGCGTCAGGAACTCGGCGACGTCGAAGCCGATGCCGCCCGCGCCGATGATCGCGACGCGCCGGCCGACGCTGGCGCGGCCGGCGAGCACGTCGACGTACGAGACGACGCGCGCATCGTCAAGGCCGGGGATCGCCGGCCGGCGCGGCGTGACGCCGGTGGCGAGCACGACCGCGTCGAAGCCGCCGGCGAGCGTCGCGGCGTCGGCGTGGGTGCCGAGGCGCACCTCGACGCCGGTGAGCTCGAGCCGCCGGCGGAAGTAGCGCAGCGTCTCGTGGAACTCCTCCTTGCCGGGCACGCGCTTGGCGAGGTTGAACTGGCCGCCGATCTCGGTGCTCTTCTCGTAGAGCGTCACGCGGTGGCCGCGCTCGGCGGCGACGGTCGCGCACGAGAGGCCCGCGGGCCCGGCGCCGACCACGGCGATGCGCCGCGGCGCGGCGGTCGGCCGGTAGACGAGCTCGGTCTCGCGCGCGGCACGCGGGTTGACGAGGCAGGTCGCCGCCCGGCGCTCGAAGATGTGGTCGAGGCAGGCCTGGTTGCAGGCGATGCAGGTGTTGATCTCGTCGGCGCGGTTGGCGGCAGCCTTGACCATGAAATCCGGGTCGGCGAGCAGCGGCCGGGCCATCGACACCAGCGTCGCCCCGCCGCGCGCCAGGATCGCCTCGGCCACCGCCGGGTCGTTGATGCGGTTGGTCGCAACCAGCGGCAGGCGCACGTGCGGCCGCAGCCGCTCGGTGACCCAGGCGAAGGCGGCGCGCGGCACCATCGTCGCGATCGTCGGGATGCGCGCCTCGTGCCAGCCGATGCCGGTGTTGAGGATGGTCGCGCCGGCCGCCTCGACGCCCTGCGCGAGCTCGACGACCTCCTCCCAGCTGCTGCCGCCCTCGACCAGGTCGAGCATCGACAGCCGGTAGATGATGATCGAGTCGGGGCCGAGCGCGGCGCGCGTCTGGTGCACGATCTCGAGCGCGAAGCGGATCCGGTGCGCGTAGCTGCCGCCCCACTCGTCGTTGCGGCGGTTGGTGCGCGCCGCGACGAACTGGTTGATCAGGTAACCCTCCGAACCCATGATCTCGACGCCGTCGTAGCCGGCCTCGCGGGCGAGCACGGCGCAACGCACGAAGGCCGCGATCTGCCGCCCGACGCCGCGCTTCGTCAGCGCCCAGGGCGTGAAGCGCGAGATCGGCGCCCTGACCGCGGACGGTGCCACCGCGAGGGGGTGGTAGGCATAGCGGCCGGTGTGCAGGATCTGCATGCAGACGTGACCGCCCTCGGCATGCACCGCCTCGGTCACCAGCCGGTGGCGCGGCAGCTCGCGCGCGCCGGTCAGCTTGCCGGCGAACGGCGCACCCCAGCCGGCGCGGTTCGGTGCGATGCCGCCGGTAACGATCAGGCCGACGCCGCCGCGCGCGCGCGCGGCGAGGTAGGCCGCGAGCCGCGGATAGTCGTCGGCACGGTCCTCGAGGCCGGTGTGCATCGAGCCCATCAGCGCGCGGTTGCGCAGTCGCACCCAGCCGAGATCGAGCGGCGCGAGCAGGTGCGGATAGGGCGCTGCGGTCACGATGCGGATGATATCAGGCCGTTTGCGGCCGCTCTTCTGGCGCCGCGGCCGCGGCGGCGGCGCTCGCACCGCTGGTGCGCCGTGCGTGACCGAGCCTCGCGGCCCTGCTCCGCGGGCGCGGACGCGGGCCGCGCCCGCCACCGCCCGGCCGCGCGCGCCGGTCGCGCCGCGCCGCCCTACTGTGACGACGCTCGCAGAACGCGCTGCCCGGCCGCTTCCCGGGCGGCGTCGATCGTATGGTAGGCGGTGGCGTGCACCACGGCGCGGCGCGGCCGGCGTCGCGTCCACCGTGCCGCCTGCGAGCCGCAACCCGCCCGGAACCGTCCATGGCCGACGACGAACTGATCGACCAGCTGCCCGAGCTTGTCCTCCTGGTCAGGCGCAACGGCGTGCTGCTCGGGCACGGCGGCGGCCGGGGCCTCGCGGCGCTGCAGCCGCCGCCCGACGCGGTCGGCCGGCGCGTCGAGGCGCTCCTGCCGGCGCCGGTGGCCGCGGCGATCCGGCGCCTCGTCAAGCGGGTGATCACGGAGCGCGCACCGGCGGATGCCGAGGTCGAGCTCGCCGACGCGGTCTACCAGCTGCGCGTCACGCCGCAGGGTCCGGATCGCGCGATCTGCTCGGTCCGGCCGGCCGGATCGCGCGCCGCCCCGGCCGCCGAGGTGCGCCGCGACGCGCCGCTGCCGCGCCAGCTCGACCGCCGCGGCTTCGCGCGCCGCCTGCGCGAGTCGCTGTCGGCCGCGGCGCTGCGCGAGCGGCCGACCGCCGTCGCGGTCATCCTGCTCGAGGGCGTGGCCGAGATCGGGCGCGTCATCGATGGACGGGTCGCCGAGCAGGTGGTGCGGGCGGCGCTCGACAGGCTCGCGGCCAGCCCGGCCGTGGCGCCGGGCGAGGAGCCGCCCTGGTTCCTCGGCCGGCTCAGCGACAGCGTGGTCGCGCTGCTGCTCGAGAGCGCCGACCGCGACGCCGTCGAGGAGCTGGTGGCGCGCGCCTGCCGCAGCCTGCGCACGCCGCTCGAGGTCGGGGACGCGTCCTTCCACCTCTCGCCCTACGCCGGCGTCGCAATGCTCGGCCAGGATGCCGCGGCGCCGGACATGCTGCTCGACCATGCGCGCGCCGCGGCCGCCGAGGCGCGCCGCTCCGGCGCCCCCGACGTGCGCTTCTTCACCGACACGATCGAGCTGCGCTCGCTGGCGCGGCTCGACATCGCCCGCGAGCTGCGCGACGCGATTGCCGGGCGCGCGATCCGGCTCAGGTACGCCGGCCGCCACGAGCTCGCGACCGGACGCTGCGTCGCCCGCGCCGGCTACCTGCAGTGGCTGCATCCGCTGCGCGGCGAGGTGCGGCCGGCGGAGTTCGTCGGCGTCGCCGAGACCACCGGGCTCGCGCTGTCCTTGTCGCGCGCGGCGCTCGCGTGCCTGCGCGACGACCTCGCGGCGGGCACGGGCGGCCTGGGCGACGGCAACTGCGTCTCTTTCGGGCCGCTGCGCCACCACCTGCTGCACCAGGACTTCATCGCCGACATCGAGCGGTTCCTCGGCGAGACGGGCCTTGCGCCGGCGCGCCTCGAGCTGCGGATCTCGGAGCGCACCTTCGTCGCGCTGGACGCCGCGACCCCGCGCGCGCTCGCGCAGCGCGGGCTGCGCCTCGCGGTCGACGAAGTCGGCCGCAGCCTCGTCTCGCTCGACCGGCTGGCGCGCGCCCCGCTCACCGGCCTGCAGCTCGACCGCTCGTGGGCGAGCGCGCTGCGCCGCGACCCGGTCGCGAAGCGCGTCTGCCGCGCCGGTCTCGCGGTCGCCGCCGCGCTCGGCCTGACCCCGATCGCGACCGGCATCGACGACGCCGAGCAGCACCAGGCGCTCCTGGAGCTCGGCTGCCGCGAGGGCCTCGGCGACTACTACCGGGAGGCGCGGCCGTCGCCGCAGGCCGCCGCGGCCGCGAAGCCGTCGTAGCCGCCTGCGGCGCCGCCGGGCGGCGCCATTTGACCGGTCGTTATGTGCTCGCGGTCACGCTCGGCGCCGTCCCGGCCGGCGGGTGGTCCCGGACCGCGCAGCCCCTGCCGGTCTCTAATTACCGACACGGAGCCGCGGGCTCCCCTGTGCCGGGATCGTCACGATGGGTGTTGGAACTCGAGTCTCGCTGACCGCCGGCGCCGCCTGCGCGCTGCTCGGCGTGCTCGCGGCGCTGCTGGCGGAGCCGACGTCGGTCGGCGGACAGGCAGCGACCGCCGGCACGAACCGCGCCGCAACCGCCGCCCGCGAGGGCGGGCCGGCGAACCGCGATGCGGCCGGCAATCATTACGTGATGAGCGTCGCAGGCTCAGGGTCGGGCGCGCCGCTCGCCGGCGATGGCCTGAGCCGGTCTGCCGGCTACCCGTGGAATGCGGGCTATACGTGGAACGAGGGCCAGGCCGCGTCGCCGGGCCACGACTGGTCGGCCGGCTACACCTGGTCGTCGGGCTACCGCTGGACCAAGCGCCACCCCTGGAGCAAGGATTTCGCGTGGAGCAAGTCCGTCCCCTGGCTGAACGCCGCCGTCGTGCAGCCCGCGGCTGAAGCGCTGGCGTCGATCGCGGCGTGGATTGCAGCTCAGTAGCGAGAACTGAGAACTGGGTTGCCGGTGGCCCGCCGGGGGGTCATTAACCTTAATGCCTGCGGTGCCGGCCGGTAGCCACTCCCCGGGGCGCTGCGCGCGCGGCCAGAAAGGCGGCTAACCGAGTCACACGATGGGCCCGACCCGTTGGCGTCTTCATCTGCTGGCCGGGCTCATCTGCGCGCTCGGCGCGCCGGGCGCCGCGCTCGGCGCCGACTCGCGGCCGTTCGCGCTCGAGCACCTGACGACCGCCGACGGGCTGCCGCAGGGCACCGTCTACGCGACGCTGCAGGACTCGCAGGGCTTCGTCTGGCTCGGCACCGAGGACGGTCTCGTCCGCTACACGGGGCACGAGCTGTTTCGCTACGGCTACTCGCCCGCCGCGCACGACGGCCTGCCCGGCAACTTCATCCAGGCCATCGTCGAGGACCCGCAGCACGACCTGTGGATCGCCGTGGTCGACGGCGGGCTCGCGCGCTGGAACCGCGGCAGCGACAGCTTCACGGTGTTCCGCCACGACCCGGCGCGCGCGGACTCGCTCGCGAGCGATGCGGTGCGCGCGCTCTTGCTCGACGGCCGCGGCCGTCTCTGGATCGGCAGCCGCGATGCCGGCGTCGACGTGCTCGACCGCGCGACCGGCCGCGTCGAGCACCTGCGCCACGACGCGGCGCGCGCGGACTCGCTGATCGACGACCGGGTCAAGACGCTGCTGCTCGACCGCTCCGGGACGCTGTGGGTCGGGACCGAGGGCGGTCTCGACCGGCTGCTGCCGGACGGCCGCTCGTTCGCGCACTACCGGCACTCGGCCAGCGATCGCCGCTCGCTCGGCAGCGACCAGATCACGCAGCTGCGCGAGGACCGCGACGGCAGCCTCTGGGTCGCGACCTTCGCCGGCGGGCTGAACCGCATCGACCCGTCCGGGCGCGTGCTCGCGCGCTACCGGCACGACCCGCGCCGCGCCGGCAGCATCGGCCACGACGACGTCCAGGCGCTGCTCGAGGATCGCAGCGGCAACCTCTGGGTCGGGACCGCGAACGGCCTCGACCTGCTGAACCGGCTGAGCGGCGAATTCCTGCACTACCGGCACGACGAGCGCGACGCCGGCTCGCTGCGCGACTCGTTCGTGATGTCCCTGTACGAGGACCCGACCGGCCTCGTGTGGATCGGCACCCGCTCCGGCGGCGTCAGCCGCTGGAATCCGCACAGCTGGGAGCTCGGCGGCCGCCGGCCGGACTGGCTCGCGGGCAAGCTGGTCACCGCCTTCGCCGCCGCCGCCGACCGCACGGTCTGGGTGGCCTCGCTCGGCGGCGGACTGGTCCGCTTCGACCCGGAGAGCGGCGAGCGGACCGGCATCGACACGCTGCTCGGGCGGCCGAACGCCATCGGCGACGCCCGCGTCATGTCGCTCGAGACCGACCGCCAGGGCGCGCTCTGGATCGGCACGATGGCGAGCGGACTCAGGCGCCTGCGGCCCGACGGCGGGCTCGACACGTTCGTCTCGCAGCCGGGCGACGCCCGCGGCCTGAGTGCGCCCGGCATCATGGCGATCCACGCCGGCCGCGACGGGCGCATCTGGATCGGCACGCACGGCGGCGGCGCCAACGTGCTGAACCCGCTCACCGGCCGCGTGCAGCAGCTGCCCTACGGCGGCTCGGCGCCCGGCGCCGTCAGCGCGGGCAACGTGACCGCGCTCGCCGAGGACCTGCACGGCAACATCTGGATGGGCACCGACGGCGGCGGCCTCAACCTCGCGCGGCCGGACGGCTCCGTCATCAAGGTCTACCGCCACGACCCCGCCGACCCAGGCAGCCTCTCGGCGAACACCGTCTACGGCATCACCGTCGACGGCGACGGCCGCGTCTGGCTCGGCACCGACGGCGGCGGCCTCGAGCTCGTGATCGGCAGCTCGAGCGCGCCGGAGGCGGTGCACTTCCAGAGCGTGTCGCGCGCCAACGGACTCACGAGCGACACGATCTACGCGGTGCTGGTCGACGCCGGCGGGCGCCTGTGGCTGAGCGGCAACTCGGGCCTGATGCGCTACGACCCGCGCACGCGCGCGGTGCGCACCTTCCACGTCGAGCAGGGGCTGCAGGGCGAGGAGTTCAACTTCGGCGCCTACCGGCGCCTGCCGGACGGGCGGCTCTGCTTCGGCGGCCCCGGCGGCTTCAACATCTTCGACCCGCTGAGGCTCGACGAGCACGACCGGCCGCCGCGGGTCGCGCTGCTGCAGGTCGACGTCGTCGGCGTGCCGCTGCCGAGCCCGACGCCCTACTGGCTGCTCGAGCGCATCGACGTCGGCTCGCACGCGACGATCGTCTCGCTCGGCTTCGGCGCGCTCGACTTCACCTCGCCGAAGCGCAACCGCCTCGCCTACCGGATGGTGGACCTGAGCGACCGGTGGATCGACCTCGGCGGGCAGCATCACGTGACGCTGACCAACCTCGATGCCGGCGACCACCTGCTGGAGGTGCGCGCCGCGAGCGCCGACTCGGTGTGGAGCGCGGCGCCGCTGCGGCTCACGATCCACAAGGCGCCGGCGCCGTGGCGCTCGCCGGCTGCGTTCGCCGCCTACATCGCCGCGGCGCTCGCGCTCGCCGTGCTGGCCGCGTGGCGGCAGAAGCGCAGCCTCGCGCAGGCGGTCGCGGCCCGCGAGCGGCTCGAGGACGAGGTCGCCTCGCGCACCAAGGACCTTCGCGAGAGCAACCGGCTGCTCGAGGCTGCGGCACAGGAGAAGAGCGCGTTCCTCGCGCGCATGACCCACGAGCTGCGCACGCCGATGAACGGCGTGGTCGGCATGACCGAGCTCCTCGACCGTACCGGGCTGTCG
Source organism: Steroidobacteraceae bacterium (assembly GCA_035524595.1). GTDB lineage: Bacteria > Pseudomonadota > Gammaproteobacteria > Steroidobacterales > Steroidobacteraceae > CAIKZZ01. Next base: position 39,637 of record DATKOP010000044.1, on the reverse strand, counting down.
GCGGCGCAGGCGCGACTGACACAGACGATCCGCTCCTCGGCCGAGCTGCTGCTGCAGATCGTCAACGACCTGCTCGACCTGTCGAAGGCCCAGGCCGGCAAGATCGAGCTCGAGGCGGTGCCGCTCGACCTGGTGGCGATCCTCGAGGAATCGGTCGCGCTTTTTGCCGGCGCCGCGCTCGGCAAGGGGCTCGACCTGACGGTGGTGCCGCCGCAACCCGCCCCGTACACGCTGGTCGGCGACCCGCTGCGCATCCGCCAGATCCTCCTGAACCTCGTCGGCAACGCGGTCAAGTTCACCGACCGCGGCCACATCGTCGTCGAGGCCAACGTGCGGCCGGCCGGGCCCGGCGCCGCCGACGTCGAGTTCGCGGTCAGCGACACCGGCATCGGCATGGCGCCGCAGGCGATCGAGAAGATCTTCGAGCCGTTCACGCAGGCCGACGAGTCGACCAGCCGCCGTTTCGGCGGCACCGGGCTCGGGCTCGCGATCTGCCGCGAGCTCACGCAGCTGATGGGCGGCGGGATCGAGGTCGAGAGCCGCCAGGGCGCCGGCTCCACCTTCCGCGCGACGCTGCGCCTGCGCTGCGACGCCGCCGCCGCGCAGCGGGCGCCGGTGCCGGCGCGGCCGGTGCGCATCGTCACGCGGCGGCCGGCACTCGCCGAGGCGCTCTCGCGGCACGCGCGCGCGCTCGGCCTGCGCGTCGTCGACGGCGGCGCGACCGAGGCGGGCGCCGCGGCCGACGACGGTGCGCTGCTGATCCTCGATGCCAGCACCCACCTCGACTACCTGCGCGCGCAGCTCTCGGTGCCCGAGGGCCGGCGCCGGCCGCTGATCGTGGTCGCCTCGGAGGCCGAGGCCGAGGGCGCGGGGCTCCTGTCGCTGGTCGGTGCCGCGCCGGTCGTCGGCCGGCCGGTGCAGCGCGCCGACCTCGAGCGTGCCATCGCCGCGGCCGACGCCGCCGCCGGCACCCCGGCCGCAGCGCCGTTCCCGGCGGCGGCCACGCCCGTCGCCGCGGTCGGCGGCCACGTGCTGGTCGTCGACGACGAGCCCGTCAACTCCGCCGTGGCCGAGGGCTACCTGGCCGAGCTCGGCTGCACCTCGGTCGCGGTCGCCGACGGGGCCGCGGCGCTCGCGCAGTGCGCCGCGCAGCGCTTCGACCTGGTGCTCCTCGACATCAGCATGCCGGTGCTGGACGGCTTCGCGACCGCGGCGCTGCTGCGCCAGCGGCCAGGGCCCAACCAGGCCGTGCCGGTGGTGGCGCTGACCGCGCACGACTCGGCGGCGTACCGCACGCGCTGCCAGGCGGCGGGCATGAACGACCTGCTCGGCAAGCCGTACACGCTCGCGGAGTGCGCCGCGATGCTCGAGCGCTGGGTGCCGCGGCGCGCCGCCGCGGCGGCGCCCGGCGCCGCCCTCGCCGGCGTCGACGCGAGCATCGTCGCCGGTCTGCGCAACCTCTCGGTGCGCGGCCCGCTCGACCTCTACAGCCGGCTGGTGGCGCTGTTTCGGACCTCCGGCACGCAGGCGCTCGATGAGCTGCGCGCCGCGCTCGCGGCCGGCGACTACGGCGCGGCGCGCGCCTGCTGCCACAAGCTCAGGGCGAGCGCGGGCAACGTCGGCGCCAGCGGCTTCGCCGCGGCGCTGCGCGAGCTCGAGCAGCGGTGCGGCGAGGGCGACCCGGCCGCCTGCCAGGGCCTCTACGCCCGGCTCGACGCCGCCTTCCCGGCGCTGCTCGAGGAGCTCGGCCGCCTCACGCTGCGGGCGAGCGCGTGAGCACGCGCGCCGACAAGGGTCCGGTCGCGGTGATCGCCGACGACGAGGATCTCGGCCGGCTGCTGCTCGCCGAGTCCGCCACCGCCGCGGGGCTCGTGCCGATCGCGACCGACAACGGCCTGGCGGCGCTCGAGGCGGCGCTCGCGCAGGACGATACCGCGCTGGTGCTGCTCGACGTCGACATGCCCGGCCTCGACGGCTACTCGGTCTGCCGGCGGCTGCGCGCCGAGCCGCGCTTCGCGACCCTGCCGATCGTGATCGTCACCGGCCACGACGACTCGAAGGCGGTGGCGCGCGCCTTCGACGCCGGCGCCACGGACTTCGTCCAGAAGCCCGTCAACTGGACGCTGCTGCCGTACCGGCTCGAGTACATCCTGCGAAACGCCGCCCAGATCCGTGCGCTCGCCGAGCGCGAGGCCCAGGTCCGCACCCTGGTCGAGGCGCTGCCGGACCGCCTCTGGGTCGTGACCGTGGACGGCGAGATCCGCTGGAGCCCGCGCATCTTCGACGGCGACCCGTCCGGCGTCGCGAGCACGAGCTCGCACAACCTCAGGCTCGGCATGGCGCCGCCGCAGCAGCTCGAGCGGGCGCTGGACGCGATCCGGGCCACGGCCGCGGATGGCGTCGCCCGCAAGCTCGACTACCGCGAGGCGCGCGCCGCCGGCAAGGAGCGCTCCTACGAGCTGCGCTTCAGCCGCCGCGAGGGCGGCGACGTCGTGGTCGTGCGTCGCGACACCAGCGAGCGCGCCGCCGCCGCCGAGCGCATCGAGCGGCTCGCCTACTTCGACCCGCTGACGTCGCTGCCCAACCGCCAGCGCTGCCTCGAGACCGCCGACCGCCTGGTCGCCGAGGCGGCCGCGGCCGGCGAGTCGGTGGCGGTCGTCTACCTCGACCTCAACGGCTTCAAGCGCATCAACGACACCTTCGGCCACCCGGTCGGCGATGCGGTGCTGCAGACGGTGGCCACCAAGCTCGCCGCGACGATCGCGCGCTTCGAGCGGCAGCACGAGCACCTGTCGCTGGCGCGCTTCGGCGGCGACGAGTTCGTGGTGCTGCTGCGCCACGCCGCGGCCGCCGCGCCCGCGCTCGAGATCGCCAACGCCTGCTACGCGACGCTCAAGGAGCCGATCGCGTACCGCGGCCTCGAGTTCCACTCGACGCCGAGCATCGGCATCGCGGTCTATCCCGAGGACGGCCCGGACGTCGCGACCGTGCTCAAGCACGCCGACACCGCGATGTACCAGGCCAAGTCCGCCGCCACCGGCGCGATCGCCGTGTATGCGCCGGCGATGAGCAGCCGGCTGCGCGACTGGCTGGACCTCGAGGCCAAGCTGCGCAAGGCGCTGCGCAGCGAGCAGCTGCAGCTGCAGTACCAGCCGAAGTTCCGCCTCGCCGACGACCAGGTGGTCGGCCTCGAGGCGCTGGTGCGCTGGTGCGACACCGACCATGGCCAGGTGCCGCCGGCGCGCTTCGTCTCGATCGCCGAGGACAGCGGCCTGATCATCGACCTCGGCGCGTGGGTGATGCGTGCGGCGTGCCGCCAGGTCCGCGCCTGGCTGGACCAGGGCCGGGCGATCCCGGTCGCGATCAACGTCTCGGCCAAGGAGCTGGTGCACGGCGACCCGGCCCGGACGCTCGAGCAGGAGGCCCAGGCCGCCGGCATCCCGGCCTCGCTGATCGAGATCGAGCTCACAGAGTCGCTGCTGGTCAAGGACTCGGCGACGGTGCGCGGCGCGCTCGACCGCTTCCGCAGGCTGGGCTGCCGGATCGCGCTCGACGACTTCGGCACCGGCTACTCCTCGCTCGCCTACATCACGCGCTTCCCGCCCGACCGGATCAAGATCGACCAGGCGTTCGTGCGCAACGTCGACCGCTCGCCGAGCGACGCCGCGATCGCGAACGCGATCCTGTCGCTCGGCGAGAGCCTGCGCCTCACCGTCACCGCCGAGGGCATCGAGACCCCGGCGCAGCTGGCGTGGCTGCGCCGCCGCGGCTGCCACGAGGGCCAGGGGTTCCTGCTGTCACGGCCGCTGTCGGCAGCGGACGTCACGGCCCGCTTCCCGCCGCGCGCGGGCGCCGCGGCGGGCGCGGCCGAGGGCCGCCCCGCGGGCAGCCGGCGCCGCTGAGCCCGCGCCGGGCGCGGCGCCCCGCTCAGGGCTGCGCGCGCAGCGCCGCGACCCGGCGGCGCGCCGCGGCGAACTCCGGCGCGATCAAGAGCGACTTCTCGTAGGCGTTGCGCGCACCGAGCCCGTCGCCGCTCTCCTCGAGCGCGCGGCCGACGAACAGCCAGGCCTCGGCCTCGCCCCACGACGGCTCGCCCGGCCGGCTCGCGGTCACGGTCTCGAAGGCGCGCGTCGCCGCCTCGAAGGACTGGCGGGCCTCGGCGTGCTCGGCGGCGCCGGCGCCCGGCCGGAACCAGCGCGCGAGGCCCGTGACCAGCAGCACGCGCGGGTTGCGCGGTGCGAGCTCGCGGGCCGCGGCGAGGCGCGCCTCGCTGCGCCGCTGCGCCGAGGAGCCGTGCAGCCCGCCGAGCGAGCCGAGGTAGCCGGCGCAGGCGGCCTCGAGCACGAGGCCCTCGGCGAAGCGCGGGTCGGCCTCGTTGGCCTTCTCGAGCGCGTCGAGGCAGGCCCCCGCCGCCGCCTCGACCTCGCGCGGCTTCTTCTGCCGGTACGCGACCTGCAGCCGGCGAAACTCCGCGTGCGCGTACTGGTAGCGCTCGAGCGGCTGCGCGGACGTCGCCCAGGCGGCGTTGGCGGCGGCGAGCGCCGCGAGTGCGCGCGCATCGGCCGTGAAGAACGCGTACTCGGCCTTGGCGTCGAAGTCGGCGAGCGCCTCGGGCGTCGCCGCGGCGGCGCGCGCCGTGCCGGCGAGCGCCGCCAGGGCGAGGGCCAGCGTGGCGAGCGCGGGAGCGAGGCGTGCGCGGCGGGTCGTGGTCACGGTCGGGCCTGTCGTGGGCGGTCGCGCGGGCGGAGACGGCGGCGCGGCGGTCCGCGGCGCCGCCAGCTGCATTCAACGCGAGCCCGCGCCGGCGCGCCTCGCACGCCGTCACAAAACCGCGGCCGCCGGACGTTACCATAGCCCGATGCCCGCCCCGCCGCTCGTCGACATCGGCATCAACCTCGCCCACGACAGCTTCGACGCCGACCGCGACGCGGTGCTGGCGCGCGCGCGCCGCGCCGGGCTCGTGCACCTCGTCGTGACCGGCTCGTCGGTCGCCTCCTCGGCCGCGGCCGCCGCGCTCGCGGCGGCCGAGCCGGGCTTCCTCTCGGCCACCGCCGGCGTCCACCCGCACCATGCGCTCGAGCTCGATGAGCGGGCGCTCGAGCGGCTGCGGTCGCTGGCCGCCGACCCGGCCGTGGTCGCGATCGGCGAGTGCGGGCTCGACTACTTCCGCGACTACTCGCCGCGGCCGGCGCAGCGCGCCGCGTTCGAGCGCCAGCTCGCGCTCGCGATCGAGACCGGCAAGCCGCTGTTCCTGCACCAGCGCGACGCGCACGCCGACTTCGTCGCGGCGCTCAGGGCCTGCGGCGCGCGCCTGCCGCGGGCGGTCGCGCACTGCTTCACCGGCACGCGCGCCGAGGCCGAGGAATACCTCGCCCTCGGGCTCGCGATCGGCATCACCGGCTGGATCTGCGACGAGCGCCGCGGCCGCCACCTCGTCGAGGTGGTGCGCGCGATCCCGGCGGAGCGCCTGATGCTCGAGACCGACGGGCCGTACCTGCTGCCGCGCACGCTGCGGCCGAAGCCCGCCACGCGCCGCAACGAACCGATGTACCTTGCCGAGGTCTGCCGCGCGGTCGCCGAGGCGCGCGGCGAGAGCGTCGCCGCGCTCGCGCTCGCGACCTCGCGCACCGCGGCGCGGTTCTTCGGGCTAGAGCTTGCCGCCCTCGATCGATAATCTGCGTGATGAACGTCTCTTAAGTCACTGATAACTATAACGTATACCAAGACCGGGAGAGCCCATGGACGCCGCCGCCGCCGCCCGCCGCATCGACCTCGAATGGTCCGGGAGCATCCTGTCGAGCCTCGAGTCCTACATCCGGGTGCCGAACAAGTCGCCGCTGTTCGACCCCGACTGGGAGGCGCACGGCCACATGGAGCGCGCCGCGGCGCTGCTCGTCGACTGGTGCCGCCGCCAGCCGGTGGCGGGGCTCAAGGTCGAGATCGTGCGCCTGCCCGGCCGCACACCGGTGATCTTCGCCGAGGTGCCGGGCACGGCGCCCGGCGAGGTGCTCTTGTACGGACACTTCGACAAGCAGCCGGAGTTCACCGGCTGGGGCGCCGGCCTCGACCCCTGGACGCCGGTGGTGCGCGAGGGGCGGCTGTACGGTCGCGGCGGCGCCGACGACGGCTACGCGCTCTACGCGAGCCTGCTCGCGATCCGCGCGCTCCAGGAGCAGGGGCTGGCGCACGCGCGCTGCGCGATCCTGATCGAGGGCTGCGAGGAGAGCGGCAGCGTCGACCTGCCCTTCTACGTCGAGCACCTCGGCGCCCGGCTCGGCACGCCCGACCTCGTGATCTGCCTCGACGCCGAATGCGGCAGCTACGACACCTTCTGGCTGACGAGCTCCCTGCGCGGCAACCTCGTCGGCACGCTGAGCGCCGAGGTGCTGACCGAGGGCGTGCATTCCGGCATGGCCACCGGCATCGCGCCCTCGCCCTTCCGGATCCTGCGCGGCCTCCTCGAGCGCATCGAGAACGTGCACACCGGCGACGTCGCGCTCGAGGAGCTGCACGTCGCGACGCCGCCGCACCGCGTCGCCGAGGCGCGCGCCGCGGCCGAGGTGCTGGGCGCGGGCGTCGCCGGCAAGCTGCCGTGGGCCGCGGGCGTGAGGCCCGTCAGCAACGACCCGACCGAGCTGCTGCTCAACTCCACCTGGAAGCCGACGCTCGCGGTCACCGGCGCCGAGGGGCTGCCGGCGCTCGGCAGCGCCGGCAACACGCTCTTGCCGCGGCTGGCGCTCAAGCTGAGCCTCAGGCTGCCACCGACGCTCGACGCCGGCCTCGCCGCCGAGCGCGTGCGCGCCGCGCTCGAGCGCGACCCGCCGTACGGGGCGCGGGTGAGCTTCGAGGTCGGCTCGAGCCTCGCCGGCTGGGATGCGCCGCCGCTCGCGCCCTGGCTCGCGCGCGCGGTCGAGGAGGCCTCGCAGTCCTTCTTCGGCCGGCCGGCGCTCGCGATGGGCACCGGCGGCAGCATCCCGTTCATCGGCATGCTCGCGGCGCGCTACCCCGGGACGCAGTTCCTGGTGACCGGCGTGCTCGGGCCGCAGTCGAACGCGCACGGGCCGAACGAGTTCCTGCACCTCGGCTGCGTGCGGCGCGTGACCGGCTGCGTCGCCGCCGTGCTCGCCGCGCACGCGCGCCGCGCCTAGCCTGCCGCGGCGGCCGGGCTCAGCGGCGTCGCAGCGGGCTCGGGCTCGCGGCCGCCTTGACCTGCTCCCACGCGGGCCTGAGCCGCGCCAGCAGCTCCTCGCGCCCGGCGACGCCGAGCGGCGGGATCTCGGTGGCGAGCGAGGCGAGCCGCGTCACCGGCCGCGGGTGGCCCTTCGGGAAGGTGCCGCGGTCGGTGAACACGACCCGGCCGTCCACCGGCACGCTCTCCCCGACCAGCGCGCGCACCACCGCCATGCGGTCGTAGAGCGGCCCGAGCGGGTTCGGGAAGGTGTAGCGGCGGTGCTTCTGCATCACGGTCCACTCGGTCATCTGCTCGCTGCCGAAGATCACGCCCGGCAGGTCGCGCAGGTCGACCACGATCAGGCCCATGCCGGTCAGCAGCAGGAAGTCGACGTGGAACCAGCCGCCGGCGCCGTCCGGCAGCAGCACGTCCTGCAGGTACTCGGCGGCCACCGACTCGATGCGGTCGAGGAGCGCGCGGCGCGCACGGTGGCGTCGCCAGAGCCAGAGCCCGGCGGCGCCGGCGGCGATCGCGGCGAGCGCCGCGGCGCCGCCCAGGAGCCAGTCGAGCGGCACGTCGGCGAGCGTCACGGCAGCACCGCCGCGAGCGCCGCGAGCGTCGCCGGGATCTCGGTGACCTGGCGCGGCAGCGCGAGCAGCCGCGCGAGCGCCGGCGGCACCGGCACGGCGCGGCCGATCAGGGGCTCGACGGTCTCGGGGAACTTGGCCGGATGCGCGGTCGCGACCAGCACCCAGGGCCCCGCGGCGCGCTGCGCGGCCGTCAGGCCCGCGTAGGCCTCGGCCGCGGTCGCCGTGTGCGGGCACCAGACCTCGCCGAGCCGCGCCGCATCGCCCGCGATGCGGGCGCGGATCGCCTGGTCGCTGACGCTGACCGCGCTGACGGCGCCGGCCAGCTCGCGCCACTCCGGATGCAGGTGCCGCAGGCGCTCCATGTTGCTCGGGTTGCCGACGTCCATCGCCGAGGCCAGCGTCGCGACCGAGGCGCGCGGCCGCCACTCGCCGCTCGCGAGGAAGTCGGGCACCGTGCGGTTGGCGTTGAAGGCGAGCACGAGCTCGCCGATCGGCAGGCCCATGCGCCGCGCCCAGACGCAGGCGAGCACGTTGCCGAGGTTGCCCGAGGGCACGATGAAGTTGGCCGCGCGGCCGGTGCGGCGCCAGGTCGCGAGGCTCGCCTCGGCGTAGTAGCAGGCCTGCGGCAGCAGCCGGCCGACGTTGATGCTGTTGGCCGAGGACAGCACGCGCCGCGCCGCGAGCGCGGGATCGGCGAAGGCCGCCTTGACCAGCCGCTGGCAGTCGTCGAAGGTGCCGGCCACCGACAGCGAGCGGACGTTGCCGCCCCAGCAGGTCAGCTGCTGCTCCTGGCGCGGCGAGACGAGCCCGCGCGGGTAGAGCACCACGACCTCGATGCCCGGCCGGCCGTGGAAGGCGGCCGCCACCGCGCCACCGGTGTCGCCCGAGGTCGCGACCAGGATGGTCAGCGTGCGCCCCGGGTCGCGCTGCAGGCGGCCGAGGCAGGCGGCGAGGAAGCGCGCGCCGAAGTCCTTGAAGGCCGCGGTCGGCCCGTGGAAGAGCTCGAGCACGGCCGCGTCGTCCGTCACCCGCAGCGGCACCAGCGGCACGTCGAAGTCGAAGGCCTCGGCGACGATCGCGCCGAGCTCGGGCGCGAGCGCATCGCCCGCGAAGAACGGCGCGAGGAACCGTGCGGCGACCGCGCCGAGCCCGGCGGCGCCCTCGAAGTCCGCGGCCGTGAGCGCCGGGAAGCGCTCCGGGACGTACAGGCCGCCGTCCGGGGCGAGGCCGCGGCCGAGGGCCTCGGACAGCGAGGCGCGATGGCCCGCGTCGCGGGTCGAGACGTAGCGCATCAGTCGATCACCCGCGCGCCGGTCGGCTCGATCGCGGAGATCCAGCGGTCGCACTCGAGCCCGTGCGCGCCGAAGGCATCGGCCATCGCCGCCTGGATGCGCTCGGCGTCGGCGGCGAGGCACCACGCGAAGGTGGTCGGGCCCGCGCCCGAGATCGAGCAGCCGAGCGCGCCGTGCGACATCGCCGCCTGCTTGACGGCCTTGAAGCCCGGGATCAGCGCCTGGCGCTGCGGCTCGACGACGACGTCGAGGAAGGCGTCGCGGATCATGTCGAGGTCGTTGGTGTAGCAGGCCGAGATGAAGCCGGCGAGGTTGGCGCACTGCCAGACCAGGTCCGAGAGGCTGACGGTCCGCGACAGGATGCGCCGCGCCTCCTTGGTCGACAGGAACATGTGCGGGTGCACCAGCACGCAGCGGATGCCGGGCGGCACCGGGATCTGCTTGGTGCGCGGGTGGTCGATGCCGACCGTCAGCACCAGGCCGCCGAACAGGCTCGGCGCGATGTTGTCGACGTGCACCGAGCCGGAGGCCACCGCCTCGCCCTGCATCGCGAACTTCAGCAGCTCGAGCTTCGGCAGCGGCGTCGACAGCAGCGCATTGCCGGCGACCACCGCCGCCACCGCCGAGGCCGCCGAGCCGCCGAGGCCGGAGCCGAGCGGGATCCCCTTGACGATCGACATCTCGAAGCCGTGATCGAGCGCCGTGGCCTCGGCGAGGCTCAGCAGCGCCTGCCCGGCGGTGTTGCGCGCCGCCTCGAGCGGCAGCTCCGTGGCGACGCCCTCGATCGCGCGGATCCGCACGCCGCGCTCGGCGCTGCGGGTCACCGTGACCCGGTCGCCGATCGCCTCGACCGTGTGGCCGAGGATGTCGAAGCCGATGCCGACGTTGCCGACGGTGGCCGGCGCGAACGCGGTGGCGCTGTGACGCAAGGGCTGCACTCCGGCGGGCGCGCTCAGATCTTGGCGCCGAGGTAGGCGCACAGGCGCAGCAGGTCGCCGAACACCCCGCCCGCGGTCACTTCCGGCCCGGCGCCCGGGCCCTGCACGATCAGCGGGTTGTCGCAGTAGCGGCGGGTCTCGAAGCGCACCACGTTGTCGGTCAGCGCGATGTTGGCGAACGGGTGGCGGCGCTCGAGGCGCATCAGCCCGACCTGGGCGCGCCCGGCGGCGGCGTCGAGGCGCCCGACGTAGCGCAGCACCTCGCCGGCGGCGGTCGCCTCGGCGTGGCGCGCGGCGATCGCGGCGTCGAACTCGGGCAGGCGCTTCAGGAACTCCTCCACCGTGCAGTCGGCGAGCGCCGCCGGCACCAGGCTCTCGATCGCGACGTCGCTGAGCTCGAGCTTGAGGCCGACCTCGCGCGCCAGGATGATCAGCTTGCGCGCGACGTCGGTGCCCGACAGGTCGTCCCGCGGGTCGGGCTCGGTGTAGCCCTTCTGCTTGGCGGCGCGCACGATCGCCGAGAACGGCTGCGTGCCGTCGTAGACGTTGAAGAGGTAGGCGAGCGTGCCCGAGAAGATGCCCTCGATCGAGCGCACCTCGTCGCCGGTCTCGCGCAGGTCGTAGAGCGTCTGGATCACCGGCAGGCCGGCGCCGACCGTCGCCTCGTACAGGTAGTGCGTGCCGCCGGCGCGGCGCGCCTCCTTCAGCGACTCGTAGTAGTCGAGCGCGCCGCTGTTGGCCTTCTTATTGGGCGTCACGACGTGGATGCCGGCCGCGAGCCAGTCGCGGTAGTGGCGCGCGACCTCGGCGTTCGCCGAGCAGTCGATGATCACCGCGTGCGGCAGGTGCTCGGCGTGCACGTGGCGCGTGAACGCGGCGAGGTCGGCCGGCCGGGCGTGCGCCTGGAAGGCCTCGCGCCAGGCGCCGGGGTCGATCTGGCGGTCGGCGAGCAGCATCTCGCGCGAGGCGAGGATGCCGCGCACCCGCAGGTCGAGCTGCGCGTCGCGCCTCAGGCGCTCGAGCTGCGAGGCGAGCTGCCCGAGCAGCGCGCCGCCGACGTGGCCGCGGCCGATCAGGCCGATCGAGAGCGTGTGCGGCGACAGGTAGAAGCCGGCGTGCACCGCGCGCAGCGCGCGCGTCGAGTGCTTGGCCTCGATGACCACCGAGATGTTGCGCTCCGAGGCGCCCTGCGCGATCGCGCGCACGTTGACCGCGGCGTCGGCCAGCGTGCCGAAGACCTTGGCGGCGATGCCGTGGCTGCCGGCCATGCCGTCGCCGACCACCGCCAGGATCGCGCAGTCCTTGCTGACCTCGACGCGCTGGATCTGGCCGTCGCGCAGCTCGGTCGCGAAGGCGCGGCGCACGACGCCCTCGGCCGCCGCCGCCTCGCGGTCCGGCACCGCGCAGCAGATCGAGTGCTCGCTCGAGCCCTGCGAGATCAGGATCACCGAGATGCCGGCCTCGTTGAGCGCGCCGAACAGCCGCTGCGCCGTGCCCGGCACGCCGATCATGCCGGCGCCCTCGAGGTTGACGAGCGCGACCGCGTCGATGGTGGTGATGCCCTTGACCTTCAGCGTCGAGGTCGGGCGCGCGCAGATCAGCGTCCCCGGCCGGTCGGCGGCGAAGGTGTTCTTGATCAGGATCGGGATCTCGCGCGACACGGCCGGCGCCATGGTCTGCGGGTGGATCACCTTGGCGCCGAAGTAGGCGAGCTCCATCGCCTCGCTGTAGGACAGCGAGTCGATGACCTTGGCGTCCGGCACGCGGCGCGGGTCGGCCGACAGCACGCCGTCGACGTCGGTCCAGATCACGATCTCGCGCGCCCCGAGGAGCGCGCCGAAGATCGACGCCGAGAAGTCGCTGCCGTTGCGGCCGAGCGTGGTCTGCACGCCGTTCTTCTTGGCGGCGACGAAGCCGGTGATCACGAGCGTGCCGCCGAAGTCGGCAGGCACCAGCGCATCGAGCGCGGCCTGCGACTCGCGCCACTGCACCGCCGGGCCGAGCGGCCCCCACTCCACCACCACCGCCTTGCGGGCGTCGATCCAGTGCACCGGCGGCGGCGTCGCCGAGCGCTCGGCAAGCAGCGCCGCGAAGATCCGCGTCGACCAGATCTCGCCGTAGCCGGCGACCAGGTCCCGGATGTTGTGCGCGGCCAGGCGGATCAGGCTGACGGTGTGCAGGATGCCGGCGATGTCGGTGCAGTCGGCCTCGAGCTGCGCGATGAAGGGGTTCGCGGCGGCGGCCCGCGGCAGGAGCGCGTTGGCGATCGCCGTGTGGCGGGTGCGAAGCGCCGCGAGCCGCTGCAGGTAGGTCGCGTCCTGGGCCTCGGCGAGCGCGACCAGCTCGAGGAGCGCGTCCGTCACGCCCTTGCAGGCCGACAGCACCACCGCGACGCGCGGGTTCGGGTCCGCCTCGATGATGCCGGCGACGCGCGCGATGCACTCGGCGTCGGCCACCGAGGAGCCGCCGAACTTGTGGACGATCCAGCGCCGGTCGCGCGCGGCGGTCGTGGTCTTCGGACGCGTCATGAACCCTGAGCCTCTTTGGTTGCGGCGCACAATCTACTGGCGCCTGCCGGCCCGGGGCAAGCGCCAGGTGCCGGATGCGCGCTCAGTCGCGGCTGCGGCGCGCGTGCCACAGGGTCAGCAGCCGGACGGCCCCGGGCACCCGCACCAGCCACACCAGCAGCCGCCCCACCAGCCGCTCGCGCCCCGACAGCCGAAAGCGCGCCAGCAGCGGGTCGTAGAGCCCCGGCCTGGGCTCGTGGACGGGCACCTCGGCGCTCACCGCTTGCGCCCGGCCACCGGCCGGGGCGGGAGCCCCGTGTGCTGGGTCGCGAAGCGCCCGTCCCGGCCACGGCCACCGGCGCGCGGCGCCGCCGCGCCCGCGGCCGGCGCACCGCCCGTGCCGGCCGGCTGCCAGGCCGGCACCAGCTGCTGGCGGCCGCTGCCGATCAGGTCCGCGCGGCCCATGCGCTTCAGGGCCTCGCGCAGCAGCGGCCAGTTGTTGGCGTCGTGGTAGCGCAGGAAGGCCTTGTGCAGGCGCCGCACCTTGAGCCCCTTCGGCACCCGCACCTCCTCGCTGGTGCGCGTCACGCGCCGCAGCGGGTTCTTGCCCGAATGCCACATCGCGGTCGCGGTCGCCATCGGCGAGGGCAGGAAGGCCTGCACCTGGTCGGCGCGAAAGCCGTTTCGCTTCAGCCACAGCGCGAGCTCGAGCATGTCCTCGTCGCTGGTGCCGGGGTGCGCGGCGATGAAGTACGGGATCAGGTACTGCTCCTTGCCGGCTTCGCGCGAGTAGCGGTCGAAGAGCTCCTTGAAGCGGTCGTAGCTGCCGATGCCGGGCTTCATCATCTTCGACAGCGGCCCCTCGGCGATCGCCTCCGGCGCGATCTTGAGGTAGCCGCCGACGTGGTGCTGGGCGAGCTCGCGGACGTACTCCGGCGACTCGACCGCGAGGTCGTAGCGCACCCCCGAGGCGATCAGCACCTTCTTGACGCCGGGCAGCTCGCGGGCGCGGCGGTAGAGCCGCACCAGCGGCGCGTGGTCGGTGTCGAGGTTCGGGCAGATGCCCGGGTAGACGCACGAGGGCCGCCGGCACGCCGACTCGATGGCCTGCGACTTGCAGTGCAGCCGGTACATGTTGGCGGTCGGGCCGCCGAGGTCGGAGATGACGCCGGTGAAGCCGGGCACGTGGTCGCGCACCTCGCCGATCTCCCTGAGCACCGACTCCTCCGAGCGGCTCTGGATGATCCGGCCCTCGTGCTCGGTGATCGAGCAGAAGGTGCAGCCGCCGAAGCAGCCGCGCTGGATCGTGACCGAGAAGCGGATCATCTTGTAGGCGGGGATCGCGGCCGCGCCGTAGGCCGGGTGCGGCACGCGCCGGTACGGCAGCTCGTAGACCGCGTCCATCTCGCGGGTCGTGAGCGGCAGCGGCGGCGGGTTCAGCCAGACGTCGGTGTCGCCGTGGCGCTGCACCAGGGCGCGCGCGTTGCCGGGGTTGGACTCGGCGTGCAGGATCCGCGAGGCGTGCGCGTACAGCACCGGGTCGTCGCGCACCGCCTCGAAGGGCGGCAGGCGGATCACGCTGCGCGCGCGGTCGGCGTTCCTGACGAGGCGCGCGAAGCGCACCACCGCGACGCCGCTCGCCGCCGGCGCCGGCGGGTTCGCCGCGCGCCGCTCGCCCTCGCTCGCGTACGGGTCGGGCGGCGGGCCGAGCGGACCCGGCTCATCGAGCGTGGTCGAGTCGATCTCGATCGCCTCGGCGGGCGGTGCGCGGCGCACGAACGCCGTGCCGCGGATGTCGGTGAGCGCCGCGGGCGGCTCGCCGGCCGCGAGGCGGTGCGCGATCTCGACGATCTGCCGCTCGCCGTTGCCGTACACCAAGAGGTCCGCGCGCGCGTCGAGCAGCACCGAGCGGCGCACCTTCTCCGACCAGTAGTCGAAGTGCGCGATGCGCCTGAGCGAGGCCTCGATGCCGCCGATCACGAGCGGCACCGCGGGGAAGGCCTCGCGCAGGCGCTGCGCGTAGACGATCACCGAGCGGTCCGGCCGCCGCCCGCCCGCGCCGCCCGGCGTGTAGGCGTCGTCGCTGCGCACGCGCCGCTCCGCGGTGTAGCGGTTGACCATCGAGTCCATGTTGCCGGCGGTCACGCCGAAGAACAGGTTCGGCGCGCCGAGCGCCTCGAAGGCGGCGGTGCTGCGCCAGTCGGGCTGGGCGATCATCCCGACCCGAAAGCCCTGCGCCTCGAGCAGCCGGCCGACGATCGCCATGCCGAAGCTCGGGTGGTCGACGTAGGCGTCGCCGGTGACGACGATGACGTCGCAGGAGTCCCAGCCGAGCGCTTCCATTTCGGCGCGCGACATCGGCAGGAAGGGCGCCGTGCCGAAGCGGTGCGCCCAGTGCTTGCGGCGGCCGAAGAGGTCGGGGGGCGGCGGGGCGAGGGCTTGCGGCATGTGCGCATTCTCGCCGATCGCGGGTCGCGCTGCCCGCCGGCGCGAGCCGGGCGCAGGAGCCGCCCACGCACGGGCCGGGGCGCGCCGCAAGAGCGGGCCGGCCGCAGGCACGGGGCGCCGCCCGGCGGCAACTCCTTACTGAATACGCAATTGGCCGGCTGGGTATTGCCGATCCGGCCGGTTAGCTTTTGCGCGACTTCGAAGCGATGGGCGATGCTGCTTAAGGAGCGGAAATGAACCTCGATCGTCATTGGGCTCGACTGGCAGCCCGGCTACTGGTCCCGGTCCTCGTCGTGCTGGCCGCTCCCGCGGCGGAGGCCGTGCCGAGCTTCGCCCGGCAGACCGGCATGGCCTGCGAGGCCTGCCACACGGTCTGGCCGGAGCTGACGCACTTCGGCCGGGTGTTCAAGGCGAACGGCTACATCCTCGACAACCTCAAGCAGGTCCGCGGCGTCACCGCGCAGAAGGAGGAGATGCTCTCGCTCGCGAGCCTGCCGCCGCTGTCGCTGATGGTGCAGGTCTCCTTCACCCAGCTCGCGACGCCGCTGCCGGACGACTCGGGCACCGGCCAGTCGCAGAACGGCACGGTCGCCTTCCCGCAGCAGGTGAGCCTCTTCTACGCCGGCAAGATCGCGCCGCACCTCGGCGCGTTCCTGCAGCTCACCTACGGCAACGACTCGGGCACGATCGGCATCGACAACACCGACATCCGCTTCACCGACCTCAAGGTGCTGCCGGGCGACAAGAGCCTGATCTACGGCCTGTCGCTCAACAACAACCCGACGGTCCAGGACCTGTGGAACACGA
Source organism: Steroidobacteraceae bacterium (assembly GCA_035524595.1). Classification (GTDB taxonomy): domain Bacteria; phylum Pseudomonadota; class Gammaproteobacteria; order Steroidobacterales; family Steroidobacteraceae; genus CAIKZZ01. The sequence continues at coordinate 23,884 of DATKOP010000044.1, read as the reverse complement.
CGCCGGCCTTCGGCTTCCCGTACGCGGCCTCCAACAGCGCGCCCGGGGTCCCCTACGGCACGATGATCGACGGCGCGCTCGGCCAGGACGTGGCCGGGCTCACGGGCTACGTGTTCTGGAACGAGTCGCTGTACGCCGAGCTCGGCCTCTATCGCACCGCGCGCCAGGGCACGGCCGGGCCGCTCGACAGCACGCAGACCGCGGCGGTGGTCTCGGGCAGCGCGCCGTACTGGCGCCTCGCCTACGAGCACAACTGGGGCCGGCACTCGATCGAGGGCGGACTCTACGGCGCGACCTTCAAGATGCTGCCGGCCAACGGCGCGCCGCTCAGCGGCCCGACCGACCAGTTCCAGGACGTCGCCGAGGACGTGCAGTACCAGTACGCGGGCGACCAGCACCTCGTCAGCTTCACCGCGACGCGGATCCACGAGAAGCAGACGCTGGATGCGACCTACGCCGGCGGCGAGGGCGGCTCGGCCAACGCGAGCGACGACCTGACCACGATCCGCGGCTTCGCGACCTACTACTACAAGCGCAAGATCGGCGGCACGATCGGCTACTTCCACACGACCGGCAGCGCCGACGCCGGGCTCTACGGCGGCAACGGCAACACGACGCCGGACACGGACGGCTGGGTCGCCGAGCTCAACTACATGCCGTGGCTGAACACGAAGTTCTCGATCCAGTACACGGGCTACAACAAGTACAACGGCGGCAGCAGCTACCTGTGGAACAACAGCACCGGCAGCGTGACGCTGCCGCGCAAGGCGAGCGACAACAACACGCTCTACATCCTTGCCTGGCTGTCCTACTGACCCGCGCCGGACCTGAAGGAGCGCATCTGATGAGACATCCAATCGCCATGGCCCTCGGGCTCCTGTGCGCGCTCGGCCTCGGCGCCGCGCGCGCCGACACGATCGACGCCGCCACCCACGAGCACGCGGTGCGCATCGCGGTCGGCACCTGCGGCAGCTGCCACGGGGCCACCGGCGTCAGCCAGCAGCCGAAGTACCCGCGGCTCGCCGGCCAGAACGCCAACTACCTGGCCGCGCAGCTCAAGGCCTTCCGCAGCCAGACGCGCGGCGACGCCGACGCGATCGGCTACATGTGGGGCATGTCGGCCGCGCTCGAGGACGACACGATCGAGGCGCTGGCGCAGTACTACGCGGCGCAGAAGCCCGGCGCCGGCCATGCCGGCGAGGCCTCGCTCGTCGATCGCGGGCGGCAGATCTACGAGAAGGGCGTCGAGGCGGTGGGCGTGCCCGCCTGCGCGGCCTGCCACGGCCCGGATGCGCGCGGCATGGGCGACTTCCCGCGGCTCGCCGGCCAGCACGCGCAGTACGTGCTGAAGCAGCTCGGCTCCTTCCAGAGCAACATGCGCAACGTCGCCGTCATGCACGGCGTCGCGCAGGGGCTCAAGCTCGAGGAGATGCGTGCGGTCGCGGCCTACCTCGAGGCGCAGCACTAGGCGCCCGCCGCCCCGCCCGAACGCCCGCGACCGGCGGCCCGACGCCGCCGGCCCTGGGCTTGCGCGCTCGGGCCGCCGCTCAGGGCGGACGGGCGTAGCTCGCGACGAGCCGGGCCTCGGCGAGCACGTGGCCGGCCGCGGCCTGCTCGAGATCGGCCCGGGTCGGGCCCTTCAGGTCCGGCAGCAGCGTGTCGAGCGCGAGCAGGCGGTGCACGTAGCGGTGCCGCCCGATCGGCGGGCACGGGCCGCCGTAGCCGCCGCGCCCCCAGTCGTTGCGGCCGCCGAGCGCCCCGGGCGGCAGCCCGCGACGCGCGGCGTTCTCGGCGAAGGCGCGGGTCGTCGGCGGGATGTTGTAGACGATCCAGTGCACCCAGACGGTCGTCGGCGCGGCCGGGTCCGGCGCGTCCGGATCCTCGATGATCAGCGCGAGGCTCTGGGTCCCCGGCGGCAGCCCGTTGAAGGCGAGCGGCGGCGACAGGTCCTCGCCGTCGCAGGTGTAGCGCGCCGGGATCGTGCCGTCGGCCGCGAACGCGGGTGAAGTGATGGCGAGCGTCATGGCGCGTCTCCCCGCTGCGGCCGGGTCATGCCAGGGTTGCCGATGCGCCAGTGGACACGGACTCGCCCGCCCGCGACTATGCGCACTTCCCACTCGCGGCGGGTGCCGGCGCTTAGGCTTCTGCCCTACCCTTGCGGCCCGGCCGAAGCGACCCCCGTGGCGCGCCCCGAGCCGCGGTGCGACCATCGCCGGGCGCTCGCGCTCCGCCCCCGCCCGGACCGAGGCGCGTCCCGTACCGCCCGGAGCCCCGCCGCCCGATGACCCGCCCGCCGCCGCACGAGGACAACGGCCGGACGCGGCGGCGGCGACCGCCGTGGCGCGGCGCGCTGCTGCTCGGCGCCTGCGGCGTCGCGGTCGCGACTGCCGACGCGCCTGAGGCGGGGTCCGTGCACCTCGGCGCCGGCACCTACTACACGGCGCCGCGCCACGGCGCGACCGGCATCGACCTCGTCCCGCCGCCGGCGCCGTTTCGGGGCGGGGCGGCGGCGAGGGCCGCCGCGCCCACCAACCAGTGGGACTCGTCGGTGATGTTCCAGCGCTGGTCGCGGCCGTTGTACGCGCTGCCGATGAGCTACGCCGCGGGGCCGGCGGGTTTCGAGATCGGCCTGCCGGCGCGCGAGCTCGCCGTCCTGGACGGCGGCGGCCGCAAGGAGATGCGCTACCTGCACGTGCCGGCGATCGTGGTCGCGCCGCTCGCGTTCGCGCCGCGCGATGCGCGCCTGACGCGCCACGCCGACTGGCTCGCGGAGATCACGCTGGCGGCCGGCGCCGGCGAGTCGCTGCGCGCGACCGTGCTGCACGGCAGCCCGTTCAGCTACTTCGAGTGCAGCCGTGGCGACGTGCGCCTGACGCTCGCGGCCGCGCCCGCCCTCCTCTGGGACCCGGCGGATCCCGCCCGCGACCCGCGCGCGCTCGCCTTCGCGGTCGCCGGCCGCGCCTACGCCGCGTTCGCGCCGCACGGCGCGCGCTGGGAGCGGGCCGGCGCCACCGAGTTCGTGCTGCGCCTGCCGCAGGGCGCCCGCTACTTCTCGGTCGCGGGCCTGCCGGACGGGCGCGAGGCGACGGTGCGCGACTTCCTCGCCCGGGCCTACGCCTTCCCCACCGATACCCGCGTCAGCTGGGCGTACGACGAGCGCGCGAGCACCGTGACGGAGACCTTCGCGGTCACGACGCTGGCGCGCGAGGGCGAGAACCTCACGACCTTCATGGGCCTCTACCCGCACCACTGGTCGGCGGCGGCGCCGCCGCCGGCGGCGCTCTACCAGTACGAGTCGGTGCGCGGCCCGATCCGCCTCGTCGCGGCGAACCGCTTCGTGGTCCGGCGCCGCTACCACGGCTTCGTGCCCTACTGGGGCGGGCTCGAGGACGCGGCCGATCGCGACGCGCTCGGCCGGCTGCTCGCCGCCGACGCCGCCCGGCTCGGCGGCCCGGCCGCGCCCGGCGCCGCGGGCACCTACTGGACCGGCAAGGAGCTGAACGCGCGCGTGCAGCTCGCGGGCATCGCCGAGGCCGAGGGCGAGCTCGCGGCGCGCGATGCGCTGCTCGCGGCGGTGCGGGCGCGGCTCGAGTCGTGGTTCGACGGCCGCCACGCCGGCTACTTCGTCGAGGACGCGCGGCTCGGCACCTTCGTCGGCATCCCGCAGGAGTACAACAGCATCCAGAACATGAACGACCACCACTTCCACTACGGCTACTGGCTGGGTGCCGCGGCGCACCTGGCGCTGCGCGATCGCGACTGGCTCGGCGCGGCGCGCTACGGCGGCATGGTCGGCAAGCTCGTCGCCGACATCGCGACCGCCGAGCGCGGCCGCGCCGACTTCCCGTTCCTCAGGAACTTCGACGTCTACGAGGGCCACTCGTGGGCCTCGGGCACCGCGAACCTCGTCGCCGGCAACAACCAGGAGTCCTCGTCCGAGGCCGTCAACGCCTGGGCGAGCCTCGTGCTGCTCGGCGAGGCCACGGGCGACCGGCGGCTCAGGGACCTCGGCATCTACCTGTACACGAGCGAGATCGCCTCGGTGCAGCAGTACTGGTTCGACCTCGACCACCAGGTGATCAGGCCCGAGTTCGGCGAGCCGTTCGCGAGCATGGTGTTCGGCGGCAAGTACGCCTACAACACCTGGTGGACCGAGGAGCCGCGGCAGATCGCCGGCATCAACGTCCTGCCGCTGACGCCCGCTGCCACCTACCTCGGCGCCGATCCCGCGGCCGTGCGCCGGATCATCGCGGCCCTGCCGGCCAAGCAGCAGGCCTACTACGCCCGCGGCCATACCGACGGCACGCCGCCCGACATCTGGCAGGACCTGCTCGCGGGCTTCCTCGCGCTCGCCGACCCCGCCGCCGGCCGCGCCGCCTGGAACCCGGACGGCCACGTCGAGTTCGGCGAGACGCGCGCGCACACCTTCTTCTGGCTGGCGAGCCTCGCGGCGACGGGCGCGCCGGACCTGAGCGTCGCGGCCGACACGCCGCTCTTTGCCGTGTTCGGCGACGCGCGCCGCGGCCGCAGCTACCTCGCCTACAACGCACGCGACGCGGCGCTGACGGTGCACTTCAGCGACGGCAAGGTGCTCATGGTGCCGCCGCACGCGCTGGCGCGCAGTCGTTGAGCGCGCTGCCGGCCGCACGCGCCGGCCGCACGGCCGGCACGGTATGCTCCGGCCGCTTGAGCGGGGAGCGTGCGGTGGCGCGGACGGACGTGAGCGGGGGCGGATCGCGGGCGGGCGCGCGGCGGCGCGCGCGCGCGCCGCTCAGCGCGCTCGTGCTGGCGCTCGCCGCGGCCGCCGCCGCCGCGGAGCCGGTGCAGGAGAACGCCGTCTCGGTCGCCGAGGACGCCTTCGGGCTCGCGGTCGGCAACCAGGCGATCGGCCTCTACTCGATCGCGGACGCGCGCGGCTTCAGCCCGCAGCAGGCCGGCAACCTGCGCATCGAGGGCCTCTATTTCGACAACCCGAGCGCCTACGTCGGTCCCTGCACCGCGCGCGCGACCGTGATGCGGATCGGCATCACGGCGCAGTCGTACAGCTTCCCCGCGCCGACCGGCATCGCGGACCTGAGGCTGTTCACGCCGGGCGATGCGACCGCGCTCGGCGCGGTCGCGACCCGCGGTCCGTACCAGGAGGCGACCGCGCTGATCGAGGGCCAGACGCCGCTCGGCGACCACCTCGCCGGTTCCGCCTGCCTCGGCTACAGCAAGGACTTCGCCGGCGACCAGGCGCGCGCGGCCGGCAACACGAGCGCCGGGGTGGTGCTGCGCTGGCGCCCGTCGGCGCGCACCGAGATCGTGCCGTTCTGGTCGACGATGAACGGCAGCCAGCATGCGCTGCTGCCGTTCGTGTTCAGCGACGGCGTCGAGGTGCCGCCGCTGTTCGATGCGCGCGCGCTCGCCTCGCAGCCGTTCACGAGCTACGGCTGGCACGCGACGACGCTCGGCGTCGTGGTCCACCAGGGCCTCGGCGCGCGCTGGACGCTGACCGCCGGCCTGTTCCACGCGCGCGAGGCGGACCGCGCCTCCGACATCGAGGAATACCTCTCGGTCCTGCCCGATCGCACGGTCGATCACCGGCTCGACCGGCTGCCGCCGCTGACCTCGAGCTCGACCTCGGGCGAGGTCCGCCTCGCGCGCGAGTTCGGCGGCGAGCTGCACACGCGCCGGCTCGACCTCTCGCTGCGCGGCCGCAGCGCCGACCACGCCTACGGCGGCGACCAGCTGGCGTGCTACGGCACGACGACGCTGGACTCCGGTCCGCCGACCACGCCGCCTGAGACCTGCCCGCCGCCCTTCGACATGCCACCAATCCCGAGCTACCTCGACGAGACCCGCCAGCTCGACCTCGGCGCCGTGTACGAGGAGCGCTGGAAGGGCGTCGGCACGCTCGGCGTCGGGCTGCTGAAGAGCCACTACCGGCGCACCGTCATTGAGACGCCCGGCATCGCGCAGGGCGAGCTGACGACGCCGTGGCTCGCGAGCCTCAAGTTCACGGTCGAGGCCGGGCACGCGGTGACGCTGTACGGCAGCTTCCTGCAGGGCCTCGAGGACTCGGCGCCCGCGCCGGTCGACTCCGCGGTGCCCGGCCAGCCGCCGCCCGCGACGCGCTCGCGCCAGGTCGACGGCGGCCTGCGCTACGCGCCCGCGAACGGCCTGTCGCTGGTGCTCGGCGGCTTCGAGATCCAGAAGGTGTACTTCAACACCGACGAGACCGGCACCTACCGCGCGCTCGGCACCGTCCGCCACCGCGGCCTCGAGAGCTCGCTCGCCTACGCGGGTGGCTCCGGGCTCACGGTCGTGGCGGGCGGCGTGTGGCTGAAGCCGCACCTCGACCGCACCGAGCCCGCCGCCGGGCTCGGCTCGGTGCCGATCGGCCCGGTGCCGCTGACGCTGTCGCTCAATGTCGACTACGCGCCGCCCGTGCTGCGGCCGTTCGCGGGCTCGGTGCAGCTCGCGCGCCTCTCGGAGCGCACCGCGACCCTCGCCAACGACGCGACGCTGCCGCCGCTCACCACCGCGAGCGCGGGCCTGCGCTACGAGTCACGGCTGCACAATCACCCCTTCACGGTGCGCCTCGATGCGCTCAATCTCAGCGACGCGCGCGGCCTGCACCTGACGCCCTTCGGCCAGGTGATCCCCGAGCTCGGCCGGCGCTTCCTGCTGAGCGTCTCGATCGACCGCTGAGCGGCGCCGCAGCCGCGCCCCGGCGCGCGCGGGCGCCATGAAGCAGGACCCCGCCGCACCGCGGGGTCCTGCGGGCGCGCCCGCGTGCAGGTCAGCGCCGGCGGCGGCGGCCGAGGCCGAGTGCCGCGAGCCCGAGGCCCAACAGGCCGAGCGTCGCCGGCTCCGGGACCCGGGCATAGGCGTGGTTGTCGGACTCGAAGGCGAAGTTCGTCGAGTCGAACACCACGGTGTCGAAGCTCTGGCTGCCGAACCAGAGGTTCACGTACTGGTTCGAGCCGGCCGCGGTCTGGTTGCCGAGTGCCGTGTCGGCCGCGATCACCTGCGCGCCGGTCAGCGTGCCGATGAGCGTGCCCTGGTTGTAGAAGCTGAGCGTGTTGTAGGCGTCCATCGAGCCCCAGTAGAGGCCGAAGTAGTTGTAGCTGCCGCCGATCGTGGCCGTCACCTCGCCGACCGCGTTGTTGCCGGGCGTCGGCGTCGTCAGGTACGGGGTCAGGTCGCTGCCGGCGCCGCCCGGCTGCGCGAACTGGCCGCCGAGCGAGCCGACGACGACCACGCCGCCGGCGCCGCCCGTGCCCGTGTAGCCGCCCGGCAGAGCGCCGATGGAACTGTTGAAGTCGACGACCGTCGCGTTCGACTGGCAGGTCGTGAGCCCGCTGAGGTCGCCCGGCACGCAGCCGGCGAAGGTGATGGCGACGGCCTGCGCCAGCGAGGCGCAGCCGAGCAGGATCAGGGTGAGGGCGGCCCGGGTGTGAATTCGCACTGCGTCGTTACTCCTTGAAGGACCAGATGCAGGCGCTCGGCGCTGCTTGCCGGTATGCAAAGCACGATCCATGCCAGATCCCAATGCGTTGATTATATTGGTGGTTTCTGGAGGCCGCCGCCCGGCTGTAAAGCCCTCCGACGGCACCGGCCGGCCGCCTCCCCCCGAGGCGCCGCCCGCGCCGCCCCACCCCCCTGCGGCCCTCCGGGCTAGCGGCCGAGCAGCGTCAGCTGCCAGAGGTCCTTGCCGGTCGCGAGCACGAGCGGCCGCAGTGCCAGGACGCCGGTCGGTCCGATCGCCCGCTCGAGCGCGGCGAGCTCGGCGAGCTTGTCGACCGTCTCGGGGTCGAGCGGCGGCTCGTCGATGCCGCTCTCGCGCAACAGCAGCACGCCCTTGGCCCGCAGCGCGAGCTCGCCGTGCAGGCGCAGGTAGCAGAGCATGTCGGCGAGGTCCTCGCCCCGGAAGCGGTCGCGCAGCGACCCGAGGTAGCGGCCCGCAGGGCTGTCGAGGAAGGTGCCGCCGGTGATCTGCCCGAGCAGCTCAACCTTGGCATCGAGGTCGGTGTCGAGCCAGGCGCGCAGCGTGCGCTCGCTCTCGCGGAACACGAGATAGATCACGAGCGGCAGCACCACCAGCATCGCCAGCGTCGCGAGCGCCGGCCGCAGCAGCAGGAAGTTGAAGCCGGAATGCAGCGCGACCGCGGCCAGGAAGCCCGGCAGCAGCAGCTGCAGCCCGCCCGTCGGGCGCCGCTCGTAGAGCGTCACCGAGATGATCGCGAGCACGGTCGCGGTGCCGCCGTGCATGATCGCCGTGCCGAAGCCGCGGATCACCTGCACCGCGAGCGTCGCCTCCGGGCGCGAGGCGAGGTAGTAGAGGTTCTCGACGAGCGCGAAGCCGGTGCCGATCGCGAAGCCCGCGATGCCGGCATCGACCGGGAGGCCGACGCGGCGCGTGCGGATCAGGAACACGAGGCAGGCGGCCTTGAGGGCCTCCTCGATCCACGGCGAGACGAAGCGCGCGTAGGCCTCGAAGTCGCCGGCGAAGCGGCCGTAGGCGTAGCCGTTGACGAGGTAGCTGGCGCCGGCGGCGAGCACGCCGGCGGCGCCGATCGCGAGCACGGTCCGCAGGCGCAGCAGCTTGTAGCTGTCGCCCTGCAGGAGCCCGAGCAGGAACAGCACCACCGGTGCGAGCGCGATCGGCGCGTGCAAGAGGAGCGCGGTGTTCAGCGGAGCCTCCGCCGCCGCGCCGCCATCACAGCACCTGCAGCGACAGCATGAACTCGCTGGTGCCGGCGCCGCCGCCGCCGAAGCCGCGTGCCACGCCGATCGACAGCATCATCGGCAGCCGGTGCATCACGTGCAGCTGGAAGTCGAGCTGCGCGCCGACGTCCTGCGCGCCGCGCCGGTAGCTCGGGCTGCCGGGGTCGGTCTCGAGCAGGCCCGCGAACAGCTCCGGCCGCGCCCAGCTGACGTAGAAGCCGGGCGAGCCGAGCGCCTCGAAGCGCAGCGGCGGCAGGCACCATTCCAGCGTCGCCTTGACGAGCGAGCGGCCGTTGAGCGCGTCGAGCTCGAAGCCCGGCATGCTCAGGAGGTCGCGGTAGCGCTGCGCGCCGCCGTTGCCGCCGCTGTCGACGTAGTTGTTGCCGAAGCCGCCGAGGTAGAAGTTGGCGAGCGGGTCGGTGCGATCGCCCGCCGACAGCGCCGCGCCGCTGCGCAGCCAGATCGAGGAATGGTCGAGCGGCAGCGCGAAGCCGACGTCGAAGGTTCCCGCGATGCTCGGGATCAGCTCGCCGGCGGCGCCGTAGGCGTGCGCGTTGACCGACCAGCTGTGGCCGGTCTCGGCGTCGACGGCGCCGGCCGAGTAGCGCGTGTCGATGCCGACCAGGCCGAGGTCGGCGGTGAACAGGTTCTTCGAGGGCGACGGCACGTTCTGGAAGCCCGGCAGCGCGTCGAGGTCGCCGTAGTAGGCGACCTTGGTCAGGAAGTCCATCGACTGCGGCGGGTCGAACACGAGCGGCTGGTCGTAGCTGACGTAGCCATTGTAGCCGGCGCGGCTGCGCTTCGTCGGACCGAACAGGTCGTAGAAGTCGGCGCCGTTCCAGGCGACGCCGGTGGTCCAGCGGCCGTGGTGCGCGTCGGCCGAGAAGTGCAGGCGCTCCTTCGAGGGCAGCGCGTGGTCGGGGCTGTAGCTCGCCTCGATCGCGAGCGAGTCGAAGCCGAGCGGGTCGCCGAAGCGCGCCGCGGCGCCGAGCGCCACCGAGTCCTTGTAGCCCTGCACCATCGGGATGACCGACTCCGGCGCCAGTTCGCCGAGCGGCCGGTAGGCGCCGCGGCGGCGGACCTCGGGCTCGGCGTCGATGGTCGTCGGCGCGGTCGCGACCCAGTCCTGCACCTCGGGATGGCGGCTCGACACCTGCTCGCCGAGGAAGGTGACCGCACTCAGGTCCTCGGTCGGCCGCGCCTCGATCACGGTCGGCACGAAGCCCTTGGCGGCGTAGCGCAGCACGATGAGGCGCGTGTCGTCGAGCGGCAGCGGCCGGAAGAAGCCGATCTCCGCGTTGCTGACCGCATCGAGCGCCTCGCGCTCGAGGTCGTAGCGGTAGATGTTCGAGACGCCGGTGAAGTAGCTGCTGCCGTACAGGCAGCGCCCGTCGGGCGAGAACACGAAGCCCTCCGGCACGGAGCTGCCCATCGCGAACTCGTGCAGCGGCGCCGCCTCGCCGCGGGCCAGCGCCTCGGCGCGCCAGACCCGCACGCGGGTCACCTGCGGCGCGCCCGGCGTCGCGCCGGGGCCGGACACCGACAGCGACGCCAGCGCGCCATCGGCCGACAGGTCGAGGTCGAAGGCCTTCTCGCCGGCCGGGAACACGTAGAGCGTCTGCCACTCGGCGTAGGGGTACGGGATGCGCACCAGCATCACGAAGCCGTTGTTGAGCCTGAGGCCCCACAGCGACCGGTCGGAGGCGTTGAAGGCGAGGTCGCCGATGCGCGCGGCGCGCAACAGCAGCCGCGAGCGGCCCGAGCGCAGGTCGAAGGCCTCGAGGTTGCGGTGGGTCGCGTTGTTGGTCGTGTAGAAGAGCGTCTGCGTCGCCGGGTCGTGGGCGAGCGAGGTCACCGTGTAGCCGCTCGCGCCCTTGATCTCCCTGAGCTCGGTGACCGCGCCGTCGCCGCGCGCGATCGCGACCAGGTGCGCGACCTGCCCCGGGTACTTGACCGCCGCGTACAGTCGCGCACCGTCCGCGGACAGGAAGGCGCGCGAGATCGCGCCGAGGTCGCGGTGCGTCAGGTCCTGGTAGGACGTGAGCGGCTGGGCGCGCACCGCCTCGAGGTTCTGCCGCTGGAAGCGGTGCTCGAAGGCGACCCACTGGCGCCAGGACTCCTCGAGCGGCAGGCCGAACACCTGCCGGAACTGGTCGGCGTAGTAGCGCCGGCTGCCGTCATCGCGGCGCCACCAGGCGAGCAGCCGGTCGGGGCCGTAGGTCAGCGCCAGGTAGTCCATGAAGCGCGTGCCGTAGAGGTAGGCGTTGCCGCCGGACTTGAAGTCGATCTCGGTGCCCTTGGAGACGAGGCCGAGCGGGTCGTAGAACCTGGCGTCGTCGTGCACCATCGCGCGGAACACCATCTCGTCGTAGCCGCCCTGCGCGCGGCCGACGCCGCCGCTCAGCCAGGTCTCCATGAACACCGCGCCGCCCTCCTGGTACCAGCGCGGCGCGGTCGCGCGCGGCACGGTCAGGTAGTAGTACAGGAGGCTCTCGGGATGGGCGGCGTCGACGTCGACCTTGCCGCGGAACAGGCTGCGATAGCGCGCGTCCGCGGGGCTCGCCCGGTCGTTGAGGGCGAGGTGCGTCAGCTCGTGCATCGCGGTCCAGTCGAAGCGGTTGCCGGGCGAGACGGTCTCGTAGGGCTCGTTCGACGGCGCGATGTCGAAGAAGATCCGGTTGCGCGGCGCCGCGATCGCGCTCGCGTTGGCGCGGTCGCTGAAGTCCTGCAGCAGCACGTTGACGCGCCCGTCCGGCACGTAGTCGAAGAGGCGCCGCTCGGCGGCGAGACCCGCGAGGAAGCTCTGCGTCGCGTGCGGCACCAGGTAGGTCGCGCCCGGGTCCGGGTACACGAGCCGAAGCTCGTCGGTCTCGACGAACTTGAGGTCGGCACGGGCCGCGGCCGCGACGCCGAGCGCGGCCACGAGCGCGGCGCCCGCGCACAGCAGGACTCCCGGCCGCGCCGCCGCCGCGGCCGGCTCGCGCCGGCGTGGTATGGAGAACTGCCGCAGACAGTGCCCGTCGCTGCTGGTCCCCGGGGAAACAGCGGCCCGCCCTTTGGAGCGCGGGCCGCTCTGTTGCCTGCCGTGCCGCCGCCTCGGGCGGCGCCGGCCGGTCTAGTTGTTGGCGTTGTTGGCGTTGTTCGCGTTGTTGGCGTTGTTGGCGTTGTTGGCCTTGTTCGCGTTGTTGGCGTTGTTGTTGCCGTTGTTGGCCTTGTTGTTGGACCGGGCGCCATTACCGCCCGAGCCGGCCGCCGCCGCCGCGTCCGCCGCCGCCGCCGCATCCGCCGCCGCCTTGCCCTTCGCCGCCTCGGCCGCCGCGTTCGCGTCGGTCGCGCTCGCCGTCGGTGCGGGCGCGGTCGCCGAGGCGTTGGCGCCGTCGGCCCGGGCGCGCTTCGCCTCGACGATGGTGCCGGCCGCGTCCTTGCCCGCCGGTGCGGAGTTGTAGCTCAGGTACGCGACGGCGCCGAGCGCCACCACGACCGCTGCCGCAATCAACACAGTCTTGCTAGCCATGAATCCTCCCAGAGGTCTGTCGAGACACCACGGAATAGTTCCTATTCACCAGAAATACCACGTCCGTCGCAAAAAGTTGGTCGCCACCCGAACAAATCCTCGTTCACCGCGATTCGGGCACCCGCAGGGTCGCCGTGGCGACCTCGCGGCCGTCCATCAGGAAGCTGAGCGCCACCGCCTGGCCGGGGGCCGCGGCGCCGGGCAGCGCCAGCGCGAACTGCGCACCGGTGCTCGCGCCGACCGCCGGCAGCCGCAGCGTCTGCTCGCCGCGCGTGACGACGACGTCGAGCGGCGCGCTGGCCACGAGTTCGCCGTCGAGCTCGAGGCCCGCGGCGGTGCGGGCGAGGCTGACGCGGCCGGTGACCGGCCCGCTCTGCAGCTTGACCGCATCGAGGATCCCGGCGCCCTGCCTCCCCGCCAGCGTCCCGGCGAGCTCCGTGGCGGGCGGGCGGCCGCCGCCGACGATCGCGTAGACGACGCTGCCGGCCGCCACCACCGCCGCGATCACGGCGGCGCGGCGCAGCATCTGCGCCGACCACCCGGGCGCCGCGCCCCTGGCGGCGTCCTGCGGCACCGCAGCAAGGATCTGCTCGCGCAGCTGCGCCGGCGGCTCGCGGGCCGGCACCGCGTCGAGCGCCGCGCACAGCCGCCGCAGGTCCTCGCGCAGCGCCCGCAGCTGCGGGTCGGCGAGCAGCGCCCGTGCGAGCTCGGCGCGCTGCCGGTCGTCGAGCTCGCCGTCGATCTCGGCGTTGAGCAGCTCGAGCTCGGCCGGGGTCGCCATCTCAGGGCGCTCCGTGCGCGGCGAGGTCCGTGCGCAGCAGCTGCCGGGCGCTGTAGAGGCGCGACTTCACGGTCTTCTCCGGGATCACGAGCACGTCGGCCATGTCCTCATAGCTGAGCTGCAGGAAGTGGCGCAGCACGATCACGGTGCGCAGCTCCGGCGGGATCCGCGCGAGCGCGGCCTCGATCGCGTGGCTCGCCTGCTCGCCGGCGACGCGGCGCTCGGGACCCGGCGCCTCGTCGGGCTCCTCGCCGCTGACGGGCTCGCTGGGCTGGCGTCGGCCAAGGGCGCTGAGGGCTTCATTGACGGCAATCCGGTAGATCCAGCTGTAGAACCTGTAGCTCGGGTCGTAGTCCGCCAGATGCTCGAACACCTTCAGGAACGTCGTCTGGGCGATGTCGCGGGCGTCCTCGGCGTCGTGCAGCAGCCGGAAGGCGGCGTTGTAGACCGGCTTCTGGTAGCGCGCGACGAGTTCGGCGAAGGCACCGCGGTCCCCGTCCCGGCAGCGCCGCACCAGCGTCCCGTCGTCGTCCTCTTTCACAAGTACTGCTCGACAGGCAAAAGGTTGGTCCGGACCGCCGTCGCCGGCCGGCGCACCCGCCCGCCTACCCCGCCGCCCGGACGATGTCGATGATCCGGTCGAAGCCGGCGTAGCGGAAGATGTCGTGGATGGGCGCCGCGACGTTGACGAGCTGCAGGCCGGCGCCGCTCGCGCGCACGCGCTTCTGGGTCAGCAGGAAGACGCGCAGGCCGGCGCTCGCGACGTACTCGAGGCCCGCGAGGTCGATGACCCGCGGCGCCGCCACGGCGTTCAGGAACTCGAGCGCACGCTCGCACTGCGTCGCGTCGAGGCGCCCCGCCATCACGATCTCGCCCGCCGCACCGAGCTGGATGTCGAACATGTGCCTGTTCTTCGGGACGCGACCGGCGGCACGCTGCCGCGGACGCGTCACTCCCCGACGCCTACCGACCGCGCGCTGCCGCGCGTCCCGGCAGGCAACGCTACGCGAAATCGGCGCCGCTTGCACCGGCCGCCGCCGCGGCGACGCGCTTCGTGAGGCAGAGCTCGTTGCGCGGGCCGGCGCGCCGGTAGCTCACCGTGTCCATCATCTGCCGCACCAGGAACACGCCGAGCCCGCCGACCGGGCGGTCCTCGAGCGCCGCGCCCACGTCCGGCTGCGGCAGCGCCAGCGGGTCGAAGGCCGGCCCGTCGTCGGCGAGCGTCATCGTCAGGCGCGGACCCGCGAGCGCGAGCGACAGCTCGACCGCGGGCGGCGGCCCCCCGGGCGCGCCGTGCCGCACGACGTTGGTGAACAGCTCCTCCAGCGCCAGCTCGAAGCAGAGCGCCTCCGCCGCGGGCAGCCCTGCGGCCGACCAGAACTCGCGCAGGAAGCGCGTCAGCGCCGGCAGCTGCGCCGCCTCGCCCGGCACGAGCACCCGCCGCTCGTTCACGGCGGCGCCTGCGGCCCGCGGCCGAGCGCGCTCTGCCGGTCGGGGTGCACGGCGATGATCCGGCTGAAGCCGCTGAGGTCCAGGACCTCGCGCACCGCCGGGCGCAGCGCGCACAGCCCGAAGCGGATGCCGGCGCGCTGCGCGGCCCGGGCCGCGAGCAGCAGCGCCCGCAGCCCGGCGCTCGAGACGTACTCGAGCGCCGCGCAGTCGACGACCAGCACCGCGGGCGCGCTGCCCGGCGCGCCGAGGGCGCGCTCGAGCTCCTCCTGGAAGCCCGCCGCCGCGCCGAAGTCGAGCCGGCCCTCGGGGACCACCAGCGTCTGCGTGCCGAGCGCCTCGGTGCGCACGATCATGGCTGGCTCACCGCCCGTGCCACGCGAGCGCCGTCAGCGTGATGTCGTCCGACTGCGCCGCCGCGCCGGCGAAGGCGGCGACGCTCGCGCAGACGTGCTCGATCAGCGCCGCGGGCGGGCCGTCGCCGTGCGCGCTGAGCTCGGCGACCAGGCGCGCGACGCCGTAGGCCTCCTCGGCGGCGTTGAAGGCCTCGGTGACGCCGTCGGTGTACAGGAGCAGCCGGTCGCCGCGCCTGAGCCTGACCGTGTGCGCCGGATAGTCGACGCCCGGCATGACGCCGAGCACGAGCCCGCCCGGCCCGTCGAGCGCCTCGACGCTGCCGTCCGCGTGCCGCAGCAGCGGCGGGTTGTGGCCGCCGTTCGCGTAGCGCAGCTCGCCGCTGGCCGCGTCGACGACGCAGTAGAACACCGTGACGAACAGCTCAAGCGGGTTCTGCGCGTTGAGCGCGTCGTTGGCGCGCGCGAGGCAGGCGCCGGGATCGGCATGATGGCCGGCGAGCTCGCGCAGGTTGGTGCGCGCCACCGCCATGAAGAACGCGGCCGGCACCCCCTTGCCGGAGACGTCCGCCATCACGAGCCCGATGCGCCCGTCCGGCAGCTCGATGAAGTCGTAGAAGTCCCCGCCCATGGTGGTCGCCGGAATCATCCGCGCGGCGCCCTCGCATCCGGCCCGCGCCGGGAAGGCCGCCGGCAGGATCGCGAGCTGCAGCGCGCGCGCGACGCCGAGCTCGGCCTGGATCTGCGACTGCGCGCGCTCGAGCGCCGCGTGCTTGCCGGCGAGCTCGCGCGTGCGCTCGGCGACCGTCGCCTCGAGGATGCGCGCCTGCAGCTTGAGCGCGCGCAGCAGCCGCAGCACGCGCAGCGTCCTGAGCGCGCGCGCGTCCCAGCCGGCGACGTAGAACGGCGCCACCGCCAGGAGGTCGATCAGCCCGTAGAAGCTGAAGATGAAGGCGAGCTTGCGCGGCGCGGCGACGACGCGCAGCAGGTACTCGAGCGTGAACACCGCGACCGTGACCAGCTCGCCGGCGCGCAGCGCCCGCGTCAGCCACGGCGGCAGGTCCGGCGTCGCCTCGATGCCGAACGACAGGATGCTGAACGCGATCAGCGCCAGGATCAGCGTCTCGAAGGCGCGCGCGTACGGCCCGTCGCGCACCAGCAGCAGCTCCGCGAGGGCGCGCAGCGGTGCCGGGATGACGCTGCCGGAGGGCGGCGCGGCGGCGGCGCGGGCGCTCGGAACCGGATCCTCGGCCACGCTCACAGAGAGCCTCCTCGGGCAGCGACCGCGCGTGCGGGCGTCGCAGCCGCATCTTCGGGGAAGGCCGCCACGATCGCAACCGAGGGCCGGCGCGGCCCGGTCCGCGCCCCGCGCGGTACCCGAAGCCGGCGCCGGCCGCTCTGTATCTGCATGGCCAACGAGCTTCAACGGCGATCGTCGCGGCGCGGCGCGTGCGCGGCGGGGCGCGCGGCGCTTATAGGGGCCCAAGCGCCGCCCGCTGGCGACGGCCGCGGGCCACTGGAAGAGTCGCGCCATGCATTCACGGCGCCGCGCGGGCCGCGGGCCGCGCACCGGGGAATGCCGCCGAGCGCCGGCGGGCACGCCGGTGGCCGGAAGCCACCATCAACCGCAACTGGGGGGACGCTGCGATGCTAAGAGAACTTGCACTGCTGACAGTACTGGGCGCCTCGGGCGCGGTCACGGGCTGCGCGACCATCGTTCACAGCGGGCCGCGGTCGATTCCGGTCGCGTCCACGCCGCCCGGCGCCAAGGTCACCGTCTACGACCGATCCAACAAGGTGGTGCTGACCGATACCACGCCGTTCGTCGCGAGGCTCTCGACCCGGGCCGGCTACTTCAAGGCGCAGAACTACCGCATGGTGTTCGAGATGCCCGGCCACTCCTCGGCGGAGGTCAAGCTCGACTCCACGCTGAGCGCCTGGTACTTCGGCAACC
The DNA here is from genome assembly GCA_035524595.1 of Steroidobacteraceae bacterium. Lineage (GTDB taxonomy): Bacteria > Pseudomonadota > Gammaproteobacteria > Steroidobacterales > Steroidobacteraceae > CAIKZZ01. Next base: position 7,121 of record DATKOP010000044.1, on the reverse strand, counting down.
TCGTGATCGGCGGGCTGCTCGGCATGCTGGTCGTCGATCCGCTGACGGGCGCGATGTACAACCTGGTGCCGGAGAAGATCGAGCAGACGCTGAGCGACTCGCAGGCGCGGGTGGTCCGCGACGGCAACGGACTGCTGGTGATCCTCGCCTCGCAGGCGACCGAGGCCGAGCGCGCGGCGATGGTGCGGATCAACTGAGCGGGCCCGGGCGCTCGTCGCGGGGCAGGCGGCGCTTGCGGGCGCCGCCGGCACCGCGCCTCACCCGGCGAGCGCGTCGCGCAGCGCCCGGATCTGGCGGGCGGTCGCGGTCAGCAGCTGCTGGCACGCCGCGGCGTCGAGCTTGAGGCGCGCGAACGGCGCGACCCCCGTGACCGCCTCGTCGAGCAGCGAGCGATAGAACACGCACGGCACGAGCGAGATCGCGACGATGAGCACGTCGCCGAGGGCGCCGGCTCGGTCCGCCGGCTGCGCCGCATGCTGCCCGGCCACGGCCGCGACGACCGCCGGCGCGAAGCGCCAGCGCGCGAGGATCTCGCTGCCGAGCCGCGGATGCCAGTGCTCGACGGCGCTGTCCCAGCCGTCGCCGGCGGCGAAGCGCGCCCGCGTCGCGTGGCGGCGCACCGCCAGGTAGAGCTGGCCGACGTTGTGCAAGAGCCCCGTCACCAGCGCCTCGTCGGGATTCGCGGCGCGCGTCTCGCGCGCGAGCACGTAGGCGATCGAGGCCACCAGCGTGCCCTTGCGCCACAGCTCCTGCAGCAGCGGTCGCAGCTCCGCCTCGCTGCCGCCGAGCTCCATTTCCTTGAGCGCGAACGACACCGCCGTGCAGCGCACCAGCTGGTGGCCGAGCCGGTGCACCGCCTGCTGCAGGTCGGAGACCGGCCTGCCGCTCGGGTTCAGGAACGAGGAATTCGCGAGCCTGAGGATCCGCGCGGCGAGCGCGGCGTCGGCGCCGACCACCTTCGCGACCTGCAGCGGCGTCGCGCGCTCGTCCTCGAGCACGCGCTGCACGCGCGTCGCGACGTCCGGGAAGGACGGCAGCCGCACCTCGCCGGTCGCGATCTCGGCGGCGAGCCCACGCAGGAACTCCTCGGGCGACGACGGCCGCGCTCCCGCCTGCTCCCCGTCCGCCTCTCGTTCTGAGCTCATCAGGGTCGGTCGCCGCCGCATCCCACAACACGATCGTTATCGGCCGCGGCACCCGGGGCCTGAAGGCAAACTGCCGCCGCGCCGGGTGCGAAACGGCAGCCGGCCGGGCCACGTCGCACCCGAAGAAGCATCTCTAAGCGGTTGTCTGCGTTCGACGCCCGCACCCGGTCACGCCGCATTATGGAAAATGCCAGCGGGCGCCCGCCCCGCCCGCCGGCAGTCGACTCGGGCCGCGCCCGCCTCCACGCCACGGCCGCCCCGACGACCGCAGCGCCCCGGCTCCGATGCGCGTCGCGCCGCCGCAGGCCTGGGTGGCGCGGCGCGCAGCGCGCGAGCGGAACCGCGGCCTGCGCTCGCGCGCGCGGTCGGCGTCTGGAATTGGTGGGCCGTGCTGGGATCGAACCAGCGACCAACTGGTTAAAAGCCAGCTGCTCTACCGCTGAGCTAACGGCCCGACGGGCGGGGCGCGGATTCTAGCAGGGGCGCAGCCGGCCGGAGCGGCGGCGCCCGCGGCCGCTACCGGCCCGGCTGGTAGACGGTCGGATCCGCGATCCCGGCGGCGGCGAAGCCCGCGCGCCTGAGCCGGCACGAATCGCAGCGGCCGCAGGCGCGGCCGCTCTCGTCCGGCTGGTAGCAGGAGATCGTCAGGCCGTAGTCGACCCCGAGCTCGACGCCGCGGGCGATGATGCCGGCCTTCGACAGCCCGATCAGCGGCGCGCAGATCTCGAGCGCGCCGCCCTCGACGCCCGCCCGGGTCGCGAGCCGCGCGAGGCGCTCGAACGCGGCGATGAACTCCGGCCGGCAGTCCGGGTAGCCCGAGTAGTCGACCGCGTTGACGCCGACGTGGATCTCGGCGGCGCCGAGCACCTCCGCCCAGCCGAGCGCGAGCGCGAGGAAGACCGTGTTGCGCGCCGGCACGTAGGTGACCGGGATGCCGGCCGAGGCCGTCTCCGGCACCGCGATCGAGCGATCGGTGAGCGCCGAGCCGCCGATGCCGGCGAAGTCGATGCGCATCGTGCGGTGCTCGCGCGCGCCGAGCGCCGCGGCGACGCGCGCCGCCGCGGCGAGCTCGATGCGGTGGCGCTGGCCGTAGTCGAAGCTGAGCGCATAGCAGTCGCGTCCGGCGGCGCGCGCGATCGCGAGCACGGTGGCGGAGTCGAGCCCGCCGGAGACGAGCACGACCGCGCGCGCGGCGCTCACCGCCCGGGCTCCCCGCCCCACAGCAGCTTGTGCAGCTGCAGCTGCAGGCGCACCCGCAGCCGGTCTGCGAGGATCCACTCGGCGAGCGCGGCCGGCTCGAGCTCGCCGTGGCTCGGCGAGAACAGCACCTGGGTGCGCGCCGCGAGCCCGTGCTGGGCGACGAACTCGCGCGACCATTCATAGTCGGCGCGGCTCGTGATCACGAACTTCACCAGGTCCTCGCGGCGCACCGCCTCGAAGTTCGGCAGGAAGTTGCGCGCCTGCTCGCCCGAGCCCGGCGTCTTGACGTCGAGCACGCGCACCACGCGCGGATCCACGAGCCGCGCGTCGAGCGCGCCGCTCGTCTCGAGCGACACCCGCCAGCCCCGGTCGCAGAGCCGCTTGAGGAGCGTCTGCGCGTTCGGCTGCGCGAGCGGTTCGCCGCCGGTGACGCAGACGTAGTCGGCATCGAAGCCGGCGACCCGCTCCAGCACCGCGTCGATCGACCACCACTCGCCGCCGTAGAAGGCGTACTCGGTGTCGCAGTAGCGGCAGCGCAGCGGGCAGCCGGTGAGGCGCACGAACACGGTCGGCAGGCCCGCGGTGTCCGCCTCGCCCTGCAGCGAGTGGAACACCTCCGTGATCCGCAGCCGCTCGCCGGCCGGGATCGCATCGCGCGCCGCGACCGCCATGGTCAGTGGTGCTCGGCGTCCATGCGCTTCAGGCGCTCCCGGGCCTCGGTGGCGGCGGCGGAGTCGCCGTACTTCTGCACCACCCGCGACAGCGCCTCGCGCGCCTCGCGGTAGCGCTTGAGCTCGTACTGCGAGTAGCCGAGCTTGAGCAGCGCGTCCGGCACCTTGCGCGAGTCCGGATGCTCCTGCACGACGCGGTTGAAGGCGGCGACCGCATCGGCGTAGCGCTTCTCGACGTAGTAGGTCTCGCCGAGCCAGTACTTGGCGTTGTCGACCAGCGGGCTCTGCGGGTAGCCGGCGAGGAAGTCGGCGAGCGCCTTCTCGGCGCCCGCGTAGTCCTTGCCCTTCAGACGCTCGAGCGCCGCCTGGTAGGCGTCGCGGTCGCTGGCGGCTGCCGCGGCCGGCGCTGCCGCCGGCGCCGCGCTCGCGCGCGCCTCGAGCGCGCCGAGCCGGCGGTCGGCGTCGGCATAGAGGTCGCGCTGCTGGTCCCTGGCCGACTTCGCCTCGTGCGCGGTCTCTTCCAGCTCGCCGCGCAGCCGCCGCACCTCCGCCTGCAGCGCCTCCACCTGGCGCTGCAGATCGAGCAGTGCCTCGTTCTGGTGCTCGATGCGGTCGACCCGGCTCTCGACCGCGGTCGCCTTGACGTAGGCCGGCTGCTCCTCGGGCCGCGTCAGCGAGCAGGCGCCCGCGGCGAGCGCGACGACCGGCAGCAGCGGCGCGAGGCGCACGGCGCTCAGCGGCCGCTCAGGTAGACGATCTCGACGCGCCGGTTCTGCGCCCAGGCCGCCTCGTCGTGGCCATCGGCGACCGGGCGCTCCTCGCCGTAGCTGACGGTGGTCAGCTGGCCTTCGGTCGCGCCCTGCAGGAGCAGCGCCCGCTTCACCGCCTGCGCGCGGCGCTCGCCGAGCGCGACGTTGTACTCCGCCGAGCCACGCTCGTCGGTGTTGCCCTCGAGGCGCACCTTGAGCGCGCGGTCGGAGGCGAGGCGCTTGCCGTGCGCGGCGATCACCGTCGTGAACTCCGGCTTGATCTCCGAGCTGTCGAAGTCGAAGTAGATCGTGGTCTTGGCGAGCAGCGCGGCGTCCGCGCCCTGCGCGCCCTGGCCCGGCAGCGCACGGCCCTGGCCGCTGTCGCTCGTGCCGGCGCCGGCGGTGGTGCCGGCCGTCGGCGCGACCGCGTCGCTGCTCGTGGCCGCGGCCGGGGCCGCGGGCTTGTCGGCGCAGGCGCCGAGGGTCAGCGCAAGGCACAGCGCCAGAGCGAGATTATAGATGCGGTTCATTCGCCAACTCCATGAAACGGTTTGAGATTAATGGACTCTATTTCGCGCCGCCCCGATCGCCATTGTGCCACAGCGTGCGCCCCGGCGCGGCCTCAGGGCGTGCCGTCCCGCGGCGACCACGCGGGCTCGCGCACGTCGCCCGTCGCCGAGCTGATCCGGCTCGTGACGCTGCCGTCGATCGCGACCGTCGCGAGCACGCCGCGGCCGCCCTCGCGCGCCGCGAAGATCACCGTCTGGCCGTTCGGCGCGAACGACGGTCCCTCGTCGAGACGGCCCGAGGAGAGCACGCGCGAGCGGCCGGAGGCGACCTCGACCGCGCCGATCCGGTACACCCCTTGGTCGAGCGTCACGACCGCGAGCTGCGTGCCGTCCGGCGAGACCCGCGGCCGCGCGTTGTAGGCCCCCTCGAAGGTGATGCGCTTGGGGCGCTCGCCCTGGGCGAGCGTGATGCGGTAGATCTGCGGCCGGCCGGCGCGGTCGGAGGTGAAGTACAGGCTCTTGCCGTCCGGCGCCCAGCAGGGCTCGGTGTCGATCGCCGGGTCGTCGGTGACGCGCAGCAGCGCACGCGTCGCGAGCTCGAGCACGAACACGTCGACGTTGCCGTCCGGCTGCGACAGCGCGAGCGCGAGGCGCTTGCCGTCGGGCGACCAGGCCGGCGCGCCGTTGATGCCGGTGCGCGCCGAGATCCGTTCGCGGCTGCCGGCGGCGAGCGACTGCACGTAGACGGCCGACATCCGTCCCTCGAACGACACGTACGCGAGCCGCGCCCCGTCCGGCGACCAGGCCGGCGACATGATCGGCTCGGGCGAGTCGACGATCGTCTTCGGGTTCTCGCCGTCGGCGTCCGCCACCACCAGCCGCCAGTGGCGGGTCGCGCCGCTGCCCTCGAGCGAGACGTAGGCGATCCGCGTCGCGAACGCGCCCGGCACGCCGAGGATCTTCTCGTAGATCATGTCGGCGGCGCGGTGCGCGACGAGGCGCAGCGCCGCCGACTGGGCCGGCAGGCTGTAGCCGAGCAGCCGCTCGCCGGTGACGGCGTTGTAGAGCTCGAACTCGACCGCGAGGTGGTCCGCCTCCGGCACGACCCGGCCGATGACGACGAAGTCGGTCTTGAGCAGGCGCCACTGGGCGAGGTCGAGCTCGCCGGCGCGGGTGGGCTTCTGCAGCATCGAGGCGCGCGGCAGCGCCTGGAAGCGCCCGCTGCGCTCGAGGTCGGCGCCGACCACCTGCGCGACGTCGACCGGCAGGGGGCCCGCGCCGCCGAAGGGCACCACCGCCACCGGGATCGGCGTCGTGACGCCGCGCGTGATCTGCACCGTGAGCTGCGCGCGCGCGGGCGCGGCGGCCGCGACCGCGGCCAGCAGGGCGAGCACGGTGAGCAGGCGACGAAGGTCAGTCATGGGGGGTGAACTCGAGCTGGAGGTTGCGTTCGAAGAGGCTGGGATCCGGCGGCGCCGGCAGCGGCGAGGCGCGCAGCACCGCGCTGCGGATCGACTCCTGCACGGCGGCATCGCCGTTGCAGCTGCCGAGCTTGACGCTCGTGACCGTGCCGCCCGGCAGCTGGGTCACGTTGACGGTGCAGCGCAGGCCGGGCTTGGCGGTCGGCGGCCGGTTCCAGTTGCGCTCGATGCTGGCGCGGATCGCGGCGGCGTAGCGCGCCTGCAGGCCGGCGCTCACCGCCCCCTCGCGCTGCTCCTCGGCGGCCAGCTGGCGCGCGAGGTCGGACTCGCGCGCGGCGCGCTGCTGCGCCTCGGCGTCCGCCTTGCGCTTCTCGGCGAGGGCCGCGGCGCGCTTCGCCTCCTCGGCCTGGGCGCGCCGGCGCGCGGCGTCGGCTTCGCTGCGCCGGCGCGCCTCGGCGGCGGCGTCGGCCTTGCGGCGGGCATCGGCCTCGCGGGCCTTGTCGCGGGCGGCGACCAGGGCGCTGAGCTCCGCCTCGCGCTCGCGCTTCAGCGCCTCGTCGCGCTGCGTCGCGAGCGCCGCCTCGTCGCGCGCCCGCGCCGCGGCCTGCTCCGCCTCCGCGGCCTCGGCCGGGTCCGGGCGCGGCGGCTCGGGCACGGTCTGCTCGGGTGGCGGCGGCGCCGGCGCGGCTTGCGGCCGTGCCGCGGGCGGCGCCGCGATGTAGGCCTCGATCGCGGCCGGTACGGTGATCTTCGGCGTGATGGCGAACCAGGCCGCGGTCAGCGCCGCGACCGCGACCAGCGCGTGCAGCAGCGTCGAGCCGACCAGCGGGACCGCGTGCTCGCGCAGGAAGGCGTTCATCGCCGGCTCAGCGGCCCGCGCCGCGCGGCGCGGGCGCGAGCGGATCGGTGACGAAGCCGACGCGCTGGGCGCCCGCCTGCTGCAGCAGCACCATCGCGCGGATCACCCGGCCGTAGGCGAGGCCCTCGTCGGCCTTGAGGAGCACCGGCGTCTCGCGGTCGCGGCCGAGCACGGTGCGCACCCGCGCCGCGAGCGTCGCCTCGTCCACCGGCCGGCTCTTGTCGTCGCCGAGGTTGACGTACAGGCGGCCGGCGCGGTCGAGGCTGACGACGATCGGCTCGCGCTTCGGGTCCGGCAGCGGCGTCGCGCCGGCCTTCGGCAGGTTGACCTGCACGCCCTGGGTCAGGAGCGGCGCCGTGACCATGAAGATGATCAGCAGCACCAGCATCACGTCGATGTACGGGACGACGTTGATCTCGCCCATCAGCCGCCCGCGCTTGCCCGGAGCCGGCATCGCTCAGCCGGCCCGCGGCGCGGTCGCGTGGCGCTGCAGGATGGTCGAGAACTCCTCCATGAACGTGTCGAACCGCAGCTCGAGGCGGTTCACCTGGTCGGAGAAGCGGTTGT